>JAHBUO010000007.1 GCA_019638025.1 Ignavibacteriaceae bacterium
ACTTGCATCTGCACGGGTTGCAAGTTTACCTTGCACTGCTGCTTCAACAAGTTTAGCCGCATCGTTAGCGAGTGCTTTAATGTTATTAGCCATTTTTTGCATCGCTTGGAGAAGCATTCCAACTTCATCTTTGCTATTGGTATCTAAATCAACATTTAAATCGCCTTTTGCAATTTTCTCTGCTGCTTCAACTGCTTTGCCAACCGGGCCGGTTATGCTCTTTGTTACCCAGAAAGATACTCCAATTAAAAGTAATGCTGATATTATCGAAATTATTATGATCAACATTTTAGCGCTATCATAAGCATCTTGTGCATTCTGTGCTTCCTCGTTCATCAAGCCGTTTTGATAATCAATCAGCTTAACACAAGCGTTAATGTAATCAGATTGAGCTGCTCTCAATTCAGTTATTAGATAATAACCTGCCTCTTCATACTTTTTATTATCAATTAAATCAAAAAATCCAAGACGATCGTTGTAATACTCTTGTCTGTTTTTTTCAAATTCTGCCAGAATAGCCTTCCCTTCATCAGAAGTAATTGTCCTCTTTAATGAATCAATATTATCACCAACTTTTTTAGCACCGGCTTTAATTCGATCATGAGCTGCCGTTACTTCCTTTGCAAACTTTGGGTTATCGTGAACCATAACCAGATTTCGCATTGCGCGTGCAGCATCATTAATGCCGTCAATCATATTATTTGCCCAGACGGTTTTGGGATACCTATCATGCGCCATTAGTTCAGTAACCTCGCTCAATCTTGCCAAATTGGAGATTGATATTACTATGATTACAAGTAATGCAACCGCTAGAATTGCAAAACTTAAACCGAGTCTTACACCAATTTTCATAATGAACCTCTTTTATTGTTTTTTTGAATAAATTAATTAGAAATTATTTTACAAGACCTTAAGTTCTTTAGAGTGTACTTTATAATACCTTCCGGATCTTCTGTAATCGGGTCACCATGCCCCGGGTAAATTGCTTTTATCTTTAGTTTAGACAGTTTTTTAATTGTTTCGAAATAGTCTTGAGTATAAGATGAATTTGTATCTCGAATAAAAAGAGTTGTATCACCGGAGAATAAAGCTTGACTTTTTTCACAGTAAAGTGAAATTGAGTCAGTTGAATGACCGGGAGTATGAATAACTCTAAAATCACAATCAGCCATTCTAATTATATCCTCGTCTTTTAAGATTTTATCGACAAGGCTATTAGTTTTAATATTTGCATATACTGTTGCATTAAATTTATCTTTTATTGGTGCGGTACCACCTATGTGATCAAAATGATTATGTGTTAGAACAATCGCATCAATTTGCTTTTTGCCAACACCGGTATGAGTATTTTCAATCTCGTTTAGCACGTATGCGTCTGTACCCGGATCAATTAGGGTGTTTACATCACTAAGAGTATTCCAATCACCTAACAAGAGGTAAGATTTACAAGTGTAAAGATTTGGATTCGGTTTTAAAGCGATGACTTTCATTTTGTTTATTCTACTTTTCTAAATAGTTGAGCGTCCGGAACAACTTGTGTAAATAAGTGTGCACATTCTTCCGGCATTTTTTGTGTTTGTTCGGTTGCGAAAAATCCCCCCGGAGTTAATGCCGAGTGGAACATTTTAATTACTTCGATTCTCTCTTCATACTTAAAATGAAGGAGGACATTTTTACATAAAATTAGACTATAACCTGTTCCAACAGGATTTAACGAAAGTAAATCGTGTTTCTGATATTGAACTCTATTCCGAATATTATCTGTAAGGGTGTAATAACCGGGACGATCTTCCGTGCGAGTAAAATATTTGCTTAATATTTCCGGGGGAATCCTTCCAAGTTCTTCGTCTGTATATTGACCATTCTTTATTATTGTACCGAATTGACCACTCTCATCAATATCTGTCGCATCGATATAAACATTTTTAAAAGCAAAGTTTCCCATATTTTCAGAAAGGATTATTGCAACAGTATAAGGTTCCGGTCCGTATGCACAGCCTGCATCCCAAATCCGGATTCTACTTCTTCCGGCTACTTCAGGAACTAATTGCTTAACCATGTGTTCTATCGTGTGTGTGTCTCTAAAGAAAAATGTAAATGCCATTTTATTTTTTGTCCTTATTTTGAATAATTATAAACTTGTTTTTTCTTCAACTTCTTCTTTCTCGGCGAGTTTTAGTACATCGAGGATTAATGCCAATGTACCGTCACCAAGAATTGTTGCACCTGAGATACCGTCAACATCTTTATAAACTCGACCAAGAGTTTTTAGCACTGTTTGATGTTGCCCGACTACATTATCAACTAAAAATCCTACTCTTGTTCCTTTTATGTCTGCAATAACAACTTGTTCTATATCGGGCTTAATCCCTTCTATTCTAAATCTTTCACGCAGATTTACGTAAGGAACAATGTCACCTCTGATATTTACAAGATTTCTACCGTGCGAATTATTAATATCCTCTTGAGTTAATTCGATGCATTCTACAACTGAGGAAAGAGGCATTACGAAATAATCATCAGTAATTTTTACTAGGAGTCCATCGATAATAGCAAGAGTTAAAGGAAGCTTTAGTGTGATTTGGGTTCCTTCCCCCTTTTTACTTGAAACTTCAACTACACCACGAAGACTTTCGATTGCTTTTCGTACAACGTCCATACCAACGCCACGACCCGAAACATTTGTAACTTTCTTAGCGGTTGAAAAACCAGCCATGAAAATCATCGAGTAAATTTCACTGTCTGTTAATTCCACTCCTTCATTTATCATTCCTGAAGCAATTGCTTTAGCTTTTATAGCATCCTTATCTAAGCCGGCACCATCATCGGCAATGGTTATTAAAACGCTTCCGCCAGATTGTGTTGCAGATAGTTTAACTGTTCCGGTTTGTGACTTATTGTTCTGTGAGCGGACTTCAGGGAGTTCTATTCCATGGTCGATTGAATTTCTTATTATATGAACTAACGGATCATTTAATCTTTCGATTACCGTTTTATCAAGTTCTGTTTCTGCACCTTCAGTTACTAATTCAACTTGCTTACCGAGTTCTTTGGATAAGTCTCTCACCAATCTTTTGAACTTACTGAAGGTAGTTCCGATTTGAAGCATTCTGATATTAAGTGCGCTATCACGCAATGCCCATGTAATTTGCTCAACTTCTTCTGATATTGAAATGATTGTGGAATCAGTACTTGTTGAAGCAATTTGGCTTAATCTTGCTTGAAGAGTAACAAGCTCACCCACAAGATTTACGAGTTCATCAAGCTTATCAGCCCTAACACGAATACTTGAACCTTGCTCAGCTTCGTGATGTCCTTCGGAAACTTCTCTGGCTCTTGCTACTATTGATTTTTCTTTAGGTCTTGATGCGGTCTCGAGAAGTTGTGATATAAAATCTTGCTGAAGTGATTCAAAATTAAATTGTGTATCGGTTACATTGCTTAGAAGAAGTTCTTCGAAATTCTCAATCGTATCGTCGTTGATGTAATTACTTGTTTCATCAACAATCTGAATTTTTAATTCGCACTGATCTTCAACAAAAATAAAAACATCTTTAATTGCATCTTCGCCTTTTTCAGTAATGAGCAAAAGTTCCCACCAAGCATAACAAAGCTCGGGATTCAACTCTTCAAATTGAGGCATTGAGCTGTAATTTGTAAAAACTACCGCTTTCCCCATTTCTCTTAATTCACCAATTAATAAAAGGGGATTCGTTCCGGAAAGAAAAATATTTGCTTCAGGTTTGAATGAGATGTAGTAAGCAGTCTTGTTAACTTTTGCAGGTATTTGGGTTGTTGGTTTTAATTCCAAATCTTCAGATTGTGTCTGAGCTTCCGGAGTTGATTTAAGTTTATAATCAACAATAATCGATCTGAAACCATTTAATATTTCTTCAGTTTTGGCTTCATCTATTGCTGCTCCCCCATCTTTTAACATAACAGCAATTTGATCGCGAGCAAGAAGTGTCAAGTCAATAATATTTTTAGATATTGCAATATCACCCTTTCGGATGTAATCATAAACTGATTCAATGTCGTGTGTAAACATTGTAATATCATCGTAACCAAACATCCCCGAAGAGCCCTTAATAGTGTGTAGAGCTCTAAATACTTTAGCAATCAATTCAAAATCATTCGGAACTTCTTCCAGTTCCAGAAGAGAAGATTCGAGTTCAGTTAAGAGCTCGCTTGCTTCTTCAATAAACGCTTGTCGATGTGTATCAATCATCCTAGCACCTTTTTAATTACTGCTAATAATTGCTCTTGCTTAAATGGTTTTACTATCCAGCCGGTGGCGCCTGCAGTTTTGCCTTCGACTTTCTTTTCGTTTTGAGATTCAGTTGTCAACATTATAATCGGGACAAATTTATTATCTCCGCTTGCCCTTACATTTCTAATTAATTCGATTCCATCCATATTTGGCATATTTAAATCGGTAACAATCATATTTACCTTTACACCATTAAGCTTATTTAATGCGTCTCTTCCATCAGAAGCCTCAAGTACATCATAACCGGCTTCTCTTAATGTAAACGAAACCATTTGCCTTACACTTGCCGAATCATCAACAGTCATAATTATTTTTGCCATCGTTTATTCCTTTTATCTTAATTGTGTAAATCAAGTTTTTTTAATAGAGTGTAGTCACCGGCATTTTTTAGTAATGTAATAAATTCAGCCGGATGGTTACCATTAAAAGAGATTACTTGATTGTTCATGCTTGTGTAATTATATAGCGCGTGAAGCACTTGCAAATAGGAGACATCGAATGATTCAGCTTGTTGATGCTCAATAACTACAGATTTTGAATTGGCTAACTCAGCTTCAATTTTTGTTTTAATTTCAGTAATATTCTGAAGCGTTAAATCGCCACTAAGTTCGATGTTAAGGGTACCGTTTTCTGATATTTTTAATTCAATCATTTAAATCCTCCTTAAAATAATTCCACATTATCACCGAATTCACTCTCCTCGGTGTTAGAATCATAACTTTCTATTTGAACATCAAACTCCTCAAATTCATTTGAGAAAGTCTGATGAACGTCACGTTCACTTTTCATAGTATATCGTTTAAGCAATTCTTTTGTATTGTGATATTTATTATTCATTATATCAGGAACTGTACTGATTGAAGAAAGAACGGAGTTTAACTCTGTTAGCACTACATCGGAAACAGTTTGCATGCTTCTGTGTACAGTAATATTACTTGATGTCTGATTAATCTCTGATTTTATTTTATCGACTTTATCTTTTAGGGCAACTAACAACGATGATGCATTATTTTCCATTGATGAGATTGATGTAAGTAATCCAGATATTTTACTTCTTGTGGCTTCTAAATTATATTCATTATTAGCTTGGTTAATCTCTTCTTCATCTTTTCTAAGATTTTCTGAGATGTCACCAATTCTTTGTAATATTTCGGAAGTATTAAATGTTTGAGTTTTAGCTTCGATAGATAATTTTTGAATTGCTTCAGAAAGGACTCCTAGCGCTGAACCATCTGTACCTGTGTGGGCTGCTTTAACACGAGCATTAAGAGCAATTATTTCTATCTCAGTACCAATATCTTCAATTTGTTGAATGTACTTGGTTAAATCTTCAACAATATTAATGACTGATTTAATGGAATCAGAAAGCTCCTCTGAAATCTCCGCATTTTTAACTAATCCATTCAAAATTTCATTTAGTTCTTTTTCGATATTTTGGAGAGAAAGTTTATTCTCCCCTTTCCTATTATCAATTAAACCTTCGGTTTTTGATAAAACACCCCCGATTATATTTTCAATACTGTTCAGATTATTAACAATATTCAAAACCGCATCATTAAACTCAGTGTTTGAGTTTTTAACCTGTGCAATTTGTAATTCACAAACATCATAAATAAATCCGAGTTCTTCTTTTGTCACATCGTCGTCAGCATCAGTGCAATTGGAGGAACGTTCCATCATTTCCTCAACTGCTTCCTTAACGTGTTCCATTTGTTGACGTGTTATATCATGAAATTGAATCGAAGTGACCACATCACTGATACTTCTGGAAATATCTGTGAAACTGCGCATTACATCATTAACTTTATCGGAACACTCAACATATTTTGAATTGAATGCATTAAGAGTATCGGCTGTATTATCAAGTATAAGATTTGACTGAATTAATTGTACTTTTTCAAGGTTGTTCAAATCAGCGGCTGTTTTGGATATTACTTTTACAAGTGATTCTGATTTTGAATTAATCACGCTTGCTTTTTCACTTATCATTACTGAAAGTTTATCAACGGTATCTGCAAGAGCTGTGAAACCTTTATCATCATTTCCTAATCTGGCACTTTCAATTTTTGTTGAAATACCAAGCATTCTCAAATGTTTAACTATTCTCTTAAATCCCGATAACTCATCAATGATTGAATGAATATATTCGAGAATTTTTAGCAACTGAGTTTCATCAGATTTTATTGTCGCAGCCGATTTTGATAAGTAAGAACTAAATTCAGTTAATAATAAATTTAACTCTGTTATTCCTTTATTAAGAATATCCTCAGACATTGAGTTTGCAGTTTGAGATGCAGTTTGAGTAATTAAACGGGCTTCTGTAAGGAAGGACTGTAGTTTTGCACCAATTTTTAGGAACTCCTCCTCTGTACTATTATTCAGAAATAAGATTTGATTTTCTACAATCTTAAATTTCTCATTGATAGCGTAAATTTCGAATTTGGGCATACCGTTAATTAAGTTATTTCAAAATTAGTCTTTATTCAAAAACCGATAATTATCCGTAATTAATTTTCGAAATATTTACTAAAATTTGAATAACAGGAAGTCACCATTTTATATACCTAGAAGTAGGTATATCCCTTAAAATGGCTTAATTTCGAAGGTTTTTTAGTCCTTTATGAGACCTTCTTTAAGAGCGAAGTGGACTAATTCTGCAGTGTTTTTTTGCCCTAATTTTTCGAGAATATTTTTGCGGTGTTTTCCGACTGTAAAGTAACTTATAAACAATGAGTCGGCAATCTGTTGACTTGTTAAACCTTTGACAATCAATTTTAAAATTTCAAGTTCACGAGTTGTTAGATGTGGTTTTTTGATTTCTTGAGCCCGGTGAACTGTTTGTTGTAATGATTTCAAAGCAATTTTAGAAACTTTTTCATTAAAGTAATCTTCACCTGAATTTATTTTCTTGATAGCGACAATCAACTCATCCATATCAGCCATTTTGAAAAGATATCCGTTTGCTCCGGATAGCATCGCTTCAACAATTATATCTTCCTGTTCATACATCGTAAGGAAAAGGATTTTCATTCTATTGTTTTTGAGTCTGATTTTTCGAGTGACTTCAATACCGGATAATCCCGGCATGTTGATATCTATAAGCAGAACATCGGGATTTAGTTTTTCAACTGAATCAAGAGTCTTCAATCCGTCATCAGCTTCACCGATAATTTCGATTGAGTTATCAGTTTTTAGAACTAACTTAAGACCATCTCTAAGAATTGCATGGTCATCGGCAATGAAAATTTTAATTTTACTCATATACTCCCCGAAATAGGAATAATAATTGAAATTTCTGTCCCCTTATCAAGTTCTGTATCAATATTTAATGAACCATTTAGAATTTCTATTCTCTCTCTCATACTAACTAATCCATAAGATTTCAGGTTTATTAAGTCATTATTATCAGAAAAATTAAAACCAACACCAAAATCTTTTATTATAATATTAATATTCTCATTATTCAAAGAAACCACAACCTCTGCCGATTTCGTTTTTGAGTGTTTAATAATATTGTTTACTGCTTCTTGTACAATTCTGAAAACGGTTAATTCAAAGTCCGATTGAAGTCTATATAGTTCCCCATGTCTAATAAATTTAAACTTAATTCCTGTAGCCTCAGTCGACGAATCACATAATGATTTTATGGCTGTAACAAGTCCATACTTTTCTAAAAAAGTAGGTCGTAACGAGTAGAGAATATTTTTTATTTCTGAGTTTGCATCACCGATTAAATTTTTTGCTGTAAGGAGAGGTTTGTAGTCGTCGATATCTCCTCTTTCATATGCTTCAATATTCATTTTGATTGCAGAGAGTATTTGCCCTAGTCCATCATGAAGTTCACGAGATATTCTTATTCTTTCCTCCTCAAGACGCTGAAATATCAAAGCAGTTGAATGCTTTCGTTCCTTTAGCGCGATATTTGCTTCTTCGGCTTTAGCTCTGTCAGTAATATCTTCGATTAAGTTAACTACTCTAAAAATTTCTCCGCTTTCGTTAATGACACCAAAAAAATGAAAAATAAAGAGTCGTCCGTTTTCATCTTCTGATGAGAAAAGTTCTTCAGTATCAAAATACAATGGTTTTGTCTTAAAGGATTTTCCTTCTGAGAAAAGAGTTTTTATGCTATCGGAATATCCATATCGAGCGAATATTTCATCAGAAAAAACTGTATAGTTATGTTGTTCCAATTCTGAAACAGACTGATTCCAAATTTTTGCTGCAACTCTGTTTTTATAGACAACTTCCCCTTTCATATTATAAAGGTTAATCCCAATCGGAAGCTGATTTATAAGTTCAGTTAATTCAACGGTTCGTTCTTCGACTCTTTTTTCGAGTTCTAATTGATACTTCTTAATTGTCTCTTCTGATTCTTTTCTTCTTGTAATATCTCTCACAATCAGTGTAAATTGAACACCGGTCGTGTTTTGCCATTGCGAAAAAGATATTTCTGCCGGGAAATTGCGACCATCTTTTCTCTTTGCAAGAAGTTCAATTGTATCAGGAGTAATTGATTTTCCGACATTCAAAAAACGTGTAATTCCACTTTGCAAATGATTAATAAAAACATCCGGCAATATCGTTTTAATTGATTTTCCGACAATATCTTCTTCCGGAAATCCGAACATTTCGAAGGCTTTATTGTTTATTGATGTGATAAATCCATCAACATCAAGAGTTAGAACCGCATCAGTAGCCGTTAAAACCAGTGTCCGATATTTCAACTCACTTTCCGAAAGCTGCATTTCCATTTTAGCTTTGTAGAGTGAAATTTCTAATGTGGTTTTTATATCCTGAAGTTCAAAAGGTTTTACAATGAAACCGAGGGGTTCTGCAAGTTTAGCTTTTTCAATAGTAGAGTCATCGGTATGTGCTGTTAGGAATACAACTCTTAAATTGTAATCCCTCTTTAAAATTTCCGCAGCAGTTATGCCGGTAGTTTCTCCCTTCAAGAAAATATCCATTAACACAATATCAGGTTTTTCTCTGGAAGCAAGCTTTATACATTCATCCGCAGTGCGAGCAATTCCTACAATATCATAACCGAAACTGATAAGTCGACTCTTTATATCAAGTGCAATTACAGCCTCATCTTCGGCAATTAATATTTTTGGTTTACTCAAAGATCACCCCTTATTGAATTCAGGATAGTTTTATTATGAGGTTATTTCATCAATATGATTTACCACAAGTAAAACAGAGTATAAATTTATGATTATTATTAAAAACTATACTTAATGAATGTTTGAATGATTGAGTTGAGAGTTTTAACTCATCAGCAGATTTTGCTTCTGAATTAGTGAGATTAATCTCATAATTTCTAAACATTGTAATGAACTTTGATGAGAACTCCTCGCTTAACTGATTCAGTACTTCGAGAGTTTTCTTTCCTTCTGAAAGTGTATCAGCTGTTGAAACTTCTTTTTCTGAAAGTAATCGAAAATGGATGTTGGTTTTACTATCAACATCAACTAAAAGTTTGTTCCAAATAACTTTGAAATCTGACGAGTCAGTATCATGATTTTCAGAAACTTCAGCTTTTTCAATTAAATGTTCATTTGCTATAAGAAGAACCAGCTCACCAACAGCGCTACTAATGGAGCCGGTAATCATTTCTTTAACAATTATATAACTTTCAAGCTTACCTATCACAGTCTTATAAAACTGGCTTAAAAAATCTTCTTTAACAAAATTTCTTTTGAGAACACCATTGAAATAGGTATGTGCAGTACTATCTTTTATAGTTTCTTCCTTCAGCAAAAAGATTCCTTTGAAATTCTTCTCCGGATTATTTTTTACTTTTTGTGCTAGAATCTTCTCATTAAGTACTTCCTGTTTTTCAGTTACAAGAATGTAATTTGGTTTTTTATCTACATAAATAGTTAAACCATCAACACAATTAGGGGCTTCGAAAACGTTAAACTCTTCGGTTAAAAGAGTATATACAAAATTTCTAAATGATTGTTCTTTGTCAATAACAAGAACTGTTTCTTTCTCCTTTTCACCATTGAACTTTTGGTGAAGTCTTTCACTTTTTGATAGCCTTGCCTGATTTAATACATGTTTTATTCTTGAAGGGGCGTATGAGAAATTTATGGGTTTTAGGATATAATCGGAAATACCTTTTGTAACAAGACTACTCACACTTGCTTTATCATTCATTGCTGTGAGAATAATTACAGGAAGGTCTGCAAGGCGTTCATCAGCTCTTATGGCAGTTAGAGTTTCAATTCCATCCATTACAGGCATAGAAACATCCATCAGGATTAAATCAGGCAGTTCTTTTTCAAGATATTGGAGTGCCTCCAAGCCATTTTTTGCAGCTTTAACTTGGCATTCAAAATTTTTTGTAAGCAATCGATTGACAACGATTTGAATTGTATCATCGTCTTCAACAACTAAAAATTTGTACATTCAAACCCCAAAATTTTACTTACAAATGTAATAAGTTTATTTGAATTAGTCGCCATTTTTATTTAGCATAAATGTAAAAATAGAACCTTCATTTTTCTTGCTATTTGCAAAGATTTTACCTCCCATTTTTTCAATCATATCTTTACAAATGAGTAAGCCGAAGCCGGTTCCTTTCTCATTATTTGTTCCGATAGTTGAAAAACCGGAGTCAAGTTTGAACAATAATCCCATCTCCTCGTCACTCAAACCAACACCGTAATCTTTCACACTTATTTGAATTTCTCTTTCATTATGAAGGCAATCAATCTCAATTTTACTATTCGGATAGGAAAATTTTATCGCATTAGATAACAAATTTTCAAGTACAGAGACAATCATTTTTTCATCACCAAATACTAAGGTTTCTTTTGCGATATTATTCACTATTGTGATTTTTTTATTGCTTGCATAGGGAGTAAGAAGGTTAACCGAATAAAGAATAGCTTCGTATAAATCAATATTCTCAGGATGATATTCGATTTTCCCGGTTTGAAGCCTTGACCAACTAAGTAAATTTTCAATGAGTTTGAATAGATTTTTTGTCGTTTTATTTATACTCGTTAAATATTCTCTGATGGATTTTCTATCCAGTTCATCAAATTCTTCCAGAAGAATATCTGATATACCAATTAATCCATGAAATGGGCTTCTTAAATCATGCGCAACTATCGAAAAGAATTTATCCTTACTTGCATTAAGTTTCTTCAATTCCTCTTCTGATGCTTTAATTTTTTTTTCAGCTAATATTCGTTCGGTAATATCTTTCAAGAAAACAGATAATCCTTTTTCATAAGGGTGTGCATTTACCTCAAAATATTGCTCTTTATTATTGAGAGTTGTTTGGGTAATAAATGTCCCGGGTTTACCGGTTTTCATAACAGTGGAATAAAATTCATCAAGTTCACTTCCATTGAGCTCAGGGAAAATTTCATTTTTATGTTTATGAATTACTTCTTTATAATTTTTTCCATAGAGCCTGTCAGCTTGTCTATTCCAGTAAGTAAAATAGAAATCATTATCAAATGAGAAAAAGACATCTTTTATGCTTTCAGCAAGGTGTTTGTACCTTATTTTGCTACTTGTAAGCTCAAATTGTGCAAGTTTATGTTCTGTGATATTCTCGATTATACCAAGATATTGTTCGGTTTCACCGATTGACAAATTTTTGGGATTGAGATGAATCCTTCCCCAAACAATTTCTCCATTTTTCTTTAGATATCTTTTTTCGAATACGAGGGTTTCTACTTCGCCTTTTACGCTTGTAACAGTTTTAACTTCATTTTCAAAGTCATCGGGATGAGTAATATCTCCAATTTTTAGATTTAGGATTTCATCTTTCGAATATCCGAGCATGGATGCGAATGATTCGTTAGCATCTATTAACCTTTGTGTTGAAAATTCAACAATCCCTATTCCTAAAGGACTGCTTTCAAAAATTGATCGAAATTTTTCTTCACTCTTTTTAATTTTTTCATTTAAATCTGTATGAAATGATAGGTCAATCACTATTCCTTGAATTCCGGAAAATTTGTCATCAAGAAACTGAGCTATCGAAAAGACAAAAATCGGGAAAGTCTCTCCATTTTTCTTAATACCGGTATACTCATTACCATTATAGTTCCTATTCGAAATTAGAATTTTTATATTTTGAATAGCTGTTTTGTGATTTTCCTTTGATATTAAATCTAAAATATTTATCCCATTTTCCAAATCATAGATATCGTAACCAAATGTAATAAAACCAATATTATTTGAATACTTAAGTTTTAATTCACTATCGGTTTCAAAAAAAATTATAGGGAGATACTCGGTTAAATTCTCGAGGAAGATTTTTGAGTCGTGTTCAGATAAAGATTGTTGTAGGTTCATTGTAAAATCAATTATATTGATTAATTCATCTATTAGCGCCGTCGAATACTCGAGGGAAAGAGAGAGTAATTTTTGTTCCGGTTCCTTTTTCACTAAGTACCGTGAAACTTCCACCCATCATTTTTGTGAGCTTATATGCTATTGTTAAACCTAAACCTGCCCCTTGATATTTTCGTGTATAACCAACTTCTTCCTGGGAGAATGGTTCTAATAAAAACTTGATTTCCTCTTGGTTCATTCCTTCTCCGGTATCCATTACAGTTATTTCAACTGTATGTTCATTTCCTGAAGAAGCTAAAACAACTTGTCCATGATTTGTGTATTTAAGTGAATTCTCGACAAGAGTCATTACGATTTTTTCTAACTTAATCCAATCTACTTCTATTAATAGCTCATCTTCCTCAATATCGATTGTAAATTCTAATCCCGATTGTTGTGCAAATTCTATTTTTTTTGCAAACACTGACCTCAAAACTTGATTACAATTAAGTACAACTTTTTCAATACTTATTTCATTTGATTCAATTTGAGAGACCTCAACAATATTACCGAAAAGGTTTGTAACTCTATTTAACACTTCTTTAACAGAAACCATGAACTCATTAATTGTGGTGTAATCTCCACTTTCAATACAGTCTTGAATGATTTCGGAGTAACCGGCAATTGCATTAAATGGAGTTCTAATTTCATGGGACATATTTTCGAGAAATGCTGTTTTTAATTTATTTAGTTGTTTCTCTTTGTAAATCGATTTTTTTAATTGATACTCATAGTTTTTTTGTGTTGTAACATCGGTAAGTGTGACTATATAAAATCTTTCCTGTGTTATATTATAATCTAAATAAGAAACTTTACCCGAATAAAATTTATGATTCCGATTTGATTCAAATTCAATATAGATAGTATTCTTCTGATTTAACTCATCAATAGCACTTCGAATTTCGGTTTTGAATTTTTCATCAAGCAAATCGTTTATATCGTTATTGGAAATCTTATTTTTTTGAATCGAAAAGACTTCACAAAAATTATTATTGGCATTTTCAAAAAGGATTTTATCCCCATCAGCTTTTAGAATAAGAAGTAAATCAGATATGTTATTAATTATCAACCTTAATTTTTTTTCAGACTCTTTAATAATCTGATTTTTTAGGAGATAATGAGTGATATCATTAGCTGTTATTATGTAATTGACAGGGCGATCATCACCTTTGTAAATTGGATTTATTCTCAATTCTTTATAAGATAAACTTCCTCTTTCATCAAAGTGAGCAACAACTTTTGTCCATTCTTTATTTGTGTTGAAAGCTTCTTCAGCTTTCAGTAAATCGTCTTTGCTGATTAATCCGACAAGAGCCGATGTAAAAAATGAGTAATAGACATCTTCAATAGTTTTATTTAAAAACTTTTCGATAGACTTAGTTATATAAATAACTTTACCGGATTCTTCAGTAATAATGACGGGAACATTCCCATACTCAATAGCATTATGAATCGTATTTAAGCGGTCTTCGAGTTTAAGCCTTTCCTCTGTTGAGGTAAAACGTAAAACAAAATACTCAACTGATGCTATATAAATTCGCTCAACATCAACAGAGTAATTATTAGATTCATTAAGAAAATTATAACCAAGTTGTAAATCGAAATGAAAGCTACTGTAATGACTTTTTATAAAGCCGCGGACCATGTGCACAAGATCGGGGTCAATTTGGGAATCACAAAAAGCTTCGCCTTCAGTCTTGCTGAAAGAATTTTTAAACGAATTATTGCAATAAACAATTGCGCAATCGGCATTGATAATTGCTAATGGATTTGTATCCGGTAAATCTTCAATCAGCTTATACTCGGCAAGCGTGTTGTAGTTTCTCTTCAGAGGATTACCATCATGATGTAGTTGCTGCATTTATCCGTTTAATTCCCTTAATTTCTAATTCATTACCGGAGCTATCTCTTGTTAATTGAGGAATGAAAACCACTTCGCCGGTAAGCTTTTCCACAAAGACTGCAATTTTATTAGTTATCTCATTTAGTTCTTTGTAAAGATCTTCGAAGATACCATCTATCAATTTAGTTAAGTTTGTATCCTTATCCGAAATTTCTGAATTTATATTCAATAAAAAAAATCGTTCATACATTAGTGGGATGTATATTAACTTAGAAGACGAATCAGATATTTCATTTTTTATATCATTTGCTCGAACTGATATTCCCAATTCTAATTTTTGTTTACTCTCAGTCCCCAGAATTAAATTTCTAATTTGATAATCAAAAAAACTATTCTTCCCTTTAGTCGAAATATCAACAGAAGTTGTAAACTCGTAATTATCAAAAACAAGATCAATGTAAATTGCCCCGGTCTTTGTTTTGGACATTTTTTTAAGTTGCCACTTCAATTTTGAAAGGAATACTAAAGCTGCAGAATATACTATGGAGTCAGAGACATTTGATGAAGAAGAATATGCAGAAAGTGATGACTTCTGAACCGAAGTATTTCCTCCGGGTCTGCTAAATCCTTCAGTAGAAGGTGTTATATGTGATATTTTATTTAACATGCTAGTTCCTCAACTTATTATCGAAGATTTCGAAAAAAACTTGAGGGGGGCAGGTTAATTTAATTTGATCATTTTGCTTTCTGAGGTATAATCAATTGTTGTTGGATTTTGGAGATGAATCAAATCATCAACCAACGATTTAATTCTTTGAATTGATTGACTCACTATTTTAAAATCGTCTTCAAGATGATCTATTTTCTTCTCCCTAATTTCATCTTGAATACTACTTATAGTCATCAACAAACTACTTAGTGGATTATTGATTTGGTGACCTATGGTACATGACATCTCAAGAATTGCTTTAGAATGTTCAATGCTCCGAATTTCTGTTTGCAGATTGTAAATCCTTATTCCAGATCTAATCCTTGCTAAAAGTTCTTGGTTTTCTATCGGTTTAATAAGAAAATCGTCAGCGCCAATATCGAGTCCGGTAACCCGATCTTTGAGTGAAGTTCTTGCTGTAAGGATAATGTAATAAATCATTTTTGTTGCATCATCATCCTTGAGAATTTTGCATAACTGAAGACCATCTAAAATTGGCATAGTCCAATCTGCAATAATAACTTTCGGCTTAAATGTTTTAAGCTTTTCGATAGCTTCTTCACCATTCAGTACACTTGCAACTTCATACGAATTCTTGGTGAGAAGTTTTTCTAAAATAAAACGAGTATCTTTTTCGTCTTCGACAATTAATATTTTATCTTGTTCGCTCAATTTAATATCAAATTGTTAATTGTATTTAGAAAAACATTATAATCGACTATCGGTTTTACGATTATCCCATTTGCCAGACTTTCGTCCAAAATTGAATGCTCTTTTGATGATAGCGAATAAGCAGTGACTAAAAGAATCGGTATCTTGGAATAATCCGGATTTAGTTTAATATTTCGTGATAATTTAATCCCGTCAATTTTTTGCCCGTTCAAGTAAGTATTTTTGAGATTAATATCCATTATAATTAGATGAGTAGGTTCATTTTTTAAGTGATCGAGTACAGCTTCTGCATCTTCGGTTATGATTGGTTGGATTCCGACTCTTTCAAAAATATATTTGTAAAATTTGTGTAATAGAACATCATCTTCCACAATTAGGACTGTTTTTTTCATTTCTTTTTCCATGAGTATTTAACGATGATACTGATTCGTCTGTTTTTAACGCTATATGGATCTCCTTTGTCAAGCAGTCGGGAATCTGCATATCCTCTTATTTCGTCGATTTTCTTTTCTGACAATCCTCCTCTTACTAATACTTTTCGCGCTGAATTAGCTCTATCTGCGCTAAGTTCAAAATTTGTATAATTGTTTTGCGAAAGAAATGGTCTTGAATCTGTATGCCCCTCTATAATTAACAAGTTTGGTAGACTCTCAATCTGTTTACCAAGAAGGAGTAAGATTTTCTGAGCTTCAGGTTTTAGTTGTGCAGTACCAATTTCAAAAAATATATCTTCAGCTGATTCCAGCATCTCAATTCGTAAACCTTCTTCAACCATCTCAATCTTTAATTGATCTAAAAGATTTCCTAAATCTGCATTCTGAGAAAGCTCTTCAATTATCTGATCTTTCATCGCTTCGAACTTTGCTTCTTCATCCATGCGTTGAATTTCTTCCTGGCTTTCATCTAAAATATTAAGTCGAGGACCCTGGCCTTGTCCGGGTAATATATTTTTGTTCTGAGTAGAAAAACCAACAGGGTCTCTGAAATAGCCGGCAACATTTTCAACAACTTCTTTATCTTGTCCCAAAATCCAGAGTACAATAAATAATGCCATCATTGCGGTTACAAAATCTGCATATGCAACTTTCCATGCTCCGCCATGATGCCCGCCATGACCACCTTTTTTCTTCTTTACAATGATTACATTGTCGTGCCCCTCGCTCATAACTATTCTTTCTTACCTCTAATGTAAGCTTCTAATTCAGAAAAAGAAGGTCTTACATCTGAAAAGATAGTTCTTCTCGCAAATTCGACTGCGATGATTGGAGGATTTCCTTTTGAGTATGCCACTATACATGATTTTATTGTATGTAAGTATCGAGCTTTATTTTCATTTATCATCTCAAGGTTAGTAGCCATGGGACCAACATATCCATAAGACATTAGAACACCCAAGAATGTCCCCACAAGTGCCGCAGCAACGTGAGCTCCCACATATGCAGCCCCTTTATCAATCGAACCCATAGTAACAATAATACCGAGTACTGCCGCGACAATACCCAAACCGGGCAGAGCATCACCAACTTTTGAAATCAAACCGGTAACCGGTTTTTGTTCATGTTCAAAAGTTTCTATTTCGGAATCAATTAATTCTTCCAATTCGTGAGGAGGAATACCACCGGAAAGCATCACTTTCATTGTATCGCAGAAAAAATTCTTTGCGAGTTCATTCCCGATAAAATTTTTGTTAACGGAAAGAATCTCACTCTCCTCCGGTTTTTCAACGTGCCGTTCGATTGCAAGTAAACCATCCCTTTGTGCTACTAGGAATAGATCATTAAAAGATTTAAGAAGCTCCATGTAATCTTGTTTTGTAACATTTTCACCTTTAATTAAAACAGGAATTGCTGCAAAGATTTTCTTTAATACAGCTAATGGTGCAGAAATAACTAAACTTCCTATTGCCGCCCCTCCAATTGTTACAAACTCAGACCATTGAAGCAAAACCATTAGATTCCCACCTGCCATTAAGAATCCAACGACTACGCCAACAGTTACAATTACAACCCCGACTATAACAAACATGTTTTTTCTTACTGTGTTTTTGGTGAAAGATCAAATTCGATTTGCTGAACAATTGCAAAAATCGATTCACATTTAAGATATACCGATGACCAATCAATCGGATTTTTTGCCAAAGTTTTTTCTATCTCTACACTTAGTTCTGTTATCTTCGGGAAGCCGATAGTTCCTCCCGAACCTTTAATTTCATGAATAATAGTTTTTAATAAATCTTTATTTTTGGATTGAATAGAATCTAAAATTGCTTGTTTCTTAATCGGGAATGAACTTATAAAAAAACTTTGGAGTTGTTTCTTGATATCTTCATCTTCAGCTTCTTTAATAAGTGTATTCTTTTTCGCTTTTGAAATATACTCTCCGCCCAGAATTTCGTTTACAGTTTTAATAAGAAGTTCTTTTTGAAGGGGTTTAGATATAACTCTATCCGCACCTGCTTCAATAGCGGCTAAAACATTTCGCTTACTTGTATTACCGCTGATAATTATTACCGGAATATTTTTAAGTTCATCGATAAGTTTAATTACATGAAGCATCTTAACGCCATCAAGATTGGGCATAAGTAGGTCAAGTAGAATTAAATTTGGCTTATGAGTAACCGCTTTTTGAATCCCTTCAAGACCATCTAAACATGTAATTACTTCAAAATTATAATCCATAAAAAAACTTTTTAATGAATGCCGAATTAAATCGGAATCGTCCACCACAAGGATTACTAATTTATTATCGTCATTGTTCATTTTTAACTTTCGAAAGTTTATTGACCTTAAATTTAGTAAAATCCGTTGTTTTTTCTGAACTTAATTTTGATGCTTCAATTGCTGATTCTTTAGCTTTTTCATAAAGCTCTCCTCTAAGAATTTCTACATTTGAGGGAGCTTCAATTCCGATTTTAACTTGATTGTCAGCTATAGATATAATTTTAACTCTAATATTTGAGTTAATGACAATCTCTTCGTTTAATTTTCGTGTTAAGATTAACATAATTTTTCTTCCTTCTATTCAACGAACAATTTGTAACGCAAAGGATATTTATCTGTATCAAGAATTTTCTGGAATCCGGTTTTTGAATCTTGATTAATATAAACAGGAACCTTTAAGTTAATCGTTATGTTGAGAGGATCCTTATTTAGTGTGATAACCCCGAAAGCTTCGTTATTTTCAACTGTCGGATAATCTTCATCAATAATGCGAGTCCCAATGAGGGGGAATGCGATTTCAGGTTTTTCAACTGAATTGAGCCAATAAAAAAGGTCATCATCGTTTTTGATAAAAACAAATTTCTTCAATTCTTCAAAACCGATTAAACCGTTTTCAAAATGAACTATCATATCCTCATCAAATTCTATTTCGCCAAATTGTACGGTTGTAATTTTCATTTAATTCACCTATTGTTTAATAATTACTAAATCAACTCTTCTGTTTGAAGCTCTTCCTTCTCTTGTATCGTTTGTTTCAATTGGTCTATATTCTGAATAACCAACAATAGATACTTTATCAGGGGAAAGCTTTTCGCTATCTATCAAAAAATATGCAGTATTTAGAGCTCTTGCTACTGATAAATGCCAATTAGATTTAAATGTTGATGAACTAATAGGAATGTTATCAGTATGTCCTTCAATACGGATATCATTTGGTAAACTTGCAATAATAGCAGCCAATTTACTTAATACTATTTTGGAGCCATTATTTAATTCTGCACTTCCGGAGGGAAAAATAATATCTTCCAAAATATGAATTGTTATACCTCTCTCGTTTTCTTCAAGTCTCAAATTTCCTTCGTATTCGTTTTCTGCAATTAAGTTATTGACATCCTGCTTAATCTTATCATAAGGAGAAATTTCAAAACTACCTGTTGGTTCTTTTTGAAATGACATAACCTGATTTGCTCCAGCGCCTTCACTTCCAAATACACTCCCCATTGCATTAATCATCTTTTCGTATTTTAGAACGTCAATATTGGAAGCAGCATATAGGATAATGAATAGCCCTAAGAGCAAGGTTATTAAGTCAGCATAAGTAATAAGATAACGATCTTTTTCCCCATCTTCCGCATAGGGATTAAATTCATTATCTATTAGCTCATCATTCTTTCTTGTTCTTTTTGGGGGAGCATACTTACTAAACGAGCTCGCATCACCGTTGGGATTTCCCCACTTTGTAACGCCAGCACTCCTTGTAATGATAGCTCCATCATATTTTTCTCTTCTTGATGACATTTCTTTAGTTTATCGCTTATTGGAAGCCAAATTAAATTTGCACTTAATACACCCCAAAGGGTTGCTATAAAAGCCGTTGCTATATTTTTGATTAAATGATTGGGGTCACCACCGGCATTTGCCAGTGTCATTATTAGCCCCATTACGGTTCCTAAGATTCCCATTGTAGGAGCATAACCACCCATCTTAGAGAATATTTGAATATTGGAATAATGTCTTTCTTGCATCGATTTCATTTCGATTTCTGCAAGATATAAAATTGAATCAGGGTCATTTCCATCAATTGCGTTTCTAATAAGTTTTTGACAAAAAAAGTATTCTATTCTACCTAATTCTTTTTCTACCGAAAGTAAACCTTCTTTTCTTGAACGATTTGAGAATTCAACAAAAATCTCTATCAACCCTCCAAGATTATACTGCTTAGGAAAGTAAGCCATTTTTATTAAACTACCGATTCGCATAAATTTATCAAATCCAAAGCCGATAATTACAGCTGCAAAAGTTCCTCCAAAAACTATGATTATCGGAGGAATTAAGAAGAGTGCTTTTAGCGAACCACCTTCAAGAAAGTATGCCCCGAATATTGCGAGGAAACCTATCACCAATCCATTTACAGAACCAAATTTTCTCATTACATATAATCCAATATTGATCTGGGTAATATCATAGATGCGACTTTATTTGAGAACTGCAATAGATAATCTTGTTGTTGAAGTTCAAGGATTGCTTTAGCTAAATCGACTTCATTAATCGATGCGGCTAAGTTTTGCATATTCGTCATCTGGTTATTTAGCATCTCCTCGGTATTTCCCAGCTGATTAATCATTGCTCCTACTTCTGATGTTTTATTAAGTAGGTGATTAAAAAAAGTTTTAACTTGATTTGTTAAATCTTCATCAGGGACTTCACCAGCTTTGATTTTTTCCCTAATTATAATTAGAGTATTAAAAATATCATTCTTTTGATTAACACTTGTAGTAATGCTTGATGGGGCTGCATTCTCTTTGAGGCTTCTCATATCAATAGAAAAATTAATCTTATTCTCTGGATCCTTTATATCAAATATAGCCGGAGATTCTCCATTAATGGTTTTTAAGTTTCCGGTTGCATCATCAAAAATAAGCTCGGAACTACTGGGTGGTGCTCCATATATCGAATTTGAGTCACCATCCACAATATCATAACTGAATTGATATTTATTATTATCCAATTTTAAATATTGCATATTGAGTGTGTACTCATTACCTGTAGCATCATAGATTTTGGTCGATGAGTTTACAACTGAACCTAGAGCAGCTGTTTTATCCATTGCACCGGACTCAGACACAATTGTCCCAAAAAGTTCTCGTCCGGAAATATTTATTTTTTGAGTAATGTTAGTAGAGGTCTTAATTTTTTGTTCACCTGAAGAATTACTTGCAAAGGAGACAGAATTTCCATCATCACTAACTAAGAATGGTGCTTTTGTTGTATCTGTTCCACCAAAGATGTACTTACCGTCTGATTGATAATTTGCTAAATCCATTATAATACTTAGAGATTTATCTATCTGATCTGCGAACAGAGCATTATTTTGTTGCGCGGTTGGATTTGCAAAATCAACTAATTTTACCATTACATTATTGATTTCATTCTGCATGGTATCCATTGCAAACTGAGTTTCATTTAAGAACGCTAAACTCCTGGTGATGCTATTTATATAAGTTTGGGTTGATTCAAACTGGCTTCCTAATCTTATCAGACTTGCCGTTCCGCTTGGCGAATCTGAAGGATTATTTATCTTTTGCTGAGTTGCTATTTGCTGCTGTAATTTACCCATCTTTGACTTAGTTGAATTCATATTAGTCAAATATTTATTTGCAAGCATCTGATCTGATATTCTCATAACTCTACACCATATTAATTATAGTTTGAAGCATCTCATCTGCAATCTTAACAAGTTTTGCTGAAGCATCATAAGATCGTTGAAATTTAATAATATTAGTCATTTCTTCATCAATTGAAACTCCGGAATACGATGATTTTTGCTCTTCTAATTTGTCTAAAACAATTTTGTTTGATTCCGATAGATAATCAGCAGTTGATTTTTCGTTACCGATTTCACTAATTAAATTAGCATAAACCTCAAGCAAAGTAGAACCATCAACAATCTTATTTGTAGACAATGCTGCAAGTTGAGAGGCAATATCACCATTGCCTGAATTGCCGTCTGCAGAAATTGCTATGAATCTTGGATCATTTAAGATATCCTGGTTTATCTTTAACTCACCATCACTGTAGCCCTCAAAAAAGTTTACACCGGTTTTTTGAGGTGCAGTAATACTATACCCTTTTGAATGTATTCCGTTTACTGATTCAACTAAGGCACTCATAACGCTATCAAGCGTTCCCATGTATTTTGGAATTTTATTCGAAAAAGTATCTGCTAACGCACTCATTTCACCACCTGAAAGCATTGCAGAGACTTGTCCCCCTAATGGTTTTAAAGAAATTCTACCGTCTTCCTCAAAAGCAGTAAATTCAATAGCGGTAAATCTATCAACTGCATAAACTCCACCTATTGATATAGTTGCTGAGTTTACAGAATCATAAGCAACATTAATGTTAGTCATTGTGCTAACTTTATCAATTAGCAAATCTCTTCTATCCAAAAGCTCATTTGCTGCAACCCCCTTAGTCGACTGCTCAAATATTTGGGAATTAAGCCCTTGAATTTCTTTCAAATAGCTGTTTAACATTTTAACATTATCCCCAAACTCTGCTTTTACATCAGAGCGCATTTGATCTAAATACTGATTTATGCTTTGATTTTTTGAAGATAACTGTTGTGCAGTCTGGATTACATTTTGTCTCAAAGTAATCGAATTTGGGGTTACGCTAAGTTCTTGCCATGAATTAAAAAATCGAGTAATCAAATTTGACATTCCCAAATCACTTGGCTCTGCAAAAACTTGTTCAATCTGTCCAATCAGTTGTGATTGTTTGTTACTTGAATAGTATTTTTGATTTGTAGTTCGAATTTGGACATCAGTAAGATTGTCTCTCACCCTAAGCATTTCTGTAAGGCGAACGCCGGTTCCCCACATAAATCCGCCATTCATTTCAGATTTTTCTGCTCCGAAAACAACTTGTTGTCGGGTATAATCTTTATTCGACGCATTTGCAACATTATGGGAAGTTGCATCAAGTGCTTTCTGATAAACACTTAAACTTCGTCTGGCAATATCAAATACTCTACTTACGCCCATGGCTATATTTTTCTATCTAAAATATTTCTTTGGTTACTACCGTATAGAGCGGTAATCGTTTCTTTAATGAACTTTCGTGCGTGTTCTATCAAATAACTATTTTGCTGATTAAGATTGTTGATTTCATAAGCAAGTAACACAATCTGATTTCTGATTTTGAAAATCAATTCATAGTTTGGATCATCTTTTTCTTTACAGATTTTAAGGAACTCATTTACAGAAGGAACTTCGAGCGAAATACCTTCTTTAGCCGCTAGCGATACAATCTCGTTAATTCGTTCTTTCTCGTTGATTCTGATTCGGTTAAGAATTCTTTCCTCTTCTTCGATAGCTTTTTCGATTTCAACAATTTTGTTTTTAACTATTGATTTCTGCTGCATCACCATAGCTTCTTTAAGCAGATGAAGATTCTGCAATTGACTTGCGAGCATCTCAACTAATTTTTTAGTATTCATAAAATCAACTCTCTAAATGATTTAAATATCCAATTACACGAGTAACATAAGTTTTTGTTTCTTCGAAAGGGGGAATTCCCTTATACTTATTAACATTTCCGGGACCTGCATTATAAGCCGCTAAAGCAAATTTTAAGTTCCCATCATATTGTCGAAGCATTTGAGCTAAATATTTAGTCCCTCCGAAAATATTTTCTTTGGGATCAAACACATTTCTAACACCCATATCTTTTGCAGTTGAATCAATAAGCTGCATTAATCCCTTTGCCTTTGCTGATGAAACTGCATTTTCTTTACCCGCTGATTCAGCCAATATTACTGAACGAATTATATTTTTGTCCACACCGAAAGTGCGTGATGCTTCATTAATATGGTCTTCATATTTTCCGATTCTCTTCAATGACTCCATACTTGGTCTTATTCCGGGTTGATTCGGTTCATTATTATTGACTCTGATTTTTTCAAATCTTTCCATCGGTTTTATTTTGAAGTTAATCAGATCTTCGTTACTGAGTTTTTCGCCGGTTAGCTTATAGTATATCATCTCAGCAATTCCCATTCCTTTGCCCTGAGTCATCTTTGATGATATTTCGTTTTGGAAAATTGTATCGAAATACTCACCGCCAAGGCTATCTTCACCAAAAAATCCATTGGTTGATTGTGTCATGCTTTTCAACATCATCGAAGTAAGCATACTTTCAAAATCTTTTGCGGCTTTTGCATATCTAGCTTTTTCTTCCGGAGATTTCCCTTCAGTTTTAATCGGCTCGGCGATATGCTTTTGCTCGTTCGATATTTTTAGACTAACACTTTCCATTAGATTATTACCAATTCAGCTATTAATGCGCCTGCTTCTTTTAATGCTTGAAAAATTGCTATTATATCTTTTGGGGAAACTTTAAGTGAATTCAAAGCTGCCGCTACTTCTTGCACGTTTGATGCCCCTTCAATTGCTATTGCTCTTGATGAATCTTGCGTAGCATAAGGAATTAAGTTATTAAATACTTCAGTTGTCCCTCTTGAAAATGCACCAGGTTGCGATATTATTGGATTTGACCTAATTGCTATATTCAGACTTCCATGCGATATTGTTACTGCTTTTATCACAACTGAACTACCTGCCACAACTGTTCCGGTTTTTTCATTCAGAACTACTTTAGCCAAGTAATCTGTTTCAACCGTGAGCCCTTCTAGCTCAGCTAAAAAGTTCACAATATTATTCTGATTAGCTGCCGGAACGGTAATTCTAATTTCTGAAGCATCAACGGCATTGGCAACATTTCCGCCAAATTTTGAATTTATAGCGTTCGCAACATTATTCGAAGTAGTTAAGTCTGGAGCTTTAAGAAATAGATTTATCTCTTCATTGTTTTGTGTTATGGAAGGTAATGTTTCTTTCAATATACCACCTTGCGGAACTCTTCCTGCTGAAGTATGATTCTTCCCAACCCTATTACCGGTTGGTGTATTGAAATCAAACCCGCCAACTGACATTGGTCCTTGTGCATAACCATAAACTCTGCCACTCATTCCCGACATAGGTGTCATCAATAATGTTCCGCCCAAAAGACTTACAGCATCTCCCAAAGAAGAAACTGTCACATCGAATTTTGCCCCGGGTTTCAAATATGAATTTAATGTTGCCGTAACCATTACAGCAGCAACATTTTTTGTTTTTATATCTGTTTGGGGAACAGTAATTCCAAATCTTTTAAGCATACTTGTAATTGATTGGATTGTAAATTGAGCTCTGTGACTATCTCCGGTACCGGCTAACCCAACCACAATACCATAACCTATAATTTGTTCTGCATCATCACCGGCTACATAGGCTATGTCTTTTATGCGTTGAGCATAATTCAAGTTTGCGATAAGGATAATTACTAAAGATATTTTTATTAAATTTTTCATATATCACCTAAAAAAGCCAATGAAACAATTTTGTTAACCATCCGGGGGACTGAGATTTTTCAATCATTCCTTTTCCTTCGAATAAAATTTCTGATTCGGAAATATTATATGATAAAACCGAATTATCTGCCATAATGTCTGATGTACGGACAATCCCACGAATTTTAATTAGTTGCTCTTCCCCATTAATAACAATCTTTTTACTTCCTTTAATGAACAAATTTCCGTTTGCGAGAACCGAATCGATTGTCGCACTAATTTTTGTTTTTATTACACCGGATGTTTTTGTAGAACCGGAACCATTAAATCGGTTTCCCGATCCTAATCCAAAATCAGCGTTAGGCAATTGATTTTTTCCGATGCCTCCAGCCATATTAAAACCTATATCACTTGAACGCTCAGTTGATGTTTCTGCGTTGTTTGAAGCAAGAGAAGATTCTACTACTAAAATTGTTATGGCATCACCAATAAAGGCTGCTTTCTGGTCTGAGAAGAGTGAACGTCCCGAATTTACTCTCATATCTTGAGCGTAAATCGAAAGTGAAATAATTGCTATTAAAATTAATGTTTTCATAAGTTACTCAATTATTGAAACGTTTTTGGAATCAATTACTTTTGCTTTATAAAGCTTCTTATCTTTTGATGCAATTCTTATTACATCATCAACACATCCCTCTTGTCTGGCTATTGCGTCAATCGAAATCATTACATTTCCGTATTGTGAATGTGCTGAAACTAAATCACCGTTTTTTACAACCGGAATTTTTTCAAGAATTTCAGAAATTAAAACTTCCCCATTCTTAATTAATGTTTTACTTCTGTAAGCAGAAACATCATCAGCTTGTGTAAGAACTGTGCCACGAGTTTTTGAGACTTCAATTAACTTCAGTTCAATATCTTCATTTGAAAGCTGCATCCTTTTGTTGATGTTAGTTTTTGCTACATAAGCATAGTTAAACAATCTTACTTTTACTGTTACAAATGAGAGGGATGCTCCTTTAGTTTTAATCGATTTAACCGGAATGAAGGCAACATCGTTTGACAATTTGAAATCTCTATCATTATCAATCATCAAAGCATCAGTCTCTTTTGGTGATGAAGTAATCTCGAACTCATACTTCTGGAATCCCTTTAACTTAGCATCGAGATAAATTTCGATTTTATCTCTAAGCTGATTCTGTGGAGTCGATGCAAATAATAATATGATTAAAAAATTAAGCATTATTAACTTCGTTTTAAGTTGTTTGCCATTGTCATCATTTCTTCAACTGTTTTTACAGTTTTAGAATTTATTTCATAAGCTCGTTGTGCTGAAATCATTGCAATCATTTCTTCAACTACATCAACATTTGAAGATTCTAAGAATCCTTGATGAACTTCGCCAAATCCCTCAGAACCGGGAGTTCCGATAAACGGTTGCCCTGATGCTTCAGATTCACTATATAAATTATCACCTATTGCGACCAATCCACCCGGATTTAAGAAACGAGCTAATTGAATATTTCCAACTACTGCGCTGTGCCCCCCAACTTCATGCACTTCAACAGAACCATCTCTTGAAATTGAAATACCAAGTGTATTTTCATTCAGAGTAATTTCCGGATCTAAAATGTATCCACCAGAGGTTATAAGTTTACCATCAGAGTTTACTTTAAATGAGCCGTCTCTGGTAAATGCAAAATTTCCATCAGTTTTTTTAACTTGAAAAAATCCTTCTCCTTGAATTGCGACATCAAACTGGTTATTTGTAGCTGTAATGTCTCCTTGCTTAAATATTTTTTGTGTGGCACCGGGTTGAACGCCATTTCCAACTTGTAGTAAAATTGAGCCGGAGTCTCTAATTCCTGAAGCATCTGTAACTAATGGATTGACAGAAACTTCTTGATACATTAGGTCTTGAAACTCAGCTTTGTTTTTCTTAAAACCGGTTGTATTCATATTCGCAATGTTATTTGAAATAACTTCAATATTAATTTGCTGTGCATACATTCCGGAAGCTGCTGTTCTAAGTGCTCTTGTTGACATTTTATTCCTCTATTAAACTTTTCCGATTTCGTTTGCTTTATCAAGCGAATTATCTAAATACGTAATCATTTTATAAGTTGCCTCATAGTCTTTACTGAGATTAATCATAGCTTCCATTTCAAGAATTGGATTCACATTAGATTCTTCAAGAAATCCTTGTGCAATTTTATAATCTGTTTCAGGAACAATTTCAATATTATTTTCATCGAGGATAAAATTAGAGGCAGCCTTTACTAGTTCGTTATCTTGATTAATAAATCTAACTACTAGTAAAGCATCGATTACTTGCTCACCGTACTTAATTTCACCTTCTTTGCTGATTGCAATAGTTCTATTTTGCGCCAACATTGAATTGGAAAAACTTATTTCGCCGTTTCGTCCCATAACTTTATGACCTTCGGAGTTAATCAAGAATCCTTCATCCGAAATTCTAAAGTTACCGTTACGACTTAATTGCAATCCATTTTCTGTATTCATAACAAATAATCCTTCACCGGAGATTGCAAGATCGAGTGGGTTGGAGGTTGTTATAAAATCACCTTGTCTGAAATCTGTAACTTGCCGAAATTTCGGTTCCCCCGCTTCGTTCAATAGTTGAAGGAAAGGGACTTCTCTCTTGAATCCGACAGTATTTATATTTGCAAGATTATTCGCAAGAATATCTATATTTTTAACTCGTGCATCCAAACTTCTTGCTGAATTATAAATTCCTTTTATCATTTCTCACTCTAAAAATTATTTTCCAATTTAACTTGTCTTAGTTTTTCTGCGAGAATCAACTCTTCTCTCGATACATTCAATGACTTTGCTTTTCTTGCCACTTCTGAATCCTTTGATGATTTGATGGACTTCGATTCCACTAATTTGTTGCGAACAAGTCTTAATCTATCACCGGTTCTTACTCTAATCTTTTCACTTCTTATGAGATTTATCGTTTCTTTGTAATTATTGATTTTTGATGATGCAATTGCGACCATTCTTCTTCTAAAAAAGATAAACATTGTTGCAAGCACAGATGCGGAGGCAAGTATAAATAATTTAATGCTTGTTCCACTGAAACTTTGTGAAACTGAAGCTGATGTATTTTCCAAATCATTTATTTCAATATTTTCTTTTTTTGTACTGTTCCCAACATTGAAAAAAGTTTTTGCAGGTTGATTTTGCTTTGTAACTGCATCACTGATTTGTTGATTTACCAATTTAGTTACCATCACCGAATCAGAATTGTTTTGATTCATTGCAAAACCAATTACTGAGCTATTAAGTATAAAAACCATTGATAATAATACTCTTCTCATTGTGTTATCTCATTTTTCTTTTCAATGGGAAAGACAAAATTATTACGGAACCTGTTTGTGGTTCTGATTTAAGCTGAAATCCACCTTCATGTCGCTTAATGATATTTCTGATTATTCTTATCCCTAAATCTTTTTCATTGATTTGAGATAAGTCGATGTAATCAGTAGTAACTATTTTCAGTATAACATTTTCATTTGCATATTTAGTTTGGAAAAGAATTCCACCATTCATTTTCATAAATGGTTTAATAATGCTGAGGATGTTGATTAGTAATTGATTCACAAAATTATTATTACTTAAAATCGGTGGTAAATTTGATTCAAGATCAAGTACAGTTTCGTAAGAACTTGCTTTAAATGATGAACTTGTAAGTTTATGAAATTCAGAAAGAGCTTCATTAAGGTTAACTGATGTGATTTTTATACTTTGTCCGTTTACTTCAGCAAATTTTACTACTCGATTAATCAATCCTTTAATGTGAGAAATCTGTTTTTTTATAGATTCAATAACCGATTCATCAATATCTTCATATTCTTTTTGAATGAATTCAGTATAACTCATAATTACTTGAAGCGGAGAAATTATTTCTTCAAAAATTCCTGAAGTTAATTCACCAATTGCCGATAACTTAAAATCATTTGCTAATTTCGATTGTGCCGCTTGAAGTTCGCTGTAAACAGCAGCTAATTCATTTTTCTGCAGTAACGATTGAATTTTTGTAATCACCGTTCCTATTAATAATGAGATAACTTTTTCTTCAAATTGACCGTTAGCGAATTTTTGCATCGGGGTAAGAACTGAGAATACTCCCCAATTTTGTTTGTTGTTGTAAATCGGGAAAATAAGATTATTGATTACTCGTTCATTTCCGTTTTCGTTTTGAATTAGTTTCGCTTTGCGAGAGTCCCAAATCCAATCAATAATTCCTTCGCTATAAAGATTGTTAATAAATTCATCATGGCTTGAATCTGAAGTCTCTTCAATTGATGAAAAGCTTTGAGTTTTTTCATCAAACATAAAAAAGACAGCGTCCTTGAATGCAATAACTTTTCTGAGTTCAATTCTAAACAACTCAACAACTGTTCTTAAATCAACTGTATCAATACACTTTTGCTGAAGTTGATAAAGGCTTTGAAAAGTTTGATTAAACAAATTGCTATCTTCTTCGAATGATTTCTCATTCTCCATTTTTACTAATCTAAGATTAGCTTTTCTATCGCCTTTGCGTGTTAGATGCTCAAGCGATTTTGAAAATGACGAGTAGCTTTGCGCTGTGTTTTTTAATACTCTCAATTTAAAAACCTTATAAAATCTAATTGACTCCAGAATAAATCTTTGTAGCCGTTAATGAAGTTGTCGATTTCTTCCGGTGAATTAAAATTGAATTGTTTAATTGTTGATTCACATAACTTAATATCTTTATCCCATTTGAATGCGCCGATATTCAAGTATTTAGTCATATAATCGGCAAGATTTACAATATTTGTTAATTGGAAACCAGGTGCTGATTCTACAGGGTCGTGATGGTAAAGAACTGCATTTGTAAGTTCAACCGGGAAGTTCCACTTTTCAAGCAAGAAGAATCCGATATTTTCGTGAGTTGTACCGAGGACTTCAAGTTCCGCTTCGTGATAAGTAACTCCATCTTTTTCAACCATATCACAAATTGAAGCAAAACTTGAGTGCATATATCTGTGTAATACCGAAAGTCCTACATCGTGCAAGAAACCGCAAATAAATGCTTCACCGCTGTTAGTATATCCCAACTCCTCAGCCAACTTTTTAGAAGCTGTACCTGTAAGGAATGAATGCAATAAGAATTCTTTCTGATCGAGATATTTATCGGTTTTATTTTTAAATGCCTCGATAATAGAAAGAGCTGTAATAATATTTCTTAATTCACGATAACCGAGAATTAACAATGCAAAATCGATAGTCGTAACTTTACGTTGTAAACCATAAAGCGGGGAGTTTGCAATTGTCAAAATTCTTGTGACAAGTGCTTGATCTTTAGAGATAAGCTTGCTTAATTCTGTTGCATTTGTAAGCTTATTATCAAGCATCTTCATAGCTTCGGTCATGATTTTGGGAATTACCGGAAGATTGATAACGTTTGATAAAATCAACTCGGTTTTTTCTTTCTTTTTGCTAAGTTCTTCCATTTGTGTTGTCATAAGATTTTCTGTTAAAATGTTAAAGAATCAATTTGTTCTTTGTAAAGTTTTTCGTAACTGTTAATTAAATTTTCGAGATAGTTTACATCTCCGAGTTTAAGAATTTCGATTATTCCAAGGTCAAGTTCAATGTTGTTATCCCAATCAACATTTGCTGTCATGAATCTTTGTGTTAGATAATCAGCAAGATGCACAATTGAGGTTAATTGTTTATTTGCTTCAGCTAAAGTTGGAGTATGATGATTAAGGACTGCATCACCTAAAGTCTGAGGCAAATTCCACTTTTCAATTAAAAACTGTCCAACTTCTTGATGCGATAAACCAAGTATGGCTTTTTCTGCATTGATAAAACTGATTTGTTGAGATTCAACTGCTTCATTTATTGCTTTGAAATCTTTATTGAAAAATCTTTGAATTACCGAAATTCCTAAGTCGTGCAATAAACCGGCAGTAAAAACTTCACCCGATTTTCTGAATCCTAAATCGTCAGCTATTCTTTTTGAAGCCATGGCAGTTAAAAGCGAATGATTCCAATATGCTTTTCTGTTCCATCCTTTTTCATCATAACCTTTAAAGGCTTCCATCATAGAAAGAGCAATTACAATATTTTTAATATGATCAAAACCAAGAATTACAATTGCAAATTCAATTGTGGCAACACGTCTTGGTAACCCATATAGTGGAGAATTTGCAACTGCTAAAATTTTTGTAACCAATCCTTGATCTTTGCTTATTAATCTTCCCAAATCACTTGCACTGGTTCTTGGATTATCCAATAATGAAGAGATTTCTTGCATCACTACCGGAACCGAAGGTAGATTTCTGATTCCTAAAAGGAGACCCTTGTTATAGTCTCGTCTGTCAACTTGATTTTCCGTTATATTAGTCATTGAGAACTGTCAGTTTTGCCTTGAGTCTATTAATTACTTTTGTATGAACTTGTGAAACTCTTGAAATAGTTATATTCATTAATTGGGCTATTTCTTTGTAGCTTAAATCTTCATAGTAATAAAGCGATAAAATTAATCTTTCTCTTTCGTCTAATTGTTTAATTGCATTTACGAGAAGAGTTTTTGCTTCATTTTTTTCGGTAACCACAGCCGGTGTTTCAATATCACTCGGAATAACTTCACCCAAAGTGTAGCCATCTTCATCATCGCTGGAGCGGTTAAGTGATACTGTAGAATAAAATGATTCATTGTGTGGAGTGGTGCCGTCTTGTCGTGGTTTAAGTTGGATTTTTCTTAATTCATCAAGAATTTTTCCACGAATTCTTTGAATTGCATAAGTTTCGAATTTTGTTCCATAATCGGGGTCAAATCTATCAATTGCTTCGCTTAGTCCTTCAATTCCGTATTGAAAATAATCTCTCTCATCTAATATGTTGTAATTTCCAAATTTGGAATTATGTACAACGTAATGAACTAGATTAACATACTTAATGGTAATCTGTTTTTTAAGTTGAACTGTGGGGGATTTTTTATATTCCGCCCATAATTGCGAATTATTCATTTACATACTCTCTGATTTACATTTCTTGAAGCTTCTTACTTTTTTCGGATGCCGTTTTATTTACGGAGCGAATAAAGAGAATTGCAACAATATTTAGCATTACCGTAAGAACAATAAATATTACAAATGATTTTAACAGAACGTCTTCTAACGACATCCCTCTCTGACTAAAAAAGATGACCGATAAGAAGAAGACCAGCAAACCAAAATGTAATATTATTTTATTCATAACCTTTCCTTTAGGGTTATTTAGGCAAAAGTTATACCAAAACTTCAGATTACTTTTTTACGATTTTTGCTCGTTTTGAGGGGTTTTTAACGGCTTGTTTTATATGATTGGTTAATATTGACCACTTGAATGAATTTGACAATCTCTTTCGCACATCTTGAAATAGCTTCAACTGTCTCCCCTTTTGAATATCTTTCCAAAAATATCTCTTGAGCTATAATAGATTTACTAACCGCTCCATCAAAGTTGATTGTTCCGCAGTAAGATAAATCTACTTTTTGGAAGTGTTTTACAGCTTTTGAAAGATTTCCGTATGCACTAACTGCTTCTTGAGTATTGGTAGCTCTATTAATTACAACGCCAATATTTTCTGTTGCATTCTTGCTTTTCAGTAATTTCACAATAACGTAAGCATCCATAACTGCCGTAGGTTCGGGTGTGGCTACAATAATTTTTGCTGAGCATTTGGAGAGTAAGTATAATAATTCTTCCGAAGCTCCGGAGCCTGTATCGATAAAAACATAATCGTACTTTTCAGAAAGTTTATTCACCTGAATTATGAAATTATCAATAATTCCTGATGAGATATCCGGGAAATCAATTTTACCCGACTCACCAAAAACAATGTGAAGATTATCGGTATATTCAGTTACTAAATCCTCCAAAAGCTCTTTTTGAAGAATAAATCCGGAGATGTTCTTTTCAGCCCTTTTATTCATCATAATATTTAGATTGGATAGATTTGGGTCAAAGTCAATCAGCAAAACCCTTTTACCGCTTTTCGAAATAGAATATGCAATATTCAACGAAAGGAACGATTTTCCGGTTCCTCCTTTACCCGAAGTGAAAGCTACAAGTTTATTTATTGGTTTTGATTTTTGAGCTTCCTTTAACTTCTCTAGTTCCAATATTCGGCTAAGTTGACCAATCATTTTTGTGACGTCTAAGAATAGATAAGTTTTGCAATATAGTCTGAATCAGCAGCAATTATATCGTCAGGGATAACTTGACCATTTGTTAAAAACACAACAGGAATCCCGGTACTTGAAACAAGATTTAATATATTTCCATGTGCAACCGATTCATCAATCTTTGAAAAAATATATGAGTTATAGTTGAAAATTTTAAACTTATTTGCTGAATCTACAAGATTCCTTGTCGAGCTTGTTGAACTGAGAACAAGTAGAGTTTCATCAACATTAATCATTTTTATAAACTCAAGGTTTTTCTTTAACTGATTTAGATTCTGCGGACTTCTGCCGGCAGTATCGATAAATACGATATCTTTTTTAGCGAATTTTTTCAAGAGACCCGGCATTTCTTTTGGTTCATAGGCTGCTAGCATATCAATATGGCTCACCTCAGAAAAAATTCTTAATTGATCAAGGGCTCCGAGCCTGAATGTATCAACGGAGATTAATCCGACATCAAGATTATGAATTATTTTTGCAATGAGTGCAAGTTTTGCAATACTCGTTGTTTTCCCTACACCGGTTGGTCCAACTAAAACAACCACTTTAGTCTTCTTTTGTGGTTTAAGTTCAAATTCAGAAGTCGATAATAAAGTAGATAAACATGATAATGTATAACTTTCTAAATTATCTCTCGTTAAAACATTATTGTATTTTTTTAGTTGCTCCAAAACCTCAGTTATTATTGACTTTTGAACTTCTTTCTGAACTAAATTATTGATTAGTTCTTTAAGTTCTTTTTCTAACTCAAGAGTTTCTCTATTTGCGCTAGCTTTTTGAACAACTTCATTTTTTCGAGTAAGTTTTGGTTCCAGAGAAGTTTTTCTATCAGAATAAATTTTATTGTTTATTTCCTTCAACTCTTCTTCGAAAGATTTTAACTTTGCCGGCGGATTACTTTTGGTTGGTTTCGTCTTTGGCTTTTCTGGTTCGGGAGAATCACTTTCGATTCCGGCGGTAATCTCAAACATTTTTTTTATCCCCAACTTCAAGTCAGGTTCAATTACACGAGTGCCAAGAATAACGGCTTCACTTCCGAATTCCTCTTTCATTTTTTCGGTGGCTTCTCGTAAAGTCTGAGCTGTGAACTTTTTAATTTGCATTGCTTACCTCGATACTGTCAATAAACTCAATTTCAATTTGCGAAGGGAGTTCCGAATAAGAAAGAACTGCAAAATCCGGGAAACTTGAGTTTATTAGTCTATAAAAATATGGGCGAATAGTCGCCGAAGTTATAATAACCGGCGGATAACCTAACATATTAAAATTACTTTTTGATTTTTCAATGTTTGTGTTTAGTTCTCTAAGCATATAAGGAGTTAAACCTAATGTTCCGATAGTCTCTTTTTGGTTCTGAAGTGATCTTGTTATGAATGATTCCAAATTTTCACCAATTGCCGCAGCATGAATTATTCCATTTGCATCTTTAAACATATTGGCAATTGTATTCCCGATTGAATGACGTACATATTCAGTAAGAACATCGATATTCTTTGTTGCTTTTGAATAATCAATAAGCGCTTCGATTATCTGTACTAAATCTTTAATCGGAATCATTTCTTTCAATAAATTTTGAAGCACTTTTTGAATAGTACCGAGAGAAAGGACATCAGGATTAATATCTTCAATAACAGCGGAGTACTCTTTCTTCAAGTTTTCAAGAAGCTGTTTAACTGATTGACGAGTTAAGATTTTGTCGAAATTATGTTTTAATGTTTCTTGCAAATGTGTTGATAATACTGAAATTCCGTCCACAACAGTAAAACCAAGAAGTTCAGCTCTATCTTTTTCATCTTTAGTAACCCAATAACTCGTTAAACCAAAAGCCGGGTCTTTTGTTGGAATACCGTCAAGTGATTCATCTATCCCACCATGACTCATTGCCAGAAAACGATCAGTATGAATTTCAAAAGCAGAGACAACATTTCCTTTTATTTTTATAATATATTCTTGCGGATTTAATTGGAGGTTGTCGCGAACTCTCACTGGTGGAATTAGCACACCGTATTCTAATGCGATAAATTTTCTGGTTGAGGAAATTTTCTGAAAAAGATTTCCTCCTTGATTTTCATCAACTAAAGTAATTAGTCCATAACCGATTTCGATTTCTATTGGATCTACTTGAAGATATTGCTCAACTTTTTCTTCTGATGATTCAGGTACGATTTCTTCCTCAGCAAGAGTAGGAACAGTTGTTGTATCTTTTTTACTTAAAAAATAAGCACCTGTACCAAGTCCAATACTCAATATTGTAAATGGGATTGTCGGCATTCCGGGAACAAGTCCAAATAAAAAAACGGCTCCGGAAACGATTCCCAAAACTCGTGGATTTGAGAAAAGTTGCATTTTCATTTGGGTGTCTAAAGCAGTTCCGGCAGCACTTCTGGTAACAACAAGCCCAGCGGCAGTTGCAATTAGGAGAGCAGGAATTTGAGAAACTAATCCATCACCAATTGTAAGAATTGTATAAGTTTGAATTGCATCGACAATACTTAAGTCGCGCTGACCAACACCAATTATGAATCCAGCAATAATATTAATTGCATTTATAATTAAGCCGGCAATTGCATCTCCCTTAACAAACTTACTGGCACCATCCATAGCACCATAAAATTCAGCCTCACGACTTATAGTCTCTCTTCTGGATCTTGCATCTGCTTCGGTGATTAATCCGGTATTTAAATCTGCATCAATAGCCATTTGTTTACCGGGCATTGCATCTAAAGTGAATCGAGCAGCCACTTCAGAAATTCTACCTGAACCTTTAACGATAACAATAAACTGAATAATTACAAGAATAATAAAAACGATAAAACCGACAACAAAATTTCCGCTCACAACAAATGAACCAAAAGTTTCGATAACTTTTCCGGCATACCCTTCAATCAAGATTAACCTTGTTGAACTGATATTTAAAGCTAATCTAAATAAGGTAGACACAAGCAATAGTCCGGGGAACACTGAAATATCAAGAGGGGATTGAATATAGAGAGAGACAATCAAAATCAATACAGAGACAGTGATATTAAGTGCAAGGAAGAAATCCAAAAATACTGTTGGCAATGGGATTAACATTAATCCTAAGATAAAGATTAATCCAAATGCTAAAAGGATATCGGTATTTTTACCCAAAAAATTCATAATCAAACTATACTTCTTTTCTTTTTAGCTTCTCTTAACTTGAATACATAAGCTAGTATTTGAGCGACAGCTTTAAATAATGATGACGGAATACGATCACCAACTTCACACATTTTATAAAGTGCCCGAGCCAATTCTCTATCTTCATGCAGAGGAACATTATTTTCTACGGCGATTTTTTTGATTCTTTGAGCAAGTTCATCCACACCTTTTGCCACAACAGTCGGAGCAGCATCTTTTGACATTTCATATCTTAGTGCAATTGCATAGTGAGTCGGGTTAGTTATTACTACATCCGCAGTAGGGACTTCTTGCATCATTCTTTTTCTTGCAGCAGAAAATTGTGCTTTTCTGATTCTACTTTTTATTTCAGGATCACCGTCTTGTTGCTTATTCTCTTCTTTAACCTCCTGTTTGGTCATCATCATATCTTTTTTAAACTTGAATTTTTGAAAAGCAAAATCCCCTGCAGCTATCAAGATATATATTAATGCTAATTTCCAGACAAGAGCATAAGCTGAATCAAACATAAAATTGACTATCTCTTCGATAGTAAACTCTAATAATTTTGTTGATGCTTCTATTAAATCTGTCATCATCCAATATGTAAAACTTCCAACAACAATCAGTTTAAAAACCGATTTTAGTACTTCGACAAAGGATTTTGCGCTGATTAAATTCTTTATCCCCTTAAAGATATTGAATTTATCAAACTTTGGCTTTAAAGCTTTACTTGCAAATTTAAACCCAACTTGTGAAATATTCGAAACGAATGCTACTATTACTAACCCAATTAAAAAAGGAGCAAGCACAGCAAGGAAATACAAATATCCCTTGACGATATACTCAACCACCATATCTTTATTAATAGTTAAAACATCCAAAGAGTTAAATATAAATTTTGCAAGCCAAGATATTCTACTGCTTACCCAAGACTGACTTATATAAAGTATAAGTAAGCCGGTAACAAATATCGCAACGGAATTAATTTCATTACTCTTTGCAACCTGTCCTCTATCCCTTGCGTCGCTCAGTTTTTTCGACGTCGGCTGTTCGGATTTTTCTTGTCCGTCATCGGCTGCCATTTATTTACCCATCGTTTGAATAAATGTGAATAATTTTCCCTCATAATCTTGCAATAAGTTTTTAATGAGAAAGATGTACAAAGGTATTACGAACGCAACAATTGCAAGTCCCAACCCTATTTTAATAGGTTGAACTACAAAGAATACTTGCATTTGAGGAATAACTCGTGCAAGAATTCCTTCTGCAATATGTAACAAAAAAAATGAGACCATTATCGGAGATGCTATTTTAACTGCAATAACAAAAATGGTTGAAGTGTATTTAATCAATAACGAGAAAAGAGAATCCGTAATCCCAAACTGACCAATCGGAATTATCGTAAAGGAGTATGCTAAGCCTCTTATTACATAGTGATGTCCGTTTATAAGTAAAAAAATAATAACTGCTCCGAAGTATATGAACTCACCGATAACGTTATTACTTGAGCCTTCCATTGGATTAAAAACTTCAGCCATAGTTAATCCGATATCAAATCCAATCAGTGTGCCGGCAAATGAAATTCCCCAAAAAACAAAATTTAGCATGTAACCAATCATCAATCCGGTTAATACTTCTTTTATCCCAATAATCATTATCGACCAACCATCAATTGAAATTTGCACTCCATTTTTATTGAAGGTCATGAATATCACATAAGCGAGGATAATTGCGACAAATATTTTTGCTGTAGCCGGAATCCCCTCGTTACTGAAAATAGGGGATACAAACATTGCAGATGAAACTCTTACGAAAATCATTAGCCAAGTAACAAAATCTAAAACCGGGATCGCGTTCATTTTATCATCGTATTAAATACGGTGAACATTCGAATTGTAATTGATATCATTTTATCAATCATCCATGGTAAAAGAAAGATAATTGTGAGAGCTGTAACTAATATTTTGGGAACAAATGTAAGCGTCATCTCTTGAATTGATGTGGCAGCTTGAAAAATTGAAATAAATATTCCAATAATTAAAGATACTCCTAAAACCGGTAATAATATTGTGAATGCAGTTAAAAATGCTTCCTTTAAGATTTGAATTACAATTTCTTCAGTCATTTATGAAAAACTCCTAACTACCGAACCTATAATTAAATTCCATCCATCAACTAACACAAACAACAATATCTTAAAAGGGAGTGATACAAGCATCGGTGGAAGCATCATCATACCCATAGACATTAGTATACTTGCTATAATCATATCAACCATTAGGAATGGAATAAATAAGAAAAATCCGATTATGAAACCGACTCTCATTTCACTTATTACAAATGCAGGTATCACAATATATGTTGGTAACTCAGTACGATTATTTGGTCTATTCAAATTTGCGAGATTAATAAATAATTCAAGATCTTCATCCCGGACATTATTGAACATGAACTCGCGTATAGGTTCAATCCCTTTATCGTATGCTTCAGAAACTTGAATTTTCCCATCCATTAAAGGTTTAATTGCATTATCATTCACTTTATTCCAAGTAGGAGCCATTACAAAGAAAGTAATAAACAATGCCGTACCGGCAAGTAATTGACTCGGTGGCATTTGTTGAGTTCCCATTGCACTTTTGAGAAAATGGAAAATTATGATTATTCTCAAATAAGCAGTTGTCATAATCATTATTGATGGTGCTAATGATAAGATAGTCATCAACAATAAAACTTGAAGTGTAACCGATACATCTTTAGGATTATCTGAGGTTCCTATATCAATTCCAATTTTAGGGAGCGGAACAGTAGTCCCTTGTGCTTTAACTTCCGTCGAAATAATTAATAAACAGACGGTTATCAGTATTATAAGATTCGAGATTTTCATTTCATTCCAAGGTTTTTCTTAATCATCTCTGTGAAAGATGATGAGGGGACTTCACTTTCATCCATATAATTATCATAATCATCAGAATCAATTTCTTTAAGAAGTGTGATTGAGGCTTCACTTACACCCAGAATTAAAAGCTTATCTTTTACTTTTACAACGGAAATAAATTTTTTAGGTAAAAGCATCTGAGTACCGATTACTTTAATATTTACTCCACCGGCTTTTTCTTTGTTTAGTGAGAAAGAGTACTTTCTTACAATTAGAAGTAGTCCGTAAAGCAAACCGATTATTATCAGTAGAGGAAGGAGCATTTTTACTACATCAAAGAAATCCATTAGTAGAGTCCTTTTAGTTGTGCTGCAGCGTCGTTCAAGTTTGTAATACGAATACCAAAATGTTTATCGATTACAACAACTTCACCTTCAGCTATTTTCTTATTGTTCGCATAGATGTCTACAGGTTCACTAGCAAGTTTGTCAAGCTCAATGACATAACCTCTTTCCAACTCAAGAATATCTTTAATCTGCATTTGGGTTCTTCCGAGTTCAATGTAAACATTTAACTGCAAATCACTTAGAAAAGTTAATTTTTCAACAGAACCGGTTGATCTGAGGTTGGATTCATCAAAATCATCAAATAGTACTTCTTTTGCATTTATTTTATTGTTCTTTTCACTTTGGCTTAAAGCATCTTCTAAAATGTCTGACATATTTTTACCTTTTACTTTTTCTCGTTTGATGTTAATCTTTGAGTAATTTTTATTGCTTTGTGATTATTTACATTTCCTGATCTTCCCATAAACATCGGTCGATTCTGAATTTTTACAGTATGCTCATCTCCAACTTTGGTCTCGAGCATAATAACATCACCGACTTCGAGGTTCATAAGTTCATTAACTGAAATCACTGTTTTACCAAACTCCACAGAGATGGGGAGTACAGTTTTGTATAGATGAGAAGTAATAATATCTTGAGCTGTTACTCCTTGATATCTAACAGGACGAATTGTAGATAATTTTTGAGATGATAGTTTTGCAAGAATAGTATCAAATGCAAATGTTGCAAATGATAAATTCATCAAATAAGATTGTTCTCCGATTAGAATTTCAAATGACAATAGCAATACTGATTCGTTTTGTGAAGTTATTTGCGCAAAATCAATATCCGGCTCAAATCTATCGATGATAAACTCAAAGTCATCAATTATTTGCCAAGCTTTTCGTAAATCTCCAAAAATTCTTTCAATAACAACTTGCAAGACTTTTTGTTCGATTGGTGTAATCATCTTAGTCTGCTTTGTACCGAAACCGTTTCCTCCGAGGAGTCTATCAACAAGAGTTAAAGCAAAATCGATGCTTAATTCTAATATTCCTTTTATATCAGTATTCTTTATCTCGAATGTGTACAAACACGCCGGATTTGGTACTGAAAGTACATATTCGGAATAATAAATTTGATCGACTGTTGGGATATTAATATTAACTATACTTTGCAATTTTGTAACCAAAAAGGAACTGAAACTCTCCGCAAAGTTTTCATGTATATTACGAATTGTTCTTAATTGATTTTTGGAAATTCTGTTTGGTAATCTAAAATCAAAAAGAACAGCTTCATGATCTTGCACCTCAACCGGAAGAGCGTCGCCGCCACTTTTTAATAATAGATCAATCTCTTGTTGGGATAATACTTCTGCCATAATTTTTATTGTAATATATACTTACTGAAATAAACATCGTTAATTTTAATCCTCGGCATTTTTTCTTTAAATCCACTCACAATTTCGTGTCTTAGTGAATCTTTATAAGCGCCATCCCCCAATTGCATTATGCTTTTACTTGATAAAAGAGAAATTACTATATCCTTTACCAAAACTTCTTTGCTTTTCAATTCGTTATTATCTTCCTCACGGCTAACATCAAAACCAATTGAAGTAAGGAGTAATCTTTTACCATCTGTTCCGGCAGGATTAATAATTACATCTTCCATTAAAAAAATAAACTTGCCTCTTTCTTCATTCCCAATTGAAGCAGTATCAACATTCTCTGTAGATTCACCACTTACCTCTTGATGTGGCATTGTACTTTGCAACCGACTTAATAGAATATTCGCCGTTATAAAGTAAACAACTATTAATTGAATTATGAATACCGGTATTCCGATTACTAAGCCTTTAATAAGACTCGATTTTTTAGGTTCAGGAACAGTTAATTCAGTATCAGCCATTTTTTACACATATTGATTTGTTAATTTGATGAATAATATTCAATCAATATGCCAAACGATTTTTGTTCGATTTGGACTGAAAAATAGAGAAATGAGGATTAGGAGTGGTTAATATTAGACATTTGGTTAAATAAAAAAAGGGAATCCCGAAGGATTCCCTTTACTGACTGCTTAGGATTGTTATCTTACCAAACTAGTGATTTCTTGAAGTAAAGTATCAGCGGTAGTGATTACTCTTGCATTTGCCTGGAATCCTCGTTGTGAAACAATCATTCTTGTAAATTCTTCAGAAAGATCCACATTTGATTGTTCAAGAGCACCGGATTGGACTGTTGTACCGGTTTCTTCTCCCAGAGCTCCAATTCTAGGCTCACCAGAGTTTGCATATGCTGTGTACATATTATCACCATTGCTTATCAAACCGTTTAAGTTAGCAAAAGTTGAAACCATTAATTGAGCTAGCGTTTTTGAATTTCCGTTTGTAAAAATACCAACGATATTTCCATACTGATCAATGTTCATATTCGAAAGTGTTGCGGAAGCTGATCCATTTTGGCTTAACGCTGAAACAACTGAACTCGCTGAAGTTTGTGTTACTCCTGCAAAAGCACTTCCAAAATCTAAGTCGATAATTGATGGATTAGCTCCACCTTTTGGCAAAAATGATAGTTGTGGATTTGTCGGAGCAATATTTTCCGGACTTAAAGTTCCATCTGCATTAAATGTGATTGTTCCAGTGGCTGCTGCGACTTGTCCGTTTTCAGTACTTGTACCGGGAACAGATGCTGTCCATGTCCATTGATTATCACCAATCTTGGTAAATTTCATGGTTACCTGATGAGCAGTACCTAAAGTATCAAATACTGTTACTGAACCGGTAACTACGTTAGGTTGTCTATTCCCGTCAGCTGAGATACTCAAAGTTGAAGTAGTTGAGTTTTGTGAAATACCTGTAGCATTCAACTTAAAATCGATATTGTTTACAGGAATATTAACTCTGTTGTTCACTCCATTGAAAAGAGCTAATGATGCCGCATCTAATCCCCAGTTTCCATTTCCGTCATCCACAAATTGAAGCGGGGTTATTTGACCGGTTCCTAACGATACACCATCTTCATCTAAAACTTCCCAATCTAAATCATATTCATCCGGATTTGCAGTTTTAGTGTATGTCACTTTCAGATTGTATTTTTCTCCGTATTCATTGTAAACTGAAGTTTGGCTTACGAATGGACCAGGTAATGATGAATTAATATTTCCTCTTTGAACAACTTCTTCAGTTCGGGTTAATACGGCATTACTCTTTAGGTTTCCACCCCATTTAATTTGACTGGTTGCAACTGCCGGTAATTTTAAGTTTGTATCAATGATGATATCTTCTAAATTATTTCCCGGAGGAATTGCGCCATCAGAATTAGCAACTTTACCTTGAACAATTGCCCCATTCTGTGAGCTTACTAATCTGCCATCAGCATCAAAAGTAAATGCTCCCGCTCGTGAATAAAAGTTTTCACCATTACTTTTTAGCACAAACATTCCGGGACCTTGAAGTGCTAAGTCAGATATAATACCGGTTCTTTCGAAAGTTCCTTGATTCCAATTGCGATCAACTGAGTTAACTTTCATCCCTAGACCAATCTGGAAAGAGTTAGTTCCACCTGAAGTATCAGTAGGGTTTGTACCAGCTTTTAGAAATTGATTAAATGTATCGCTGAATGTAACGCGTGAGCTTTTGAAACCGATGGTGTTTACGTTTGCGATGTTGTTACCGATTACATCCATCATTGCTTGATGATTTCGTAATCCAGATACGCCTGCGAAAAGTGAATTTAAAAGTGCCATGATAACCTCCTAAGGTTGATTTAATTTGCGATACAACGTCAGTCAGTCGGTTGTATCAAGAGCGTCCTCAAAAGGTCCCGCTCTATGTTATTTATTTTATTTAGTTAATTTATTTTATGTAAATACTACGCTATCGATATTAGTAAATACATTATCTTGTTCTTCGCCAACTTGCATTGCAGTTATTACCGTTCTGTTTGGGATATTAACAATGAAGGCTTTATCTCGCATCATCACTAAAGAATCCTTTGCTCCTTTTTCTTCGGCTCTTTGAACTGCATTTTGAATTTTGTCTAATTCGTTATCGTTTAAGCTTATGTTTCTTGATTCTAATCTTTTAAGAGCATGATTCGAAAATTTTACTTTCGATAACTCTTCTTTGAAAATAGCATCAAAGTTTTCTTTGTTATTTTTAACCTTTCCAGGTTCATAGTCATTGTTCGTGACTATCGGAATAAAAGGGACTTTTACTCCATTGATCTCTGACATATCAGTCGTCTCCTGTTTGGGTTGTTGGATTAATAATTTCTAAAATATCTGATAACATATATTCGTTATTTCCGACTAAAAGTTTAGTGCCTGATTCAGAAAATTTTACACCATTAATTCGTCCCCAGATAAACTGTTCGGTCACTAAATTGTTTCCTGAAACACTTGTTGCTTCAACCGAAAATGAATATTTACCATCAGGAACTTTATTACCACTATTATCGTAAAAATCCCAAAAAAGTTTATGGTCTCCGGAAGATAATCCGTCGGATTCAAAAGTTTTTACTAATACTCCCGATTCATTATAAACTTTAACAGTTACACTTGATGCACTTGATGGGAGTTTGTATCCGATAGTCATTCCATCATCACCTTTAACATTCATGGAATTTCCGTTTAACTTAACATCCTTACCAATCAAAGTTGCGGTCATTGTATTATTGATTGATTGAGTTAAATAGTAGTTAGCATCAATACTTTGCGCCGTGAGTGTATTAAGATTTGACAACTGTTCCAAAGAACTAAACTGAGCTAACTGTGCTGCGAATTCACTTCCTTCCATTGGACTAAGTGGGTCTTGGTTCTTCAATTGGGCAAGCATCAATTTCATGAAATCATCTTTTCCTAATGAAGCCTTACCTTTGGGTGCATTAACATTATTATTTGAGAAAACGCTATTTACTATTTCAGTCATAACATTAATCCTTATACCAAATACTCGTAAGTATTATAGCCATATTGTTTTTTAGGTTTTACAGAACTGCCTGCTTCTGCTTCCACTTTTTTGTCGGAATCTGCTCCGGAATTTTTTCTTCGCATATACTGAGGCTTGGATGATTTTTGCTCTCCATTAGCCAAAGTCACGTTCAAGTTTGATAAATGAATGCCATTATCACTCAATGATTGTCTAAGTTGTTCAACATTAGATTGTATAATCTGCTTTACAGCATCGCTTTCAACTTCAATTTTAGCGGTTAAAACATTATTAATCGTTTCAAGTAAAACCTTTACTGTTCCGAATGATTCCGGAGTTAACTTCATACTCACAGTATGTTTTTCACCGGATTGAATTATATTTTTAATCTCTTTAATTAATTCAGTGGTTCTAACTGTTTTCACATTATTTGCAAACGATGTTGTTTCACCAAGCACTTTATCTTTTGGGAACACTCCCTTACTATCTGTTGTACTCTGAACCGATTCAATTTCTTTGTGAAACTCTTTTTTGGTTGATGTATTATTTTGTTCTTCAGAAGATGTTGAGCCCTTCTTTTCTTCACTATTTACAGACACAACCTTCCGCTCGGAGGAACTTATTTCGGAGTTAGTCCCTTTTTCGATATTTTCTGACGAGTTACTATTGCTTTGTTTTACAGATTCAACGAAAACCGGATTATTTAAGTTTTTATTTTGACTATCTAATATTTCGGTGTGTTTTGTAATAGTCGGCTGAACTGTTTGTTTATCTGAAACAATTGGTTCATTACTTTGTACTTGTTTGGAATCTGTTGCTACTGATTTTCTTTCTGCTTGGAGTTCAACATTACTTTCATTTTGCTCTTTTGATAACTTTGTTGAGCGTGTTTTTACAACCTTAATTTCTCGTTGAGGAGATACCTCAACTTTAACTTCTGAAGCTTTTGTTTCCATTGTAGAAATTATCGGTTTGGGGTTTTGTCTTTCAACTGTTACTTTTTCTTCTTTGAAAGTTATTTCGTCTTTTTCATTAACAACAGTTTTGAAGACTTTAATTACTTCCGGCTGTGAATCTTCTTCTCCAACACTAATAAAATGATTGCTACTTTGAGTGCTACTAATGTTGATTTGCTCTTTATTTACAATTACTTGATTCTCGTTTGAGGTATATTCTTCACTATAGGCATTATCAGTTTGGGCTATAACTTGTTCTGCATTCTCAATGTAGATTTGTTGCTCATTCTTTATAATCGGTATTTCCATTTTGTTAGGAACAGCCTTTGTATCCTTATCATAAGAAGTAGTATCGTTTTGGACTTGTACAGAGTAATCACTTACTTCTTTACTAACATTAATTGGAGCTTTATCATGATTATGTTGTGCTTTTGGAGTTTCAACTTCTGTAGTGTTAACTTTCGGAATGCTTACTTCAACAGTTTTTCTAAGCTCATTCTGAAGATTTAATTCATTTTTATCAAGAATGTGATTAGACTTTAAGACATCAATAGCCGGTTGTTCAACTTTTTCAAATGAAATTGAATTTTTGATACCGTCTTGAACTACAACAATATTTTGATCATTAACCACTTTTGAAATTGGTTGATTGACATTAAACTTTGTATTTAACAACTCTTGCGGAGTGTTGGATTCGCGAACAGAGTTCACATCAACATCTAGAACGGGAGTATTAAACATTCTCAATATTTGCTGAGCTGAAAGTCTATCCCCGTTTGAAGTTGATTTCTCAGTATTATCGAGATAGTTGCCATGAGTCTCATCAACTTTGTAAACTCCATTGCTCACATTAACTTTTTCAACTACATGTTCAACAATTTTAATTTGAATCGGTTTTACATTAACCTTATTATCGATTACGACAGAATTTTTTGTTTCGTCTTTCGTCGTAGGAATACTAACATCATCTATTTGCGCAATATTCTTATAAGTTGAAGAACTTTCCTTACTGACACTTGTCACCTCAACATTGTTATCTCTAAAATGAGTTTGAATCTCATTTAAATCCTCAACGTTGACATTGACTGTATAACTTTTTTGAATAACTACGTTTTCCTTAATAACTTCTTTCTGAATGGTTGCATTAAGTTCATCCATAGAATTTGATTTAGGAGTAGAATTTATATACTGGTTCGAATTTATTTTTTCGCCGGTGTTTTGTTGAATTACATCAACATTATCAATTTTGGTGGGTGTCTTTTCTGCTGCTCCACTAATATTTGTTGAGTTTGAAACACTTTCTGTGTTTGCACTTTTAACAAAAGTTGACTCGACTTTTACGGAATTTGTGGATTTATCAGAGCTTACTACATTCTTTATCTCCGACTCATTCGGCAAAGAATGTTCGACTTCCTCAATAAATGCTTTATTAATGACCTTGTGACCTTCAGCTTTAGAGTCTTCATTTAGGACAGTGTGTTTATTCGCATTACTTTCATTGTTAAATTTATGATTTAACTTCGATTCACCATAAACACTTTGTGTGTTTGCACTTTCATTAATAATAGGTTTAACCTCATTAGATATAGTTGAGGTTGCTTCAGTTTGTCCTATATTATAATTACTGTTTGGGTTTTCTTGTGATATTGATTTATCGCTACTTAAAACATCTTTTATTTTCGAATCACCTAATGATGTAGTCTCTTCACCTTTAAGCGAATTGTTTATTGTTTGATTTTCGCTATTTGATAAGTTTAATTTTTCTGATTCAACTTGATTTGAATTTTCTTTAATACTTGTATCAACTTTACTTAGATTTAACCGACCTGAAGTATTTTTCTCAGCATTAATCGGCTTAACATGAATATTTGTTTTGTCATTTGAGCTTTGAACATCACTCTTAACAAATAATTCATTTTCTACATCTGATTTATTAATCGAATTTACTGTGCTAGTATCACGAGTCTTTAGATTTCCTACACTCTCTTTAATAATCGAGTCATCTGATTGAGGGCTTATGTTAGAATAATTAATTGAGTTTTCGGAATCATTAGAATTCTGTAATATTTGTAATTCAACAACCTGATTAGCAGTTGTGAAAACTATAGAGGCTTCTTTCCCTTCCGCTATTATTTCTTTAAGACGATCTGTTAATTCTGATTTATCAGTAATCTCATTTAACTCATAATCGCCTTCGCTTGTTTTTAGTGAAATGCTGGGGACAATTTCTTTTTTCTCTGAAGAACTAATTTGGTGAATTACTTTAGAAATTACTTCACTTAGACTTTCAGCTGTATAGTCTGAATCATTATTAAATTCTTTACTCTCTTCAGCTTTTGTCGTATTGTTTGTGCTCACTTTTTCGATGTCTACTAACTTTTCAGCAAGAAGATTTTCTATTTCGGAAAATAGAGGCGACTGAATAGTTTGTTTAGCCGACAAATCATCATTCTTAGTTACAATAGGAGTTTGTAAAACTACATCAGAAGGCAAATCTGAATTCAAATTTTCTATAGAATTTGGATCAATATCTGTGACAATTTCTTCGACATCTATTTCGGAAGTTGCTTGACTAATCAATAATTCTTCGGTTTGAATATCTTCGTTTAAAGAAAGGTCATTAAAAGCTGATGTTTTTGCTGTGGCTTGTTGATTTTCCGTTGTGCTTTCAACTTCAACTTTAATAATGTCCGAAAACAGATAAGAACAATTATCGAGTCGAAAATTTTTCTGATCTCCACTAGTAGGTGAGGATTCTGATGTATTTATGAAAAGAGGATTTATTTGCATTATCTTAACCTTAAAATTCTGTTTGCTATTTCAGGACTTAATTCCGCTATTATTTGAGCTGCATTCTTCTTCTTCATCGAGTAAAGAATATCTCTTGCCACATTATCGGAATAATTTGAAATTATTTTAGCGGCTTTTTTCGGATCCATAGATTCGTAGAGTCCTGAAGTGTTTTTCACCCACACATTATAGGCTGAATCCTTCTTATTACTAAAATCAACAGGCTCAGATTTTTCTGGTTGTTTTTTAAGATCTTTCGGGCTCTTGCTCTTCTCGGCAAGCAGTTGTTGCAGTGTATTTAAGCTATCAAGTAGAATTTGATTCAATGATTTCTCTTCAGTAAGAACTGTATCTTCAGCAAATAAATAGGTCGAGTCTCCGGCTGCGACAAGTGCTGAATCTCTAAAATTGTTAGTTTTAGCGTTTGGGTCAGTTTTGGCGTTTACTAGTGAGGTTGAGTCGGGATAAGTAATAGGGGAAAAATCAAAGTGAAAAATATTTTGATAAGAATTATTGAGGAAAATTAATCCCCAAGTCACCAAAATAAATGCTGACACAAAAACTAAAAGATATACTAATGTATTTTTCATGACTCTTTCCTATTGAATTTCTGGACAGCAATTTCATCAATGTCAAGCATTTCGATTTTATTCTGTTCTGAGAAAAATTTTTCCCTGTGTTTTTCTTCAAGTTTGTTAAATACTTTATGTTCTTTACTTTTCAAAATTAACTCATCCAATTTGAGTTTGCGTTCCTCGAACAGTTTTTCAATATCCTTTTCTATTACTTGAATTTTAAGTTGAATCTGTTTTTGGTAACCTTGATGAAAATTAATTTCTGAAATTTTAATATTTTTTTTTCTGCTTTCATTACGCTGAGATTCAGCCTCATGCTGAAGCTCTTCAATTTGTGCTCGCTTCTTATTAATAGCTAAATCAATAACCGAGAGTTCTTTCTGAGCCTTCTTTTCAAAAGTTTCTTTTATCTTTTGGATGCTTGCGAATTTATAATTAAACTTTGCCATAATTCATCATCTTTTTACAACTGAGTTTCGATAATGCCGCTTAAACGTTCAATAGTATCCTTATAATTTGCCTTTTCATACATATCTTGTTTCAAAAATGATCGTAGTTGAGTAATTTTTGTTAAAGCATGGTCGATTAGCGGATTGCTGCCGCGTACATAAGCCCCAATATTAATCAAATCTTCGGCTTCTTTATATGTAGCAAGAATTTCATTAAATGTTGTTGCACGTTCACGATGATCAGGGGTGACTATATCGGGCATTACTCTACTAACGCTCTGTAATGTATCAACAGCCGGATATTGTCCAACATTTGCAAGTTTTCTTGAGAGAACGATATGTCCATCAAGAATTGACCTAACAGCGTCAGCAATAGGTTCTGTCATATCATCACCATCAACTAAGACTGTGTAGAGTCCGGTAATAGAGCCTGTACTTGTTAAACCGGCACGTTCTAAAAGTTTTGGCAAAAGTGCAAATACAGATGGAGGATATCCTTTAGTTGTCGGTGGCTCACCGATAGTTAAGCCGATTTCTCTTTGAGCCATTGCAAACCTTGTAACTGAGTCCATCATTAGTAGCACATCCATACCGGAATCTCGAAAATACTCTGCAATCGTGGTTCCGATGTAAGCCCCTTTCATCCGAACCAATGCTGATTTATCACTCGTTGCTACAATCACAACGGATTTCTTTAGTCCTTCTTCACCCAAATCTTTTTCTATAAATTCTCTTACTTCACGTCCACGTTCACCAATCAATGTAATTACGTTCACATCAGCGCTGGTATTCCTTGCAATCATTCCAAGCGTAACACTTTTACCGACACCACTCCCAGCGAAAATTCCCATTCGCTGTCCCTTACCTAATGTAAGCAACCCATCAATCGCTCTGACACCAGTTTGGAGTGGCAATGCTATTCTGCTTCGCTCTAATGGATTTGGTGGTGTACTATGGATTGATTTATGAGCTGAAGTTTTAATAGGACCTTTGCCGTCAATAGGATTACCCAAACCATCTATTACTCTACCCAATAACTCTTTACCAACTCCTATCACAAATGATTTTCCAAATGCAATAATTTCACATGTCGGAGAGATGTTATGAACCTCACCGAGAGCAACTGAAAGTACTTTTCCGTCTTTAAACCCGACTACTTCACATTGGCAGACTTCATTCCCTTCTTTATCGACTATAACACAAACTTCGCCGAGAGATACACTTGGCCCGATCGAGACAATCACTAAACCAATAACGTCTGTAACTTTTCCGTTTAGTCTGATTAGTTCAGTGTGTTGAATTATTCTATCGTATTTTGCTGTTAATCGCTCTGCTATATCCATAATATCATTACAACGGAGTTAATGAGGAATCGAGGTTCTGTTTAATTACTTCTAATTGAGTTGAAATTCTTGAATCGACATTCCCTATTTCTGTTTCAATGAAGCATCCACCAATTTCAATACTCTCATCTGATTCAAATTTTATTTTTGAGTAGGAATGCTCAATCATTATTTTCTGTGCATCTATCATTATTTCTTCATAATCAATCGGATTAAGCTTAATCACAACTTCATTTGCTCCGATAATTTTCTTAATTGATGATCTAACAACATCACTGATTATCGACTCTCTATCCAACTCACGTTTTACAATTCGTTGCGCAATTATGAAAGCAGTATCTAGAACTATCTTTTCAAAAACGGTTTCATAGTTGATAAGTTTCTCGTCATATTTAGTGATGATGTCATGGAACTCCGCATATTTTTTTGCAAGTTTTTCAGAATAGTTATTTTCTAATGCTTCAGCAATATCTTTTTGACCATCGTTATAACCTTGTAAATACTGGGCTTCAAGCTGCTGCTTAAATATATTCTCATTTTTATCTTCATCAGGCTCAAAATATGCTGATGATTCTCCTCGAAAATTTAGTTTTATTCCCCTCTTGTTCAGTTTAATAACATTAGACATAAACTTCTTCTTGACTTCCTCTGAGATTGAGAGATATTTCGCCACTTTCTTCAAGATTTTTCAGGATGTCAATAATGCGTGCTTGTGCCCCTTCTACTTCTTTTAATTTCACCATACCCATATACTGTAATTCCTCTTTAAGAAGATCGGCAGCTCTTTCTGACATATTACCAAAAATTTTATCTCGCAGTTTTTCATCGGCAACCTTTAGAGCAAGAGCGATATCTTTTCGGTCAACTTCTTTTAATAATCGTTGAATATCTTTGTCTTGAATTTTTACGATATCCTCGAACAAGAACATTAATCGCTTAATTTCCATCGCTACATCAGGATCTTTTTGTTCAATTTGATCAAGAATTTCTTTACCCATATTTACATTTGTCTTGTTAAGAATAGCCGCAAGACTCTTCGTTCCACCCACTTTACTAATAGACTGACTCATTGAGAATCCTGCCATTTCATCAACAACTTTTTCAATTTGCTTAAGTGTTTGAGGACTGACTTTGCCAAGTGTAGCAATACGGTAAGCAACATCTGAGCGAATATTATCAGGCAACTCTTTAATTGCATTTGCTGTTTGTTCAGGGTTTAAGTGAGATAGAATTAATGCGATAGTTTGTGGATGTTCTTTATTTAAAAAATTTACCAGCTGGGTCGAATCTGCTTTCTTAAGAACATCAAAACCTTTTACGGTTGTAAGATTTTTAACTTTTTCAATTATTTCCATCGCCTTTGGGAGTCCAAATGATTTTTCAAGAACAGCTTGAGCATAATCTAACCCCCCCTCAAGCACGTACTCTCGTGCGGTTACCATCCCATAAAAATCAAGCATTACCCCATCAACAATGTGTGAAGGGGTATTTTTCACCCTTGTAATTTCAGCTGATATAAGTTCTATATCCGCAGGGTCTAAAAATTTTAATACTTGTGATGCCGTCTCTACATTAAGAGCTATCATCAAAAGTGCTGCTTTTTGAATACCTGAAATATCGCTCGCCCTAAGTTCTTTACCTGATTGTTGATTAGTTTTCATCTTCGTGTAACCATGCGTTAATTAGTTTTGCTGCGTCCATTGGATTTTTGGAGACATAGTTTGTAATTTTTTCTTGTTGATTTTTCTTGCGGATAGCTTCATCGCTTATCTCATCCTCGATATCACCTATCGGTAGAAGTTGCTTTTTCTTTTTCGGGGCAATCTGTTGTGGTTTGCCTGAAGAACTTGCCGGAAGTGCTTCCTGAGTCCCCTCGTAAGTATCGTAGGCAAAATCACTTCCGCCAAAAGTACCTATAACAATTTTTTCGTTTTTTAGTTTTCCCATTAAACCTTTTAACAGAAGAATTGAGGAGGCTATAGCAATAACCACCAATAGCATGTTCAGCCATTTTTCCGGGTCATCCATGAATGATGCTGATTGCGGCTTCATATCATCAAATTGCTTTGTCTCAAAAGATAGATTCACAATAGAAAATTGATCGTTTCTTTCATCAACAATTCCTACAGCATTTCTGATGATTTCTTCGAGCTTCTGCATCTGCTCTTGCGTGCGTGGTTCGTAGACCATTGTTGGTTGTTCATCTTTAATTACTTCTTTAGCAACATCATTTATTACTGCTGCCACGCTTAATCTTTTTATGTTGCCACTTCCCTCAATCACTCTTTGAATTGTTTTACTGATTTCATAATTGGTTGTGGAGTTTTCACTAAATTGAGCTGATGAATCACTGTAGTTTCGACCAGTATTTTCAGTTTTTACTGTCTGCTCACTGATTGCAACTTGCGATTCCGGGTCATATAATTCCATGGTCTTTTCCACTCTATCAAAATTGATATCAGCGTTTACTTGAACCATAGCGTTTCCGTAACCAAGAACATTATCTAAGATTGATTGAGCTTTGTCAGCTAAATAATTTTCAATAGATTGTTTCATCTCATACTGTTTAGCACTTGTAGCTGCAATCGAATTATCTTCATTCTCTTTAGATAAGACTCTTCCTTTGGTATCGATAAGTGTAACTTTATTGGGCTGAAGTCCTTCTACAGCACTTGAAACTAGGTTAACTATCGCATTTGCATTTGATTTTGTAAGAGTGAAACCACCTTTTAATTTTAGTACGACTGAAGCTGTTGGAAGTTTCTCATCATCTTTAAAAACAGTTTTTTGGGGGAAGACGATGTGTACTCTAACACCTTCAATTCCTTCTTGTTTCATAATTGTTCGAGAAAGTTCGCCCTCTAAAGCTCGTTTATAATTAAGCTTTTGCATAAACTCTGACATCCCCATTGTAGAATTGTCGAACAACTCATAACCGGTACTTCCCGAGGTGGGAATTCCTTTAGCGGCAAGATTCATGCGAGTTTCGTAGAGTTTCTCTTTTGGCACTTTGATTGTCTGTCCATTGTCATCAATCTGATATGGGATTTTTTGAGCATTGAGGTTTTCAAGTACTTTTGCTGCATCTTCTTGGGCTAAGTTAGAAAAGAGTGGGGTATAGTTCGGTTCATTTAAGAAAAAGATTAGAGAAATCAACAGCAAACTTGTTACAACTGCTGCTCCTCCTAAAACAAATTTTTGCTGGAGGGTTAATTTATTGAAAATTCCTAAAATTGCATTTAGTGGTTTATCATTCATAATCTATTACACCGGCATTCTTGTTAGTTCTTTGTACATATCAACTGTTTTGTTTCTAATTTCCATCAGCAGTTGAAGACTTGTTTGAGCTTTTTCTCCGGCAATCATAACTTCGTGAATCTCTACGTTATCACCTGCAACAAATTGCTGCGTCATTTTAGATGAAGTCAGTTGGTCGTTGTTCACATTGCCAATAAAATCTGTAAGAACATTCTCAAATTTTGGGCATTCATTATTTTCTGCAATTTTCTTAAGAGCAATTTCAGGAAACACATTATTTGTAATTTCACCTATTTTCATATTAACCTCTTCTGTCAAAATTTGAACCTAAAGTTACACCTGCCATCTTACCACTTCTTTGATAAAAATGGTAATCAAGGATTTCATCTTTTCTTTCGGGATAAAGTTCTGAAAAAAACTTTTTCTCTTCCCCTGTAATTTTTTCAGCTGATTTATCAACTTCCATTTTCTGCTGTGCTTGTTGAACAACTTTTGGTTGAATTATTGGGGAGTAGTTTCCGATACTATTTGTTGTAATTGTCATAATTAAATCTCCAGTGCATCTTTCGCCATCTGTTTAGATGAATTTAGTGCCGTTAAATTTGCTTCGTAACTTCTAGTTGCTGCTATCATTTCGACCATTTCGGTTATTACATTAACGTTTGACATTTCAACGTAACCTTTTTCATCAGCATCGGGATGATCCGGCATGTGGACAACTTCACCCATTCTTGTATCTTCTACAACATCATAACTTAATCCATCATTTGCACCTTGCATCAATGGTCCACCTTGTCTTGGATTTCCGATATGATTTTTGTTAGTAACATTCATAGCAATTTTTCTGCTCTCGATTTCGAAGCCGTTTTTAATTGCTAAATCGTTTTGTGTTACATTAAGTGCTTTTCTTCTGTAAGGTTTTCCATCTTGAGTTCGAATTGTATCTGCATTTGCAATATTCTCAGAAATCAGGTTCATTTTTTTTCTTTGAACACTAAGACCTTTAGCGCTGATATTAAACCCGAGCATACTGTTGGCAATTTTCATGTATTTCCTCCACCCTTAATTACAGCTTGAAGATTTTTGTAATAGGAGCTTAATTTTCTAGTAGCAAATTTGAATCTAATTTGATTTTCGGCGAGTTCAGCCATTTCTTGGTCGATATCAACATTATTCACACCCGTGAACTCGGTTTTTGTATTATCAACTATAATATCAACATCTTTTCCCATTTCCGGGCTACCTATATGTTTTCCTTCGGTTACTTTCATTGGGGCATTGATATTTTCAGTTAGTAGGGTTTTGAAAACCACATCTTGTCGATTATAGTCTTCAGTGCCAATATTGGCAATATTCTTACTAATCACTTTGTTTTTAAGCGAACAATAAGAGATATAATTTTCGAGTAATTTTACGTTTGATCCGGCCATCTTAAATTCCATCATTAATTAATGAATGGATATTCAAATCTGATGCCATCAGTTTTTATTCTATTTTTAGAGTAAAATTGAGGTGTTGATTAAAAGGTGTGGCTAAAATTGAACAGTTGTCAGATATTACTCAGTGTAGTCGAGTGTTAAAGTTTTGGTTTGTCCGCAGCTGCAAACAAATTTAATTTCTTTAATATTATCGTGTTCATCCTTGCGAAGAATTAACTTGATTCCATCTTCATCATCTTCTTCGCATGATAGCTTAATTTTGCCGGTAAATTCAGTTTTATCGGCTTTTATCAGATTACTTCTTTTACCTCTGTTCGAATATTTTAATTCAGTAAAAATCGGTTCGTTAAATTCTTCACTCATTTTCTTACCTAAACAACTTTATTAATTTGATCTGCAATTTTTTCTAGTGGTAAAATCACATCCGCATAACCCGCATCTACAATTGCTTTGGGCATTCCATACACCACACATGAATCTTCATCTTGAGCAATTGTGTACCCGCCAATATTCTTAAGTTCTTTAACAGCTTCGTAACCGTCTTTTCCCATCCCGGTCATAATTACACCAAGAGTAGATTTACCGTAAACGTTCAATACTGAACTCATCATAATATCAACAGATGGTCTATGAAGAGTAGTGGATGGATTTTCAGAAATATCAATAAGAATTTGTCCCGATGATATTTTTTTCAAAGTCATGTGAAAACCGCCGGGAGCGATATATACTGAACCGGCTTTAACAACATCATTATGTTCAGCCTCTTTAACTTCAACATTACTAATACCATTTAATCTTTCGGCTAAAGATTTGGTAAATTTTGGGGGCATGTGCTGTACAATGAATATTGGAACAGTTATTTCTTTTTTTATTGCTGGAACAACTTTTTGAAGAGACATCGGTCCACCGGTAGATATTCCGAGCGCAATTGCTTTATATCCAATTTTGGGGAGTGGTTTGCTATCGGGTTCTATCACACCTGTGCGAGTTTTTGATTTGCCACTTAAATTTCGCAAACGTTGTAATCTATCAGTTAAAGATCTTTGCTTAACAATCTCCTTAACTTTTCTTATTAAATCATCTTTTATCTTAATGATATTCACATTCACAAAAGAGAGTTCTTTAGGAATGAAATCAACAGCTCCATATTCCATAGCTTTGAGGGTGGATTCTGCTCCCTCTGTAGTAAGTGAACTGACCATCATTACCGGAGTGGGACAATCCTTCATTATTTTTTGAAGTGCAGTTAACCCATCCATCTTTGGCATTTCTATATCAAGGGTAACAATATCGGGCTTAGTAGATTTAACAAGATTGTAACCTTCAAGCCCGTCTCTTGCGGTTCCGATTACCTCAATTTCTCCACTCCCCTCGAGCATTATCGAAAGTGATTTCCGCATAAATGCAGAATCGTCAATTACTACTGCCCTTATTTTTCGTAACAAGTTATTCCGCCAATCTGTTAATAAGTTCGCTTATATCCAAAATCATTACAACAGTACCATCTCCCATAATGGTTGAGCCAGCTATTCCGTGAATTGTACCTAAATAACTACCGAGTGATTTGATAACAACTTCTTTTTGTCCAACCAACTGGTCAACTTTAATTCCAAATTTCTTTTCTGCAATTCCTACAACCACAACATATTGCCAAATTTTTTCATCTTCTTTTGCATTTTTATTGTAAAGAAGATCATCAATTGAAATTAATGGTAAAACACTGTCACGTAATTTAATAACTTCATGTTGATTTATCGAGTTAATATTATCACTATGAACTCTTACAACCTCAATCACAGAGTTAAGCGGAATCACAACCATCTCACCTCTTACTTTAACAATCATTCCGGGAATAATTGCAAGTGTAAGTGGTAGTTTGATAATCATTTTTGTTCCGCTGCCTGTCACCGAATCGATGTTAATTATACCGCGAAGTTTTGTAACATTCGTTTTAACTACATCCATTCCAACACCGCGTCCGGAGACATTTGTAACTACTTCAGCGGTTGAGAACCCGGGTAAGAAAATTAGATTAAGAGCTTCTTGGCGCGATAGTTCTTTTGCTTTCTCTTTAGTTAATAAACCTTTTGCAATAGCTTTGTCTTTAATTGCTTCAGGGTCAATTCCTTTTCCGTCATCTTCAACAGAAATGATAATGTTGTTTCCTTCATGCTCGGCTGATAAGGTGATAGTTCCGTTAACCGATTTTCCGGCAGCTTTTCTTTTTTCAGGAGTTTCTATCCCGTGGTCAACTGAATTTCTGATTAAGTGAACAAGCGGGTCATTAATTTCTTCAATTAATGTTTTATCGAGTTCAGTTTCTTCCCCCTTGATTACGAGTTCGATTTCTTTCTTTGTTTCTTTTGAAAGATCACGAACTAAGCGAGGGAATCGGTTAAATACTTTTCCGATTCTTACCATTCTTGTTTTCATAACAACAAGCTGTAATTCGTTTGTCATCAGGTCTATTTGTTTTGTTGCGTCACCTAAATCTCTGGAAAGTTTTGTCCCTTCATTTTCAAGAGCAAATTCTGAGTTTACCTGAGCTAACCTGTTTCTTCCTAATACCAATTCCGAGACAATATTCAGTAAATCATCTAAGCGTTGAACATCAACACGAATAGTATTTTCAGTCTTCTTAGCTTGTACTGCTTTTGTTGCTTCAGTGCTACCTGAAGCTACAACTTGTTTATTTTCTTCTGTTACCGGAACATCATCTGCATCTTCCAAAGAATCTTCATGTTCAGTTTCATCAGGGACTATAACTTCCGGAATCGTAACATTCTCTTCAATAATTTCCTCTTCAACTGATTTGGATTTCTTTTTCCCCTTAGGTGATTTTTTTGTTTCCTTTGTAGGAGGATTCTTAGGGTGCTCTTTAATTACTACATCTTCACCGCTTCCGCCACTTTCAAGTGATTGAATTAATTGGTTCAATTTCTCAACTGTATCTTCAATCGGAATATCTTCGCTTTTATTATTTTCAATTGAGACTAGCAAACTCTTAATTTTATCAAACGACATAAGGATTGCATCCATAATCGTAGAGTTTAACTTAATCTCTTGTTTACGCAATTTATTCAGAATGTCTTCGCAACGGTGAGTTACTTTCGTAAGCTTTTCGAGACCTAAAAATCCAGATGTCCCCTTGATGGTATGAAATGCACGAAAGATTTGATTAAGCAAATCGAGATCCCCGGCATTTTTTTCAAGCTCCATTAAATCGACATCAAGATTTTCCAATATTTCTTTTGTCTCGACAATAAAACTGTCGACAATCTCAGCCATTTCCGGATCAACAAGCATCGGGTTCATTTTACAATTCCATCTTATGAAAATAATTTGTCTATTTCGTCTTGAGTAGTCGTTTCACTTTGTGCTTTAATAATTTCATCAACGTTTTGTTGGTTTTGGTCAGATTTATCATAACGTGCGTTTGGATCAAAAGTAACACCTTCTGGAACAGGCATTGAAAGATTTCCAAATTCTCTAACTTCATTTATTTCCAAATCTGAAATTAATCCTGAAAGTCTATCTTGCACTGATTCAATAAGGTGATTTACCGCTGCTAATTGTTGAGCTGTTATATCTTGAACTTGTAGAGAAAGTGTTATATTATACGCATAATCTTTAATCTTAGTAAAAGATTCATACAATGGATTTATCTCTTGAGGTGCTGTAACTTTTAGCTTAATCTCTTCATAAATTTTTAGAGCTTCGGGATTACCCTGGATGTATGGGGAGAGCGATTCGAATAATTTGGCTTTTTCTTCTTCAGAGTTAATGAACGCTTTTAATGATTTTTCTACTCCTCTAACTTCTTTTGTCACTGCATCAACAAGATCAAGAATTTCTGTTGTTGCTAATTCGGTTGCGCTTGTCACATTATTCAATTGGTGTGAAGCTTTTGGAATTTTGGAAGTACTATCCGCTATAGAGTGATTAATATTTTCGAGTAGTGGAACTGTATCCTTCATAAAATCAACTAAACTTTGAATTATGGGAATAAGTTTTTCGCCATAAACAAAAAGCGCCTTTAAGTCTTTAAGTTTCTCAAACAAATGACTCATATTAATTGCTTGTTTCATATTATTTGTCCCCGATTAAGAAGCAACGGTTGCTAAAATCTGATCAATTTTTTCTCTCAGAATTTGTGGAGTAAAAGGTTTTACTACATAGTTATTGACTCTGGCTTTAAGAGCTTCAATAATATCCTCTTTAACACCACGAGTAGTAACCATAAGTACCGGCATGGATGCGGTTTTATCATCGCTTCGAATTGCTTTTATCAATTCGAGACCCGAGAGAACCGGCATATTCCAATCTGTTATCACAAAATTTATTGTGTCATCGGCTGATAATTTAATTAGAGCCTCTCTACCGTCTCCGGCTTCAACTATATCTTCGTATCCGAGATTGTGCAAAGAATTGACTACAATTCTTCTCATGGTAACAGAGTCATCAACAACTAAGAATTTTAACGACATAAGATTATCCTTCAAACAATTAATTTAAATATTTTGAGACTTCGTATAACATTCGTTTTGAATCAAATGGTTTTACTAAGTATGAGTTTGCTCCTATTTCCATTCCCAATTCAATATCATCTTTGCTTGTTAGAGATGACAAAATTATTATCGGGATGTCTTTAAATTCTTCATTTGATCGAATAGTTTTAATCAATTCAAAGCCATCAACATTAGGCATATTTAAATCGGTTATCACAAGATCAATTTTTTCTGAAGGGAGCATTTCGAGAGCCTGCATTCCATCTGATGCAGATAAAATTTCATATCCTTTCATTGCTAATGCGAAGGAGACAAACTTTCTTATTGTCGGCGAATCATCGGCAACAAGTATAACCTTCTTCATTTATTTTCTACTCCTTTTTGTATCCAATAGTTTTAGGAAAACTTACAACTTTAAATGCTTTTGAAACACCATGAAGTGTCTCCGAATAACCGATAAATAGATATCCGCCGCGTTGTAATGAATTGTAAAGATGTTGTACTACTTTTATTTTTGAATTCAGATTAAAATAAATCAGTACGTTTGCACAGTATATTATATCAAAATTAGTCATGGCTCTCATCCCCTGGTCGTCATAAAGATTCAACAGTTTGAATGATACCATATCTCTAATTGAGCTATTAATTTCGTAAGCTGAGCCGTTAAACTTGAAGTATTTCTTCAGATAATATGGTGGAGTATTTCTTATTGAATACTCTTTGTAGATCCCTTTTTTGGCAGTTTCAATTACGGCTTGACTAATATCTGTCCCTATAATTTCAACATCTAAAGTTGGAACCTTTGGTTTAATTAACTCGCTTATCACTATAGCTGTTGAATATGCTTCTTCACCGGTGGATGATGCCGCACTCCATATTCTAATTTTGGGTCTACCAAACTTCCCTTTTGCATCTAATATCTGCGGAACAACTGTTGAAACAAGTGCATCCAGTTGGGGTTGATTTCTGAAGAAAAAAGTCTCATTAATCGTGATTGCTTCATACAAATAACGCATTTCGAGATTACGACCGGGATTAAACTTTAAATACTCGAGATATTCATCAAATGATTTTAATCCCAAAAATGTAACTCTTTTCTGGAGGCGGCTTTCCAAAAGATATTTCTTGTTATCTTGGAAATAGATTCCGCAACTATCATAAATGAAAGACCTCCATTTTTCGAAAGACTGAACCGAGAGTTCAACTTTCGGCTGTCCTCCACTCAGTATTGAAGGGGTTGATAGTGGATTATTCATAAACTGATTCATATTTAATTTCCACTTGATGCTGTTCTGGTTGATAAAATTTCTTTAGCCCGTTCGTTTATCATTTCTTCCGGGTCTTCTGCTAATTTTTGCAGTGCTTCATTTGCTTCGGGAAGCTGAACCATTTCCAAAATATCTAATAACCTTAATCTATTCCACATATTATCATCATCAAGTATTATATCGATAAATAATAATCCCATCTTAGGATCAATTGCAAAAATTAAGTCGATTGCAACTTGTCTAACTTCTTCATCCGGATGTTTAAAACAGTTAGATATTGAGTCCGTCAGATTTCTTAGTTCAAGCGGCGATAATTCTTCGTTTATATGATGATCTTCTTCAACCAATTCTCTTAATAGATTTAATAATGGAAGAAGATTTTTAGGCATTTGATTAATCGTACTGTGAACCTTACTTAAAATTAACTTTGAATTTTCAATAAACTTTGGTTTTAATGTTTCATCAAGCTCAAAATCTTGACCAAATACATTTAATGCTGCGAGAATTATATCGGGGTCATTGAATATCATTACGAGATAGGCAGCAACTTTTTTGTACTTAATATCAGCGTCAAACAATGTTTCCAGAATAGAATTTTTCATTCTTTCATCGAATGGGATATCAAAATTGAATTTTTCTTTTAGTGCATAAATTGAGCCTAGGAACGGCCAAGTTAAAGCACCGCTTGTATTGCTCAACTCTGATAACAAAAAGAAAAATGTCTCCTCATTCCCAATCAATCCAAGACTTTCAACAATTGAAAACTTGGTTAATTCTTCTTCTTCGTGATATTTTTTTATAATAAAATCCAATCCTTCTTTTGAGCCTATTTTGCCGATTGCCTCGATAATAGTTGGTTTGAACAGTTCATTTTGTTCGTAAATAACAAAAAGATGGCTTAAAGCTTCTGTACACTTTAAATTACCGAATGCCTCAATACATGCAAGAAGAACATTTTCATTTTCGTTTTTATAAAACACATCGAGAATAGCGTGGTTAGCTTGTGGGTTAGCGATTAGTCCCAATAAATCTATTATAAATTTTAGGTCGTCGTTATTCCCCTTCGGTAAGAATTGAATCATTGCAGTTATTGCCCCATCACCAATCTTTAATAAGATTTCTCCGGCTAAATTTCTAAGTGAAATTGTTTCTGATGTTACTAATGGGACTAAAAGGTATGGAATCTGGGGGCTTCCATTAAAACTTAAAAGATTTGCTGCTGCATTGACAACCCCCTTGTCATCTTCGCTAATAAGCTGAACTATCTTAATTAAGACTTCCTCACTCAAACTTTCTGATTGAATATTGAATAATGTATCAATTTTCAGATCAGAATCAGAAGAATTAAGGATTTCCAGAATTTTTGTATCATCATTTGTCATATATAGTTTTGCCTAAGATTACTGTTAATAGATTTTTATCAAAACACTCTTCTCTGTTTTCAATTATAATGCCGAAAAAAAAACTCTGTTTTGAGACATTCATTGGATGGGCGGTCATATATTTGGCTAATATTATACAGTTGTGTGATTTTAAGTTTTATTCCCTAATAGTCTGCCACCAAAAGTAGAATCTGAATTCTGACTTGAAAATTCACTATCAAAACTGAATCGATTCATAATTTGTTGCAACGATAAGGTTAATTGATTCAAATCTTCAGCTGAACGTGCAATTTCCTGAATACCTGCAGCACTCTGTTCCGTTACACTACTTATTGCTTCAATATTGCGTGAAATTTGTTCGGCAGTTTTTGATTGCTCTTCGCTTGCTGCTGCAACTTGAGTTGCTATATCACTTACTTTTTCTGCACCGATGATAATATCATTTAGTACCACATCAGCCTTCATTGCAAGTTCTTTTCCCTTTTCAACTTCTTCTTTCCCCTCATGCATTGCACCGACTGCTTCGGCTGTATCTTTCTGAATTTTTTTAATCATTTGAGCAATTTCTTTGGTTGCCTTTGTGGTTCTTTCGGCAAGTTTACGAACCTCGTCAGCTACCACTGCAAATCCGCGACCTTGCTCACCTGCCCTTGCTGCTTCTATTGCCGCATTAAGAGCTAATAGATTAGTTTGATCTGCAATATCATCAATGACCTGTACAATCTCACCAATTTGGTCACTACTCTTCCCTAATATCTCAACTGTGTCGGCTGATTTATTTACAACGTCAGTAATTCTTAGCATTCCTGCAATAGTTTCTTTTACAACACTACCCCCTTCTTTAGCTTTATTTCCAGCTTCAATGGCAGTGTTTGCTGCATAAGAGGCATTTTTTGTGTTTTCTAAAATTGTTGCTGTCATTTCCTCCACAGCTGCTGCAACTTCGGCAGCTTGTTGAGTTTGTTCACTTGAGCCTGCAGCCATTTCTTCCGAACTTGATGATATATCACTCGATGATGTTGCAACAGCTGATGCACTGCGGGCAACCTCAACTAGTGTTGAACTCAGTGAATCAATAACCATGTTGATATTATCTTTAATCGCTTTATAATTACCCTGATAGTCTCCGCTAATTTTCTTCGTTAAATCACCATTGGCCATTGCCGAAAGAATTTGTGATGATTCGTTAAGAGGTGCAACTACTGAATCAAGTATCGAATTTACTCCCCCAATTAATTCTCCCCATGCACCGGAGAATTTCGATACGTTTCCTCTAACACCTAGATTTCCTTCTTTATTTGCTCGAATGAGCATATTTGCTTCATTAAGCATATCATTAATAGTGTCAATTTCTTCATTAAAAGCTATTGACAAAGCATCTTTATCTGATGCGATTTTCACTTTTTTCATATTACCTGAAGCTATTTCTTGTGCAGCGTGAATTTTATCGATTTGTGCTTCTCTTAGTCCTACAAACATATCTGCTAATTCACCAACTTCATCTTTAGATTCACATCGAATATCGATATCGTAATTTCCGATTGAGAATTCTCGAACCACATTCTTTAGTTTGTTTATTGGTTTTGTAACTGCAGGTGCCAAATAAAATGTACTTATCGCCCAAATTATTGTTCCAATTAGTGCAGAGAGAATTGTGAGTAGTAAAGCATTAGCAACCATGTCAGCTACTGTTGTTTTGAGCTCATCTGCTTTTGAAACTAATGATGCATTTATTATTGCAAACTTACTTTGTAATGTTTTTCCGATATCCTCACCAGATGTGGTAGCAATAACACCGGCCATTTCATAATCACCGGTTACAGAGGCGCTAAGTATTGCATCAGCCACATTATTTTTATATTGCTTCCATATTTCTTTAATTTGATTAAGTTCTTCTTTTGTTTCTTCATCAAGATTTGAAGTGAGCAGAGAATCTAGTGATGCATCTATCTTTATCTTATATTCGTTATACTCACCGGCATTTTCTCGGAACTTCTCAGAAAATTCTTCCATTGCCATTTGCATCATGATAAACTGTGTTTTTTGAAAAGAGGCATATATATTCATAATCTCTTCACGCGGGGCAACATAATCATTAAATACCGAATCGTTAATTTCACCCAACTGATAGAGTTGATAATATCCCAGGATAACAACAAGTGTTGAAACTGCTGCAATCATGAAAAATCCACCCTGAATTTTCCTTACAAAAGGTAGGTTTTTAAACCAGTCCATTTTAATCTCCAAATCTTCTTAATATAGAATCAAAATCCACTTACTTTAATTTGAAAGTTATAGCCATTGATAATTTAACTTTAAGGGGAACACCTTTATTTTTTCCGGCTGAAAACTTTGTTTCTTTAACTGCTTTTGTCGCGGCTTCATCACATCCACCACCTAAAGTTTTAATAACTTTTACATCATCGACTCCACCATTCTCATTAACATAAATTAAGAGGTAAACTTTTCCTTCTATCCCGGTACGTTTTGCGATTTCAGGATAGACGATTTTTTTAAAAATCCCCTCAATTCCCCCAACGGGTTCGGGCATAACTTCTGCAAATGCTGCATACGCCTCGTCTTGCATTAATGGTACGTTTGGTAAAACATGATTTGCATTGAGATTTGATGTTATTATGCTTGATAGCAATAACAACAATAACAGTGTGAAAGATGTTTGTTTTTTCATTTGTCACTCCTTGACATTTTTATCCTAAAAAAAAATTACTTACAATTCATTATCGGAGAAATCGAAAAAAAGTTGAACAATTATCAAGCATTTTTTCTTTTTTTTGAAAATATTTTTTGAGGAGTAAACCGAGGAGTTTGCTATCTCCTCGGTTAAATCAAATTGGGATTAGAATCTTGTTTGAAGTTCGAAGATAAGTTTATCGGGATTGGTGGTTACACCATCTTTGTAATCATATTTCTCGTAATTTACACGAAATCGAGCAAAATTGAATTTGGCAAATTCAAAAGATAATCCAACTGTGATTCTACCTATTTCGTTATCGTTAACATCTGAATTGGGGTCGTACATTTCATATCTTACTGCCGGAATAACTTCTTTTACAAAGTTTCCTGGAAAAGGTAAGCTGTAGGTAGCTTGTGCAAAATATGAGTTGGATTTCAAATCAGCAGCAGAAGTTTTTGCTGTTTTACCTCCGAATTCTCCCTCCACAACAAATTTCATAAACTTATAGAGTGCACCAAAATTCATATAGTTGGCATCATAACCGCCGACTTTTGCACCATAATAGTTTGCCTGGAAAACTAAATTATTAATCGGACTAACTAATGCTCTAAATGAGTAATCGGTTGATTTATCATTTTCAGACTTATTCATTCCTGAACCATTAAATGAACCGGCGATTACTTCAGCATCAACAGGGCCCTTTATTTTATACCCTACTGATATACCTATATCTCTAATTGATGGTGAAACACCAACCAATAAAGGTCTATTTGAAAATTCACCGTTCTGATCTGATTTAAGGTTATCAGTGCTAAACGGGACTTTAAATTGACCGGCTGAGATTTCTAAATTTTTAATAGGCTTTAGTGAAACTGCCGCATCTAACATTACATCAGAAAAACTTGCGGTAGCACCTGTTAAGAATTTTTCTCCTGCAGCCGTTGTTCCTGATGTCGTCTTTAATGAACCTAGTCGTGTAAAATCAAATAATAATTTATAACCGGCATATTCGTTAACTTCACCATTGATACCCAAACGGGCTTGTCGCACCAAGTATTGTCCTTGCCCCGTAGCTAAATCAGTCTGATGCCAAGCTCTCACATAACCGGAAAACTTTGGTGAATAATCCGGATTTTGCTGTGCAAATCCGACAAGAGTAACTAATGCTAAGATAACAACTAATTTTTTCATAGAAGTCCTATATTTTGAATAATTATTTTAGTTTAAATATAACTACTTTCTTAATAAATGCTGAGAACTCTGCGAGAACATTTTTCGGTCTGATGCGATAATAAATCTCCCTACCATATTTTGAAGATTATTAGTTAATCTATTTAAGTCTTCAGCGGCAGTAGCAATTTGTTGAATTCCCGAAGCAGACTCTTGAGTTACTCTCGAAATTGATTCAATACTTTTTGTTATCTCTTCTGCAGCAGATGATTGCTCTTCACTTGCAGCAGCAACTTGAGTTATATCATCAACTACTTCGTTAGAACTTTTAATAATTCCGGTTAATGCAGATTCAGCTTTTTCGGCAAGTTCTTTTCCTTTGTTCACTTCTTGCGAGCCTTTCGTCATTGAATGAACTGCGTTTTCTGTATCGCTTTGAATTTTTTTAATCATTAACGCAATTTCTTTTGTTGCTTTAGTAGTACGCTCTGCAAGTTTACGCACTTCATCAGCAACCACGGCAAATCCACGTCCTTGTTCGCCGGCGCGAGCTGCTTCGATTGCGGCATTGAGGGCTAATAGATTAGTTTGATCGGCAATATCATCAATCACTTGAACAATCTCCCCGATTTTATCACTACTAGTTCCAAGTTCTTTAACGGTTTCGGCAGCGAGGATAACAACTTCGGCAATGCGATTCATTCCTTTTATTGTATCGTTTACAACGTGTCCCCCTTCTTTAGCTATGACACCCGAATTTTTGGCGGCTTCAGATGCTCGCGTAACATTTGTAGATGTTTCGATAATAGTTTTTGTCATCTCCTCTATTGCGACAGCCACGTCAGAAGTCTGACGAGTTTGCTCTTGTGCACCAAGTGCCATTTCATCACTGCTTGCAGAAATTTCTGATGATGCACTCGCTGTGGCGTGAACTGCTTCAATTACTTGCTCAATCATCTCACGCATATTTGTTACAACTTTGTTAAAACCACTGAATAGAGTTCCAATGATATCATCTTTTTCTCGTTCAAGCTGAACAGTCAGATCACCATTCGCAACTTTATCCATATTCTGTAATAAAGTTCTAACACTTCGCATTAAGTATTCTTGTTCTTCTTTAGATTTATTTTCTGTTATTTCGATAGCGTTTTCAATGGCTCTCATAGAAATTAGGAATTGCCCATGCATTCCGGCAAATTGAAGTTTTCTAAAATACTTGCCCCGACTCATATATTCGACTGTTGTCTTTACTTCTTTAGTAAAAGCTTCTAATTGATCGAGAACATCGTTTAAAATCCATGCAAGTTTTCCGAACTCTGTATTTTCATTAATCTTTGTAATTCTACCTTCGAATTTACCGTCTCCAATTTGTTCTGCTAGAGATAATATTTGAGGCACAAGCTCAACTTGGTTCTCGATTTTTTTAAGTCCATTAAAAATCAAATAAACTTGAAGGATCAGAAAGACCGTTAAGAGAATCCAAAATGGGAATTCAAAAAATATAATTATTAGAAAAAAGAAGAAGGAAACTCCGGTAGTTAAATATAGAAGATTTTTAATATCAGATACTAAGGATGAACTCTTCATAACTCTTCCCTTCTTTTGACATAATATTAGATAAAAATTCAGTTGATGCAGTCATTCCATCACGAGTCCCTACTCGTTTTTCAATTGAAAGCATTTCTCGGTACAATTCAGAAACAGCTTTTATTGCAGAAGATTTTGGTTTTCTTCTCACAGAGTAATAGCCGATAATATTATTTCTTTCATCTAAGGAAGCTGTAACATTTGCCAGTACCCAGTAAGCCGAGCCATCCTTACTCATATTTTTAACGTAGGCAAAAATTTCCTTTTTTTGTGAGATTGTGTCCCAAAGTAATTTGAATATTGCTCTTGGCATATCCGGATGACGGATGATATTGTGTTGCTCACCGAGTAATTCACTTTCTGTATATTTCGCATACTCGATGAATATTTGATTACAGTATGTGATTATCCCCTTTGGATTTGTTTTGGAAACGATAAAATCTTCTTCCCGCAATTCCAAAACTTTGCTTGTGGGAGTTACTTTATATTTCATTATTGCCTCTCGCTAATAAAGAAACCATTTTTAGATTAAGTTGATTAAACTCCCGACGTTGAGAGTGCCTTTTTTTCATCTAATGAGAGAACTTTTTCCAAATCGATAAGAATTAATAAACGATCTTCAAGTTTTCCCACAGCTTTAATAAACTCAGAGTTAACCCCGGTTACCATATCTGGTGGAGCTTCAGTAATATTAGATGGAATACGCAAAACTTCGGTTACGGCGTCTACAATAAATCCGACTGTTTTGTTAGAAACTTCAACTACGATTATTCTTGTGTTTTTATCATGCTCTTTTCTCCCCATTCCAAGTTTTAATCGTAAATCGATGACGGGGATAATTCTTCCACGCAAGTTGATAACTCCATCTACAAATTCCGGTGCATTAGGAACTTTTGTAATTTGAACCATTCTATTGATTTCTTGAACATATCCTATATCCACACCAAATTCTTCTTTCCCAATTAAAAAACTTACAAGCTGTAACAATTCGGTTGATTCTTTTTTTTGTTCTTCTACATTTGCCATTTTTTACCTCGTTTTCTAGTATAATTATTTTCTCTATAGCATTATCGGAATTTTCTAAATTTACTTTAACGGTTTAAGAATATTTTTTGAAACTTTCTTCTGAGTTTCAGAGTTTTTCCGGTACAATTCAGTATGGAGTACGCAACCTCTTCATTTTTTAGCAATTTTCGAAATATTTTTCTTTAGATTTACCTAAAAAAGTGATTTATTAGTTGTGAAAATTTTTCGGGTTATTTTTTTAATAATTCATCTTTAGCCCGAAAGAAAGATAGCTATATAATTCTCCGGTTTTTTTTATTCAGTATACTAATGATATGAGCGAAACGGAAAAATTGCACTCAGACCTCCTCGATCAAATCAGCGATCTTAAAGCAAAAGTCGCTCAGAAGACTTTGATTGAATCAGCATTAAGTGCCTATCAAGAAAAGTTAAATCTTTTTCATGCAAATACTTCAGAGGGGATTTCTTACTTACAACTTGACCCGCCGCTCCCAATTGACTTACCACCTTTAGAGTTCGCTGAAAAATATATAAAATGTGCTAAAATTACAGAAGCCAATCGTGCTTTTGCAAAAATGTATGGTTTTGAGCACGAAGATGATGTAATTGGGAAAACTCTTCTTGATTTTTGGATTGGCGATATTGAACAACTAAAAGAATACTTGCTACCGTGGGTTACTAATAATTTCACATTGAAGAATCAGCTTTCAAAAGAAAAAAACAAATATGGCGAAGTCATATATTTTATTAATAACACGGTTGGCATTATAAAAGATGGATTGATGTTCGGTTTATGGGGAACACAAAATGATGTGACCGAACAAGTTTTAGCTCAGGAAAAATTAAAAGAGTCAGAAAACCTCTATAAGAATCTATTTTACGCAAATCCGATTCCAATGTGGGTCTATGATAGAACGACTTTGAAGTTTTTGGAAGTGAATGATGCTGCAATTAACAACTACGGTTATTCAAAGGATGATTTTTTAAATTTAACTTTAAAAGATGTAATTAATTTTGAGAGCTCAAAGTTAACTTCACACTCATTTAAATCAGTCTTGCAAAAGCACAAGAAAAAAGACAAGACAATTATTGATGTTGAAGTCTCTTCACACAAAATAGTATTTGAAGGTTATGAAGCGGAATTGCTTCTTGCGAATGATGTTACCGAAAAAATATTCTTCAATAATGCAATTCAATCATTATTAAAAGAGACAAATGACATTGCCTATGATTTTCTTAATGCCTTTGTAAAAGAGCTATCTTATCTACTTAAAGTGAAGTACATTTTTGTAGGGAAAGTAATAGAAGATTCGTCTCGAAAAATTCGAACTATTGCAATTGCCGTAGATGGTTTTACAGGGAATAACTTTGAATATTCACTAAAAGATACTCCTTGTGAAATGGTTGTTGGGAAAGCACCATGCATATACGAAAATGATGTTCAATCAATTTTCCCGAATGACCACTTGCTGGTTGAGTTCGGAATCCGGAGTTATGTTGGGATTCCACTCTTCGCATCCAACGGAAAGCCGATTGGACTTATGGTTGCAATGGATGACAAACCGATGAAAAATCTAACGATGACAAAACTTTTCCTCTCCATTTTTGCTTCAAGAGCTTCATCGGAATTAGAAAGAATTGGAATTGATGAAGCATTAAGAGAAAGCGAAGAGCGGCTTAAACTTGCATTAACTGCCTCTAAACAAGGGCTTTATGACCTTGACCTCTCTTCGGGTATTGCAAAAATTGATTCGACCTATTCACAAATGTTTTACAATAATCCTAATCGGAAATCAGAAACAAATGAGGAATGGATTAACCGAATTCACCCGGAAGATCGGGAACTTGTTCTTAATGCTTACAATGATTATGTAAATAAAATATCAGAGAATTATAAAGTAGAAGCACGACACAAAAACGCTTTTGGTGAGTGGATTTGGATTTTATCAATGGGTAAAATTGTTGAGTATGACTCAAGTGGAAAACAAAAACGATTAGTTGGAACTTATCTTGATATTACTGATAGAAAACTCCAAGAAGCAAAAATTCAAGAATATCTTAATACACTTGAAAACAAAAATGCGGAGTTGGAACGCTTTTCTTATACTGTATCGCACGATCTCAAAAGCCCTGTTATTACAATAAAAGGTTTTTTGGGAATGTTACTCGATGATGCAAAATCGGGAAATATTGATCGGCTTGTAAGCGATATCGAAAGAATTTCAAAAGCTGCAGATAAAATGCAAAGTTTATTAGAAGATTTACTATTGCTTTCCCGTCTTGGGAAAATTGTTAATCCTTCAGCTAAATTTTCTACAAAAGAATTGTTAAAAGAGACACTAGATTTATTGCAAGGTCAGATTACACCAAAAAATGTTAAAATAATTATTGATGAAAATCTTCCTGATATGGAAGCCGATAGGACAAGAATAGGCGAAGTATTTCAAAATCTGATTGAAAACGGGATTAAATATTTAGGTGATCAACAAAATCCTATAATTGAAATAGGTTTTTCAACCAAGAATAAACAACATACCTATTATGTAAAAGATAACGGTATCGGTATTCAAAAAGAATACTTTGAAAAGATATTTGGTTTATTTGATAAATTAGACCCCAATACTGAAGGGAACGGTATTGGACTCGCTTTTGTTAAAAGAGTGATCGAACTACACGGAGGGAAAATTTGGGTTCATTCTGATGGTCCTGGTAAAGGATCAGTTTTTTATTTTACTATTAACCCTAAAATGCAAAGGAGTGCAAATTGAATAATTGTTCCATGAAAATTCTACTTGTTGAAGACGATAACGACCATGCAGAGTTGGTTATCAGAAGTTTTAACGAATGCGACATCCCCAACGAAATTATTCATGCCAAGGATGGCGAAGAAGCTTTGATTTTTCTAAATAAAAAACCTGTCGGCTCAAAAACTAATTTATCATTTTTCCCGAATCTGATATTACTTGACCTTCGTTTACCCAAAATTGATGGAATCAATGTTCTTTCAACTATTAAAAATGACAATTTTCTTAAACAGATTCCGGTTGTTATTTTTACGACATCAAATTCACCTTACGATATTGAGAAATCTTACTTTCACCATGCTAACAGTTATTTGGTAAAACCAAACGATTATCCCAACTATCAAAAATTGGTGAATGATTTAGCCCATTACTGGTTGGAATTAAATAAAAACAACAATAACTTGTAGCATATGGAAAATTCAGTAAAAAATATCCTTATTGTTGAGGACGAAACTGCTCACTTCGAATTAATTGAACGAAGCTTTGAAAAACGATTGAAAGATTATCAGCTTCACAGGGCTTCCACGTTAAGCCAAGCTAACGAATTTCTAACAACTTCAACTCCGGCTTTAATTATTTCAGATTGGAAACTACCCGATGGAGATGGAATATCTCTAATCAGAAGAGACAAAAAGAATAATCTAAAAACTCCTATTATCTTAATGACGAGTTTCGGAAACGAATCTTTCGTGGTTGAAGCAATGAAACTTGGGGTAATGGATTATGTAGTAAAATCTCCGGAAGTTTTTGCTGATATGCCGCATATTGCGGATAGAGTGTTGCTCGAATGGAAAAACATCAAAGATAGAATTAGTTTCCAAGACCAACTCAAAAAACTTTCTTTAGCGGTAGAACAAAGTAGTTTGATGATTCTTATAACCGATGTTGACGGAATAATCGAGTATGTAAATCCGATGTTTGAAAAAGTTACCGGTTACACCAGTTCTTTTGTTATTGGCAAAAAACCATCTCTATTAAAATCCGGCCATACAACTGAAGAAGAATATAAACATCTTTGGGGGACTGTTCGCTCCGGGCAAGAGTGGAGAAATGAAATTGTAAACAAAAAAGCTGATGGTTCTATTTATTGGGAATCTGTCTATATAACGCCGGTAATCAATAATGAAGGACGGATAACTAACTTCTTAAAAATTGCCGAAGATGTCAGTGAAAAGAAAAGAATGGAAATTGATTTAAAAGCTGCACTAGGTAAAGCTGAAGAATCAAGCAGATTAAAATCTTCTATTCTTGCTAATATGAATCATGAACTTCGGACTCCGTTAATGGGAATCCTAGGAATGTCCCAACTATTAATGGAAGAATTGGAAGACGATAGTGAACATTTCAAAATGGTTGAACGGATACTGAATTCCGGAACTAGACTGATGAATACTTTAAATTCAATTTTAGATTTATCTGAACTTGAATCAGCAAACTCATTCTTAAATTTCACTGAATACCCAGTTTCAGAAAGTATGGAATATATACTCGTTCAACATAAAAAAATAGCTCTCGAGAAAAATCTGACTTTTGAAATAATAAATAAAGACAAAGCCCTCTACGTCTTTGTTTATGAGAAATTTCTCAACCAAGCATTATCGAATATGGTCGATAATGCAATTAAATATACCCATAAGGGGGGTATTACTATAACTATAGAGCATCGACTAATTGATGAAAAACTTTGGGGAACTATTTCTATTTCTGATACAGGAATCGGCATTGCAAAGCATCACGTCGATTTAATTTTCCAAGAATTTAGACAAGCAAGCGAAGGCTTTAGCAGAAGTTATGAGGGAACAGGTTT
>JAHBUO010000070.1 GCA_019638025.1 Ignavibacteriaceae bacterium
TTATTGTCTTTGATGAAATGTTTGTTCGGGAAGTATCCGGCACAAAAATAAATGAGAATTTAAACTTCTTGAAAGAATTAAAAAATGTTCGAATTTTAATTAAATATTCATGAAACATCTTCAGTACTCAGTGAGTTATTGAAACGAGACAAAACATCATCGAATCGAACTTTCCCTTCCCTAATTAGAATCGGAACATTTCCGGTTAAATCAATAAGAGTCGAGTTATAGTCAAGACTTTTTTTGTCGCTTACAAAAATTGCATCAATCTCATCTTTAAACTCCATCTGAATCATTTCTGCGTCATTCATTGGAGGTTCATCTTTCCGATTAACACTTGTAGAAATTAATGGCATTTTTATTTCTTTTAAAAATTTCACACAAAATGCGTTGTTGGGAATTCGAAATGCGGCATTTGTAAGCCCAAGTGAATTTGAGGTTTCAATATTCAAATTCAGAATAACTGAGATTGGGTTAGGCCATATCGAGATTAAAAAATCCAAATGATTTTCATTATTTACAACTATATACTTTCGCAATATTTCGATTGAACCTACTAGGAAAATATACCTTTTGCCTAGCTCCCTTTGCTTTACTATATCGAGCGCCTTTACTGTTTGAATATTGAAAGGATTACCGCCAAGTCCATAAATTGTGTCAGTTGGATACGCAAAAATTTTTCCTTGAAAGAAAAGATTTTTAGCACAATCAATAGCATAATTCAAATTATCTTCTACTTTAATAATTTCAGTCATTTGATACAATTTCAGTTTAACATATTTTCAATTTCATTTATTACTTTATCCGGAGTCAACTCGTTACCACACTTAAAATGAGTTTGTGGACAAACTCTAAAACCGTGTATACCGCACGGTTTACAATCAAGTTCAGAAATACTTAAATATTTGCTCGATTCATTATAAGGATAAAACCCAAACTCAGGAACTGTTGAGCAATACAATGTTAAAACCGGAACTTTTGCTGCCATGCCAAAATGAACAGGAGCACTATCATTTGTTATTAATAAATCAACTTTTGTTAGAAGATAGATTGTTTCGGTAATTGATAATTCTCCACAAAAATTCCAAACATTCCGGTTCACTGAACTACAAATGGTTGAACATAGTTTTTTTTCCTTCTCTGAGCCAATCAACAAAATATTATAATTCTTATCAATTAAATTATTTATAATTTTGATAAAATACTCAATTGGATATTTTTTTGTTTCCCACTCCGTACCGGGTGCAATTGCTATTGTTTTTTCTAATGGAGTGATTGAGTTAATTATTTCATCAATTTTCGAGATTACGTCGCTCTCGAAATTCACTTCCGGTGTGACACTTCTCCAATCAACCTTTTCCGGCTCTTTCAAAAATGCAAATAATCGTTTTACTTCGTGTGATTTATATTCATACTTTACAATGTTACTAAAAGCGTAGCTAAACTCTGATGTATCAAATCCATAAGATTCTTTAACTTTCAGAAACAGAGTTAATATAGCACTTCTGAGAGAACGGTGAAGAGTATAGACTTTATTATAATTATTTTTTCTTAACTGCTTAGCAAAAGAATAACTCTTGTAAATCGACCTGTGACTTTTCTGCTTATCAAAAACATAGACTTGATTGACTACCGGTGAATGTCTAAAAATTTCTTCGGTCTTTGGAGATGTAATAATATCAATTTGAGAAGTACTATTCTCTTCCTTTAATCTTTGCAAAAAAGGAAGAGTTAAAACTGAATCTCCTATAAATGCAGTTTGGATAACTAAAATTCTTTTCGATGGATTGTCTAATATTTCCATCTTTTATGCATCCAAAACCATTGTGAAGGATATTTTTTTACAATCGACTCTAAGTAATTATAATGTCGTTGTGTTAATTCTAGAACTTGATCATCAAAGCTACCTGACAGATTTGATTTGTCAATTTCCACAAACTCGGTGTCATAATTCAAATTTTCATTTCTGATTGCGATTGCATAAAGAATAACTGCATCAGTTTTTAAAGCAAGAGCAGCCGGTCCGGCGAAACTTGCCGTATCGATTCCAAGGAACTTAACTCGTGGACCATCAATCGGACCACGTTGGTCAGCTACTAATGCAGCGACTTTCTTTTCTTTTAGTGTAACAAAAATATTTCTGATTGATACTCCCAGCGGAACAATAACATTATTATATCGTGTACGCATCTTATTCATCCATGCATCAACAAGAGTATTTCTTTGCGGCTTAGCTACAACATAAAAAGGAGTGTTCACTAAATAACTAAGCATCATTGCTCCAATTTCCCAATTAGAAAAATGAGCAGATAAAACAATTACTCCTTTCCCTTCAGAATACTTTTCGTGAAATAATTCCGGATTTTTTAATGTAAGCATAGAGCGCATTTGGTTATCCGAGAGAAAAGGAATGGTAAGTATTTCAACAAGAGTTAATGAAAAGTTTAAATATGTACCAAATGCAATTTCATTTATACTTTCAGCGGATAAATCGGGAAAAGCTTTTCTAAGATTTTCTAGAACTACTTCTTTCCTAATAGGGATAACATAAAAGAAAAATTTTGCCATATATCTGGCAAACTTTCTTGCATTGTTCAATCCAAGAATTCTAAAAAAAGTGCTAAAAGCAACAAACGCCAAATACTCTAAACTATTTTTCACAAACGTAACTAATTAATTAGAAACAACTTTTCTCTGCCAATTATCATCACGTAATTCACCTCTAAGTGTTGAGTGTAATAGAAGGTAATCGGAGAATCCGGTTAAGTCTGCAAATACAAACTGGACCCCACCTTCAAGAGAATTGTACTGCCAAATTTCATAAGGTTTTGAATCAATTTGATTCGGATAACGCTCTATTTCACTTGGTTCACCATACAATAAATAAACTCTGCCTCTATCAGTTTTGTAACCTCTCTTCTGAAAGGTGGAAAACTGTGCATTTGCTAATTCTACTCTCTTAAAATAATCTCTCTTATATTCATTTAATGGAGTTGAAGGTTCTTGATCTCTTCCTTTCCAAAAGGTAAAAAGAAAATTTCTCTTGCTTTCTAAGTCAATTATTCCACTCCACTGCTGAATTTCTGTCTTTTTTGCTAAGTATTTCGATACTTCAAAAACTTCATCTAGTTCCTCATCACCCATCGAAGCAAACTCCGAAGCTATATAATCGTTATCAGAAAAACTTTGGGCTAATGGTTGAGGAATAGAGGGATTATAAATGAATATTTTTTTAGAAGAAGCTAAAGAAAGATTTTGAACAGAATCTGTTAATACTAATGCTAAAGTATATGTGCCACTTGGAATTTTAGAAATATTCAAGGCTCCCGCTTCAACAATTGAAGGATTTTTTCTTCCGATGAGTTTTGATTTTTTAATTACCGGATTATTTCTAACATCAAGTAATAGTTGGTCAACCTTAAGATATTCAGATTGAACATCTTTATTTAAGTCGTATAATTCTGAATAGAAAAATACAACCGGCAACCCTTCACCATAAACAGTTGAGGGATTAGGTATTACTTCATACGAATTTTTATAGAAAACCGAATTTGGGTCAACACTCCCTTGCTTAATAGATGAAGCTAATTGGATATCACTCAAAAAAAATGAAGGTGTTTTAGCTTTTGAAACGTGAAAAGAAAACTTGTCTTCGTACTTCAGTGACGAAGATTCATCACCGCCGGTAATAATACAAGTGTAATCTCCAAAAGGTACAACAAATGCGAGTGTACCTATCAAACTTTTATTTTTTCCATTAGTTAAAGAATCGGACGCAACTGATTTAAACTTATATTCTCTATCTACAATCAAAGAATCATCAGAAACATTTTTAATATTTATTTTCAGATAGCCTTTTACAAATTGCACCCCGTCTATATTTGTAGGTCTTAAAAGGTATTCTGCAAAAGAGTAATAAATTTCTAAGAAAGATGAATTTTCATCATAGTTAAATCTAGCGTAGTCGTAATCTAATAACGGCTTTTGAACTTGAGCTGACGTTATTGAATATCCCAAAAGTACTAAGAATAAAAATAGTTTTTTCATAATTAACTCAATCTTGAATAAAAAAGGCGTCTTCATTATAAAGACGCCTTATCAATGAAAATGTTCAACAAAATTATTGAAGAACTAGCTTAACGGTAAAAATGTGATTTGGTTTTGGGAAATCTTTTACATCACGGAAAGCGTAATCAAAAACAACACCTAGTCCATCTGTAAATTCATAATCTAAACCTGCTCCAAAAGTTAAACCATAATTAGATTCGGAAGTATTCTTTGTTAATAGATTATATCCACCTCTAACAAAAAATGTTTTTGCATAACCGTATTCAAGACCAAGCTTGAGTTCATCTTCAAACGAGTTATTATTAACAAAGGTTGCTCCAACTAAAACGTTGTTCTCTTTGTTAAGATCATAATTGTATGAAGCACTTAAAGCAAAGTAACTTGGAATTTGAAATTCCTCTGATACAGCTTCATAAGTACCAGGATTAGTACTTGGTTGTGCTTGAGGAACTCCGGTTTTTACTTGTAAATCTTGCCCTGTATATCTCATATTAGTTCCGATGTTTTTCACAGCGGCACCAATTGCAATATTTTGAGCAAATCGATATTGAACACCGAAATCAAGAGCAAAACCTGTAGCAGTTGTTGCCATAATTGTTTCGCTAATAACTTTAGCATTAATACCGATCGAAACACGATCTGTAATTACTTTTGAATATGTCAAAGCACCTGTTAAAAATGAAGGTGAATACATTGCACCTGTTCCATCAGGGGCATCAAAAGTTGTAACAGGAATTTGACCGATGTCAAATGTTTTAAAACTAAGTCCCACTGAACCGAGATTTCCCAATGAAGTACTTACTGCAAAGTAAGACACATTGATATCGGCAAGATAAGACATATAACTGAACATACCTTCGCTTCTAGGAACGACATCTAGACCGGCAGGATTATAATAAATAGCTTCCAGCCCGGTTAAATTAGAAACAAAAGCGCCAGCAGTAGCAATTCCTCTAGCTCCAACCGGTACCAATAGTTGATCTGCTCCGGTTGTCCCTTTGCGTGCTACATCACCCGCAAAGCTTAAAGTAGAGAAAATTATCATCAAGAATACTACTGTCATTAATCTTCTCATGTTATTAAATCTCCTTTTTAATACTTTTAATTTGGCGGCGGTTTTAACAACCGCCGCACAATTCGTTAAATTAGAATCGTTGAATTTGCTTCTGAGGCATAATTACAGAGAATTTAAGAATTTTTTCTCCATAACCAGGCGAACTAACAATTGCTAAGTATAGACCAGAAGCAATTCTTAGACCAGATTCATTATTTAAATCCCATCTTAAAAATGGACTAGTCGGAGATGCTTTGTCAGCAGTTGTCATAGTTCTAATTAACATTCCTGATAATGTATAAACCTTAATAGTTACTTCTTCCGGCAAGTTTGAGAAAGTGATGAAAGTTTCATCAGGTCTACCGTTTGAGTAACTTGTTGCAGGGTTATATGCAAACAAAGGATTAGGGAATACATTTACTTTATTAAAGATTTCTTTCTTTTCTGCTTCAGATAATGCACCTTTCAATTTTGTTTGGAAGGTAAATTTATCTGCCTCTGTATAAGGATAATCTGTGATAGGCATAGTTAATACATCACCCGAAGTATAGAAAGAGAGTGAGTCCTTTCTTTGCAACGCAACAACGTACATTGCATTAAAGAACTGTGATTTTGTTACGATTGTATCCAAACCTGAACCAGCCGGAGGATTCCATCCACGGTTAATGTCAGCCCATACGTTTGTACCGCTGAAATCACCGCCGGTTAATTCTTTATGACTTCCATCTGCCTTATAATCATAATCAAAAATTACAATTACTTCGCCAGTTTTTAATAGGTCAGTTCCGGGGTCCCAAATTCCATCTGGTTTACCATTTGGAGCTACACCAACTTCAATAAAACCGACTGCTAATTGTCTTTCTTCTTTATATTTTTCATCGACAACCCATGCAGTGAATGGAACATCAACAAATCCCTGATTTATGAGTCCAATATTAACGCTATCGGTAAACAAGGATGAACCAGCCCATAAGAAATTACCTCTTCTTACAATTACTGAACCAGGTCCATATCCATTGATATAACGATAAGCTTTTCCGGCATTAGGAGCACCGAATCTTAATTCAACTTTTCTGAGCTTATCTGCAGAGATTGCTGAAGATCTTTTAGGAGTTGCAAAAAATGGTGGATAATCACGCATAGTTAAACCTTGCGGAATATCTAAACCAACATAGTTAAATCCTAAACCAGTAACTGCAGAGAAGTTCGAATACCAAACATTTGCAGAAGGTTTATACGTTGGTGTTCCATGAGCAGGTGTTACAGGTTTAACTTTTGGAATAAACCCTTCATATACTATACCTGCATATTTTGTAGTATCATAATCAAAAGTTTCTGAAGAATCGATCATTACAGTGTTTTTGGTTGTATTTTTCAACATCCAGTATGTACTGTGATCGGTTCTCTTTTTCTTTTTGAATTCAACGCTATAGGAATCACCGGTTAAGTCTTCATTCTTAACAACAACATACTTAACTCCACCACTTGATGAACCTCCGGCTACTTCGGCAGAGCCTGTCTCACTTGCAGGAGCAAACAAATCATTACCGAAAGTAACAGTAACGATTGCTGTCTCATACTCTTCTAAACCGCCACCGGTTGCATCTGCATAATCACCTGAAGGACCATAAGTACGTGAATCTTTATTGAATATGACCTTATGGTTCAATGTGTAAGTTGTAACAGTAAAGTAATATTCTTTACCTTTAATCAGAGGACCATCCGTAAATGGATCTCGTTTGATTCTCACCTTAACACGACCTTGTGAAGGATTTGCATAAACAGCAGAATCAAGTTTATTTTCAGCCGGAGCTTCTGCTCTTACTAAATCAAGTCCGCCGTTTGGTGAAAGTGAATAATAATTATTAATCGAATCTTTCAAGTCGAAATTTGTTATTTCCTTAACATTCTCAAGTCCGCCAACAGTTAAAAGTTTTGTGTTTGTTCTATAACCGTTAACATAGTATCCTTGGAAACGTCTATCGATATCTAATACAGTATCAATTGCTTGATAAGATACTTGTTCATTAGTTGGCCAGGTTAAATCAATAAAATCTTCACCCGTCTCAACTTCGACTCTTACAGGAGGAGGAGGAGGAGGTGAAGGGAAATTAGAGTCGAACAATAATTGAGCTGTTTTAGAATAATTTTTAGCTATTGTAACTGAATTAAGAGCATTAGAACCTCTACCAACTACGTAAGCAACAACTATATTAACAGGTTTATCTTTCACTAATTGGAAAGGACCGGTATTTGACATTTGACGTTGATCGGTCGGTAAATTATTTAACCAACCGGTTTGTGTAACAGGGTCTCCTGAATAGAAGAATCTGTTATCAATCGCTGCAGGGTTAATTCCACCAACAACGGTTCCAAATGCCCATGATGCAGGATCTAATGGATTACCAAATTTGTCATAACCAAGCATATAGTTTCGTGCTTCTTGACGAGTGTTTGGATCTCCTAAAGTCGGGTGACTTTGCATATAGTGAACGAAAGATGACAACCCAACGTTTTTAGCACCCATAATTTTTGCGACCCCTCTAACTTGTCCTTGCACATTAAATGCTGAATCTAAAGGAGTGTCAACACCTTCATCATAAACTCCGTTACCATTTACATCGGTAAAGGTAACTCCAGGAATATATGAAACAGGTCCTTGGAAAAAGTCAATTAGAAATGTCGGTGGGTTTGCACCAAAAACACCATCATCTCCATCATTATATACAAAACCTGCATCTAAACCTGCAGTATCTGCTTTAGGATAACCTGAGAAAGACTGAGGGGCATCGCAACCAACCAAGTCATCTTCAAAGTCACCTAAATCCGGATCTGCCCAGACACCAAGATACACAGAGTCGATTACATCTGAAACTAGACCGGTATTTACCAGGCTGTATCTGATGAAAATCATATTACCTACAACTCCCTTAGAATTAAAAGCAAATACAGTTTGTCTAACATTAATTCCTTGAGGATCAACATCATTGAATCGTCTTAGCGCAGGATCTGTTCCGTCGTTGTAAACACACCAAACGGTCTCATCACCTAATAAATCTGGACGATCTTCATCTCTGTCCCATTTACCATTTCCGTTTTTATCTACCGGATTATATGTACCGTCACCGTCTCCATCATAATAGTAAGCTCCGAGAGCAACTGCATCTTTCCACTCAGTCCAACTTGGTGCAAAATCACCATCAGTTTGACGAAGCACATACAATTGTGCTCTTGAATCATTTCTACCTGAAGCTACAGTACCGGGGACATAATCTTGAATACGAGATGCAGAAGCAACTGCATTAGCCCACATTCTTCCATTTGTAATTCCACTTAAAAAGAAACCGCCAGAGAATAGAAAAACATTATTATCTACTCTACCACCGTCTCTTCCGCCTATAAGAACGTCAGCAAGTACACCTTCACGGTTTAGAGGAAGGTCAACATTGTTGATGTACATTCTATATGCGTCGCCGGCTTTAAGAAGAGATTTACTCGCCTTTGAGCCGTTTTTACTTGTCTTATCTCGTTCAGCGATACCCGTTGTTAATAAACTTACAGTTATCAACAGAACTAAGAAGGTTCTATTTAACAATAAAAATTTATTTTTCATATTAATTCCCTTATTTAATGATATACTGTCTAATTTAATTAAAGTTGAATTCCGGAGAAATTAACTTTAAGACCAACTTTAATTAAGCGTGGAATACCGAAATTGAAGGGATTTCTTTCAAGAGATTCATAATCATAAGCAAATCCGAGTCCTCTATCTTGTACAAGTTTCTTTCCTTCAGGTGATGAGAGAAATCCTGTTGAGTAAGCATCACCGGTAGAACGATAAACTGAAACCGGATTATCAGCATCGAAAACGTTTTCAATCCATACATATGGAGTAACTAACATTTTACCAAGTGAAAAAGCTTTTTCAACTTTTAAATCTACTTTGAATGAACCAGGTCCATAAGCTGAATTCACATAACCTTTTGTATCACCAAAGTTGGTTGTACCAGCTAAAAGATTTTGTGATTCAAGCGGTGTATAGGGTCTACCACTCGAGAAATTAACTAGAATATTTGCACTAGTCATTTCGAAGAAGCCTAAATCACCTTTCGGTACATAAAAATCAATATTTACAACACCTGTATGTCTCTGATCGAAATCTAGTGGAGCAATAACTTTTGGAATTTCTCCCGAATTATTTCTAAAAGCAGCAGTAAATGAGGAACTTGTAGAAGAACCGGTTCCTTCAGCTATTGAATATGTATAATCAGCTGAAACTGAGAAATAACTTATACGTGTTACATCCAAAGAAATAGCAACTCCTTTGATTGTCCCAAAGTCAGTGTTTGTAGGTGTAATATATCTTAACACCTGACCACCGGAAGTTCTTTCAAAAAAGACTGTAGAAGTATTAACTAATCCTTCTGTATTCTTATAGAAGGCAGTAATATTTAATGATGCTTTATTATCAATTATTTGTCTAAAACCAACTTCATACTGAGTTGTAACTTCACTGTTAACGTGTCCGGTATTTAACGACCAGTTATTATCTGTGATTAAGAAGTTCAAATCATAAATGGTTGTATATAATTGATCCAATGATGGCTGTTGAATAAATTTTCCGTATTGAGCATGGAACACTGTACTCTGTGTTACAGGGAATCCTAATCCAATTCTTGGTGAAAAGAAAACTTCTGCTTTTTTAGTAACAAAATCAGCAGCATCATAAGCATTTGGATCACCTTCAGCGAAAGGAAGAGCAGGGTTTTTCAATATCTCTGCTTTAGTATCAAAATAATCCATTCTTAAACCAAGGTTAAGTACCATATCTTCTAATTCAAAGCGATCTTGAACGTATGCATAAGCAAACATTGGCTTTTTAGCACCAAAATCACCGTCATCTACTTTATTTTTCCCGGTGATATCATAGCCAAATGCTGTTGGTTGCATTCTTCGATATTTTTCTTCAATTGGAAGATTTCGAATATTATCGGATGCTAAACCACGCGGACCGATTACATATTGTCTAACGGTATTCATATTGAAACCACCGCCAAATTCCATCAAGTGATCGCCCAACTGAGCGGTAAGGTCAGCATCGATAGTTAATGTATTGTTATTTCGTTTTGAATAAGCATTATTTACACGACCATATTTAGCAAAAATGCCGTATTCATCAAATGGAATAATTCCACCATTGTTAGGTAGAGTTACACCGATTTTTGCATTTTCAATACTATCACCATAAGCATCTAAATTATCGAACCAAACACCGTCACCTGATTCTTCATTGAAGATTCTGTAACCAATGTTAACATTCCAGAAAGCATTTGAGCTTAAATTCTGGGATAATTTTCCGCTTAAAGAAAGATTTTCTCTTTTTGTCAAAGGATTGTGAATTGAATTAGCTTTAGAATATGAATGAACATATCCTTTTGCATCTCGATTATTTAAGTTTGCACCTAAACGTAATGAGAAATCACCCAAAATGTGAGTTGTTCTGGCTGTAAATCTCCAAACTGAAGATTCCAAGTCATTCTTTTTATTGCTTGAATAACCTATTGATTTGAAATCTACACCAATTGACCTTGGGTTATTATCAGCGTTCCAACCTCTTTCGCCTGATAAGAAGAAAGTGTGGTTACTAACACCCGGAACAATTGGACCACTAAAGTTCAAAGTATATAAGTTATATCCAAAATCATCAGTGAATGATGAGGTAACAACATCGGCAAACATACCGTATAACGGTGAGCCTGATTTAGTTGTAACGTTAACAATACCGGACTGAGCTTGTCCGTATTTTGCTTCGTATCCACCAATTTGGAATGATAACTGATCGATTGCTGAGTTACTAACCTGAGAATAGTTAGCACCGGTATAAACGTCATTCTGAGGAACACCGTCAACAATATATAAAACTTCACCTCCACGACCACCGCGAACGTTTATTGTTGCGTTTCCGTCAGCACCGCCTGAACCTTCAGATTTTACAACACCTGCTTGAAGTGAAGCTAAGTTTTCAACCCCACGAACAGGTAATCTGTTGATTTCATCAGCATCGATTACTTTGGTAGTATTTGTAGATTTTGCTTCGAAAAATTTTCGTCCTTCAACTACGATTTCAGGAAGTGTAAAATCTGTACTTAATTCAATATTCAACTCATAGGTAATACCTGCAACTATACGAACATTCGCAATAGTTTTTGGAGCATAACCGACGTAACTGACTTTCACATCATAATTACCAGGGGTAATATTAAGTATAAAATATTCACCCGAAAGATCGGTAGCTGTTCCAAGCGTAGTATTTACCAACAACAAATTCGCCCCGATTAAAGGCTCTCTTGTATCGGCATCAATTACTTTTCCGCTCAATTTTCCAACACCTGTCTGTGCAAAACCAGGAATTGTTAAAACGAACAAAAGCAAAAGATTTATCAGATAAAATGAAACATTTCTTTTCATCTCTTCTCCACCATGTTAATTAAATTGTTATAAATTTCTTAAGTCTGAAGAGAAATTTACTATTGATACTTTTTTTATTTTCAAGTTTACTATAAATAGGGACGGATTCCATCTCAGGAATCCGCCCTAATAAAAGATATTATTAAAGCAAGATTACTTCATTAACATCATTTTTTTGGATGATGTAAAGTTACCGGCTTTTAGTGTGTAAATGTAGAGTCCGGAAGCTAAATCTTTAGCATCAAATGATACTTGATGTGCACCGGCATCTTTGGTTGAGTTAACTAAGGTCATAACTTCACGACCTAAAACATCAAATACTTTCAAGCTTACATTGCTTTTTTCAGCAAGTGTAAAGTTGATTGTTGTTGCTGGGTTGAATGGATTTGGATAGTTTTGACCTAATTCAAAGCTATTCAAGTTAACGCCATCACCAACACTACTTGGTTTAGGAAGATCAAAAGTTTTGTAAACTAATGGATTAGTTGTAGCTGTTCCGTTAGCTGCAAATAATGATGTACCTGCCATCATATCTTCAAGATAAATGATATGTGCAACATATTTGTCACCTGCATCTTGTAATAACTGAGCTGAGTGTCCAAATGCATCACTTACTTTTGATTTACCTGCTAAAACTCCACCATAAGTCCAAGTTTCGCCACCATTTAATGAATATGCATGGTATAAGTCATTGAAGAATAATCCAGATGTATCATCTAAAACAACTGTGTTACCACTCATTTCAGGACCTGACCAGATAGCGTAGAGAACTTTACCATCAGCACTTACAGAAATAGAAGGATATGATTGACCAATACCGTTACCGGGTCTCTTGTCAGCCATAATTGAATCTTCTACATCATCTACTGCCGGATTAGAGATAGCTTTCCAGGTTGTCATAGTTGAATTCCAATAGAGAATTGGATAAGCATCACCAATAGCTGTATCTTTGGTAGCATTAAAATGTAAACCATAACCGTTAGCAATAAAATGCATCACACCATCATTACCAACTGCAGCATCAATTTGTCCGAAGTTTTCAAATAATGGAGCATAATTTGGAACATGATATCCGGTTACTATATCAAAATCACCGTCCCAGCCAATAGATTTCTTTGTCCAGTTGGTACCACCATCTAAGGTGTAGATAACCCAAACGTTATCTGCAGAATCACGAGCATAACCATTATACACTTGTCCTGGGCTGCTTGCATCTGCATTGTAGGTATTTGTACCAAAGAACATTAATTTGGTTTCATCCGGGCTTTTTGAAAGTCCAACCTCTACACCACCGTTAGCACCCCACCATACCGGTGAAGGATGTGATGTTGAGATACTATCATAATTCGAGAAGGTAACACCGATATCGGTAGTCTTATAGAACATGAATTGAACTCTATTACCTGAGGTAGCTAAGTAGATGTCTTCACCAAAGAACTGCATTGAAGGATCTGTGAAACCATCAAACTGACTTAACAAGAATGATGATGATGTTTCATCCCAAATTCCAAGACGGCTTGGAGTATGACCAACAATAGCTAATGTACCCGCGTTGCTTCCGGTCAAAGAAACGTCGATATCCGGCCAGCCACCAGCTGCACCAGCACCAAATAATGGAACTTGTACATAGCTTGTACCGTCATTGTAAATGTAGTGAATAGCACGACCATTGGCTGTACCAGGGGTAGGACGTACCATTGGAGCCATGTGGGCTTTACCATCATGAAATACGATTTGGTTACGAACAACGCTATTTGTAAAATAGTCGTATGTTGTATAAGCAACAGTATCACCTACAGCAGCATTGCTAACCTTTAATGAGGTTGGTAATGCGCCTTCAGGTCCACCTGCGCCGTTATCTTCGTGAGAGATAACTTGTTTATGCTGCATTTTAACTGCGCTTGATTGTGCAAACACTGCACTGCAAACGAACAGAGAAACGAACATAAGAGTTAGAAGTCTTTTTAGCATAATGCACTCCTTTTGTTGTATGATATGAGATATTGATTTAATAGAATATTTTTTCTTGCCATAAAAATAAACATAAATCTAAGATAAACAAATGTTTTTTGAACAATCTGCAAAGTCTTAGAATATTGTTTGTGCACAATATGGATTTTTTATAAAATTGTCAAGATTTTTTTTCATCTATCCTAAATTTTAACCGCATAAACATTGTTCACACCGCTTATCGAAGAAATTTTTGAAACAACCACTCTTGTTATAATGCTGTCAACATTGATTACGGTGATGGCTTCTTCACCAAGTCCTTTTCTACCGAGAGATAACCCCGCAATATTAATATCGTTTTCAGCCAGTATTTTCCCAACTGTTGCAAGGACTCCCGGCTTATCAATATTAGAGTAGAAAAGTAAATTGCCTTCAGGTTTAAATTCAATTTTAAAATTATTCATTGAAACAACTCTGATGTCGTTGCTGCCAAATACTGTTCCGCTTAATGAATATTCAGCTTTATCACTGCTTATTGTAATGGCTAGTAGATTTTTATAATCAGAGTTTTCACCTGAAATTTTTTCCTCAATAAGTAAACCTAGTTCTTTTGCCAATAAAGTTGAGTTAACAAGATTAACTGAATCGGGAATCAACTTTGATAAATAACCTTTTAAGAATGCTGATAATAATAGCCCATTTGATGTACTGACTAATTCACCGGAATATGAGATTGATATTTTCTTAATTTTTTCTTTTGTTAATTGTGCGTGCACCGAGCCAATACTCTCTGCAAGTTTAACATAAGGGACTAACTCCTTATTTCCGATTAACTCTATTGCAGAAGCATTAACAGCACCACGAACAATTTTATCTTTAAATAAATCTACAACAGCTTCAGCTATTTGAATTGCAACTTTTTCCTGTGCTTCTTCAGTGGATGCACCAAGATGTGGAGTAGTTACAACTTTAGGATGTTGAATTAATTCTGATGAAAATTCGGGGGGTTCTTGTTCGTAAACATCAAATGCGGCTGCCGAAACTTTTCCTGATTCAAGAGCATTTAATAAAGCTACTTCATCAACAATTCCACCACGTGCACAGTTAATAATTTTAACACCATCTTTACAAATTGAGAGTGTTTCTTCAGATACAAGATGATGTGTGTCTTCATTATAGGGAACATGTACCGTTATAATATCAGAATTTTCAAAAAGTTTTTTTAGGTCGACAAGTTCGATATTCATTTTCTCGGCTGCTAATTCCGATAATACCGGATCGTAACCCATAATTGACATTCCAAAAGCTTGGGCTCTGTTAGCAACTTCTCTACCGATTTTACCTAATCCAATAACTCCGAGAACTTTTCCGAATATTTCAGTTCCTTGAAATTTCTTACGTTCCCACTTCCCACTCTTTATTGAGGCATCTGCTTGGGGGATATTTCTACACATCGATAGCATTAAAGACATTGTATGTTCAGCAGTTGATATTGTATTACCACCGGGAGTATTGAGGACAATAATACCTTTGCGAGTTGCCGCATCAATATCTATGTTATCAACACCACTTCCCGCTCTACCGATAACTTCAATTTGATCCATATCTTGGATTAAATCTGCAGTAACCTTAGTATCACTCCTTACAATTAAGCCGTGATATAAACCAATTACTTTAACTATTTGATCATTCTTCATCCCGGGTTTATAATTAACTTCAAACCCGCCGGAAGTTAGGATATCAACACATTTGGGGTCAACAGAATCTGTGATTAGAATTTTTTTCATTTGAGGGACTATTATCCTAACACAGAATTAATACGTTGAACAATTTGTGATTTTGGTAATGCACCGATAATTGTATCAACAACGTGACCGCCTTGAAATATTAATAATGTAGGAATACTTCTTACACCATATTTAATTGCCGCTTGTTGATTGTTATCTACATCAAGTTTCCCGATTTTCATTTTTCCTTGATACTCTTTTGCTAATTCCTCTACGATTGGAGCAATCATTCGGCAAGGACCGCACCAGACTGCCCAAAAATCTACCAACACAGGAACATCTGATTTTAGTACTTCAGTTTCAAAATTACTATCTGTAAATTCAATAGGTTTCATATTTTATTCTTTCTTTAATAACTTAAACATTTAATGAATTATCTGATGGGACACCTTGTCCCACATAAGAAACAACATCTTCACCACCATCTGCATTAATAACACCTCCGGAAATCCATTCCCCACCATCCATGCATAGAAGCGAGATAACTTTTGCTACATCTTCAGGAGTCGTTAATCTCATTCTTGGATTTTTTCTTCTTGCGACTTCAATCATCTCTGGGTTTCCCGGAATTTTTCTTAAAGCAGGAGTATCAGTTACACCAGCCATTATTGCATTTACTGCAATATCCATTTCACCTAACTCAGTTGAAAGTTGACGACAATGTGACTCAAGAGCTGATTTTGCGGCAGAGACTGCACCATAATAAGGTATTGATGAATTACCGCCCGAACTTGTCATTGCAAAAATTCTTGATTTTGGGACTAAAAACTCGCGTACGTACAAATCTTGAGTCCAATAGACTAACGAATTAGCCATAACATCGATAGTCATTTCCATTTGAGCTTTAGAAATCGGTTGTTCACCTTTTTTTGGAATAAATGGTTTTAAAGTTCCGAATGCAAGTGAATGCATTAATACTTTTACTTTTGGTTTTCCCTTCGGAAGATTTTCGAGCTCACTTAGGATTTCGTTACGTTTTTGCTCATCAGCCGCATTTACGTTATAAAACAGACATTCCACGCCTATAGCTGAAATTTCATTTTTAATTCTATCAACATTTTGCATCGTGGCTTGACGATCAAGATGCACGCCGATAATATTGTAACCGTCTTTTGCTAATCTAATAGCAGTGGCTTCTCCAAAACCAGATGAGGCACCTAAAATAACGGCCCAATATTTTCCATGCTCATGATTGTTCATATACCCTCTATCTATTCTTATCTTAATTAATTAATTTATTCAAGTGTGAATTATACAAAATTGAAATATTCAATACAACAATCCAAATTATTCATTTTTAGCTTAATTATTTACTCAGTAATATTACTGTATCTTCTCCAAGTATATTCTGAACTGCAGTAATAAACTTGACTGAAGGTTCAACTCTATATTGTTTGAGTATAAATAAATCTCGCCCATTAGAGAGACCGTTAACTTCGATCATTAAAGGAAAATTACCGGAGTGCTTAATTAGAATCTCTTTAAGAGGTTTTATTACT
>JAHBUO010000071.1 GCA_019638025.1 Ignavibacteriaceae bacterium
TCGACTAATTATCTCTTTGGTTTTATTGTAAGATAATGCCGACGGTGTAACTATTATTCTTGTAATCTGACTCATCATTTTATCTCATATTTGTTGAATAAAAAGCCGCCACATATTTGTGACGGCCTTACTGACTATGTTTTTAGCTCTTTTCTTATTTCCATCCAGAGTTTTCCAAGAACATTCTGCCCAAACCATTTACCATTTATTTTTACTGAGCCCCAGAATCTAGCAGACTCTCTATCATGTGTTGTGCAATCTTCAATGATAATTGCATTCTCAGTTTCAATGAGTTTTTCACTAAGGCTAGGATGTTGCTGTATCTTTAGCTCCATACACTTTTTCATCAGAGGTAAGTCTGCTTCCGATTCATCCCATTTCTCACTGCGGCTCAAAAAAGCCCGATTTAACCTAGCTTTCATTTTTGCACCCATTGGTGATTTTTGTTCAAGTATTTCTTTTTGAACATTAGGATAATTTGAAAATCTCTTCCATTGGAATAATGCTTCCGTCGTCCCGAATATGATATTATTATCAGCAACTTTATGAGCGGACATGCAGTGTAACCAGCCATACTGATCATTTACTTGTGTAATTCTTATCTCTGTACTCATAATTATTCTTATTAATGCGAGCCTACTATTTAGTAGGCTCATTTTTAAAGCGGTTAATTAATATTATAAAAGTCTTGAGACTGTAACGGATTATTCATCTTAATGCAAGATCGGTGAAGCAGAATTCTTTATTGAATAACTCTACAATTGGTTTGTATATAGCATCGCGCAATTGAACGCATTGAGTAATTGCATCTTCAATCGTCATGCATTTCAAAACCACCCTATATTCTAATCCATCTGAATCATTATCCTCACAACGATTAACCGGCAAACAAATATTCAGTTCTTTTCTTATTTCATATAAACGCTTCTCAAGAATTTGATAACCTTTTGTTGGACCCAATTTACTCTTATAGTCTTCGGAAATTTCTTCATAGAATCTAGCCACAACTAGATCAGTTCCTATTATTACAAATAGAAAAGGATACGGATTTCCTTGAGCATCTTTTGGTGTCACTTTAGAATAAAGTGGATACTCTTTTATGTTATTGTAAATTGGCTCAACAACTTTTTCTTCCGGAAAAAAGTGATCAAATACTTGTCCATTATGGACATACAAAGCATCTTCAAATGGAGCCAAGTAATAAAGGTCAGTAAAAATGAGAGATGGAAATATTTCTGAAACTTTTTGTAGCCATTTATCACCAACACCATTAGTTGACATAAATTCTACTATAAATAAGTTATCCGTTTCAGTAATGATTTTTGAATCAAATACATCATATTTAACATCCCAATTCTCACTTATCCAATTACTGTTTTCTTCTGTCGTAAGACAAGGATCTGATGGAGGTGGATAACAACCTTTAAATGAAAAGGAGTTGCCATCACACTTACTTAATTCTACAAATTGCTTAAGCTGTTCCTGTCCATCCAATGAACTAGCCTTTACCATTAGCTGATTATGAAATTTATCAGACATTAAATACCTCATATATATAGCTGCCATTTCTGGCAGCTTTTTAGATTACATTTTATTAATTCGACTCAAACAAAACGCCGTGAACCAAGCTTCTTTTTTCTTTTTCATCAACTTCTTTGATGAAAATGGAATAGCCTTTTTTCCTTAAATCAGAAACATACTTTTCGACTTGAGGTATTTCTGATTTTGAAATGGCTAACACTATCAAGCTTGCTTCATCATCACTTTTCTTTGTGATATTACAATATTTGTTTAGATGTATAAAACAACTTTTGTAATCTCCCAAAGTGAAATACGCTTTCGCAGAATATAGAGCAACTCCTTCCGCGTCGTGCTTACGTTTGGAGCACTTTTCAAGAAGTGAAAGAGCATATTTAGCATTATACTCTCTTTCAGTTTCTGGAGATCTGTCAATATGATTGATAGCTGAAGACAATAAAAGATGAGTATCATTTCGAGATAAAGAAACAGCCATCTTATATTGTTTCAGTAGCTCATTATTATCTGATTCTGTCATGATCATATGCCTAAGAAGAACTACATTTAATCCATTTTCTTTTGCCAACATTTCAGCTATATATTCAGAAGCTGCTTTATTAAGATCACTAACAGTGTGTGTGTTTGATTTAACAACATGTTCTGTCATAAATTTTTCCTTTTACAAAGCTGCCATTTCTGGCAGCTTTTTTTAATATACATTGAACTCTTTAATGAACTGATCAAATTGCTTTTTAGCTTCTTGACACCAGTCATTGTAGAAACAGCTAATCATCTCCACAACTTCTTGTAAAGACTCTGCTTTAATAACTAAACTAAAATTGAGATCGTGAATTGAGTTAAAGTAAATTGACTTTAAACTGACCGGATCTGCGTACTTAAGAATAGTTGGTTTTAGCGCTTCAATGAATTTTACAAGAGAAGCAGCGTAATCAATATTGGATTCTAAATAATCTTTTTTAAGATTTTCAGTCATGTCATAATAAGCTGTAAAACGAACCTTGTTATTATCGACACGCTTAAATAAACCCAATTCAAGTTCAATTGTCCGATCAATATCATAATCTAATTGGATATTGAACTCTTCATCGATTACTAAGTTGTTTATTTGAAAAGGCGTTTCATTGTTAAGAGTTATTATATTATTCATATTTATAAAGAAATTGTGTGCCGATATCATACCGGCACTTTGTTAATAATTTTATCTAATTTGGAAACCACTTCGTGGAGTTGAGTCGGATCTATCTTTGTATAATGATCCGTCATAGACAGAGGCTTGTGCCCCATTAAATACTGTCTTAATGAATAATCAACTCCCATTTGTGCTAAATGTGAATTGAAACTATGTCTCCACTTATGCAGCGTAGCTACCTTTTTGATTCCGGCTTTCTCAGCTATGTGTTTGCACACACTAAGTAACCGTCTTTCCGTTAGCTTTTTATTTACTGGGTTAGTGAATACATATTCGGAAGTAGATAACTTCTTCATGGAAGTGAGCTGTTTCGTCAATATATTGCTCATCGGAATGTCTCTTTCCGAGGTTGCAGTTTTTGTTGTAAATGCAGCATCACTTCTCACTTGAATTATTTTCTTCGTCCAATCCACACGTTTCCAAGTTAGATTGCTGAGCTCACCGATCCTCATGCCGGTTAAGAACAATCCAAGAAACACTTGTCTATGTTTTATATCCATTTTTTCAGAGAAGAAGGAGATTATTTCCGCGTTACTGTAGTAATCTTCTTCTCGCTCAAGAAGAGTCTTTCTTTTAACTCTCTCGTTTTTCACCGTTATAAATGGATTTTTAACTAGCACATCTTTCAAGACGTATTCGTTTAATAACGATCTTATAGACGTTATATAGAAATTAATCGTCTTGGCTGAGATGTTACTAGTGGCAAGCATTTTTTTGAAATCTTCGGCATGAATAGCTGTGATCTCATTTAAATAAACTACACCTTTAGCTACCATGAAATCACAAAAAGTTTGATAAACATTTTTGTATTTCACATATGATTTAACTGCTAAAGGCTTTTTTTCTAAGATTGCATTATCGATTACTTGAGAAAGCAACAATTTCTGTTTTAATACACCGTGGCGTACTAATTTGAAATCATGTTTTTCAGTTTCGATTTTTGCACCAAAAGCTGAAGCTTCTGTTTTCTTAGAGAAGGAAAGCCGAAATCGCTTTCCCTCATAATTGGTAACATCAACTTGATACTTACCATTCTTTAATGATCTTATCTTGCTCACTCGACACCTTTTGCTAGGATGCGTCCGAGTTCAAAGACACTAATCATATATCTGTCACCAAACTTTACAGCTGCTATTGAGCCAGCGGCTATTTTATCTCTTACGAAATCATAACTAAGATTTAATAAAACAGCTGCCTCGCTAATAGAGAAATTAAGCTTGTTTGGAAACGTCTTACTCAAAATGTCAAAGAACTTAGAACTGTTTAACAAATCGTCGCTTGAGGAAGACCCGCTAGTATCAGCGGGAATTTTTACTTTCCTCGGCATAATTATCTTATACCAATATTTTCAGATTAATAAGTACCGCACTTATCAGACCGGAAGAGAGTGCTTTTGCAACACTGAACTAATACTCGTCTTCCACCTAATCTTATTATTACTTTTCAAAGACTCGTATAGCTTGATAAGATTTTCATCACTCTGCCACTCAATGAGTTGTAGAGCTTTCTGCTTACTCTCCGGAGTTAGCTTGCCATTAAACACCAAACGACCCCGGCCGGTGGTCCCTAAGAGTCTATTGGCTTTCCCTATCCAGATAGTTTCTGTAACAAACGGATCAACTTTGCCAACTACTTTATCAATATGATTATCCAGCATTGGTTCGCAGCTGACACTTGTCTGATACCCCTTATTAAATGCATACTTCAGACAATTCAGTCTTTCCTTAAAACACGGCGCTCCAGGCTCCCAAAACTTTAGCACCTTATCATCAGTTGAACCAATAGTAAATCTGAACAGTATCATCTTTTTGTACTGAACAAATTCTTTGCAGATTTTCTTAATACATTCTAGATGTGGTTTTGAAACAATCATGACTTCATTTCCGGCATCTACAATCTTTTGAAGAAACTGTATTGATTGATCCAGATGAACTGGTGTTATGTCGTGTGAAGTAGGGTACTGAACAATTCTATCGGATTTTTTAATATTAGCGTCAAAAGAATGCTGACGGAATCTTTCAGTAGGCCAATCTTCTAGTTTAACCCAACCATAGCGGACAGCCATTTCCTTAGAGTAACAGTAAAGGCAGTCATGGCTACAGCCGGTAATTATGTTTGCAGACTTGGTTTTCCAGTCGTCGTGTTTGTCCATATAATTCTCATAACTTTATAAATGATTAATGTTAATAGGTGAAAAGAAACTCCATGTGTCTCTATGGAGGTATATTTTGATTTATCGATAAATTCATAAATATTCCTTGTTTTGTGTTTATAATTGAACGCGTTCTAATTTTTGCTAGAAATAAAGTTTTACTTTTTCTTCTAGTTCATGCATAAGTTGGCATGCTGCAAGTGAAAGTTCACCAAATGTTTGAGCTTTCAATTCTACTGTGAAAGCAATTGGACCAAGTGGGGAATAATCTACTGGGAGTTCCGTGTTTTGAAGCGCTAACAGTGAATCGATATCCAAATTGACTTCTTCTTCAGAATCTGGTTCTAGCTTTAATCTGGAGTCAGATTTTACAACCTCGATCAGTGAGCGAGAATACTTTTCTCTATCAAGATTCTGATAAAAGAATTCGTCCTTTGGTTCAAAAACAACAATGCCCATTAAAGCCCCATCAGCAGTATAATCTAGGATAGTTTTTGAGTGTCCCCCCTCGTCATAATAATTAGGAACATCTAAATCCTCATTCATTTCTATTAAGGCTGGAATTTGAGATAATTCACTGAGGGGGATATCGTATGCATTCCTAACACTTAAATGGAATGTATTATCTGTTAGGCTCATCAACTTATTACCCTTGTAGAAAATATTCATTTCTACATCTGATTTTTTTGTTGATTTCGTGTAGGTTACTTCAAAATTTTCTGTCTTGAAGTTTTTCGGTATTTCGTTTACCGGATTTGCATTCTCATTTACATTTTGATGCATAGGATTTTCCTTAATACTGTTAATCAATAAATTAATTTTGTGTTTGAACGTCTGTTACTAATATTCATTCTCTTCGAATTATTACAAGCTGCTATTGCTAGAAAATTCGTAGTGCCAAAGGATGTTATGGAACGGATTAGTCCGAGTGAATCGTTTTTGTAAATTTCCATTAGGCACCTATTTTTATTTATAAAAATCATTCTGCTACTTTTGCGAGCATTTGACCAATTATTCAAATCATTCAATACCTGTAAGCAATTAATTATTGCTAACCCAAATGAACAAAGAAGGGATTTGAAGGGATTTGAAAATGTTATTTCTAAAAATATTTTCATTTATGCATTCCCGACTCTTGAAATTATTCTGGTTCCAGAAATCTCATTAAATCCAATGAGCTTTTTTTTATTCTTTTCGGAGATGTAGATCGTTTTCTTAAGTAGTTCACCAATTGCAACTAGATGTTTATTATCAGTGGCATTGAAAAATTTTAAAAATCTAGTTCTAGCTGTAAAGAAATTCTTCACTGAAGTTCTATTTGATCTTAAAATTGAACTCAGCTTTGATTTTTTTACGTATTCATTAAGTTTGTATTTCTTTCTCGTGACTAACAAATGCTGAAAGTATGTGAAGTAGATTGATGGTTTTAATGAAAATTTTAATTTTGAGGAAAGCTTTACTGTTAAATTTGATTGATTATTAATTAACCTATCAAAAATAAGTTCTACGACTTTAGGAAGTATGATCATTGCATTTTCTTTGTTGATCGTTTCATCCTCATTTACTGTGCTGCTCGAGCTACTAAAATTGTAAATAGATTCCATACTGATACCTTTATTTTGTTCGAAATTATTTTTCAATTACTCCTAACAAATTATTTTTGATGTGTTAGTTGTAATTTTTCGAACTACTGATGCTAGTTTTGTTCCAGATTAGATTTAGATTTTAGAGTAAAAACGAAGGGTAAAAATGGGGAACTTGAAAGATTGCACGATTGCCATAGTAAGATTTCAAGGTCTATTTTTTGTTTATGGACTTCTTTATTATTTTGTAATAAACACTGAATGCTCGTTGTAGAAGTGACCTTTTTCCTTTTCCATCAACACCTAATACTTTTTTTGCGTCCGCTTTTGGCAAATTAAGGTCTTCAAAATATATCTTAGCTATAGTTGGATAGATTAGTTTCTGCATTAGATCACCTTCACTCCAATTTTTAATTATATTCTTTAATGATATTTCTAAAGATGCAAAATCGTTATTATATGTGCTTACCGTGTTACGTGGGTAATTAGCTTCAATAAGATCACGTGAAATTTGTGATTTATTTTCATTTCGGCATATAGTGTATAATAAACGAAGATAATTGTGTAGTTGCCTGATGTTACCCGGCCAATTATAAGACTTAATCATTTCGAGTGCATGGTCTGATATTGCAATATTTCGGTCGAATTCTTTATACAACTCTTTTTCAATTGACTTAATAACTTTTGGTATATCTTCTTTTCTTTCTCTAAGCGGTGGTATGTGTATTTGATTAATAGCAATTCTTTCATATAAATCATGCTGAAACCTGCCATCAGCAATTGCTGCTTCTAAATCTATATTTGTACCCAATAAGATTCTTACATTTGCCTTAACATTTTTCGTTCCACCTAGTGTTTTATATTCTTTAGTTTCAATAAAAGTTAGCAGATCTCTTTGAACTTTGTTATCGGCATAACCGATCTCGTCTAAAAATAGTGTTCCATTTTCAACTTCTTTCATGATTCCGGGTGAGGATTGCTTGGCTTCACTGTGTGACCCTTTTTCATAACCAAAAATTTCAGTGTGAATAAGCTGTGAGGCTACAAGGGCACAGTTTAGAAAAAGGAAGTTTTCACTTTTTCTTGGGCTAAGGTCGTGAATAACTTTAGCCAAATATGATTTTCCAACACCAGTTTCACCCGTGATTAATATTGTATCGTTTTGTTCAATTACATAGGCTATTTTTTTAAGATCATTTATAAAATTAATATTTGTTGTGCCCATTTTATTGACAAGTATCTTTGCTTTTTCATGGCCAGTGTTTAATTGTTCAATCTGCTTATAACTTAATTTGCACCAGTATTCAAATGCTCTTATAAATGTTATTATCGAGTCAACTTTAACAAACGCAAGTGTAATGTTGGGTAAAGTGTGGTCATAATGTTTATAAACATAATTTACTATTGTATTTGCAATAGAATTAGCATATCGATTAGCCAAAGAATCTTTTTCATCTTTTGTCGTTAAAGTGCTTATTTCATCAAACCCAATAGCGAAAAAAGCTATATCCTTGATACCATCTTTAATAACTGCATCAAGAACATTATTAACTGCTAATTCAATAATATCAGAATTTGTCTTTTTGTTTTCATCATAAATGGAAAGATGATAGCTGTATGGAGCATCTAATTGATTGTGTTTTAATTTAACAAATTTTCCATGTTCAATTGTTTTGTCGGTATCTATTTGAGATTGGATGTTTATTAACCCAACTCTTCTGACAAATTCATTTTCTGCGCTGCTACCTTGGGTGGTGACGAAGTAATTTTTATTTGGAATATTACTAATGTAAGCATCACATTTTATTTGAAAAGCATTTTTGAATACTAACTTGACCTTATAATCAGCCCCGATACTTAGTTCATAATTAGAAGGATATTTAATCATGCGCTCATGATCTAGTACGACATGATCTCTATCGCCAAGAAAATACTTTGCCGTTATTCTAAGATGAAGTAATTCTAAATATTGGTTTTCCATTTCTTCATCTAATAAATTGATTGGCTTATCAAGTTCAAGGTTAATAAGAGAAAGCGCTTCTGCCCATTCCTTATTTTCAATTAACTTCAGTATTCTCTTGTTTATCATGGCTAATCAATTATTAGTTGTAGACTTTAGGAATTATTATTTATTAGAAAAAAATACTTGACCCAAAGCAAAATTTAAAATACATTGACTATAGAATCAAATTAAATTCTACGTATAAAACTGACAACTCTGGCCACTGCCGGGCATAACCAACAAAAACAGCCCCCACTGAAAAAGCATATTAATATCAAAATCTGAGTAAAATCTATGCAGAAATACTTCCAAACGAGGGATTTTTATCTCTCTGCGTATATAATTATTAATTCTTGTCGTTTAATTAACTGCACTAACGAAGGGGGACTATTCGAATTCGAGGAAAGTGAAGCGCTTACTGGGCATGTAGCCGCTAGAACAGAAACAAAATATTCATCATCAATAATATTAACTTCCAAAACAGAGACAAAAAACAATGAATTTCACAACAAAACAAAAGGATCTTTATAAGAGTATAATTACATTAGCTGGAGAAACAGTAAAAAAGAAACCATACAGGACTTTAAATCTATACTCGGTATTAGAAGAAATTGCAACTGGCAATAGTTATCGCCAAATAATTGAAGAAGTAAGATCTATCCAAGACAAAAATTCGCGGCAAGAGTACAAGAAGAGTAAACTTCCATTTTTTACAATTGGTGAATTCCAAGACAACGAAAGAAGAAATAATGCACTGATCCAAACTCAGTTTGCAATATTTGACTTTGACCATCTGGCAGATTGGGATACCAAGTGGAACCAAGTCGTTGCCGATCAAAATGTCTTTGCTGCTTTTCGTTCTCCAAGCGGGGATGGAATTAAAATCATCTACAAGTTTGACAAGCCAATATCTGACCCCCATCTGTACTCAGCCATCTATAAGTACTATGCAGCAATTTTTAACATTGACTTAGGTAAAAAGCCAGACAATACTTCAGATTGCTCTAGACCATGCTACATCAGCTATGATCCAGATATATATCTAAATGCGGATTCTATACCACTATCAACTGAAATTGATTTTAGTGCAGTTCAAACAACAAAATACAAAGCAGACAACTCTGAATTATTAAGCAAAATAAAAAATGGTGTTTCAGCTGGAGATCCAAGAACACCGACATTAGCATCTTCACTTGGTATATTACTAAATCGTGGAATTGATCGTGAGTTTGCAATTGCTTTTGCATTGGGATGGAATAGAAACAACGAACAACCCCATACAGAAGAAAAGATTTTGAGCACAGTAAATGATATGTATGACCGGTATGAGGCTGATACAAAATTGCTACCGGTAATCTTTAAGGAAAACAATAATTCATATTACAAGACAATAAAAGTCAATAAAACATTTACAGAGATTATGGTTACTTCATTTAGAATAATTCCGAAGGAACTGCTTGTAATGGATAACAGTGACTGTCTAAAATGTGATATCCAATCATCCCAAGGGAATTATTATGAAAATATATTAATTGAAAATACAGATTGGCATACAAAACAAAAATTCTTAAAATCACTTGGGCATCAAGATTGTGTTTTTCTTGGTTCAGAAAATGATTTACAAGCTTTGTGTCAATTTACTCAAGTAAGAATTCCTTTACGTAAAACGGGAACGAAAATTATTGGCTTACATAAGGATGTTTGGGTTGTTGAAGGTATTAATATTACCCAAAGCGGAAGAGAAGAGAACCAAAAAATTGTCCCATTTGATAAAGGCAGTGATGCTTTTTATCATAAGATTAAATACCAAGAACTAACCAAAAACGAACATCAAAATATGCTTGGAATATTCTATGATAACATATCGAACATTAACAAGCAGAATAAAATATTTGCTTATCTAGGCTGGTTATTTGCGACACCACTAAAACCAAAAATAGAAGAAATAATTAGTGCATTCCCGCTTTTATTTGTACATGGAAGTCATGGTTCGGGTAAAACAAGTATGTCTAAAATTTTTGCTAGACTAGTTGGTTATTCGGATCCAACCCCGAACAGTGTAACTCTCAAAACATTTCCACTCCTAAAAATGCTATCAAGCACAAATGCAATTCCACAGTGGTATGATGAATTTAAGATTGCCGACATGAAAGAAAATGATGTTGATAATATCCTTCGCTTTATGAGAAAAGCATATGCTGGTGAATTGGAATCAAAAGGTAGGGCTGATCAGACAGTTGAGAATTATAAAATATCGGCTCCGATGGCAGTTATGGGGGAATGGAATATCAATCAGCCGGCTATAATGGAGCGTGTGATTATAATTAGACTAAATGATGAAATTAAAAAGAATTCTGAAATGAGGAGAGCATTTAATATTATAAATGAAATCCAACTGGAGGGATTTATGCCAAAATTTATTGAGTATTGTTTGGGAATAGATGTAGAAGAATTACTTGAAACTGCACAAGCTTTTGTCAGCGAACATTTTCAATCATTAGTTGTTGCTCCCAGAGTAAAGAACAATTTAGCTGTAATGATATTTGGGTTAGAATTGTTGCGTGAATACGCACATAAAAATAAAGTTATAGTCCCAAATATAAATTATGAACAATTACTTGATGATCAGCTGGAAGAAATTACTGGATCAAAAGCCGGTACAGTGACATCAGCTGTTGATCAGCTAATCGAAGAACTATCGATAATGGCAGAAGAATGAGGTAAAAGAATTTTCTGATTATAAAATCTTTATCTCATAGTGGAAGAAAGCTACTTGCAATAAACTTCAAGAAAGTATTCAGAGACTTTAAGGTCTACGCTAAAAAACAAGAATTATGAAGGAGACCTATTGGACGAGATGTCTTATAATAAAATGTTTGATGATTGCGAATATATTTACAATAAAAACATGCCGGTTAAATTGCCCTCAAGACTCAGGGTGTTTATGTATCGATATTGAAAAAGCTAAAGAAAAAAGGTGTTGATTTGGATGGGTTTAATTTTGGTTACAGTGATTACAATTCGTTACAAACAGAATGTAACCTAAATCTTGTGAAAATGGATTAAAAAGAGGTTATTTATCTGTTGGTTACAAAGTTACATTAATATTATTATACACTATATATAGATAGATAAACATCATTATAAAAAGAAATAACAATCATAATCTCAATTGGTAGGTGTATTGAATTTACGTGTAACTGTGTAACCAGTGTAACCGAAGGGGTAGTATTCAATTCACTAAATCCTAAATAGCGAATAAACAACATAACTACCCCAGATCTTCCCATAACTGACAACAAACAACCCGAAAACAGTCTGGGTAGAAATCAAACCTAAACAACAAAACAACCCCGCCAACCGGAAACTCTATTAACAATATCTCCAGAAGGAGGCTTCCATGGAAAAGAAGAAAAGAAATTATCCTAAGAACAGAAAGAAGAGGAACACTTCTTACTCAAATACTTACAAAGTGCTAACTGCGATTGGTGAAGAAAACCTTTACGAAATCTGGAAAGAAAGAGGACATATAGAAACTGCAGCCATCGTGACAAAGATGCTAGGCTTTCATGTTGACCGGATGGTCATTCATTACATCGCATTACGCAAGCTAAAATGGAAACGAATCATTACAGACAAAAATAATCCATTGTACAAGTCTGTATTATCCGGCAAAGTCAGTCCGGAACATTATAAAACAATTATTTTCCAATGAGGAGACAATTATGACACATTTAGAAATGATCATTAATCTTGTAAGAAAAATAGAACCAACATTAACCGGAGGAGGAATGTACTCCGGAGACAAATATGAAAACGATACAATTCCGGAATCTGAAGTTGAAGTATGCCTTGAGTGGATTAAACAACAAAAAATAACCAAGCGAGTTAATACTGACCGAACAAGCTATGCGCTTAAGCATTATGTTGAAGAATGGCATAGAAAAGAAAAAGGCCGCCATAAGTATATCTCAAACGGGGCCATGATAGCAGCTATCATAGCCTACGGGATAAAGTATTCCAAGATAGATGAAGAGCTTAATGTATTTACTGCGATTGCAATAAAGGGAGTAGATTATGATAGGCAACAATAAACAAATGATTCCCTTGGGAATCATTGATGCTAAACTTTTGGAAAGGATAAAACTCAAGGCTATGAAAGATGAGCTTAAGAAGTGGGTAATGATAAACAGTAAGGACAGATATACATTTGGTGTGCTTGAAAAGATGAGGGGGCAATTGGAAATTTTAAGTTGATGAGTTATTTTTCTCAAGAAGTTTAATGGTAGCAATATCATTAACACTTTAGGCCCAAGTGCTACCCCACACTTGGGTTTTTTATTTATAGCCAAATCATTTCTTTAGCTAATTTGAAACAGCCTAGAAATTCAATGCCATCCTCGCAATTTTCACAAAAACGATAGCCTACTTATAAGCGTGCTAGCTATATGAATTGAAATTTATATCTGAACAATCAACTTTATTTACTTGGTATTAAATAAAAAAGCCGCACGAAACAGTACTGCTCTTTTGTGTTTTTTCCCCAGTAATTAAACCCCTATGTTTTATTCTTACTTAGTCAGCAACAGCTTGATTGACTTATTAAACCCGCTTGCTTGTATTGTGGCTATGTAAACACCGCTAGTAAGCTTACTTGCGTCAAAATCTACTTTGTAATATCCGGCGCTTTTATGTTCGTTTACCAATGTAGCAACCTCTTTTCCAATAATATCATATACTTTTATTGTAACCATTCCATCCTTAGGCAGCTGGTAGTTAATCGTTGTTGTTGGGTTAAACGGATTTGGATAATTGCTAATCGAATAATCTACTGGCACTTCTGTCTCAATCATTATCCCTTCCGTCAAACTGTTGCTCATCTTTGCGTTAACAGAACCATAAACCGTAGCCCAATAAGCATCTTGTGAATAACTTGATGAAACTGCTCTCGCGTCATATTCCAATTCTGTTCCGGTGTGCCAAGCATTTAACTTATAGTCGCCGTCTATATATGTTTCTACACCGGTACTAACAGTTGCAATTTGATAAGGAGATTGCCAAACTCCATTTACTTTAACTTTTTCTCCAAATTTGGTAACTGGTTGCATTGGGATTATCATTCCAAAAAAGTTCAATAGGGTCATCTTGTACTGAGCCAAAGGTTAATCCTTCGCCTACGTTGCTTATCTTTTGAGTAAACACAGCTTCTAACGAAACCGAAGACGAAGGCTGATTGAAATAAAGTGTGTTTTGACTGCTGTAAAATGAACCGCCGGAATTCCAATGATCAAACGTACAGCTGAAATTATTATACTCTTGGTCCGATGCAGTAACGGAGTTATTCAAATCGTCATAAATGTAAGTGGCACTTGTTGGACAGTTATAAGAACTACCATTAACATAAACTACACCTCCGCCAAGGTTGGTACTTATACTTGCGCTGTATTGGCGTGCGTATCTTGCGGTTAAAGTTGGTGAGCTTGCCGAGCTAATAACTTTGACATGCTAGTAGAACCATCTTGTACCCACTCTCTCCATTTCTATCCCACCCCATTCTGTTTGATTTTCAGCATAGATAGTGTGGGGGAAAGTACTTGCTTCACGTGTTTTCTCAATACCAGAATAGCCAGTTGTTATGTTCTCACTATTCAGCTTAATTAAACCATTTACACTCTCATAATCATTTCCCATTTTGTTTTTAAGTGTTATTGTTTGCAAGCTCCATGTTCCTGTGTTTTGTGAACCATTCGAAGGTGATCCCCAACCTGAACCTTCCGTGTAGGTCATTGTAATATCATAATAATATTGCCCAAAAGAGACAACATTTCGTGAATAATCATTCCCTATCTTAAAAACATATTCAGAATAATTTGCCAATGTTGCTGTTGCGCTCGAATAATCTCCACTTATTCCACTTACATTAAAAACCACATTCCATGAATCAACAATTATAGAATCTGCGAAATAACCAGAGTAGAGCTCAACATAGTCCTTATTTGCTGCATTATAACCGTAAACATAAATTGCACCGCTAATAGGTTGATGTGATGAGTTCTCTACTCTAATTCCAAACTCCCAAATCATGGCAGAATTAACGCTTGTTATAAATACAAAAACGATAAAAAATAACAGCTTTGCATACTTCATAAACACCTCCAAGTATTAGTTTTATTATATTGAAAGTGCAAATAAAAAGAGCTATCCCCGTAAGGGCTTGGGTTCTTCTCAGATTTTATTTGCTTTTTTAAGGCGGCGCTCCAACGCCGCCTGTTTATCAACTAATTACATTACTTGCCTCGCCATACAACCAATTTTTCTTTTGCACCAAAGTTTCCATAACCACATATAAAAGTTTCGTATCCGTTTGTCCATACATTTCTAAAAATGAATGAATGATCAGAAATATTAAATATTGATGAAATATTGATCCAATTGGTACCATTAAAATGCATTGCTGTTTTCGAATCGCCTACGACAATTAAATAGTCTGATGTTGATTCATAAAGACAATCAATGGCATTATTAATGCTAAGCTTTTGAATCCAATTATTTCCATCATACTGCCATAAACCGAAGATACCGTGAGACCACAACGAAATGCCAGAATGCAACCCCCTATAACCCCATTTTATTTTAGTAGAAGGTGAATCTATGATAATAGAATCAACAGCGTTCCAATTATTAGTATGCCCAGCTATATAATAATATTTTTCAAGCCATGGAGTTTCCCTTATTGTTGTCAGGAGTAAATGTGTCTTGTTACCAAAGGAAGCGACACTCTTAAAGAAGAATTCTGAATTTGGGAAAGTTGGTGTTTTAAAAGTTTCGTAAATCCATTTGGTTTTATCCCATTTCATTATCATTCCTTTTCTTCCGCATGCCCAAAGATTACCATCGGCATCTTTGCACATATCAAGTAAATCACCTTTTATTCCATTTGTGTTATACTTTGTCCAGCTGCTTCCATCATAATGCGCCAAGAATATTTCGTCACCGGTATAACCACACACCCATAAATCTCTGCTGCTGTAGCCGGCAATATCTCTTACTCTCATTCCACCAACATCTGCGGCAATGTTGCTTTCATTCCAGTTCTTTCCGTCAAAGTGCCATATTAATCCGCGGGCAATATCGCTCCAGCAGACTAACCACGCATCGTTAGGTGCAAAGACAAGTAAGTTTTCCGGTAAAAGCTGTGTAGCTGTACCAATACCTTTAATAGTATCAGCAGTCCAAATCATTTCTTGCGGCGGTCTAATTATTCTTGGTCTGCTATCCGTTATACTTTCTTTACATGAAGAAGAAACAATCAGATAAGCTAAAAGGAGAGCGGCAGATAAGTATAGTTTCATAACACCTCATTTTAATTATCGGTTAATACTAAACGATACTATAGTACATAAGTCTTGTATAATCTAAAATCCGACTCTACATAACAAATTTTATTTATTAATGCTAATTGAACCGCATGAACGTTAATTATTTTTTCTAGTTCAAAATATTTCTGGTTTAGTTTTTCCAACTAGAACTGCGTAATTATAATAAGTTATTCCAGCAGTTTTGCCGCGGCTATTACATCACTTTTGGTGATGTTTATGATATCAAACTCATTAATGTCTTCTTTAAATGAAGCAGTCCAAGTAGTAGTAATTTTGGGAAGCTTAACCCACTTTTCATTTTTAAGATATTCATTGAACTTTTCTCTTTTTTCGCTACTTGTTCCATTCTCAAGATCGAGCGACAACATTGCGTGCATAATTATACTCCTTTTGTAAAATTTGTTTGTTGCAATCTATAAGCTTGATTGCATTCACGCATCAGTACAATTACCATAAATTTTCGAAACCATTATTGCTTTTTTGTCGATTTTGCGAGCTATTAAAGAGTGAATTATAAAAGGACAGTAATTATACTGATTAGCTGATGTCGTTTAGCTCAATAAAAAAGCCGCACTGTTTTTGTGCGGCTCTCTATTAGAACTACATGTTCTTTATAAATTAATATTTGTTTTGTTTCTCCAACTTCCTAAATCGTAATTCGTAAATCGTACTTCCCAAATCCTAAATCTTCCGGTGCTCAACTATTCTTCTTCTAAATCCTCCTTCGTAATTCTCATATTGCAATTCGTACTTTTTACAGTTGCCTATTTACTCTTGCCTAATGCCTATTACGCTACTTCGTCAGCAACAGCTTAATAGACTTACTAAACCCGCTTGCTTGAATAGAGCAGATATAAACACCGCTTGTAAGCTTGCTTGCGTCAAAATCAACTTTGTAATAA
>JAHBUO010000072.1 GCA_019638025.1 Ignavibacteriaceae bacterium
AACAATAGTCATCGTGATTCTATTGATTATAATTGGCATTCGGATAATTTAGAAACTGCAATCGGTTCGCCACTTCCTGAAGAAATTACTGCCGAGTGGACATATTCAACTGCTCCGACAACCTGGAATCCTGAAGCTAATTTTCCTGTTGTGCTTCCAAATGCAGAGTTTCCTAAACCAACCAGGAATAAATCAGAAGTAAATAAAACCGGATTAATACTAACATGGATTGCGAGTCGACGTGCTTCATCCTATAATATTTATTTTGGGACTAACAATCAACCACCGTTTATTGTCAACCTAAATACAACAAGCTATGCTCCGACCGGTATAAATGACACAACTAAATATTTCTGGCGTGTTGATGCGGTAACTCCTTATGATACAATTAGAGGCGAAGTATGGTCATTCACCACATCTTCAGAGAATATTATTCCGGTTGAACTTGCCTCATTCACCGGACAAAAAGTGAACGGAAAAGTAAAACTTGAATGGAATACTAAATCAGAAAAAAATAATTCCGGATTTGATATTGAAAAATCTACAAAAGAGTCAGAATGGAAGAGTATCGGATTTGTAAAAGGGAACGGGACAAAGATTGATGAATCCAAGTATAGTTTTGTTGATGAAGAATATTCAAGCACAAATCAGATAACAATTTATCGTTTAAAGCAGATTGATTTTGATGGAACCGTTCATTATTCAAAAGAAGTTTTGATAGATGCTACAAAACCCGGGTCATATCAGCTTTATCAAAATTTCCCAAATCCGTTTAATCCCGAGACTCAAATTAAGTATGAAATAAAAAACAATGAACTTGTAAGATTAACACTTTTTGATGTGTTGGGGCGAGAAGTAAAAACTTTAGTGAATGAGGAACAAGAAGCCGGATTTTATTCGACTTTAGTCAGTATTAATGATATTGGAGCATCGAGCGGAATATATTTCTACCGCTTGATTGCAGGGGATTATGTCGATACAAAAAAAATGACATTAATTAAGTAATTCAAACAAACAACAACAAAAAATAATTCGAGGTTCAAGATGAAAAAACTAGTAACACTTTTCTCGTTGGCCATAATTCTATTCTTCTTTTCTTTTACTGTAGAAGTAAAGGGACAAGATGCTTTTATGGGATATGACTATGTGACAACAACTTATCCTCTTGCGTGGACGACTTCGGCCACAACTTTTAATGCCGGAACAGCAAAGGAAATTATATACGCTCCGTCCGGAGGTGCACTTTATACTGCTACTACATGCAATACTTCAAACATAAATGGCTATCAGCTAAATGCAACAGCAGCATATGTTGAAATGAATTTAACTCCTAATAGCAGTACTTCTTCGGTGTCAAGCATCGAATTTACGGGAAGTACAAATAATAATACAACCGCAGGTGATGCCGGAGTTGTATTCTCAAGTGAGTATCCATTTAATACTTCAAAAGTTATTGGAGCAGCTGCGGTTCCGTTTCCAAATGCTGTAGGAGCGTGGATTGTACTTAGTCCTACAATTCCTGCCGGGACAAAATCAATGAGAATTTATAGAAGAGTTTATTATAATGCTACAGATTCCACAATGAGTACATCGAGTGGAACAGGATTTGTTCAATATGGGACAAACACAACAATAAGATTGGCATCATTAGCTGTTACTTTAACAGTATCGGGAACAGCTCCAACTTTAACTACTTCAGCTATTACTGACATTGGACAGATTACTGCTACCGGCGGTGGTAATGTTAGTGATTCGGGAAGCGCTTCCGTAACAGTAAGAGGTATCTGCTGGAGTATAAGTGAAAATCCAACAATTGCAGATTCTAAGACAGAAGACGGAAGCGGGACAGGTCTATTTACGAGCTCGCTAGTTGGGTTAACTTCAAGTACAACTTATTATGTTCGAGCGTATGCAACAAATTCTGTTGGAACTTCGTATGGTAATCAAGTTTCATTTACTACTTTAGTGGGAACCCCATCAATAGTATTATCTTCTGACAATCCTGCTATAGCGGCAGGCGATATTGGATTGGGAACTTTAAAAAATGTAATATATAAATTTTCGCTCGATGTTACAGTTACCGGGGCACAATTAACTCAAGTTGATTTTACTACAACAGGAACATATTTAGCTTCAGATGTAACTAAGTATCAATTATGGTATAGTTCGAGTGACCAATTTTCGAATGCAGTTCAACTCGGAAATGATATTACAACAACGCTAGGAACTGGTGTTCATTCTTTTGGATCATTAAACCAAAATATTTCAAACTTAGCTACAGGTTATTTTTGGATTACAACAGATGTAGCATCAAATGCCGTTTCCGGGAAAGCTTTAGCTGTCTCTGCGTTAACTACAGCTGACTTAACTTTTGATGCTGGTAATAAAAGTGGAACAGCGTACAATGGCGGTGTGCAAACAATTGTTGGCGGAACTCTGCCGACCGAATTCTTCAGAAGTGTTGCTACAGGAAATTGGAATTCAGCTTCGTCCTGGGAAGCTTCAGTAGATGGAAACGTCTGGAGTAATTCAACAGTTTCTCCTGACTCAACAAGTGCAGGAATTTTAGTCAGAACCGGTGATACATTATATGTCACGGAATCAGTTATTGTTGATCAAGCAGTAGTTCAAGCAGGTGGTGTTGTAATTGTGAATGGAAGTCCTGTTGTATTCACAATAGCTAACGGACCTTCCGCAATTGATATGACAGTAGATGGATTGTTAAAAGTAACCGGAACCGCAATAGCTTCCCCCGGACCTTACACGGTTTCTTTATCAACAGACGCAGTATTAGTTTTTGGATCGACAGGTGTTTATGAACACGGACAAAATGCCGGTGCAATTCCGGTTGCAGTCTGGAATAATGGTTCAACATTAAAGTTAACCGGTATTGTAGCAAATGCCCCGGCTAATGGGAATCAAAATTTTTATCATATTATTTGGGATTGCCCTGCTCAAACTGCAAGCTTAAATCTTGGTTGGACCAACGTAACTATTGGTGGCAACATTAATGTAGTTACTACTAATACCGGTAGATGGCAGTTTTGTGCCCCAACAACTGGTTCTTCAGCAACAGTTAATCTTATGGGAGATGTTACACTTGTCGCAGGGAACTTAACTACAAACGGAACTAGTAATGGAAACACAACCATAGTCATCAATCACTATGGAAATATTAATGTAACTGGAGGCAATTTTTCAATAACTCGTGGTTCACAAGGTGGTACCGGTACTTCTTATTGGTATCTGTTAGGTGGTAACTTTTCTATGTCAAATGCAACTACTCAAAATTCAAATACTGTAGGTGGTAGATTTGTATTTAAAGGTTCAACACCGCAATCATTAAATTTAACTAATGTAACTTTTAGCGGAGGTGGTTTTCCACTAATTATCGATAGTAATGCTGTTGTAAATTTAGGCAGCAGTTTAGTCGGTGGAAATGCAGTATTCACGGTAAATCCTCTTGGTACTATAAACACAGCATTAGAGACGGGTTTTGATGGCAACATTAATACAACAGGTGTTGTTTCACTTAGCTCTGAAGCAACTTATGGTTACAACGGAACAGCTACTCAAGTAACCGGGACTAAATTACCTGCTACAGTTAAAGGATTAAATATTAGTAATGCTAACGGAGTAACTCTCGGTTCAAATTTAACAGTTAATGGTCAATTAATCGTTTCTTCAGGTTATTTAGACCTTAACGGAAATAATGTAACTCTAGGCTCCGACGCTACATTGGTTGAAGCTCCAAATGCAACTGTAAAAGGATTAACCGGAAAAATATCTGCAACAAGATCTTTAAATAATCCGTCAGCAGTAAATGTTGCGGGCCTTGGAGCAGTGATAACGTCAGCATCAAATCTTGGTGAAACTGTAGTCGAACGATATCATAGTGCAAGAACCGGAAATAGTAATAGCAGTATTTATAGATATTATTTGATTTCGCCCGCAAATAACTCAAACCTAAATGCTACATTTAGATATTATTATGATGAATCTGAACTGCAAGGTATTGTTGAATCAAATTTAATACTATACAAATCTGAAACTGCTGAACCAAATAGTTGGACTAAGGTTGGTGGAGCGGTAAATACAACCAATAATTATGTAGAAGTCTCAGGTGTTAATAGTTTTTCATATTGGACAGCCGCTGATTCAATGAATCCAATTCCGGTTGAATTTTCTCTCTTAAGTGCGAGTGTTGCTTCTAACAGAGCTACTATAGCATGGGAGACAGCATCAGAAACAAACAATAAAGGATTTGAAGTTGAAAGATTATCTTCTGTATCAGATTCTTGGTTGAAGATTGGCTTTGTTGAAGGGAAAGGGAATACAACCGAAACAAGCAATTATAGTTTTAGAGATAATGAAAAACTGTCAGGGAAATATTCTTATCGTATTAAACAAATAGACTTTGATGGAACTTATTCACACAGCGAATTAGTTGAAGTTGATTTTGGTATTCCTACAGAATTTGGGTTAAATCAAAATTACCCAAATCCATTCAACCCATCGACAACAATTGAGTTTCAAGTTCCGTCAGATTCAAATGTTGAAATTAAACTCTACGACGTTTTAGGTAACGAGGTTTCTACGTTGTTAAACGAAAAACGAGAAGCCGGTATTCATTCGATTAATGTTAAGCTTAATAATTTAGGTACCGGTGTTTATTACTATAGAATGAGTGCCGGTAATTTTAACCAAGTTAAGAAGATGCTTTTAATTAAATAGAATAATATTTTAGATGACCTTCGGTAGAATATATCGAAGGTCATTAATTAAAACTTTTTGAGGGAAGTATGAATTCATTAAATAACAAATTATCAATCATAATTGTATTCTTCGTACTAACAGGATTTACAACAGCTCAATCAATAGGTGATTATCGATCGGCGCTAGCAGGAAGTTGGACAACAGCAGCAACATGGGAAGTATATAATGGAACTGCATGGGTTGGGGCAACAAATCCGCCAACAGGAGCTGAAAATATTATAGTAAAGGATACTGTCTCGGTTTCATCTACTGACTTAGTTATATCAGGTTTTATAAAAGTTGAAGGTAATGGTGTGTTGACTGTCGGGGAAACAGGAACAATAGTTTTTGCTTCAACAAGTACATACGAGCACGCAAGAAATCTTGGTACTATTCCAATGTCTACTTGGAATGTTGGTTCCACTATAAAGTTCACCGGAATTACTACTAGTGCCCCAGGTAATAGAATTCAATCTTTTTCAAATATTATTTGGGATAATCCACTTCAAACTGCAAATCTAAATATGGGTTGGCATAATGTTACAATCAGTGGAAATATTACAATTAATTCAACAGGTTCAGGAAGATGGTACTTTGCCGGACCGACAACCGGGAACTCTGGAATATTCACTATTAACGGGGATGTTATACATAATGCAGGTAATTTTGCAGTACATGGAACAGGTAACGGTAACACTACTATCATAGTTTATCACAATGGAAACATAGTTGCTAACGGAGGAAACTTTTCAATTACGAGAGGTTCACAAGCCGGTACTGGAACAACCACGTGGTATGTAAACGGAAATTTAACTTTTTCAAATACAGAAACTCAAAATTCAAATCCCACCGGAGCTAAGTTTGTGTTTGCAGGAAATCCATACAGAAATCTTACGCTTACAAATGTAACTTATGGAGGTGGAGGTTTACCTATAGCAGTAGATAGCGGAGCAACATTACAATTAGGGAATAATGTAATTGCAGGTAACGCCGCATTCACTGTAAATGATTTTGGTGGATTGTGGACTTCGCATGCTGATGGTTTTAATGGTAATCTTGCGACGATAGGAACAATCACTTTAAGTCCACTTGGAAACTATGGTTTTAACGGGACGGCTGCTCAAGTTACAGGAGCTTTAATGCCGACTTCGGTAAATGGTTTTACAGTTTCTAATGCTGCGGGTGTTACCCTCTCCTCTAATTTGCAAGTGAATGGGACATTGACCATGATGAATGGGACTTTTGTTCTTGGAGGAAATACTTTTTCTTACGGAAGTAATGCAACCCTTCTATATCAAGGAGTTGGTGCACAAACAACTGCTGACCTTGAATTTCCGGCTTCAGGTGGACCTTTGAATTTAAGAGTTCACAATAGTTTGAATGTAACATTACACGCAAATAGAACATTAAGCGGAACAGTTACAATGGTGAAAGGGAAATTAAATCTTAACGGAAATATCTTAAATCTTGGTTCATCCGGAACTTTGGTAGAAGCATCAATGAATGTTGTTACAGGTACATCAGGAAAGATTACTGCTACAAGATTACTAAATGCTCCTTCAAGTGAAAATATAGCCGGTTTAGGTGCAATGATTACATCATCTTCAAATATGGGTGAGACCTTGGTTGAACGCTATCATGGTGTAAGAAGTGGTAACAATAATCAAAGTATTCTGAGAACTTATAATATTGTTCCTCTAAATAACACCGGATTAAATTCAACACTCAGATTTCATTATGATGAAAGCGAGCTCAATGGAATTCCAGAGGCTCAATTGGTAATGTTTGATTCTCCTGATGGTGCAAACAATAATTGGTTTCTAGTCGGTGGACAAGTCAATACAACTAATAACTATGTTGAGTATAGTGGAATCAATTCATACAAATATTTTACTCTTGGAAGCTCAGTAAATCAAATTCCTGTTGAGTTAACTTCGTTTAATGCAGTTAGACATGCGAACAAAGTTACAATTGATTGGTCAACTTCGACTGAAACTGAAAACAGAGGTTGGGAAATTCAAAGAAAAATAAATAGCGAATGGGAAATTGCCGGTTTTGTTGAAGGGGCAGGAACATCAGTTAAACCGATTACTTATACATTTGATGATAATAATGTATCTAACTCAACTGTTTCTTATCGGTTAAAACAAGTTGACTTCAATGGAGATTATTCATACAGTAGTGAAATTGAAGTTGATGGATATGCACCAAATAAATTTGTATTAAATCAAAATTATCCAAATCCATTTAACCCGGAAACAATTATCAAATTTGAAGTTCCATTCACTTCGAACATTAATCTTTCAGTTTATAATATTCTTGGTGAAAAGGTTCTAACTTTAGTTAATGAAGTATTAGAAGCAGGCGCTTATTCAAAAAGCTTTAGCGGAATGAATTTAAGTAGTGGTATGTATATCTACAAACTTACTGCCGGGGAAATATCCTTAACAAAGTCTATGTTGCTTGTTAAATAATTTAAGTAATAAAACGGGTGTAATCTAATAGATGATTACACCCATCTTTAAAAATCAAAATGTTGGATAACTTTTTACTTTCATCAGTACTTGTTTAATGGAAACTCTTTCAAAATCATTACAACAAATTTCAAGTAATTATCTCACGATTGATCAGCTAAAAGATGAAAACAGTTTTATTCGTATTTTAATTGATCACTTGCCTGATAGAATTTTTTGTAAAGATATTAACTGTAAGTTTGTCTTAAATAATAAAGCACATTTGAAAGTTTTAGGAAGTAAATCTCAGTTTGAAGTGTTAGGTAAAACAGATTATGATTTTCGACCTGTTGAGATAGCTGAAGCCTCATATCAGGATGATTTGAGAGTAATTAAAACAGGTGAGAAAATAGAAAATAAAGAAGAGTATATCCTGGATCTGGAAGGAAATGAAAGATGGAGCCTTGTAACGAAGGTTCCTCTTTTTGGTGTCGAGAAGAAAATTGTTGGGTTAATAGGTATCAGCCGTGATATTACTCAACGAAAAAAAGACTTAGAAGCAATCAGAAGTAAAAACTGTGAGCTAACAGCAATTAATGAAGCTAAAGACAGATTATTTGAGGTGCTTGCCACTGATTTAAAAAGTCACTTCGAAAGTTTTATCTCATTATCACAAGATTTAAGTCAGAATTATCATTCAATGTCGATAAAAAAGCTTCAATCTCTGAGTCTTTCGTTGTATAATTCATCGAAAAATTTGCATAAACTTTTAATTAATTTAGTTGAGTGGTCAGCTCTCCAAAGAGGTGAAGTTGAAATTATTCCGGAGAAGATAAATTTACACGACTTTGCTGAAGCTGTTATCTCCGAGTTTATTGAAGATGTTGAGGGGAAGGGGATTCAGATTGTAAATAGTATTTCGGAGGACTTAAAAGTTTTTGCTGATAAACACTCACTCTGGATAATTTTATCCAATTTAATTTCTAACGCCGTAAAATTTTCATATAAAAATTCCAGAATAGATATTAGTTCATTTGTTGAATCATCTTCTGTTAAAATTGAAGTTAAAGATTTTGGAATTGGAATTAGTCCCGGATTAATGGACAATCTTTTCTTGTTCAAGAAAAAAGAGACTCAACTTGGAACCGAAAATGAACATGGAACAGGTATAGGATTACCGTTGTGTAAAGAGCTTTCAAACATTAATAAGTTTAAAGTCTCAGCCCAAAAGAATTCGGGTAATGGGACTACATTTTCGCTCGAGTTTACTAAAGTTCACATAGATAATTTGAAGAAATAATTTTAATAACAATATAAATGAGGTTAGCATGAAAAAACTATTTATTCTAATGATAATTACAATGTTCTCATTGCCGATTATCGGACAAACATTTAGCAATGGTACTGGTGGCGGTGCATGGAGTAGCCCGGGAACTTGGTTGAGTGGAGTTGTTCCCAATATAAATTCTGATGTTGTAATTGCAGGAACCGATTCTGTTTTTACTGCAGCCGGTGCTGTCTGTAACAGTTTGACGATTTTATCAGGGGGGAAACTTGCAACCGGAATTGATTCAGTAGCGTGTACAAATACTTTCGAAGTTGAAGCAGATGCATTCTTTTATAATGCTTCATCAAAAGGGACAGTTCCCGGTAGTGTTAGAATTTTAGATCCTGCAAGCACCGTCGTACATAGCGGTAGCGGTACAGTGGGAGCAATAGGAAACAGTGAATTTGGAAATCTTGTTATTAAACGTCTTGAAGGATGCACTCCGGGGACAAATCTTATAATTAAAGGGAATCTCGTTATTAACAACTCTGCCGCAACAGTTGTTTTTAGAGGTGCTAGACCTGCTACCGGTAGTCAAGAACATACAGTGCACGGAAATATTATTATTAACATGGGAACATTATCTTGTTTAGATGTGGGTGATAATAGTATGTTCGGAATATGGAATGTTAAAGGAGATGTTATAATCTCCGGTGCGGATGCCCGTTTTAGTGGTTTTTCAAGTGCTAATGCTGCAGGATTGGCTGTGTACAATATAGATGGAAGTATTATTAATAATGGAGGTAGAGTTCAGGTCGGAACTTCAAGCAGTGCAGGTCCCGGACAGACAATCATTAATCTGAAAAGAGATTTTACATTTAACAGTGGAACCTTTGCTACAAATTCATTGGGTTCGTATTCGATAAATTTGGTCGGTTCCGGTGTGCAAAATTTCTATCTCAGAGGTGCCAATCTAAATTTAAACACAGAGCTTTACGATACCGTCAAAGCTGGTTCAACAGTAGTGATGGACCTTGATACTAATAAATGGGGTTCGGCAACAGGTGGACATTTTGTTGTCAACGGCTCTTTAGAATTGAAGAATATATCACGACTGACAGGTTCTGGCGCATTCACATTAAATCCGAATGCAACATTAAAAATCGGTCATCCTGATGGAATAACAAGTTCGTTAATGACCGGTAGTGTTCAAATGATTGGCGGAAGAAATTTTAGCTCTGAAGCTAACTATGCTTATACGGGAACTGCCTCACAAGTGTTTGGTGATGCATTCCCGCAAACAGTGAGTGGCTTGACAATAAGTAATTCAAATGGAATGATGTTAGTGCAAAATCTTCTGGTTTCAGGTAATTTGACACTTTTAGATGGTTATCTTGATTTAAATGGAAACACTTTAACGTTGGGATCAAACGCACTTATTTCTGAAACTCCGGGTAAAACTGTTAGAGGTACAAGTGGTAAGTTAGTAACAACTCGTGACATTGGTGTCCCATCAGGAGTTAATGTCGGAGGACTTGGTGCTGTAATTACCTCATCCGTAAACATGGGATCAACCACAATTGAAAGATATCATTCTGCACGATCAGGCTCAGGAAATTCAGGGATATTTAGAGCATATAACATCTCGCCATCGAATAACTCCGGATTAAATGCAACATTACGTTTTTATTATGATGAATCTGAATTAAACGGAATTCCGGAAGCTAATCTGATTATGTTCAAATCTCCTGATGGCTCAGAAAATTCATGGTCAAAAATCGGTGGAACTGTAAATACGAATGATAATTTTGTAGAAGCAAGTGGAATTAATGATTTCTCATACTGGACATTGAGTGGAACAAATAACCCTCTCCCTGTTGAAAATGAGAAAAATGAATTACCAAAAGTTTTCAGTTTGCACCAGAATTATCCAAATCCTTTTAATCCTGTTACAAGCATTAGATATGATTTACCAAAAGCTTCATTTGTAAATATTTCAGTTTATAACATTATTGGACAAAAAGTTGCAGAGCTTGTTAATGGCAACATTGATGCGGGTGTTCATAGTGTTTACTTCAACGCTGATAAATTATCATCGGGTGTATATATCTATAAGTTTACTTCTGCAGAATATAACTATACCCTCAAAATGAACTTACTTAAATAACTCATTTACGGAAGCTTGTATTAACAAGCTTCCGGCTTTTACTTACACAAAGACAATTTATGAAACGACTAACTAATATCTACGTAGCAATACTATTTATTTTGATGCAGTTGCATCTTTTGGGACAAGTGCATTTGACAGAAAGCTTTGATAGCGGAAATAGTATTCCAACTTCAAGCAGTAATGCTCCTTCAACTCCCACAACATATACGACAAGTTCAGGTGTTTGGACTTTGTTTAAAGCTTATCGGCATGGGACGACAAATTTCTCTGCTCCATATGCTTTGCGATTGCTAAAAAATACAAATGAAGCTCCTTCGTATGCAGTAACACCCACGATTAATTCAGCCGGAACATTATCGTTTCAGGCTTATGGAAGTTCATCAAAACCAATTGTTGTTTATAAATCAACAGATAATGGTAGCACATGGATATTAGTGGATACAGTGTTTACGGGCAGCGGAGCATTTCAATATTGTTCGGTTACAATTAATGATGGTTCTGTGAATATGAAGTTAAAAATTGAAAATGGAACCGGTTCAGTTAATGATTTGAATATCGATGATGTTGAGATAACCTCATATTCAGCTGCACCAACTATTCAATTATCAACTTACTCACTTAATTCATTTGGAACGGTAATAGCAGGGGAAAATTCTCAGATTGATTCTTATTCGCTATCAGCATATAATCTTACTTCTAACATAACTGTCAAAGCTCCTAATCAGTACAAAGTTAGTTTAGATAATTCAACTTTTTTAGATTCTGTCATTGTTCAGCAAAGTGGTGGCCTTGTCTCTTTAACGCAAGTTTATGTTAGATTTTCCCCTCCATCTGCAATTGGGACGGTTATTGATAACATTCAACATTTTAGCACAGGCGCATCAACACAAAATGTTTCACTTTCGGGAATCGCAATTGCTTCAGAACCAACGCAGCAATCGTCGTTATCATTTGGTGAAGTCACCGGAAGTTCAATAGTTATTAATTTTTCAGTAGGGAATGGAGCTAAAAGGTTATTAGTGGCTCGCGAGGGGAGTGCCGTAAATTGGGTTCCGTTGGATGGTGTAATAGTAACAGGTGTTGATAATAATTTCTCGACCGCTTCAACTCAAGGGAGCGGAAATAAGGCAGTTTACTCAGGTAACGGAAATAGTGTAACAGTTACCGGATTAGTTGGAAACACAACTTATCATTTTGCACTTTATGAGTATAATGAAGGGACAAATAATTCTCAAAATTATAATGTAACAATTCCGAATACAGGTAACCAAACAACATTGTCACAACCAACATTAATAGTTAATCCACAGACTTTATCATTTGGAAATGTTCAGGTAAGTACAACTTCGGAAGTAAAAAGTTACGTTTTGAGCGGACACACTTTATCCCCTGCAGTAGGGAATATCAACATAACTGCGCCTGATGGCTTTCAGATATCATTATCACAAAGTTCTCAGTTTGCAAGTGTTCTTCAAATTCCATATAGTGGAGAAGTTTTAGCGCAGACTACCGTTTATGTAAGGTTTTCACCGACGATTACTTCGCTTTATAATGGTTCGGTATCACATAGTGGTGGAAATGCCTCAACTGTAAATGTTGTTGTAAGCGGTGTTGGTACTTCTCCGGCAGAGCCAAATGTATTTCAAGCTGAAGATGGAGTTTTTGTCGGAGCTTATGTGAGTCAAAAATATTCAGGTTACACCGGCTGGGGTTATGCAGATATAACTGATCGTACCGGCTCATTTTTAGAATTCGCTTTTAGAAAAAATACAGCTTCGACTGAAACTGTTACCATCACATATTCTAACGGTGGAAGTTCAAGAAGTTACCAAGTAAAATTAAATGATAACGTACTCGGTACTTTAAACTTTCCTACAACCGGAAGTTGGACAACATGGTCAACCGTAACATACAATGTTACTTTTGTTAGTGGGATAAACAGATTAAGTTTTAATTCCACGACAAATAATACAAATGCTAATATTGATAAGATATCTTTAACCGGAGAAACAGCAGTTCCGGTTTACAAACTTACTTTATTAAAAAGCGGTGCAGGGACTGTTACGGCTTCACCTATGCAAGCCTATTATGATGCCGGCACACAAGTTACTCTTACTGCAACACCATCCGCTGCGAATGTATTTTATAGATGGAATGGAACAGAAGTTTCGTACTCGAATCCAACATCAATCGTAATGAATTCTCATAAAACACAAGTTGCATTGATGAATGATTATTCCGGTTATGCAAATTTTCCATACGAAGCAAATCCTCGAGGTTTTGCATCATTGCCCGGCAGAGGTTACTCTACAGGGACTACAGGAGGTTCAGGCATTGGTAATAACGTAATTTATGTTTCTACTGCACAGCAATTAATGGATGCAATGTATCAGCGAATCGATGCAAATGGAGTAAGTAATTACGCTCCGCTTATAGTGTATGTAGTTGGAATTTTATCTCGCGATGCGGGTATTGGTGAAATGGTGGATGTGAAAGATGTCTATGATGTCTCAATAATTGGGGTAGGGAGCGATGCTACCATTACCGGTTTTGGATTGAATGTAACTAGAAGTAAAAACATTATTATCAGAAATATTAAATTTGCCAGTTGGAGCGATGATGCAATTTCAGTTGACGGAGATGATGACCCAAATAAAGGGAATCACGTTTGGGTCGACCATTGTACCTTCACCTATACACCTCCTCCCGGTTATCCTACCGCTTCAGGTCCTGACGGCTCTGTTGATATCACTCATGCCGTTGATTTATCAACCGTTTCTTTCTGTTTGTTTGATAACACAGATAAGAATAGTTTGGTTGGGCATTCGAATTCTAATGTTGCCGATACCGCAATGAAACTAACTTATCATCATAATTGGTTTAAAAATTCAGTTCAACGAAATCCGCGTGTCAGATTTGCAAAAGTACATGTTTACAATAACTATTATACAAATAATTCAATCTATGGTGTCTCATCCAATATGGAAGCTGATGTGTTAGTTGAAGGAAATTATTTCTTCAATACTCCAATTCCAACCGAAACTTCACGAGATGGAAGTCCTCCCGGTGATTTAGTTGAAAGATACAATATTTTTGATAATACCGGACCGGCAGGGACAAGAGGAGATGCATTTGAAGCTTCACAATATTATTCATATTCATTAGATCCTGCCTCAGAAATTCCAAACAAAGTGAGTGTACTAGCAGGAAGCGGATTATTTGATTTTAGTAATCCTGATGTTATCATCCCGGTTGAGCTGAATAAGCTTAACATTAGTTCAAAAGAAAATATTGTTACAATTGAATGGTCGACCTCTTCAGAAGTTAACAATACCGGCTGGGAAATTGAAGTTAAAAATCAGAATGGGGTTTTTATCCCGCTCGGTTTTGTTGATGGAAAAGGGAACAGCACAATCTTAAATTATTATTCTTTTACTGACAATTCTGAAAAAATTAGTGGTCTTTATCAATACCGACTAAAACAAATTAATTTTGATGGTTCATATACATATTCAGAAGTTGTATCTGTTGATATAAATAGAGTATTAACCTATTTGCTCAATCAAAACTATCCAAATCCTTTCAACCCTGCTACAACTATTTCTTATCAGATTCCTGTTAAACAACATGTATCTTTAGTAATTTATGATGTGTTAGGAAATCAAGTTAAAGAAGTTGTTAACGAGGTTAAAGAAGCCGGAACTCATCTTGAAACTTTTAATATGGTTGATGTTGCTACCGGTGTTTATATTTATAGATTAAAATCAGGTCAAATTATTTTATCACAAAAAATGTTGCTACTTAAATGATTAAGAACCTTTGCACTGTAATAATACTATTTTTCATATCAAACTTTGCTTTATTAGCTCAAGATGAACATCTGAAATCAACGAGGGAGAGTATCCATAAATCGATTGGCGATAATTTTATATGGCTCTATCCCGATACAGTTGCTTACCCAACTGAAGAAAAAAGCTACCGATGGAATTATGAGCAGGGTTTAATGTTATATGCATTTTGGCAGTTATACCAAGTAACAAATGAAGAAGAGTATTTCGATTATATAAAAAAAAATATTGATTACTACATTGAGGATAATGGTAATATTAAAACTTATCGTTTAGACCAGTATAATATTGATAATGTAGCCCCGGGAAGAGTTCTGCTTTTGCTCTATCAGAAAACAAATGATGAGAGATATAAATTAGCAGCAGATAATTTAATGAAACAATTGGAATCCCAACCACGTACAAAAAGCGGCGGTTTGTGGCATAAGAAAATATATCCATATCAGATGTGGCTTGATGGTTTGTATATGGCACAACCATTTAATGCCATGTATGCTTCTTTGTTTAATAAGAAAGAAATTTTTGATGACATTGCAAAGCAATTCGATTTAATCAATAAAAACTTAAAGGATAAAAATTCCGGTTTATATTTTCATGCGTGGGACGAATCACGTGAACAAAAATGGGCGAATCCGGAAACAGGTGTTTCTCCAAATTTTTGGGGAAGGTCAATTGGTTGGTTCATGATGTCTTTAGTTGATGTACTAGATTATTTCCCGGAATCACATCCACAATATAAAGTTCTGTTGAACATGTTAGTTGATTTATCAGAAAGCATATTAAAGTATAGGGATAATGAAACTTTATTATGGTATCAAGTTGTTGATGCTAAAACTAAACAAGGGAATTACATTGAAACATCAGCATCTTCTATGTTTATCTACGTTATGGCAAAAGGTTATAATAAAGGATATTTGAATAAAAAGTATTCAGCGGCAGCACAAGAATCTTATGACCAACTACTTGAAAAATATGTAAGAACAGATTGTTGTGGAAATATGTTTTTAACTAATGTATGTTCTGTTGCCGGACTGGGTGGGAATCCATATCGAGATGGAAGTTTTGAATATTATATAAGTGAACCAATTAGAGAAAACGATTTTAAAGGTTACGGTCCATTTTTACTTTCAGCTATTGAATTAGCTAAAATAAAAGAATAATTTAATTGTTAATTTTTGAATCTAGAAAGCTGCTATAGTTAATGAGTAAAAAAGTTCAACATGTAAAGTTAGAAGACCTTGCGAAAAAGTTGAATGTTTCTAATGTAACAATATCTAAGGCTCTTAGAGGGCATCCGGATATTTCAACAGAGATGAAAAAGAAGGTTAATAAATTAGCTGATGAATTAGGGTACGTTCCTAATTTGATGGCTAAAAATCTCTCTTCTCGTCGTTCGAATATTATCGGATTGGTGGTACCAAAAATTGCACATTTCTTTTTCGGTTCAATCATTGAATCTGTTTATGATGAAGCATTTAAAAAAAATTACGAAATCGTATTAACAGTATCTCAAGAAAATGCCGAAAGAGAAAGAAAACATATTCTTTCGCTTCTTTCAATGAAAGTGGATGGGTTGATAGTATCAATCACTCAAGAAACCGAAGATATGGCAATTTTTGAGCGCGTAAAAAAAATGAACATTCCATTGGTTTTTATTGATCGTTTACCAAACATTGGTTGTAATCCCAGCGTAACAGTTGATGACTTTGGTGGAGCCTATCAAGCAACAGAATACTTTATTAAAAAAGGTTACAGAAATATTGCTCATCTTGGAGGATATTCACGAATCAATATTGGTAAAGCGCGTATGGAAGGCTTTTTAAAAGCGATGAATGATTATAACATTCCTGTTAATCCGGACTGGTTAATTGAAGGTGGTTTTGCTGAAGAAGATGGGACAATAGGATTTAACAAAATTTATGATAGCGGAGATTTGCCACAAGCTATATTAGGTGTTACCTATCCTGTTGCACTCGGATTCTATGAAGCTGCAATCGATAAAGGTATTGATATTCCTCACGATGTTGAAATTACTTGCTTCGGTAGTAATTCATATAAAAATATGGTTCCATCCGTTTTTAATTTTGTTCATCAACCTGCAAAAGAATTAGGCGAAGAAGCCGTTAATCTCATTCTTAACCTGATTCGCGATCCAAAGGAATATGGTTGCACAAATATTGAGCTTAAAACAG
>JAHBUO010000073.1 GCA_019638025.1 Ignavibacteriaceae bacterium
TTTGAAGCACTACTAAATTCGGTTCTAATAACTTTATTGAGAATTGGGACATAATTATTATTAGGTAAAATATTATACCCAAAAATATCTCCATCGGCATCTACAAGCCAAAGTTCATTGATACCATCATTATCAGTATCTATAATTAAGGCTGATGGTGAATCAAATACATTTTTGCCAAAACTTTTTGGAGTATAATTCCTGACAGTTGCAACAGAATCAAGAGTTAAGTCATTTCTAACCTTATATACATTGATTATAGAATCACTAACAATAGTTAATAACTCGTTAATTCCATCTTTATCGACATCATCAATTAAAATAGGCCATGCATTATTTTCAATTGAAGAAATATTTTTAAATTTCCCTGAGTTTGGTGTATTTTCTTCAAGAAGATAGGTACTCCTTCCCCAATTTGTTAAGAGATTCTTTTTCCCATTATTATTCCAATCGCCAAAATCTTTTGGAATTCTTTCTGTAAGAGAATCAACTTTTATAAAAGAGTTATCTGTTCCGAATGATAAAATTCTTGTAACAGTTGAGTTATTAATCTCTCTAATAAAAACTTCATTCACTTCTTCAGATAGCAAATTCACAGGTTCTTCAAACAACAATCCTGGGGGAAGGGAAAAATCCATTTCATGTTTTGCAATTTGTGATATAGGTTTATTTGTTGTAACTAAAAAATTGCTACCATTATCTGTTATGATATTCTTGATTCCTAAGAGATTTTCAATTTCAAAATATATTTGATAGTTCGAATTATAACTTACAAATTGAGGGGGGATAAATCCGTAGTGCAATTTTTTAACAAATTGATTATTTGTAGCTAATCCATCAAGTGAGACACTTTGAAAATTCACTTCCCCAGTTTTTTTATAATACATTCTGACGATAGAAGGATTTGGAGTATAAAAAGCTGCCATTATTGTTGGTTTATCACCATAGTAAGCAGGAATAATTGATACAACTTCACCTTGTGGAATTTTTCTATCAATGTGAAAATTAACCCGCTCTTCAAGAGTTCGTCCATTACTTTGATGAATAACGAGTCTAAGTGTATATACTGAATCAGCAAATGAAGAAAGATTCAAAGAGTATATTGAATCACTGGAAATCTGATATTGACCGTTATTGATTAGATTGTTCCACTTAGTTGGATTTAAACCAGTACCCCAAAAAAGTTCATATCTTAAAAAATATGGTGAGAGTACCGTTGCAACAATGTTTAGTGTGTCATTTTTTGTTGCATAATCTTGCAAAGGAAAATTAAACTTTATAACCGAAGTTGATAAAGATGTTAATGCTTTATTCAAATTTAATCTTCCTGCTCCACTTCTCATATCCCAACCAACCTCATTTAAATCATCGGTTGTAGATTTAATAATTTGCTTTACTTCGTCATTACTGAAGTTATTCAAAGACAAGATTAATGCAGCTGATGCACTAACAAAAGGGGCTGCAGCAGATGTTCCATTAAAATCACCGTAGGCTCCTTTCCTCAATGTTGTCAATATGCTTGTCCCGGGTGCAACTAAATCAAGAGTCGAACCATAATTTGAAGATGATGCTATATAATCTTCACGAGTTGAATTTCCAACCGAAATTACTTCACTATAGCCGGATGGATAATGAGGCGCAGATGAATTTGAGTTACCTGAGCTTGCAACTAAGACAACCCCTTGACTATATGCATAACGAATAACATCTCGCAATACATAAGAAAAAGAATAATCTCCAAAACTCATGTTAATAACTTTAACACCATTAGCTACTGCATACAATATTGCAGATGCAACATCATCTTCTTCACCAAAGCCATCAGGATCAAATGCTCTCAAATTTAAAAATTTAATATTAGGAGCGACACCGGCTATTCCATAAAGGTTATTTGACTCAGCTCCAATAATACCGGCAACTGCGGTTCCATGTGAATAGATATTTTCATCCATCGGATCATTATCCCAATTTAGGTAATCACCGCCGGTTGAGTCAAAAGGGAAACCATTTCTATCAGTAAAATCCCATCCCATATAATCATCAATAAAACCATTACTATCATCGTCGATTCCATTGAATCTTTTATCATTGCCGTTTATATCAATTCCTAATTCACCTTGATTAATAAAGAGTTTATTTTTTAGGTCAGGATGTTCATAATCAATACCTGTATCAATTATCCCTACAATAACACTACTGCTTCCTTTTGTAATATTCCATGCATTTACTGCATCAATTTTAGTGAGCGCCCATTGTGTTGCGAACAAACTGTCATTTGGTATAGAATTAATTCTATAGGTTCGAGCCGGCTGAATGTACTCAACTTCATTCCTATTAATTTGAAAATAGTTTATTATACTATCGAGATCGAGTATTTTGTCAATGCTCAATTTTATGATATTTCTTAAAGGCTCGATTTTCGAGGCTAATCCTTTAGATAAAAAGTCAGCCTGAAGTGTAATATTAGTTGCAGAATTCGACTCTGTTTGAGTTGCATTTATTTCAATTATTTTTGAGTTAATTTGGTCTTGACTGATATTTGAATTGAATTTTATAAAATAGTTATTTTGTGCTTGTAAATTAAGTGAAATGAAAAATACACTTATAAATATTAAGTTATACTTCATAAATATCTTTCTTAAATGAGGAATCAATTTGGGTTGGATAATCTCCGGAAAAACAAGCAGTACAAAAAGAATCTTCATCTTCCTCATACACACTTTGCAGCATGTCGGTGATTGTTAAATACTCAAGACTATCAACCCCGAGGTATTCTCTAATTTTCTCAACATTACTGTCCATTTGATTTGCAACTAATTCTTCTTTTGAAGGAAAATCCATCCCGTAATAACAAGGAAATTTTACAGGAGGTGAAGAAATTCTTAAATGAATCGATTTAGGTTTTGCTTCTCTAATAAGTGCAACCAATTGTTTCGAAGTTGTACCTCTAACAATTGAATCATCAATAAGAACAATTGTTCTATTTTCAAGAACACCCTTTACAATATTGAACTTGATTCTAACACCAATTTCTCTTTTTTGTTGACCTGGTTGAATAAAAGTTCGACCTATATAATGACTTCGAATCAATCCAATCTCTAGCTTTGCCGGAATGTCCATTTTTTCAAGTTGATTTTCATAACCGATTGCTGCAGTATTTGAACTATCAGGAACACTTATCACTATTACTTTCTGACCATCAGGATCAGTAACAGGATAGTTTCTCGCTAATATTTTACCAAGCCTTCTTCTAACTTTATCAACATTGTGATTAAACACTCTACTATCGGGACGAGAAAAGTAAATGTACTCGAAGATACAGTGTTTAGCTTTTGGAAGTTGAATACCAAGGTTATAGGATTTAATTGATTTTGATTCCATAACTTCATCATCGATAACAATAATTTCACCGGGTAAAACATCTCTCACATACTCTGCAGAAATGATATCAAAGGCACAAGTTTCAGATGCAACTAGAAAATGTCCATTCTTCTTACCGATAGATAAAGGTCTAAAACCAAACGGGTCTCTGGCAGCAATCAGCTTATTATCAGTAAGAAAAATAAAAGAATATGCACCTTCAACTTTTAGTAATGCTTCTCTAATTTGATCCACTTGGTTATCAAGTTTGCTGCGTGCTATCAAGTGAAGGATAATTTCTGTATCACTTGTTGTTTGAAATATTGCTCCATCTTCAACAAGTTGGTTACGCAATTGATTCGCATTTGTTAAATTTCCATTGTGTGCAACCGCTAAATTTCCCAAACGGTAATTAACAAAAAATGGTTGTATATTTTTTCTTGATTCTGATGAACCTGTTGTTGAGTAACGGTTATGACCTATCGATGCATTTCCAATTAGTACTTCTCCCCAAGCATCAAAATTATCAAAAACTTCAGAGACTAACCCTTCCCCTTTAATTATATTGAAATATGGTTTATTGTTTTTAAGGTGGCGCGTCAGAATTCCACTCGCTTCTTGACCGCGATGCTGAAGTGCATGTAATCCATAATATGTTTCTAGCGCTGCTTCATCCGAACCATAAACACCAAATACACCACAATGACAAACCGGTTTATCATCAATTCTAAAATTCATTTGCTTTGCTTTAGTTTGAAAAAAATTAATATCCAAGTTAAGGATTAATCTAAATATCAAAAAATAGATTGAAATAAAAATAAAAAAAAGGTATCAATTTGATACCTTTTTGTCGGAACGGCGGGATTTGAACCCGCGACCCCTTGAACCCCATTCAAGTACGCTACCGGGCTGCGCCACGTTCCGTGATTATAATTTAGTAAGTAATAATTCTAAAAATTTTTTAAGCTCGATTAAATCCTCAGTCAGATTTCGATCGATTTTTTCATCAACAATCTTCTCAAGAGTTTGAAGAGATGAAATTTCATTTTTAACTTCTTCAGACTGAACATTCTCAATCACATTTCCTTTGGTTTTCGGAACTTGATTAAGAACTACTCGTGCACCTTCAATAGTATATTTTTTTTCTCTTAATAACGACTTAATCTGCAAAATCGTTTGAATATCTTTATTTGTGTAAGCACGATTACCTGCTCTATTTTTTTGGGGTTTGAGCTGTTCAAACTCAGTCTCCCAATATCTAAGAACATACTGCTCTACCTCAGTAATTTTACTTACCTCACTGATAGAGTAATATAACTTTTTTATACTGAAGTCTTTCATAATCTCACTTATTACTTTAGGGAAAATAAGTATATGATTATTAAATATCAATAAGCATACAAACAAAAAGTATTTTCTTAAAGAAATGTGGTCTAACTTTAATAATAAAATAAGTTACTGTGAAGTAGACAGTTCAACTTTTTCTGATAATTTTTCTGATAAATAAACTGCTGCTAAATAACCATTTTCTTTAAAGCCGGATATATAACCATCGCAACTTGAAGCAGTTAGCATGACTTTCCTAAAATCTTCACGTTTTGCTAAATGTGAAAGATGAACTTCAATTTTAATTCCGGTAAAAAGTTCAAGGGCATCTTTTATTGCGACTGATGTGTGTGCATATCCCCCCGGGTTAATAATTATTACATCAAATCGTGAGATTGAATTTTGTATCTCATTAACAATCTCTCCTTCGATATTGGAATGATAGAAAGAAAATTCATGCTGTTTAAAAATTGATAAGATTTTATTTTTTATTTGATCGAGCGTTATACAGCCGTATTGTTCGGAATCACGCTTACCTAATAAATTTAGATTTGCTCCGTTTATAACTTTTATCTTCATTTTTCCTCAAACATATCGTCAATCAGTTCACGAACTTTGGGTGTAATGTATATTTGATCTATTCCTAACTCTTTAAGGGCAGACGCTAAGATAATAGCTTTTCTTTGTGATGTCGCAAGTTTATTTATAACAATTACTTTACTATCTTTTAATAAACAGTAGCCTCCTTTAAAGTCACCTTTTTCGAATCTAATTGTTGCCCCAAGTTGAACTGCAAGAATTTTTAACTCTTCAATAATGTCTTCAAATTCTTTTTCCTTAATTTTCATTAGATACCGACTTTGTTAAAGGCTTAAAAATAAAGAGATAAATTACAGCAAAGTGAGTAAACACATTTATCATAGGAAAACTACTGAGGACCTTGAATCGCTTGATTGTTAATTCGAGTATGTAGTTTGGATCAAATTGTACATTGTAAAAGACTTCGGTTACAATTTTGTAATCTATGCTCAGCAAATAGAACTCAAATGGTGCAGTTATCAAAATCAAAATTGATGCAACAAAAAACCACCCATTCTGTTTTAAGGAAAGTTTTCCAAAAACTAAATAAATTACAAAAAACGATATGAACAATGGAAAAGTGAATAAGTTATAAGAAATCGCCGGATTTATGGTTTCTAAAGCAATCTTTAATCCTCCGGATGAATATATAGATTTTAATTCAAACTGTGTTCCATCAAATAATTGGAATGTTATTAACATTCGAGCTATATATCCACCTAACCAAATCAAACCTGTGGCAGTCGTGATAAAAATTAAAGTGTTATTGAGTATATTTTTATTTTTCATAATTCTAATTTATTATTTGAAACAAAGATAAGCAAAAAATGAATATTCTCTCAATTGATATTGGCTCAAATACAGTTTCCTCATTAATCGCTAATATTGACTTAGTTAATAAGTCTTTAATCCCTATTAAGAATTTTGAATCCGTTCTCAGAATTAGTGAAGGACTTACTTCTTTGGGAAACTTTTCTGAACTTAAGACCGAATTACTAATCTCACATCTAAAAGAGTTAGTAAGAATATCAGCAGAATATAACTGTCAAAAAATATTTGCAACCGGAACTAATGCATTTAGAATTGCAAAAAATGCAACTTATGTGTGCGAAAAAGTTAAAAATGAAACCGGTGTAATAATAAATATAATCTCAGGTGAAGAGGAAGCAGAATTATCTTTTCTAGGTGTAGCAAGTTTTTGCAAAGGTGAACAGAATATCGTCATTATAGACATTGGTGGTGGGAGCACTGAAATAGCATTCAGGAGCAGCAATGGTGATATTATTAAATTTAGTTTACAGATTGGTGTAGTCAGTTTAAAAGAATGCTCTGATAAATCAGTTTTATTAGCAAAAGTTCAAATTGAGATTGATAATTTCATACAGATGCTCCCAAGGGATGATTTTTCTAATTTTGAAATTTTTGCGCTTGCCGGTACGCCAACTGCATTATCTGCAATTAAGCATAATATATCTGATTATTCCAATTTACTAATTGATGAAGATATTTTAACCATTGACGAAATTGCAGGGTTTGTCAAATTTCTTTCCGTAACACCCACTGACGAGATTCTGAAGAAATTTGGAAGTGTGGTTTCTAAACGTGAGGATTTACTTTTATTCGGAGCTCTTATTTTATATAATATAATGAAATATTATAATATAGCTAAAGTTATAGTAAGCAATAAAGGATTAAGATATGGAACACTAATCAAATACTATTTTATGACTTCTGATACTTGTTCTGAATAATCGTATCTAATGCAATGGATTCTTCCTTCGAGAATTGATAATCAAGTGAATAGTGTAAACCTCTGCTCTCTTTTCGGAGCATAGCAGATTTAACTATTAGGTGGGAGCATGTTACTAAGTTTCTTAGTTCGATAAGTGAATCAAAAACCTTTGTCTTTTTGTAATACTCCTCAATTTCTACATATAAATTTGCAATTCTTCTCGAAGCTGCACGTAATCTAAGATTAGAGCGAACAATTCCCACATAATCTGACATAAATTGTTTTAATTCCTTAGTATTATGTGTGATAATAACTTTCTCATCAGGTGTAAGAGTTCCTGAATCATCCCATTCAGGAATATGAGGAATTTCTCCTGAAACCAAATTTATCGAATTCTTAATAACCTCAGCTGCTCTATTAGAAAATACTAGAGCCTCAAGTAGTGAATTACTTGCTAATCTATTTGCTCCGTGGACACCTGTCATTGCTACTTCACCTGTCGCATATAAACCACTAAGCGAAGTTCTCGCAAATTCATCGACCAAAATACCACCACATGCATAATGAGCAGCAGGAACAATTGGGATCAATTCTCGAGTAATATCTAGTCCTTCACTTAAACATCTGTTATAAATATTTGGGAAATGCTCAATTATGTCTGATGACTTTTTGTGTGTGATATCCAGAAATAAAAAATCCTCTCCCCTCTTTTTCATTTCAAAATCGATTGCACGTGCAACAATATCTCTGGGAGCAAGGTCTCTTCTCGAATCATAATTTTGCATAAATGCTTCCCCAACTCCATTTCGCAAAATTCCGCCAAATCCTCTTACAGCTTCAGAAATTAGAAAAGAGTGATTTTGCATAGAATTACTATTTTGGTACAAAGCAGTGGGGTGAAACTGAATAAATTCCATATTAGCGACTTTTGCTCCTGCACGATAAGCCATTGCATATCCGTCACCAGTGGCAATTGAAGGATTTGTGGTATGAAGATAGACCTGACCTAAACCGCCGGTGGCAAGAATAGTAATTTTAGATGTTATTTTCTTAACACAATTATTAGTGACATCAAGAACATATGCTCCCCAGCAATGTCTATTATTAAGGGGCATATTTTTTAAGTTCGAAGTATTGTGTTCAGTTATTAAATCAATTGCTAAAGTATTTTCTATAATTTGTAAGTTATTCAAAGAATTAGCTTTATTAATTAATGCTCTTTCTACCTCTTTACCGGTTAAATCTTTTGCGTGGACAATTCTTGAAAAACTATGCCCACCTTCTCTTACAAGATCAAGATTACCATCTTTTTCAGTAAATTTTGTACCTATATCAATTAATTCCTTTATTCTATCGGGACCTTCTTCAACCAGTATTTTTACTGAATTTCTATTACATAATCCTGCTCCTGCAATAATAGTGTCATTGATGTGTTTCTCGAATGAATCTTCAGGAGCAAGTACTGAAGCAATACCGCCTTGGGCATAATTTGTATTTGATTCTGCCCTATCTTTTTTAGTCACGAGTATTACATCAGCGAACTCTGCAATTTTTATAGCAGAATATAATCCGGCAATTCCACTCCCGATAACTAGAACATCTGTATCATATTTCATTTTTAAAGTACTTTTAATATTTCTTCAAATGAGTAAAGGAAAAAGTCAATTTCATTTTTTTGAATAATTAAAGGGGGTAATAGTCTGATAACATTCTCGTTTGTGCAATTTGATAGAATATTTTTTTCTCTTAATTTTTTAATTATACTACTCCCCGGAAAGGTTAATTCGACCCCTAACATTAAGCCACGTCCCCGAACTTCTTTTATTGAATCTGAATACTTACTCTTGATAATGTTTAATTGTTCATAAAAATAATTACCGTTTTCCTTTACAATTTCAATCAATCCATTTTCATAAACTTCTTCAATCACTATTTTACCGGCAGCACAACTAATTGGATTTCCTCCGAAAGTAGTTCCATGTTGTCCAATTGAAAAAATATCATTGAATTGATTTTTAATCATCATCGCCCCTAATGGAAGCCCACCTCCAATTGCTTTTGCTGTTACAATGATGTCAGGAATAAAATTAAAATAGTTGTGTGAATAAGGTTGGCCTGTACGGCCCGTACCACATTGAATACAATCAGAAACAATGAAAAAATTGTATTGACTCCTTAATTTTAATAAAGATTCAACAAATTCCTTATCAACTTCATTAATACCACCTTCTCCTTGAATGAATTCAACAAATATTGCGGCAGTGTTTTCATCTATTGAATTAATCAATTCATCAATATTATTAAATTGAAGCTGATAAATATTTGGTAATAATGGTTCAAAACCTGATTTATATTTTTGCTTTCCGGTAAGTGTCATAGCAGCATAAGTTCGGCCATGGAACGAATTTGTTAAAGAAAATATTTTTTTGTATGGGCCATGATGGAGTCTAATTAGCTTTATTGCAGCTTCAATAGTCTCTGTTCCGCTATTTGTTAAGAATACTTTTTCCATGTTGGAATACTTGAGAAGTTTTTCAGCAAATTCCAACTGAATCTCTGATAAATAATTGTTTGAGAGATGTGCATATTTTGAAATCTGATTTGAAACAGCCTCAATAATCTTTGGGTGTGAGTAACCTAAGGCATTTACACCTAATCCTGAAAACATATCAAGATATCTTACGCCATTTTTATCATAAAGATGGACTCCCTCTCCATGAGAAATCTCAATAGGAATTCTATTGTAGGTATCGAAAAACACTTTTTTTGATTTTGATAATAATTCGTCAATCATAAAATTAATAATGTAAATATATTGAAGTGATATAATAAAGAAATATTGCTTGTAGCCCTATTAGTAAAGTTACTTGAAGAATAGATATCAAAAACGAATATATTCTATTGTTCAAATAAATATTTATTCCTATCGTATTTAATATCAGATACCAAACGAAAAAGCTAAATTCAACAATAACAAAGAACCAAGCAAAATATGGTTTGAGTAAAAATGGTGAAGGTTTAAATGTAAATAGAGTGCTTCCGAAGACAGCTATTTCTAGTGGTGTTAATATTATTAAACTAATTATAATCGGGAGAGTTGAATAAGTTAAGATTGAAAATATATCCTTAAATCTACTTTCAATATTATTTGTTAATTTAATTAAACTCTTTAATCCCGAAGAGCAAATGGTTAGAAGCAAATATCCAAATAGTACCGATAATAACAGCAATCCCACAGAAAGTGAAATGGTATTCACTGAAAATGCTGAGTAGCAACTAATTGAAATCAGGTGAACTTTTAGTATAAGTAGAAATGACAAAAATATAATGAAGTTTTTGTTTTCTGCCTTAATAATATTGGCTAAAGTTGTTGTTGGAGATTCAATTAAATAAGCGATAGTAGACCATAAATCGATATTTACAACTCTGTCCCTCAGAATTGCATTACATGATTTACACTCTAGTGAGTGTAATGCATTTGCATTTCCACAATATTTACAAGTTTGAATCATAATCAAACTAAAAATTGAATCTGAGATTTAACATTGGTGATTTATGTAAAAAATCCTCGGTAACCGTAAAATCAAAAAGATGTGCATCGACGTATGCATCAACTAAATTAGCAAAAAATGCAAGGAAATAATAAATAGCAAACAAATCCCTTTGGTCGCGATAAAACTCACGATATTCCTTATATCTTTGAACCGGTGTATTAACATACAATATTTTGTATTGCTTGTACAAATCATCATTATATAAATAATTATAAACAAACCACCCGGAGATCCCTAAAACGACAGGTATTTTGTAGTATGATTCATTGTAATATTGCCCCCAACCGGGTAGAATAGCGCTTCTTAGAACTGCACCCCAAGGTGACTTTTGCATTATGAAAAGTGTGTCTTGCGGTTCAGCTAAATCATTATTAATAGTTGTAGAATCAATTTGTGAATAACACAAACTAGATACTAAAAGTATGATTAAAAATATTTTATCTATTATTGTTTTCAATCAGATCAAAAAGTTCAATTAATCGATCAAGTTCATCAAGTGAGTAATACTCAATTATCAATTCCCCACTACCGTCATTCTTGTTTTTGCACAAAACTTTTGTACCTAAGAGTCTTCGAAGTTTATCTTCTAAATCTAATACACTAACCGATGAATTATTTTTTGTTGACGAGTTGGATTTTTGTTTTTTCCCGCTTTTATCGGTTAACAATTTTTTAACCAATTGTTCAACACTTCTAACACTTAAATTATTCTCTTTAATTTTAGCAAGAGCATATAATTGTAACGAAGATGATGGAAGATTAATGAGTGCTCGTGCATGTCCCATCGATATTTCGTCTTTTATTAAGGAAGTTTGAATTTCCTCCGGAAGTTTTAATAGGCGAATTGAATTAGCAACCGTAGAACGATCTTTCCCTACACGCTCGGCAATTTGATCTTGAGTTAGACCGCATTCATCCATTAACCTTTTATATGCTAAACCTATTTCAATAGCATTTAATTTTTCACGCTGAATGTTTTCTATCAATGCCATTGCCAGCATTATTTCATCTGAGGCAACATCGAGTATATATGCGGGAATATCTTTATAACCCAACTCAGTACAAGCTCTAAGTCGTCTTTCTCCGGATATCAACTGAAATAGATTTTCACCAAAACGTCTTACTGTGATGGGTTGTATCAATCCATTTGCAAGAATAGATTTTTTTAATTCTTCAAGGGCTTCGGGTTCAAAATTTTGTCTCGGTTGAAATGGATTTGGTTGTATCGAAGAAATAGTAAGTTTTATGATAGAATCTTGAACAACTTTTTCCTTATAAACTGGCTTTAAGTCATCCTCTTCAGAAAAATTATTTGCATTCTCTAAATTTTTAGGATTAATTAATGCATCTAAACCCCTACCCATCACCGGTTTAAATTTACTCATTTGGCATCTCTCAATGAGATTTTATTTCGCTGAATAACTTCATCAGCTAATGCAATATAATTGCGCGCACCTGTTGAAAGTGCATCATACATAATAATTGGCTTTCCGAAACTTGGAGCTTCTGAAAGACGTACATTTCGATGAATAATTGTATTGTAAACTTTTTCTCCAAAATACTTTTGGACTTCTTCGGTTACTTGCTGTGATAACCGTAATCGGCTATCAAACATTGTTAGCAAAACTCCTTCAATTGTTAAGTTTTTATTGAAGTGATGTTTAACAATATTTATAGTATTTAGTAGTTGCCCTAACCCTTCTAATGCAAAATACTCACACTGAACGGGAATCAGCACAGAATCAGCTGATGAGAGAGCATTCAGTGTTAATAAACTTAATGAAGGAGGACAGTCAATAATAATGAAATCGTAATCTGCCTTTAGAGGTAGTAGTCTCTCTCTTAATAATCTTTCGCGATTCGGAAGATCTACAATCTCAATTTCAGCTCCAACTAAATTAATAGTTGAGGGTAACACATCTAAAAATGGAATCACAGTATTTTTTATCGAAGTTTTTGGTTCAACTGAACCAATTAAAACTTCATATATTGAAGATTCTATGTTATCAATACTTAATCCCGAGGTAGAATTTGCCTGTGGATCAATATCTATTAATAAAGTCTTAAATTCTGAAGCTGCCAGCGAAGCCGCTAAATTAATCGAAGTTGTAGTTTTTCCTACTCCTCCTTTTTGATTTGCAATTGCAATTGTTTTCGACATAGTTTAGAGAAAGTGAATAAGTTCTATAAAAAAAATAATACTAAAGTTACAGGCTCTACCCTTTTAATCAAAAGGAAATTTCACTACACTTCTATTTCTTCACCAAATTCAAGAACCTTGACAAAATTTCCTTGTAATTCTGCCTTCTCCTTAAACTGATTTGGATCCGCTTCAATTACCGGAAAGGTGTTGTAATGAATCGGAATAGCTGTTTTGGGATTTACAAATTCCAATGCTTTAAGAGCATCATCAGTTCCCATTGTAAAATTATCACCTATCGGAAGAAGCATATAATCGACCTTGTTCAATTCACCAATTAATTTCATATCATAAAAAAGTCCTGTATCACCGGTGTGATAAATTACTTTATCTTCAATAAACAAAAGGACTCCAGCAGGTTCCCCACCATAATAATTATCTGGGGTCACCGAGCCATGATGAGCAATAGTAAACTTAACCTTTCCAAATGGGAAATTATATGAACCACCGATATGCATATTGTGTGCTTTAAAACCTTTGGACGCAAAATAATTAGCAAGTTCATTCACACAAATAAATGTTGAATTACATCTTTTTGCAATTTTTTCTGAATCACCAATATGATCTCCATGAGCGTGGGTAAGAATTATATAATCAGCAGAGATTTCTTCTGATTTAACAGGTGATGTCGGATTACCATCAAGAAAAGGGTCAATCAAAATAGTGATGTTTTTTGTTGATATCTGGCAAGCTGAATGCGAAAAATATCTCAATTTCATTTGGGTATCCTTTCAGAAGTAAAAAAATATTTAACGGAAAAATAACACTTTCAGGAATCCTTTAATAGCACTAAAAGCTTTCATTTTACTTTTTTCCTCTCCATAAATGGTGGGAATTTGTGTAAAACCTAATCTCAGGTTTTTCCTTGAAGCATTTACAATAATTTCACTTTCAGCTTCGAACCCGTTTGAGGAAGGGAGAATATTATTCAAAACTTGAGTTCGATAAATTCTAAATCCTGATTGACTATCCTTGATGTCATATTTTGTTTTGATCGAAAGAAGTTTAGATGTAAGAAAATTACTCAACTTACGTTGAATCGGCATAGAGACATCAAGCATGTTTCTATTTCCAATCACGATATCATAATCCTTAATGCAATTTATGAAGTCAGGGATTGAAGATGGTGGGTGTTGTAAATCTGCATCTAATGTAATTGTGAACTGCGATTTAAGTTCTATGCTTTTCAAAAATCCTTTATTTAGAGCTGCACCTTTCCCGATGTTGCACTCATTATGCAAAATCACACCGGAAAAGAATTTTGTACTTTCTAACCAGTCATCGGTTGAACCATCATTGACTAGAATAATTAAGTCAACATACTTTTGAGTTTCTTCGGTTATGCTTTTTAGATATGCAGCTTCATTATAAAATGGAATTACAGCAACTACTCGAAAATCATCTGCCAAAATTCTTACCGAATTTTTCTTTAAAAGAAGCAATCAACTTGTTAGATATTTTTTTGTTTGATTGAGAAAAGTTTTCTTTTCTCAAACGTTTCTTTAGCGCCTCCTTTGAAAGTCCTTGAGTTAATACTCCACCTTCAGCAATAGAGATAGTACCGGTTTCTTCAGAAACAATAACACTCAGTACATCAGCTTGTTCAGAAATCCCAATCCCGGCGCGATGTCTCATCCCTAAAGATTCACCATTGATAATTGTAGTTGAAGAGAGAGGTAATGTAACTCTCGCAGCTTCAATGATACCATTATTCACAATAACAGCACCATCATGCAATGAAGTACGCGGGAAAAATATTGAGGTAAGTAAGTCCTTAGATAATTTTGCATTCAGCATTTCGCCGGTTTCCGCAAAACCTCGAATCCCGGACGATTTGATTACAATAATAAGCGCACCGTGTTGATGTTGAGAGAGTTCAAAAGCTGCATCTGCAATAATTTGTGAATTAATTGCTGCTTCCGGTTTTACATTAAATCGAAAAATTGGAGAGCGTGCAAGTATAACAAGTAAACGTCTAATTTCAGGTTGAAAAAGAATTATGAAAGCTATGATCCAAATATCAGTTATGAATTTTAATAACCAACTGAGTCCTTTTAAATTGACTGCTTGAGCTGTAAATGATAGAAAAAGAACAATCATTAATCCAAGAAAAATTTGAGAAGCAATTGTCCCTTTCAAAAAAGTGTAAAGTTTATACAAAATGAAGGTGACAATAATAATATCGATTAAGTCGAGAAATTGAAATGATAGAAATCCGATTCGAAATAGCTCAAACATTTCTACCCGACCAGACTACAAATTTTCTTAACCATAACCGCATTAGCAACATTATGTGTACGGATTATATTAACTCCCTTTTTAAGCATAATAGTTTCAATAATTGATGTTGCGAAATCACGTTCTGAAATCTCCAAATCAAAAGTTTTTCCGATAAATGATTTTCGTGAGACACCTATTAATATTGGAAATTGTAATTTCTTGAACTCGTCTATTTTATTTAATAACTCAAAATTATGTTCAACCGTTTTTCCGAACCCAATACCTGGATCAATAATTATTTTATTAATTCCACTCGTCTTAGCTATTGAAATTCTCTCCTTTAGAAAATTAAGAACTTCATCTGAAACATTTTCATAATATGGATTCTCCTGCATTGTTTTTGGATTATCTTTAATATGCATTAAAATAATCGGTGCATCAAACTTAGCAGCAACCGAAAACATTTTTGAATCAAAAAGACCTGAGCTTATATCGTTAATAATAGAAGCCCCTTCAGCTAAAGCTACTTCAGCAACTCGTGACTTCGTTGTATCAACTGAAATAACCAGAGAAGGTTCTATTTTCATTAGCTTTTTAATTACCGGAATAACACGTTTAACTTCTTCCTCCTCTGAAATAAAATCGGAACCCGGTCGAGTTGATTCTCCTCCGATATCAATAATGTCTGCCCCTGCCTCAACTAGTTGCATAGTGTGATTAACCGCATTATCAGTATTAAAATATTTTCCCCCATCTGAAAATGAGTCTGGAGTTACATTAACAATTCCCATAATTAGAGGGATATCAGAATCAATGATTTTATTTTTAACCGAAAATTTAAACAACTAAAAGCCCTTAATTGATTACCTTTTGAAAACCAATCTTACCTTTAATAATTGTCATTTCAATTTCATAATTATCATTCATAACAACGATGTCAGCAACCTTTCCCGCAGCGAGGATACCTTTTCGATTTTCGATATTAAGAACTTTTGCCCCATTTAATGAAGCCATTCTAACTGCTTCTGTTATTTTTGCGTTAGCCGATTCAACTAAATTTTTTATTGCCATGTTTAATGTAAGCGTACTGCCTGCAAGGGTCCCATCTTCTAAAAATGCTTTTTGATCCTTCATGAAAACTTTTTGATCTGCAAATTCATATTCACCTTCATGCATACCGCCTGCTCTAATTGAATCAGTAATTAGAATAATTCCATTTGCACCTTTTAATTTAAGCAGCAGCTCCATTACAGCAGGATGTACATGAAGTTTATCTGCAATCAATTCTATTTTTAACTCATTCCTTAAAAGGGAACCTAGGATTACTCCCGGATGTCTATGATGAAATGGTCTCATTGCATTAAAGATATGTGTAACATGTGCTGCACCATTATCAATAGCTAATTCAATCTCATCATATGTTGCCATCGAGTGACCGATAGAAAGAACAACTCCCTTTTTTGCTGCAGCGCGCATTACTTCTATTGCCCCCGGAAGTTCAGGAGCAATTGTCATTATTTTAATTAATCCTTTTGAAGCTTCCCACATAGCTTCCCACGATTCAATACTTGGTTTCCATAAATAACCTTCATTCATTGCACCTTTTAATTCCGGATTTAAATAAGGACCTTCCATATGAATTCCATAAATATTTGATT
>JAHBUO010000074.1 GCA_019638025.1 Ignavibacteriaceae bacterium
GGACTTGGTCAAGAAGAATATTTTCAATTACTATATTCGGCTGGTGAATATTTTGTTTTACTTTTTTTTGATTGACGACTGCCAAGCCACTTACAGTTGGAAACCAAATATTATCAAATTTATCAATTAAAGCAGATGGATAAAATCCCCCGTTAGTTTCACTATTAACCATTCCATTTTGCGCTGTAAAATACCCGGTAGAAAGGAAATCCAACTTCCCTTCGGTTAAACTCTTAACTTCGGATTTATTTATAAATGAAATACCTTTGTTGCTTCCCATCCACAAACGATTCTCTTTATCTTCAATAATTTGTGAAACTAGATTATCGTATAATCCATTCGTTGCATTAATTCTAAATGATCTATTATTTTTAAATCTAATTAAACCTTCACCATTAGTACCTATCCAGAGAGTTTGATCATCATCCAAATAGAGTGAACGGACTTGCTTTGTTGGTAAATCTTTTATCTGATGAAAATCTTGAATTTCATCATCAACTATTTTTGAAATTCCTGAACCTGTCCCAATCCAGATAGAGCCGTCATCTATGGGGAGAAAACACCGAATTTCATTGGATGGAAGTCCATCATCAGTTGAAAATCTCTTCACATTTCCTGTGATATCCAGCTTGAAAACACCATTGTTTAGTGATCCGAACCAAAGATTTCCATTTTTATCTTCAGCGATTGCGAGAACAACTTTTGCATTAATTTTATATAAAAAGTTTTTAAGGAGAGCCGAATTGTTATGATTATTTTCCCAATTCGGTAGTCTAAAAACACCACCACCCCAGGTTCCAATCCACAAATTACCTTTTGAGTCTTCTAATAGAGACCAAGTGCATTTTGTATCACCTTCAATAGAGAATCCTAATTGGAGGGGTGGAGTGTTCAAATCAGTCATAACTACACCCCCACAATTTACTCCGGCTAGAATTTTTCCACTTTTTGTCTGGATTACCGAGGTATAATTATTGATTGAATTCTCATTTTCTTTAAGAATAGTTTTTATGGGATTTAATTTTAATTTGAATATCCCTTTTGTTTTTGAGCCTAACCAAAAATTTTTCTCCTTATCTTCATAAAATGTTAATATCTCATTATCTTTAATCCCATCATTTTTAGAGTAAAACTGATAAACATTATCCTTATACAACACTAATCCATTATTAGTCATTAACCAATATCTTAACTGGGAGTCCTGATTAATTTTCTTGACTGTTAATGAAAAACGCTTTGAGTTGGGTAAATATTCGAAATGTCCTGTGGAATCAAAAATTTGGAAATCTGAATTCGGAGTTACGATAAAAAGCTTATTATCTCGATCAAAAAAGGGATGGACAAGTGGTTCGGTTTTTAGTTTAAATTTATATAATGAAGGTTGAAAATCGGTTCCATTATAATAATAACAAACATCATCATGATAAAAGAATAAATTCCCTTTCCTATCAAGTATTGATATCGTGTTATTCTTAGCAACTTCATCTTTGAAGAAGCTTTCGGTCGAATTGTTGTGATATCGGTGAATTCCTTTTTCAACCGTATGAATCCAAATGTTATTTAACTTATCTCTGACTAAACCGATAACAGATTCTCTATCCAAGAAGCGTAATTCATCAATTCTTGAGAAAACCCCTTTTTCAAACTTATAAATTCCACCTCGTTCAAAACCTACGAGTAGATGATTGCCATTTTCAAGTAAATTAAGAACTCTGTCATTATTCAGTTCCGAATTAGTCCCACTATTGTATAGTTGAAACTTAATCCCGTCAAATCTTACCAATCCACCAAAAGTACCGAACCAAAGATACCCATCCCGAGTTTGAAGTATACTTTTAATAGTATTTTGAGGTAATCCTGTTTCGATGTTCCAATTTTTTACGACAAACTCATCTCTCCACCGATTATCAAAACCTGAATTTATTTGTGCATCTGTCGAAGTGAAGAAAAAAATAGCGCACACTGATAAAATTTTATTGAAGAATTTTATCATAAAAATATATAATTACATTTTTGGTAAACGTTCTAAATAGGAACTATTGCTCAACACTGCAAAAGTTTCTGTCATTCTTAATTCATCTAAAGTTTCACAATTCATATAACTCATTGAACTTCTTAAACCATCCGATATACTATTAATAACATTGGCTACAGTCCCTTTATAAGCAACCATGGTTTCTTCACCTTCGATAAATTCATTTTTCATTTTAACACCAAATGAAGCAGAGCCACGATACTTTTTCCAAAGCTGTCCATTATATTTAATTACATCTCCGGGAGTTTCTTTTGTTCCGGCAAGCATTCTTCCCAACATAACAACATCGGCGCCAAGAGCAATTGCTTTAGCAACATCGCCTGCACTTTTGATTCCACCATCAGCTATAATTTTTATTTTCAACTTGTTCTCATTTCTAAACGTTAGATTGTCTAAAAGAGATGAAACTTGACCAATTCCAATACCTGTTTGTATTGATGTTGAACAAACACTCCCATTACCAATACCGACTCTAACTGCATCTGCTCCTGCATCCTCAAGTTGTTTAAGAGTTGCATGATGAGCAATATTACCAACAATTACCGGAACATTTGTAATCTTTTTTACTTCTTCTGTTTTTTTCAATACTTCATGATTGCTTGCATTAGCAGTATCAATACAAATTATTAGATTTAAATCGCCTAATCTTTTTATCACATCTGATTCAGTAGTAAGTCCGATAGAAACTGAATTTATTCCGTCCTTTGTATTGTGATTTACAATTTCATTTAATGAGGAATCAAATCGATTCAGAATTCCTATACAACCAAGTGACGTTAAGGCTTTTGCCATATCAATTCCGGTGACTGTGTCCATAGGGCTTGATAATACCGGTACCGTTAACTTAACACCTAAAAATTTTGAACTGGTATTTGCTTCTGTTCTCGATTTTATCCGTGATATTTGAGTAGGGATTAAGCTTATATCATCATAAGTTAATGACTGATGATAATTATTTAATTCGGATTTGGAATAGAGTTTCATTTAAAGTCCTTTTGTTAATTATTTATTAGTATTTCCATTTCATTTAAAATTTCATTCATTTTATTAGCTGTTGCAAATATCGGTGAAGCTGAGTTCATATCAACTCCTGCTTTTTTAAGTATATTGATAGAATAATCCGAATTCCCCGCTTTCAGAAAACCAAGATAATCATTAATTGCTGAAACTCCCTCGTTTTTAACTTTTGCAATCAATGTCTCTGACGCTGCAAATCCTGTTGCATATTGAAATACGTAAAAGTTGTAGTAAAAATGAGGAATTCGTGCCCAAGCATATTCTTCATCTTCGGTTACGAACATTGCTGACCCCCAATATTTAGAATATAGCTCTTTATAAATTTTACATAAATCGTTTGAAGAAAGGGCATTCCCTTTTTCGGTTTGCTCGTAAACAATTTTTTCAAATTCAGCAAACATCGTTTGGCGATAGAATGTAGTTGTAATATTATTAAGATACTTTTCCATTAACGATAGTTTTTCTTCTTTTGAATCAGATTTTTTAATAAGATGTTCATGAAGCAATAATTCATTAAAAGTTGATGCGACTTCCGCCAAAAATATTGAGTAATTAGAATAAATGTAGGGTTGATTTTTCCCGGTGAAGAATGAGTGCATATTGTGACCCATCTCGTGTGCAAGAGTAAAAACATCATTGAGTAAATCAGTCCAATTTAATAAAACATACGGATGAACACCGAATGTTGTTCCCGAAGAGTATGCACCACTTCGTTTGGATTGTGTCTCATATACATCAATCCAACGATTTTCGAATGCGGTTTTTAAGACTGATAAGTAATCTTCCCCCATTATATTTAATGAATCGAAAACGAGTTTAACTCCTTCATCATAAGAATATTTTTGTTCAGATTTATTTTCAAATATTGATGCATATGCATCGAATGGCTTTAACTTTTCAAGATTCATTAATTTTCTTTTTAACTCAGCCCATCGATGCATTGGTTTTAAATTCTCTTCAACAGAAGAAATTAAATTTTGATAAACCGAAATTGGAATATTATTTTTATGTAATGAGGAATGAAGTGCCGACTCGAAGCCCCTAGCTTTAGCTATAAAAATATTCGATTTTAAATTTGAGTTAAAAAGAATGTTGAATGTGTTTGAAAAATCTCTAAACGGTTTATAAAAAGCAGTAGATGCCCTCTCTCTGTAATTTCTATCATTTGAATAAAGTGCAGCATAAAACCTTCCGTGTGAAATTTCAACGGATTCACCAACCTCATTTTCAATTGAAGGAAATTTTATATCTGAATCTGAGAATATGGAAAAAACATCATGTGGAAATGAATTTAATTCACTCCCCAGAGCTAATAGTCTTTCTTCTTTTTTACTTAGAGTGAATTTTTTTGTCCTTAAAATATCATCAAAGTAATGTTGATAATGGGTAAACCTTTCATCATTTAGTAAAATTTTTATATTAATATCACTCAGCTCTAACAATTCCGGTTTTATGAAGGCACTTTCAGTAAGTGTGTCAGAATAAAGTGATTTTATGCGACTATCAAATTTTAAATACTTTTCTACCTTTAAATCAGAATCCTTAGCAAGCATTGAATAGAGGTATAATCTTTCGAGTTTGATACCGATGGACTCATCTAATAAAAGACATTCCTTAAGTAACTCTAAACTCTGTGAAAGTTTCCCTTCGTAAAGGGAATACTTAGATAAATTTTCTTTCACATATAAAAAATCTGTTTCCCACGCTTCATCATTTGTATAAATATCTGTAAGATTCCATTTATACTTCTCTTCAACCTCATTACGGGTAAGAAGCGCTCCACTTGTTGAATCAATCGAACCATATTTGAAATTGGAGTAGGTGCTGAATTCCTTTAAAAGCATTTATTTCTCTAAATATTAATAAATTAATAACTTGTAAATATACAAAGTAGGGGTAAACGTCAAAAATGTTCAAAATGAAATTTATTGACTTTTTTACTATTAACCGCTAACTTTGATATCTTAAATAATTTACACACACATATAATTTGATATTCTATGAAAGAACTACGTTTCAGATTCATTCTAATTGTTTTGGCTATTGCCTTGAGTATCTATTTACTGTACCCGACCTATGTCGATTATCAGAACTCGAAAGATATTGGAAAAGTCATTCAAGCAAAAAGGGCAGAACTATTAACTAACAATCCGTCAATTTCCGAAGACCAATTGGAAAAAGTTTTACTATCAATTGAAGATAGTATTAAACTTGCTGATCCTTCAATTCGTGAAGCAAGATTAAAAAGAGTAAAATTAGGTCTTGATTTGCAAGGTGGAATGCGAGTTGTACTCGAAGTAAATACAGCAAAATTACTTGAAAAAATTGCTAATAATCCTGATGATATTTTCAGAGAAATTCTTGAAAGTGCATCGAAGGAAGCGGTTTTGAGTGATGAACCAATAGTCGATATTTTTGCAAGAAAGTTAAGCGAAAAAGGGATTCGACTAAGCAGATATTTTGGTTCAATAAGAGAAGATGATTCAGAAATCCTATCAAATTTAAAAACTCAGACGGATGACGCTGTTACCCGAGCAATGGAGATTATTCGAAATCGTGTTGATCAATATGGCGTTTCCGAGCCATCTATTCAAAAACAAGGTGAAAGAAGAGTTATAATTGAGTTACCGGGTATTGCTAAAGAAGAGGAAGCTCGACAACTCCTTCAAGGAACTGCTCTTTTAGAGTTTAAACTTCTTAAAGACCCTGAGTTTACAATAAATGTCATGAAAAAAATTGATGAGACTTTAGCTGGCAAATTGGCGGATGAAAATGATACTACTTCAACATCTAAAGATTCTGCTTCAACGGTTGATACTTCATCAAACAAACAACTTTCAGCTGAAGAATTTGCAAAAGAACATCCTTTCTTTGCAGTTGCGCTAATTAACCCTCAAAGTCAAACAGCTGATGCTTATGTAAAGGCTGATGATAAAGCTAAAATTCAGAGAATGTTAAGCCGTCCCGATGTTCAGAATGTTATTCCAAACAATGTTGAGTTTGCATTCTCAGCAAAACCAATAGGTGTGCAGGATGGACAGGATATTTTCGTATTGTATTTAGTGAATAAAGCGGCTGAATTAACAGGTGGTGTTATAACAAATGCAATGGCAAATATTGATCCTAATACCTCTGCTGCTATTGTAAGTATGGAAATGAATTCTGAAGGAGCCACTGAATGGGCTAGAATTACAGGAGCTAACATAGATAAGCGATGTGCAATTATGCTTGATGGTGTAATTTTCTCTGCTCCCGTTATCCGAGGAAAAATTCCCGGAGGTAGATCTCAAATCGAGGGTATGGCAAATTTAGAAGAGGCTAAACTATTAGAGATTGTATTAAAAGCCGGTGCCCTTCCTGCTCCCGTCGAGATTATTGAAGAAAGAACTGTCGGACCATCGTTGGGTCAAGATTCTATATCTAAAGGACTTAACTCGGCAATATTAGGGTATATTTTAGTCGCGGTATTTATGGTAATATATTATCAAAAAGCTGGAACAGTTGCGGCAGCAGCACTCACATTCACCATATTATTTATTTTGGGTGTTCTTGCAGGTTTTGGTGCGACTCTAACTTTGCCCGGTATTGCAGGTGTAGTTCTAACAATGGGTATGGCAGTGGATGCAAATGTACTTATATATGAACGTATTCGTGAAGAACTTTCAACCGGTAAAACGGTTAAAGCGGCGATAGATGGAGGTTTCTCAAAAGCTTACTCTGCTATTTTTGATTCCAACATTACAACATTCTTTACGGGAATTATTTTATACCAATTTGGTAGTGGTCCTGTGCAAGGTTTTGCATTAACCTTGATGATTGGGATTGTTGCAAGTTTATTCAGTGCTCTTGTAATCGGAAGATTGTTATTCGACTTCATGGTTGTTAAGGGACAAAAAATTTCTTTAGGATAATTTATTTAAGCTTTAAGGAGCAAATTTTTACATGAGACTATTTCAAAATCTTAATATAGACTTTTTAAGCAAAAGGAAGCTATTTTACATACTTTCCTTAGCAATTTTCGTAATCGGCTTAATTAATGTGGTGTTTCGAGGTTTAGAATTTGGAATTGACTTCAAAGGTGGGTCTGAAGTTGTTCTACAATTTGAAAAAGCGATCGAAATTTCAGATGTGCGTTCTAACCTTACAAATATCGGTTTAGGTGATTTAGAAATTAAAACTTTTGGTGATGAACGCGGTGCTCTAATCAGAACCGAATTACAAGAGATTCCGTCGGAACTCTATCCTAAAGTTCTGAATACTATAGATAAGGCAATTGAGGGTATTTATCCTTCTGTGCCTAAAAAAATATCGGAACAAACTGTCAACTCAATTACCTACACTTTCGATAATCCCGATACTGCTTCAGTAATAGCTGATAAACTTTTTCTTTCCGGATTTCAAGCAGGTACAGTTTCCGAAGAGGTTGACAATAAAGATGTAATAATTAGAGTTGGAATTTCTGATTGGATAAAAGAAAATCTAAAAGAAAAATTGAAAGGAAATTCTTTCCAAGTGCTCAGAGAAGATAGAGTAGGTCCAAAAGTTGGTGCTGAGTTAAAACAAAATGCATTGTTGGCAATATTCTTCTCATTAGTTGTTATACTCATTTATCTTGGGTTCCGCTTCAAGTTTATTTTCGCATTTGGAGCAGTTGCAGCTTTGTTTCATGACGTTCTTATTACATTAGGATTATATGCTTTACTATACGATGTTATTCCGGGATTAAATCTAGAAATCTCATTAACCATTGTTGCAGCATTCTTAACTCTTATCGGATATTCAATAAATGATACAGTGATTGTGTTTGATCGTGTTAGAGAAACGCTGAAATTGCATAAGAACGGAAACATAAAAGATTTAATTAATCAGAGTATTAACAGAACGATGAGCCGTACTATTCTAACAGGCGGCACTACTCTATTAACCGTTTTGGTTCTAATGATATTTGGTGGTGAAGTTCTTAGAGCATTTGCGTTTACACTATTTTTCGGTATAATAATCGGAACTTATTCCTCAATATTTGTTGCAAGTGCATTCGTTTATGACTATGCTGAAAAGTACAAAAAGAAATTAGAATTCTAAATTCAACTGAATTAAGCCCCATGAATTTGGGGCTTTTTTATTTAACTTTTACTACCACACAAGTTACATCATCTGCTTGTTCTTGCAAACCCCGAAAAGTATTAATTGAACTTATAATAGAATTCAGAATCTTATCTGATGGCTGATGACGATTCACTCTAAAAACACTTACCAAATTATCAGTACCAAAGAACTCCCCATTTTCGTTCATCATTTCTGTTATTCCATCTGAATAGAACAAAAAGACTTCCCCACTATTCAACTGAATTCTCTCAATTTCGAGAGTTTTTTCAAAAAGTTCACCTTTATCAAGCCCTAAACCTAATCCTTTTGACTGAATTAAATTAATATTTCCGGCATTAGAGACTAGTAACGGCACATGACCGGCTCTACAAACCTCTACTATTCCCTTTTCTAAATCAAATAGAGCCAAAGTTAGTGTTATAAACCAGTGGCGTTCAAATGATTTGTAGATTTGTCTGTTTAATTCGTACATGATATCCAATGGATTTTGATATTGATGGCAGTACAAATTAATAAATGTTTGAAGTTTTGTCATATATAGTGATGCGGACAAACCTTTTCCGGATACATCACCAACTACAACAAATATTTTCTTTTCAGACACCTTAATAATATCAAAATAATCACCCCCAACTTGCATCGCAGGTAACATTTTCCCACTGATTTCAACATCTTCAAAAAGCGGTATATTCTTCGGGACTAAGGTTTCTTGAATTTTTCGAGCCAAATCCAAATCGCGTTCTAATCTTAATTTTTCAGTTTCAGATTGATACAACCGAGAGTTTTCAATTGAAACTGCCGCTTGACTTCCAACAGCATTCAATAATTCAATTTCTTTAAGGGAAAATTTCGAACCTGAGATTTTTAATCCGAGTAATATTAAGCCTATTAATTTCGAATTAACAATCATAGGTATAACAGTATAAACTTCTTCGGAATTTAATTGCTCGCAAAATTTAGGAAAACTTTTTTTGAATGCTTCGTTTGCAACTAAATCAGAGTTTGATAAGCTTCGATTGAGAAAATCAAATTTTATATCAGTCCATTCATTAAGATTCAAACTACCATTTAAATTTTTATGACGGACTAACTTGAAACCATTTGTTTTGGATTCACTTAATAAAACCCCAAATTTCTGAACTTTCAATAATTCAGTAAATGTTTCTGTAATTGAATCTAAAATATGATTGTACGAATATTCAATAGAACCATTTAGTTCTTTGCTTAATTGAATCAGAATTTTCTGATAAGCAAACTGTTCAGGGTAAAATCTCCTAGTAAGTATTTCTTGAAACTTATCTTTTGTCGATTGAAACACCATTGCGAAGAGTAAAAAAGAAACCGCAGCTACAAAGTTTTGATAATCATTTCCGACTATCCCACCTATCGCCTGCCCAATTACATAAACAGAGAGAAAATATAAAATTGCGAGAGTTGCTGTGGCAAAGCCGTAGATAACTGTATTTTTAACAACAACACTCACATCCAATAATTGATATTTTAAGATAGAATATCCAAAAGCTATTGGAATTAACACAATTAGAATTACAGGGGTATAATGTTCAGGGGCATTAAATACGATATCAGCAACAAGAGGAGCAAAAAAACTTACGTAAATGATCCCCATTAATCCAATAATAAATGATGATAAAATAATTAATGTCGACTTCCTTTGAAAAGACCCCTTGGGCATCTTTTTATATTTTACTGCTAGCGTGACTAATGAAGAATTCAATGCAACAACGAATAAAATATTTCCCGGAACAAATAAAGCATTCAATCCACTTTGAAGGCTCTTTAAAATATTCGGATTTAGAAATATATAGAGGTAATAGATAAAATAAATTAAGAGTGGAACAACATATAGAGCGACTCGAAACCATTGCTTATCAAGTAATTTTACTCTACTCGGAAAGACTAAAAAGAAATGCAAAAATACTATTGGTAGAAACAGTGATGAAAAACTCCATAAGATTATAAAACCAAGATACTGAGAGTCAAGAATATTAAATCCATACATCGGTAAAAGCACATTAATCTTATTAATAACCAGCAATATCCCTATTAAGAAAAATAATTTTTGTGCTTTTCCCTCGGGGTTTGCTGTGAGACTCATGAAACTAACTAACAACCAAATAACTCCCAATAAACAAAAAGCTAAATCGCCTATATTGAACATTTTCTTAACATAGACTTGAGTTTCATAGGAACCGGATTTACCGGCAACTAAGTAACTTGCCCTTTTCCCTTCAACTACTGAGTTTAAGATTAATTGAGCACAGATTGTGCCAGTTAATTTTTACCATTTATTTGCAGTAATTGTGTGTCCTCATCCCTAATCCCAGCTTCATAAGATTACTCCACCAATTTAACATTGTCAAAGACTAATACTACACTACCATCGGATTTTTATGAGGAACCCATAAACACTCATCATTTGAAGTTTTATTGATAGCCACTGAAGTGTATATATTGAATATCCCGATTAAGAGAACAATCCCGTAATTGCGGTAATTAAAGTTTGCTTGTAGGCTCTTAAAGAATCTCTTAAATGCGTTATCATTTACTTAACTTTTATAACTACTAAAGTAATATCATCAGATTGTTGTTCACCGATTGTGAATTTTGAAATTTCGTTTTCCACTTTATTTATTATTTCAGAGGGACTTAAACTAGAATAATCGTGTAATAGTTTTTCAAATCTTTCATCAGAAAAATCTTCATCAAAATTATTTTTAGCTTCTGTAATTCCATCCGTAAATAAGACTAAAACATCTCCAGACTTCAGTTGAATCTCCTCAAAAAGATATGGGGCAAAAGTTTTAACAACACCGAGAATGAGTCCTCCTCGTTCAAGCTTTTGAATTTTTTTATTTCTTATTAGAATTGGAGGATTGTGCCCTGCATTAACATACTTAATATTTTTGGTTTTATCGTTAATTATTCCCCAGAAAAAAGTTATAAATCTTCCGTCAGAAGTATTCTCGGTTATCAAATCATTTATCAATCCCGTGGCTTCATCAATAGCTAAATCTTGTCGACTTACTGCCTTTAAAACAGCTTGAAGATTTGCCATTAATAGAGAAGCCGGTACGCCTTTTCCTGAAACATCAGCAATTGAGACAATAAAACTCTCAGAATTTTTCACAATTATGTCATAATAATCGCCACCAACTTGCTTTGATGAGACCGATAGTGAAGCTATCTCAAAATTTTCAAAACTAGGTATTTTTGAAGGTAACAATTTTTGTTGAATATCTTTTGCAATTTCTAATTCTTCCTCAAGTTTTTGCTTGAGCAATGCTTCTTGAAATAATCTTTTATTTTCAAGGGAAACAATCGCTATACTGGCTACTGATGAGACAAACTCAATATCAGCGGAATTATAATCTACATTGTTCAATCTTCGACCAAGTAAAACTATTCCCTTTGTAACCCCTTGTAGTTTCATTGGGATACAAATTTCTATACCATCCTTAATTATATCCTTAAAACTCCTTGACAATTCATGTTTTGTCAAATTTTCAGTCAACTGCCACAGATTGTAAGACTTTATATAATGTTCAATATTTTCGGCTGGGATTGTGTGTTCCAATAGCTGAATATTCTGATTTTCAAACAACACAATTGCATAGTTTGAAATCATAAAGTGACCAAGTAGAGAATAGAGCAATAATTTACTTATTCGTTGTTCACTTTCAAGAATTCCAAATTCCTTGCTCAGTTCGAAAAGAGAACTTAACCTATTAACTCTCGAATCGAGATTGCGATTAACTAATTTTAGTTCATCTATAAAAATCGAATTCTCAATTGCAGTTGCAGAAATATTCAGAAGAGTCTTTAGGAAATCTAATTCCTCTTCTGAATAATCTGACTTATTAATCTTTTCACCTAAAAGAATGATGCCTAAACAACCTCTTGATGAGCATATTTCCTGACACAAATTTAATCCCGAGTAACTTTGAAACTGAATTAAACTTTCATCACTTCCTTTAGCATCTACAGTTGATTGTATTGGGGGGAATTTTTTCAAAATTTCTGATGATATTCCTTTTGAAGCAAAAACTTTTACCTCATCATTTTTACTCAACGCAACTAAACCTTTGGTAACAAGAAATTTCCCAAAACAACTTAGTAGAAGATTGTTTAGTGTAAACTCTAAATCATGGCTTGAATTCACAATTCTACTGAACTCGACCAATGCAGTCAAGTTCCTTTTAATTTTTGTAATATCGGTTGGTATCATGCTGCGGAATTTTTAATTTTTTTTGCAATGGTTAGTTGGTTATACCCCCCTTTATCGGTATGATATTCAACGTAGTCCATTAGAGTTCTAATTAGATGTAGACCGAGACCACCGACTTTTCTTTTTTCAAAATACTCGGGCATATCAGGTTGAGGAATCACAGATGGGTTGAAACCATCCCCAAAGTCAATCAAAATGATTCTACATTTATCAAATGAAAATTCCAGCTGTATTATTATATCGCCATCAGGTTTTGAATGATATGCGTGTTTAATAATATTTGTAGAAGCTTCATCTACCGCAAGAATTATTTTATCAATAATATGTTGCGGCACACCCCGTTTAAGAGCATTATTCTGAATAAAATCTCTTATCAAACTGAGATTTTCAGTCGTACTCTTAACCTGAAGTTCATACGATTTTGGATTAACAGTTTTCACGAGAATATCTAGTTGTGTTTAAATTTATTAATTGCTTCTTCTTCAGAATTAAAAAATTCATATAACATAGGGAATCCCAACAAGTCAAAAATGTTGTAGACACTTGGTATCATAGAGGCAAACTTGATGTCCCCATTATTTTCTCTAATTGTTTCAATAAATGCCATAAATACTCCGAGCCCTGCGCTACTAATATATTTTAGCTTTTCAAAATTTGCGACTATTTTATATTTCTTTTTAGAGATTAAATCTGAAAACGCTGATTCCAATTGAGGTGCTGTATGGGCATCTAAGTACCCACATAACTCAATTACTTGTACATCATCATTTTCTCTCAGTGCAGTATTAAAATCAGACATTTTTTTCTCCATTTTTATTTCCATTTAAAAACTACTAATGTTATATCGTCATGTTGAGGCGAATTTTGTGAATATATAGTTACTTCTTTAACTATCTTATTTGCAATTTTTTCAACATCACTATTAACTTCTTCTAAAATTATTTTCTTTAATGAATCGATTCCATAATCTTCCAAATTTTCATTTTTTGCTTCAGTTATCCCATCAGTGTAAAAAATTAATAAATCATCCTTCATTAGGTCAATTGTAACTTCTTCAATTATGTTCCCGAATAATTCTGTGTAATTTAACCCTAAACCAATTCCACTAAATCTATATTCAACAGCTACCCCGTTGCGTATTAATATTAGAGGGCAATGTCCTGCTCGCGATAAAAATATTTTATTTGCATTAAAATCAAAAACTCCAAATGTTGCTGTCACAAAACTTTTCGAGTCCAAGGATCTTTTAAGAATCATATTTGTTTTGGTCAGAATCTCTTTTGGACTCATAAGTAAATCCACTAGTGATTCAAATACACCTCTGATTTCTGCCATTATAAATGCTGCGGAAATACCTTTTCCCGATACATCAGCAATAACAAACCCAAGTTTATTTTCTTTCAGTTTGAAAAAATCATAATAATCGCCACCTACTTCAAATGCAGGAATAAATATCGAAGCAATATCAAGATACTCATTTTTAGGAAGTGTTCTTGGCATTAACTTCATTTGCATTTCACGGGCAACATCTAATTCTTTTTCTAGTCTTTCTTTCTCAATAGATTCCTCTAATAATCTTGAATTTTCAAAAGCGATTGAAGTATAATCAGAAAATGTCTGAAGTGTATTTTTCTCTTCCGCATCAAAGGGGATTTCTGATTTTCTGACTAATACTATATAACCAGTAATCCCATGATGTGACTTAAGTGGAGCAATTGCAGCATACTTAAATACTTCTAAAGGATTTTCAATATTTACAATTCCTTTTAAATCGATTGCTCTTATATTAGAATATTCAGAATCATTTGATAAATATCTCTCACTGATATTTCTGACCAACGCCGAAGGAATATTCTTAATTGAAAGTGGAGGATCGCTAATTCGTTTACCCTGTACAATCCAAGCGGCATCTGCATTACAAACTTTAATTGCCAGTTCAGCTACAGTATCAGCAAGCTCATTGAAATCTAAAACTTGGTTTATCATCTTACTAAAATATTGCAGCGTTGATACTTCAGTTGATTTACGATCATAAGCTTCTGCTGTAGGAATATGGAATAGTGTAGTAAAGAATAGTACGCTGAAATAGATTATTCCGTAGAGATTCAATAAAAAAAAGAACTGTGAAATTGAAGGAGCAAACGTCTTAACAATTCCGGTAAAAAAATCATTTGAAGTTGTGTACGCAAGTACTAATGATAAAATAAATACAAGCGATACTGATAACCAGATTAATTGTTTCTTTTGTTTCTTTGTAAGAAACGCTATCCACGATATCCTAACTGAATTTATTACAATTAAAATAATTGCATTAACAGTAAACGTGATTTTTATAAATTCGTAATCCGAGTTACTATCAATAAAAGCTGTGCCTGCAGAAAGTATGAAAAATAGAATCAGTGCATTAAAATAAATATTCAGATTCTTCTTTTGCTGTAAGAAAAAAAGCATTCTATAGACAATAAAGATATACGACAAAGAAAATATTAAAAGAACATTAAATATAAACGGGACTATTTGTAGTAAAGTCGGAGAATCTTCCCAAATCTTTTCTCCGTTTAATTTGAATACATCTAAAATCAACTCAGTAATATTAAAAAATACTAAGTTTATCAATAACAGTATAATCAAACTTGAGACTAGTGAAATTGGAGAAAGCGTTTTCTCCCCTATCACATTAAACAAGTTTGCAATTACCGAGTAAAATATAAAAAGAACTAAAACTTCATTTAGTATTGTAAGACTAAGTGTTCCGCTTGTCACAAAAAATAATTTTATGGATAGAAGAACTGCCAGCACAATAAGAAAAATCTGTACTCTAACTTTTCCGGTAAAATTGAATAAATTTAGCTGTAAGAATCTTTTCAAAATCAAAACGCCTATCTTTTTCCCATTAAAATAGTTTTTTTTTGTGAAATATCAATCTCACTGAAAACTTAATTAGAATATCGGTTCTTACAAAGTGAAGATATTTGTGCGGTAAATATTGCTGATGAATTGCTTTTATTTTAAATAAGAAAACGTTGTCTATCACTTCGATAGACAACGTAATTTAAATTTCTATAGGAGATTTTTCTTTTTTGGTTGGCGTAGCATTAGGGTTCAATTCTCTTCTCATTTTTTCCATTTCTTCACGGAAGTGCTGCATTTCCTTTTTAACTCGCTCCATTTCTTTTCTTAATTCTTTAGAGTTAAACATTACTGTATCATCGTTAAAAAATTTAAAAATGCTTTGGAGTGAATCTAAAGATTTTAAGTGCATATCAGGCATGTTAGTTCGTGCTTCAAATCCCTTAGGAGAATCTTTGTCAGTTGATTTATACTTAAAACTATAAGAATTCTTCTTTCCAAGAGAATCTATTTTAATACTAACATTCATCTCACGAAATTGTGACATTGCTGACTCTATCGCACTATTAATATTGCCAAAACTTGGAATTTCAGGTATTGAAAATTCAGGGATTTCAACTTTACAAAAATCTTCACTAACAACTATTTTCAAATCATTCTTTTTTGAAACCGGATTTTCTCTTTCCCACCTAACAAAAACTTTTGGATCATCATTGATGTAGGCAAGCTCCCTAGAGTTATTTCTAACTTGGCTTTTCATTCTTCCAACTTCTGCAGAAAGTAGAGCTCTATCTACATCGAGAGAACCGGAGAAAATTGTATCCGGAGTTATCACCAGATAATTTTTATTATTTACTGATTTAACATTATTTACCAATTTTGTTAAATCTTCATTGCTTTGCAAATCCGGACTTACAGAAAATATTCTTGCAAAGGCATCTTTATTTGCTCTTGATGCAAATGCCATCACTTCAGCTCTAAGAGCATTTTGATAATTAAGGATATTCGGATTTACTGCGACAGTCTTGTTATCATTAACTAATATTTGTGAGGCTAAATCGCTGGAATAGCTAAGCAAAATCGAATCAAATTCTTTTTTCTGATTTTCATTTAACTTGAGAGATTTTACGAAGGAAGCCATGTTTACATTATTCTCAAGCTTTTGAGGTTGTTCAAATTTAACCTCAAAATAATCTTTACCTGATTCATCGACCCCAACGAAGAGAACTTGATTTTTTTCTTTATCAAGTATAATTGTTTTATTGAAAGCAAAGTCAAATATATCATCACTG
>JAHBUO010000075.1 GCA_019638025.1 Ignavibacteriaceae bacterium
AACAGTAAAATCAAAATTGAGTAGCAAATATATAGAGCATGTACAAATTTTGCAACAAAAAAATGTTAGATTAAATAAAAAATATTATAACGATTTTGTAGTCTTAAAATGGAGTTTAACTAACATAGCCAAATAATCCATTCCGTTTTTCTTTAGAATCTCTTTAGCCTTTACGGTAACTCCGTTTGATGCCCCTTTGGGGAGTTCTATTCCTAGTTTGTTTTTTACATTAATGAACCAATGCAGAAACTTCTCTCTGGCTAATATTGAAGCTATTGCTACAGCAAAGTATTGTTCAGCTTTTGGCAGTTGGATTAACTCGATTTGTTTCCCTTTATCTTTCAAGGAGTTGAGGAGAAGTTTTTCATCACCAAATTTATCACTGATAACTTTCTTTGTGTCTACCCTTCCCAATAAATTTTCGATAACTGTCGCATGTCCCCATGCTAAAAGTCGATTGAGATTTTTAAAGCTGTTGTAAAGTTCATTGTATTTTTTGGGAGTGATCAATACAATATCATACTTGTTTTCAAGAACTTTTCGAAGTTTTGGGGCAAGTAGTAATATCTGTTCATCGGAAATTAGTTTACTGTCTTTAATCAGATTCAACGGGAGTAGAGATTTTGTTTTTGAATCTATAAAAGCTCCGGCAATCACAAGTGGACCGAAATAATCTCCTTTGCCTGATTCATCGGTTCCGATGTATGAGACGGGTTCAGCAAGTTTGGTTTTTTGATTTGAAAATAGTTCTTCACCAAAAATAATTTTGTGTAGGATGTTGTAATTTTCGGTGGAATTGTCACCCTGGATTATTTTCGTTACCCCTTTTTTACCAAAGTAATAAAGAAGCTTATAAGTAGCTCTATTAATTTTTAAATCGGAGGAAAAAGCATACCCGTTTTTAATTGGCTCAGAAGAGGATATCCCTCGTTGATTTAACTCTTCCAACTGAATTTTGAGTTCAGAAAGAGCTTTTTGTTCAATGTTCATTAGGCTGATACAGAGTTACTTAATTAAAATCATTTTTTTTGTTTGTGAGTATTGTCCCATTGATAATTTATAAAAATAGATACCGCTCGATAGCTTCAGATTTTCAGCATCGATTTGATATTCATAATTACCGTGAGATTTTAGTTCATTAAATAACTCAACAACCTCAACCCCCAACACATCGAAAATCTTCAATGAAGCTTTTTGTTCAGCAATTGTTGATGGTATCGTAAACCGAATTGTTGTACTTGGATTGAATGGATTAGGGAAATTTTGTTCCAGACTAAAACTTTTCGGCTCAACTTTGTTGTCTTGTTCTGATAAAACAATTTCATTAATAATTATCCGTTTACTTCCGGGCAAAGAAAAACTTCCAAAATTCAGAATACTTAAATCTAATTTTGTGGATGGAGTTATACTTTGCACAATCCAATTATTTGGGGCAATCCAAACTGAATCATTAAGTGTGAGTAGTGGAATTGCGATAGGGGGTAACGGTGAAATTAATATTAAATATGAAAGCTGAAAGGTTTGAATAAATACTTTGCAATTAAAAGTTCCTATTTCAGTTTCAAGAGTTTTATCTGCAACTCGTTTTGCTTTAACTTCAAACCGTAATGGTAGAGTCAAAGTATCTATTGTAACGGTCGTATCGTAACGGAAGACTTGATACTGCAAGTTAACTGATGATTGAAATTTGTATATGTCATACCATTTTTCAAATGATTTTAAAAGAGTATATAAACTCCCCAGACCGGCGATTAGAGTATCATTTCCATTAAAGAGTGAATCAAAATCAGTTATTCCAAAATAAAGACTTCCGGTTGAACCTGATAAACTGACATAATTAGTATCGATATAAGGTTGTTCGAGCAGAGTAAACTCAGCACCGGATTTTGATAATACAACCTTTGCCTCTTTTTGATTATAGGTAGTTTCGAATGCGAGTGAATCGATTTGATACAATGCCAAAGAGTCTATTTCATTGTTCAAAGTGTCTAGCGGAACTGTTTTGAAAAACCATTTATGCCCAAGTTGGTTAGGGAAATAATCAACTGCTTGCTGACAAAAATTATTTATACTAATAAATGTTATAAGAATGATTAGAATTTTGATTTTCATATTATTCATTTACTTCGGTTAAGTGATTAATTGCTTTGCGCAATTCGTTTTTTACAAATACTCTTCGTTCGTTTTCGTAAATCGATTTTAGCTGCGGTAAAATTTCTGCTGCATTCATTTTTATTATTATGCTTGCAATCTGATTTCTTACTCTAAAAAAAGGATTTATAAGTCCTGCAGAAAGAACATCTATAACTTCTTTACGATGAGATTGTCCCATCACAGTTACAAAGTTTAAAATTTCGGTTTCAAGTAAGTGCATATCACCGGTACTGTATTTGTAATTTATATACTCTTTTGCAAACGGAAGTGCACGCGGCTCCGACAAAATTGTAAATCCTTCAAATGATGCTTTTCTAATTACGTTCTGATGAGATACTATATTTAATGCTCGCTGCAAATAGGGATATGTCCCCGGGTCTTTTATTTTTGCAAGTGAAACTAACGCAGCAGCTCTAACATAATCATTTTTCTCTTTCTCATAAATTGATTTTAGAATTTTTCCGACTCTTTCATGAGGAAAAACAGAGAGGGCTTTAACAGCGGCTTCTTTAACTCTTCCATCTTTATCACTTAAAGCATAATGGATTGGGTCAAAAACATACTCTCCCGAAATAACTTGAAGCGCTTCTATTGCCGCAATTTTAACTCCATAAAACTTTTCATTTTTAATAACCTCAAAGAGAGGAAGGACAGCTTTTTTGCTGTGTTTTGATAATTGTTCCGCAGCTGAGATTCGACCATAAACATCATCGTCATGAAGTAGTTGATAACTAAGTTCCTCAAAGCTGTTTTCTTGAACAATCTTGCATGGAATATTATTATTTTTATTAAACGCAAAATAATTTGGATTAGAAGGGGAGTCGAATTCAAATATTTCAATCTTCTTAGAGATATTTATTACTTTTGAAAATTTTTCTTTTGAAGCAACATATTCAATAAGGATGGGTGTTTCGAATATTGGAGTTACATTGTTAACATTTTGGATTTGTTCAACTGTCAGAATATATTTCTTACGGAATGGTTCATATACTCCTGTTAGCTTGAATATCGGATAACCGCCGCTGTAGACCCATTGATCGAAAAATTTGCCAAACTTCTTCTTTGAAACGTTTTCAACAAAAGATTTGAAATCTTCTGTAACTGCATTTTTGTATTGGAACTTCTTTACATATTCACGCATAACATTCTGAAAAATTTCGTCTCCTAGTGTGAATCGTAAAGCATTCAGAACTGCCGCCCCTTTATAATAAGCTCGCCTATCGTTCATTTCGAAAGGAATTTTCTCTTTTATTGTGTTTGTTTTATCTGAATAATTTGATTCATCTGACAAATTGAAAAAAACCAAATTTTGTTGATAACGACGGAATATAAACTCATTTTTACCTTCGTAATTTTCAAACCATAAATCGGTGAAAAAAGTCGTAAATCCCTCATTTAACCAGCCATGTCTCCAATCTTTACATGTAACAAGATTTCCAAACCATTGATGAGCGAATTCGTGTGCTACGAGTGGGTCAGCTGAATAATTAGGAATCACATTTTCATCGTGCAAAATTCGTCGGTTCAAAGTTGTTGCAGTGACATTTTCCATTCCACCATAAAGAAAATCTTGAACCGGTGTTTGAGCATATCTATCAAACGGATAAGGAGTTATATAATCTGAAAAGAAGTTTAACATATCTGCACTTCTCCCAAAGAAATGGTGCTCCTTGCCTACCCAAGTTTTGGGAATGTTATACTCCAGATTGATGCTTCTAACTTTTTCTCTTATTGTGACATACTCTCCGATAATAATAGATCTTAAATAATTTGATTGAGGCGTATCCATAACCCAAGTGTAGGATTTTAGATTGCCATCAAGAAATTTTTCGGCTACTAAATTTCCATTTCCGATGGTTGTATACTTCGAAGGTACTGTTAGCTTTGTTTCGAATGTTAATTTATCGTCGGGTAAATCATATGCGGGATACCAATGGCGATTATTATTTGCCTGTCCTTGACTCCACACCTGAATTGGCAAATCTCTAACTTCCTTTGTCGGATGGAAAAAGAATAATCCGGTTTCCGGTTTTGATACATATTCAATCAAAATTGTGATTGTATCTTTTGACGAAAGTTCTTTATGCATTTCAATATGAAGGTGATCTTCATCTTTAATAAAAGGGAGATTAACAGTATCCATCGAGACACTTTTAACTTCTGTTGATTTGGAATGAAGGAGAAGCTTTGTAAATTTTTTACTTAAAGGGGTGAATGTAAATTTCTCTTTACCATAAACAATTCCTTTATCGAAATTGAACGAGAGGTCAAGAGAGATGTGGATTTGATCATAATCTCTAGTACTTGCATCTAAGACAAAAAGCTGGGCACTAAGATTGATAATCCAAATGAAACTAATAAATAGGATAAGAAAAAATTTATTCATAACACACCTTTAATTCAAAGGGAATTCTTAACAAATATTTTATGGTTTTGCCCAATTAGGAAATTCAGAAATATTAATTTCAAAAATTAAAGTTCCGAATAAATAAACAAAAAGTGAAATAATAATTATCCCAATCACATTTAAGACTAATCCTGCTTTTATCATTTCAGAAATTTTAATTCGATTACTTGCAAAAACTACTGCATTTGGAGGAGTTGCAACCGGAAGCATAAACGCCATTGATGCTGATAAAGTAGCATTCATCATAAGTAGAAGGGGATTTAACCCAATTGCTACCGATATTGAAGCAAGCATAGGCAAAATCATTTCGGTGGTTGCAGTATTTGAAGTTAATTCTGTTAGAAAAGTAATTAGTGTCCCAACAAATAACATCAAAATAAAGGGTGGAGTATCATGAATCGATGAAAACTGGTTGCCGATGGTTTCCGATAGTCCGCTTGTGATAAAACCTTTAGCTAATGCAAAGCCACCACCAAATAAGAGTATAATTCCCCAAGGAACTTTCTCAAAAATTTTATAATCTATCAACATTGTTGAGTTTAATTTGTCTTTACTTGGTATTAAGAAAAGTAGAGTTGCCATTGTTATTGCAACAGTACCATCGTTAAAAAAATCGGGATTACTAAACCATGAAGACCAACCACTGACAGTTATAAAACCAAAATTAATCTCAGACCGGAAAATCCAAAGTACAGCGGTTAAAATAAAAACTGATGCAACAGCTTTTTCTTCGAATGATATTTTACCAAGTAGAGAATACTCTTTTTTAATTATCTCTTTATTTAATATTAGTTCTTTAGGGATTCGATACAAAACTCTTGTTAGGAGTATCCATGTAGTGAAAAATAAAATTAACCCTATCGGTAAAACCATCTGCATCCAATTTGCAAATGATATTTCCGGTGCATGTGGAAATATTATTTTTAATATTCTAACGAATGATAAATTAGGAGGTGTTCCAATTAATGTAATAATTCCACCAATTGAACAGCTGTAAGCAATTCCAAGCAAAATACCAAGAGTTAAGTTATGAGAAGTCACTTTACCGTAATTTTCTTCAATCTCTTTAATTATAGCTAAACCGATTGGAAGCATCATTACTGCTGTTGCAGTGTTTGAAATCCACATAGAGAGAAAGGCAGATGCAGACATAAAGCCGAGAATTATAGAATTTGGGTTTCCACCGAAAATTAAAATAATTCGTAAAGCCAGTCGCTTATGAAAATTCCACTTTTCCATAGCAAGGGCAATGATAAAGCCACCAAGAAATAAAAATATTGTAGAATTGATGTAGGAACTTGAAATCTGTTCACCACTCATTATTCCGAAAATTGGGAATAAAATTAAGGGTAATAATGAAGTTGCAGCGAGAGGAATTGCTTCAGTAATCCACCAGACAGCCATCATAAATGCTACCGATGCCATCTTTATCGTTGTCGGTTTATTTCCATCATTATCAAACATAAGAAGGATAAGGATTGCTCCGACAATTCCGCTAACGATTCCGATTTTTTGTATTAATTTCATTCAGATATTGATTTTGCCGAACAATTTAAGGATAAAATTCAATAAGAGAAACTATAATTCTTTATTTGAAGCTGAAGGCGAATTCTGATAAATTTACGTATTTAGATTATCATCAATTGGTAGAAGTAAGAAACATGAAAAAGTTCGAACTAAATAAAACTGTAATCGCAATGGTTCACTTATTAGCACTACCGGGAACTCCGAAATACAAAGGGAGTGTGAGTGAGATTATTGAATTAGCAATAAAAGAAGCATCGATTTATAAAAAGCATAATATCGATACCATAATGATTGAGAATATGCATGATGTACCATACTTGAACAGAGTAACAGGTCCGGAAACCACTGCAATTATGAGTGTTGTGTTGTACGAAATAAAAAAGGAGCTAAATCTAAATTGTGGAATTCAGATTTTAGCAGGAGCTAATAAAGAAGCGATTGCATCCGCAAAAGCTGCTCAAGCGGATTTTATCCGAGCTGAAGGGTTTGTCTATTCTCATGTCGCCGATGAAGGAATAATTTCATCTGATGCAGGCGAATTACTCAGATATCGCAAGCAAATTGATGCAGAAAACATCTCAGTTTTTACCGATATTAAAAAGAAACATAGTTCACATAGTATTACCAATGATACTTCGATTGTTGAGACTGCAAAAGCCGCAGAGTTTTTTTTGAGTGATGGTGTAATAATTACAGGTTCAAGTACGGGTGAAAAACCATCGATTGAAGAGATTATTGATGTCAAAAAAAATATTCAAATTCCGGTATTGGCCGGCTCCGGGATTGATGCTGAAAATGTCCATAAATACAAACCATATTGTGATGGAATTATAATTGGCTCATATTTTAAGAAAGAGGGGAAATGGTTTAATGAGTTGGATGAAGAAAGAATTGAAAATTTTATGAAGATATTTTCAAAATAAAATGGATAATGATTCAGATAAAAAACGCATTGACTGCAGAAAGTGTATATACTTCCATATTACTTGGGATAAATCATTTCCTTATGGCTGTAAATCTTATGGATTCAAATCAAAAATTCTTCCTTCTTTGGAAATCATAAAAGTTTCAGGAATTCCATGTCTAAAATTTGAAAAGAAAAATTCATAATAAATTCACTCAATTACATTTTTTTTATTAACCTCAATCCATAACTTTATTAAGTATATCAAATTTGATTTGTTATTGTTAAACCTTACGCATTGTTAGGTTGTCTAAATTATTATTCAATTTTCCGGGAACCATTGATGAGATTTAAATTCGTACTGCTTTTATTACTAATACAAACATATTTTACCTATTCGCAAACTTTTGTGGTCAAAGGCTCAGTTAAAGATGCTAATGATAGACATTCACTTATGGGAGCAAATATTGCATTAAAGCCTATACGCGAGGATATGAATGCCATTTTTACAACTTCAAATACAAACGGCAATTTTGAAATTAATAGTGTTCCACAAGGGAGATATATTATTGAAATAACATTTCTAGGTTATGAAACTTTTCAAGATACAGTCAGACCAAGACAGCGACCCGTTATCGAATACAATGTTTTATTGCAACCTAGTTTTGTACAACTCGATCAAGTTACTGTAACAGGTCAGGCAATCGCTGCTGAGCAAAAAGGGGATACCGTTCAGTTTAATGCGAGAGCATTTAAAGTAAACCCAGATGCTAATGCTGAAGATTTAATTACGAAAATCCCGGGATTAGTTAGAGAAGGCGGTGTTGTTAAGGCTCAAGGTGAAGAAGTTAAACAAGTTCTTGTCGATGGAAAACCTTTTTTTGGTGATGACCCAAATATTGCTCTCAGAAATCTACCTGCTGATCTGATTGAAAAAATTCAAGTTTTTGATAGATTATCAGACCAAGCACAATTTACAGGTTTTGATGACGGAAATACTTCAAAAACAATTAACATAATTACTCGTCCGGATAGACGTTCAGGTCAATTTGGAAAACTTTATGGCGGTTATGGTTCTGATGACAGATTCACTTCCGGTGGGAATGTGAATTACTTTAGTTCTGAAACAAAGATATCAATTATTGGATTAGGAAATAATGTTAATCAACAAAACTTTTCTTCTCAAGATTTAATAGGATTTACGGGGGGTAGTAGCAGGGGAAGAGGTGGATTCGGAGGGGGAAGAGGTGGTTTTAGCGGTGGTGGTTTCCGACCAGGTGGAGATGTAAGCAATTTTATGGTTGGGGCACAAGATGGGAATACTAATACATATTCTTTGGGCATAAATTATATGGACGAGTGGGGCGATTATCTAAAAGCCACTGGCAGTTACTTCTTTAATCTATCGAAAGTTGAAAACGACCAAATTCTTAAAAGAACATTTTATAATGATTTAGAGTCGGGACAAATTTATAACGAGAATTCACTTTCAGATAGGGATAACCATAATCACAGATTTGATGCCCGAATTGAGTATATGCTTGATTCTTCAAGCTCTTTTATACTAACTCCGAGATTTTCATTCCAGGAGAATAAAAGTTATGAAATAGTATTCGGTAAGAATTTCTTAGATACAATTCAGACGAGTGAAACAAATTATAAGTATAATTCAAATTCAGATGCATATTCTTTTTCGAACGAACTTTTACATCGATTTAGATTTGATTTACCGGGGAGAACACTTTCTACAAATGTTTCTACTTCGCGAAGTAACAGAAATTCACCTTTCGATATAAATTCTTTAAATTCTTTTTTAACAACCGGTACATCAGAATTTCTCGATCAATCAACGGATCAATTAGTTAACAGCTACACTCTATCAACCAACATTAATTACACAGAACCTATTGGTGAGCAGAGTCAAGTTCAGATAAATGTATCGGGAAGTTTTAGTAAGAATGTCAGCGATAAAAAAACATTTAAATTGAATAGTTTATCATTGAGACATGATTTGTTAGACTCACTCCTTTCGAACGAATACGAAAATGATTATGTAAGGTTTAATCCGGGGATATCATACCGATTCAGAAGTGATGAGATTAATTTCAATGCGGGATTATCATACCAGCATTCATCTTTGAGAGGTGAGCAGATCTACCCATATTATTATAATGTAGATAAACGATATAATAACTTATTATGGAACGCTCGATTCAGTTACCGATTCACTCAAACAGATAATATCCGCATAAACTATAATACAAATGTTAATGCTCCTTCGATTAGTCAATTGCAAAATACGGTTGATAATTCAAACCCGCTATTCTTAAAAACAGGTAATCAAAACCTTAATGAAGAATTTACAAACCGCCTCTTTACTCGCTATATGATGACAAGTCTTGAGAACGGTTCAAATTTATTTGCTTTGTTGTTTCTTTCCCATACCAAAAACTATATCGGTACAAAAACAATAGTTGCTAAAAATGATACAGTAATTAATGGAATTAGTTTAAATAAAGGGATTCAATTAAGCATTCCGGTGAATTTAGATTACTCACTCAATGCAAGAACAATGATGAACTATGGTTTTCCGATTCAAGCAATTATGTCGAATTTAAATTTTAATGCTAGCTATAACTTCAGTTACATACCCAGTTTGTTAAATGAAGTAATAAATTATAATCAAAATCACGGGCTTGGTCTTGGGATTAATTTAAGTAGTAACATAAGTGAAAAGATTGATTTCAGACTGAGTTATAGCCCAACTTACAATTTCTCCCGTAATGATATACAAAAATCACTAAATACCAATTATTTAATTCATACCGCTTCAGGATATCTCAATTTGATTTTATTTGATGATTTCTTTATCCGGAATGATTTGGCTTATTATTATAATTCAGGTCTTTCAGCAGATATAAACCGAGCATTTTATTTATGGAATATCGGAATTGGAATGTATTTGTTTTCGGATAAAAGTGGTGTTCTGAGGTTAGAAATTAACGATGTACTAAATCAGAATGAAAGTTTAAATAAAACAATTTCTGAGACGTATATTGAAGAAAAGAGTAATAGAATTCTACGTCAATATTTCTTACTTACTTTCACTTATAACCTTAAGATTTTCGGAGGAGGAGCACCTCCGGAGAGAGATGACAGACACGGCAGAGATAGAAGATGGTAAATCAAAAGGGCTATAGGTTTCTATAGCCCTCTTCATATTTATCAGAAATAAAAATCTTTTACATCAACTTCTTCTGCATCAGTATCGAACTCGTGCAAATATTTTACAAATTCTGAAGCATAAACTTTCTCTGTTTTTGCTTTGTACTGTTCGATAAGTTCTTCTAATTGTTGTCTGGTGAATGAACTTAAAACGTAATGTTTTTCTTCATGATCATCAAAAAACCTGTATACTGTTTTTGGGCAACCCATATTTACTCCAATAATTAAATTAAAATTGAATCTGCGTATAATATATCTGAATACAACTCATTTTTGATTGACTCAGCATTCTTTTTAGCTTTTGCCAATGAATCAAGTATATATCTTTTAGCTGTGAAAAGTTTGTTCTGATTTTCATTAGCTTCATCGAGTAACAAGTAACCGGTATAGATGTAGCTGTATAATTCAACCAAATCTTTTGAAGCAACATCCTGAAAATTACTATCTTTTTTCTCTTTCACATATTTAAGTGCATCCTTGAAGATAGAACGAATTTCGATTAGAGTTTCTTTCAGTTTGATGATTGAACCTTTGTAGTCTTTCCTCTCCCAAGCATTAAAATAATCTTCAAGAACATCATTTATTACACCACCTGCGGCTGCAACAACTTGCAACTGTGAAGTCCCTTCATAAATATTTGTAATTCGTGCATCTCTGACAAGTCTTTCGATTGGAAATTCTTTCATATATCCGGTGCCGCCGTGTATTTGAAGAGAGTCGTATGTTATTTTATTACTAGCTTCACTAAGGATAAGCTTTGTTAGAGGTGTTAAAAGATTACTGATTTTAATTGCTTCTTTCAATTTTTCATTGACTTCGTTTGTCGGTTTCTTTTCAGCTTTAAGACGCTCAATCATATCTTCATAAATTTCTTTTCTATCCAACCAAACTGAGGTTGCATAGAAGAGAGAACGATTTGATTCAAGGGTAACCCTCATATCAATTAACATATTTGCTATAACGGGAAGATTATAAATTGATTTGCCAAATTGCTCTCTGGCTTTTGCATATTTTAAAGCCTCTTCATAAGCTTGTTGTGAAATTCCGAGTGATTGCGCACCTATGCCAACTCTTGCTCGGTACATCAAGTACAAAACATACTTTAGGAGACCGAATCTTCTTGCTCCGACTAATTCAGCGGGAGTATCATTAAATTGCATTTCACAAGTCGGTGAGCCATGGATTCCTAATTTGTGTTCAATTCTTCTGATTTTAATAGTCTCATCGCTTAGACATGCGAACATACTTAAACCGCGTGCATCTTTAGTCCCGGCTTCAGTTCGAGCTAAAACAAGAAGAACATCACCATTTCCATTTGTGATAAATCTTTTAACACCTCGCAGAAACCATTTTCCTGTTTCATCTTGATATGCGCTGAGTTTTACAGCTTGCAAATCTGAGCCGGCATCAGGTTCTGTTAAAGCCATTGCACCCGTATATTTCCCTGATGAAAAACCTGGGAGATATTTCTCTTTTTGTTCTTCAGTTGCAAATTTCTCTAATGTTTTTGCAATATCTTGAAGCCCGAAAATGTTCATTAAAGAAGCTTCTGCTCTCGAAATAATTTCAACAGCCATCATGTAGAGAGTTGTTGGAAAATTAAGTCCGTTATATTTACGGGGTAAAATCATTCCCATTAATTCGGCTTGAGAGAGGATGTCAAGAGATTCTTGAGTTCCTTTGGCATAAATTACTTTTCCGTTTTCAAGAGTAGCACCTTCTTCATCGATTGAAGCGGCACGGGGAGCAATAAAATTTGCCGATAAATCACCAACTATTTCAAGCACTTTTCGATAATTCTCTTTAGCATCGTCATAGTTAATCGGGGCATCAGGATAACTTGAAGATTGACTATAATCATCTTCTAAAAAATCGACAATCTCTTTCAGATTTAATCTTTCAAAATGAAATAAAATATCAGAGTTTTCGGTAAAATAGTTTGCCATAATTATCTCAATTTTTGCTTAAAAACGTTAATAAATCTTGGTATTATTTCCATAGCATCACCGATGATTCCATAATGTGCCACTCCAAAGATTGGTGCATCCGGGTCAGAGTTGATGGCGATAATTTTGTTTGCTTCTTGCATTCCGGCTCTGTGTTGAATTGCTCCCGAAATACCACATGCAATGTAAAGCTTAGGTCTAACTGTAACACCGGTTTGTCCGACTTGTCTTTCGGAGGGTATGAATCCCGCATCAACAGCGGCACGTGTACCGGCAACTTCGCCCCCTAAAACATTTGCTAATTCTTGAATAAGTGCGAAATTTTCTTTTGTTTGCATTCCATAACCGCCGGCAACAATTATTGGAGCGGCTTTAAGATTCACTTTACTCTCTTGTCGGAATTGTTCAACAAGAGTAACTAAACTGTCAATTGTATCTGGTTTGTATTCGAGATTTGTAATTTTCGCCGGAGAAGGTTGGTCAATTTTTTCCATTCGCATAACCCCTTCGCGAACAGTTGCCATCTGAGTTTGGACATCCGGGGAGATGATAGTAGCAACTATATTTCCTCCAAAAGCCGGACGAATCTGAAGCAGTAAATCAGAATAATCTTTTCGTAAATAATTTACGTTAGAAATTTGTAAATCTGTACAATCAGCAGTCAAACCACTTTTAGTATATGATGCGACTCTCGGAGCTAAATCTCTACCAATAACTGTTGCACCGTAAAGCATTACTCGTGGTTTTTCCTTCTCGACCAACTCACTGATAATTCTGCTATATGGAAGAGTCAGATAGTGATGTAACGCTTCATCGTCATAAACGATTGCTTCATCAGCACCATAAAGAAAAGTCTGTTCAGCTAATTTTTGAATATTATGTCCTAGAAGAATTGCCTTCAATTCTCCGGAGAGTGAATTTGCAATTTTTCTTCCTTTAGATAATAATTCAAAACTTACATCGGCAGGTTTACCATCTCTCTGTTCAATAAACACCCAAACTTGATTATTATTCATAATTTAACCTAAAATATGATCTTCCATTAAATGGTCAATTAATTTACTTAAGCCTTCTTTTGAAGGAGGAATCATTTCGTGGCTTCCTCCGGCAAGCACAACAGATTCTACTTTATGGACTTTCGTAGGTGAACCGTGTACACCACACCTTGTTTCATCAAGTTTTAAGTCCTCCATTGTTAGCGTATGAATGTACCATCCTTTATTGAAATATTCATCCTTCAATTGATCGATATATAAAAGTGAGTTTCCTTCAGTTATTTTTTCGAGTTCGAGAAGAGTCTTTGCGTTCTTGTATGCCATAACTCTTCGTGCTTTAAATGGGCGAGGGAAAAGAGCATCTTTCAAAACAGTAACAAGGCAGGGGAGTTGACTTTCTAATATTTCAAAACCCCCGTCAATTTTTCTTTTCAACTTTACAGAAGTTTCAGAAACATCAATAATCTCCTCGACATACGTTACTTGGGGGATTCTTAATTTTTCTGCTGTTTGCGGACCTACCTGTGCTGTATCACCATCAATTGCTTGTCGTCCGGCAAAGATAAAATCGTAATTCCCAATGAATTTTATTGCCTCTGAGAGAACATATGAAGTCGCAAGTGTATCGGCTCCGGCAAATTTCCTATCGCTAATTAGGTATGCTTCATCTGCACCCATATATAGGCACTCTCTCAAAATATCAGAAGCTCTCGGAGGACCCATCGTAATAACAGTAACTTTTCCACCGAAACGGTCTTTGATTTGAAGAGCTAGTTCGAGAGAGGCTCGATCCTCGTGATTAAAAATTGCGGGAAGTTTTGCTCGGTTTACTGTCCCATCTTCTTTCATTACCTGACCGGAAATATTTGCAGTATCCGGCACTTGCTTAACCATTACTATACTGTTAAAACTCATGAAAGCCTTTTCTATTTTGAAAAAATTAAAGATGAATGTCTCACATTAACAATAATTATGCCGACTGGGAGCAATATCACTTAATAAGAAAAAGTTGCGTTTTGCTAAATATTTGTACTTATAATCTAACTATTAACTTAATTTTCCCGAAAGTGAGAGAATGAGCATAATTAATTTCAAAAACAAATTTGAAACATTTTGATTATAATAGTCTTGGCATTCTAAGCGTCAGTTTATATGTTTCATTATGAAAAATGAATTTATTCAAATGTCCATGCCTTCACTTGGGGAAGAAGAAATTACATCACTAAATCATCTCTTTAAAATAGGCTATCTTGGCTTAGGGGAGCAAGTCGAAATATTTGAAAATCTTATTTCGGAGTATTTGAATAGAGATTTTGTTGCAGTTTCTTCAGGGACTTCAGCACTTTTCTTAGCTCTTGAAGCTTGTGGAATCGGAGAGGGTGATGAGGTTATCGTTCAATCTTTAACATACATCGCAACTTATCAGGCAATATTGGCTGTGGGTGCTACACCTATCTCCTGTGATGTTAATCCTACAGATTTGAGTATTGACTTAATCGATGTTCAAAAAAAAATAACTACAAAAACTAAAGCGATAATTCCAGTCCATTATAATGGTAATGCCGGAAAACTTGATGAACTTCTCCAACTAGCTGATAAAAATAATTTAAGAGTTATTGAAGATGCAGCACATGCATTTGGTTGTAAGACAAATAATAAAATAATTGGTTCTTTCGGAGACATTACTTGTTTTAGTTTCGATCCGGTTAAGAGTCTGACTTGTGGTGAAGGGGGCGGAATTTCTTCTTCTGATAAAAAATTAATTGAGCATGTTAAGACAACTAGATTCTTAGGAATTTTTAGATCTAAAGATGATAATATAAGTGGAAGTAAATCTTATAATGATGAAATCAGTACTCAAGGTTGGCGGTATCACATGAATAATATTCACGCAACCATTGGGATTGAACAGTTCAAGAAGTTTTCTACAATTAAAGAAAAAAGACAAAAATTAGCGAAACTGTATAATGAATTTTTATCATGTATTTCCGGAATAGAACTTCTTCCATTTGATTACAATGCCATAATTCCGTATCTCTTTGTCTTGAAATTAAAAAATCATAAAAACACCGATGTAATTCGGAGATTAAAGGATTTTAATATTGGCTCCTCATACCATTATTATCCATGTCATCTTCAACCATTGATTTCAAAAAATAAAAACGAATACTTGCCTAATACTGAAAAGAATTATTCAAAATTATTATCGTTGCCGATGCATACGAATTTGGATGAATCACATATTGAGCACATTTCTAATTCATTAAAGAAAATAATTGATGAAGATTAAAAAAATACTCCTAATAAATCCACCGGCACCTTTTTTATCATACCCGAATGCTGCTCCACATGTTGGCATAGGTTACTTGATTTCATATTTAAGAAAGCATAATCATCACGTTGATTATGCAAATTATGAATGTAAAGTCCCCAGCGATATACAAATTCCGGAAGGTTATGATTTTTATGGAATTACTTCAGTAACCGCACAGTATTATTATGCAAAATTGATTCTTGATGAAATAAAATTGAGAAATTTAGGAAAAACTATTTTGGGTGGAACTCATGCAAGTTTACTCCCAAATCAATGTCTAAATGATGGATTTGATTTTGTAGTGAAAGGCTATGGAGAAACAGCACTCCTTAATATTGTAGATGGAAATGTTTCAAACGGAATTATTCAAGGTGAATTTATAAGAAATCTCGATGAACTGCCATTTCCTGCATGGGAAGATCTTTTCGCCTCAAATTATGAAATTTCTTATGGTGATAATGTTGCCCATTTCTTCTCGATGAGAGGTTGTCCTTATACATGTTCCTACTGTGCCACAGGTGAGATTTATGGATTAAAAGTTGGATTTAGAAGCGTTGAAAATGTTATAGCAGAAATAATTTACCTTAAAGAAAAATTCGGGATAGAAAGAGTTTATTTCCTCGACCCAACATTTACGGTTAATAAAGAGAGAGCAATTCGTTTATCGAAAGCACTCATAGATTTAGACATTACATGGACTTGCGAAACAAGAGTTGATTGTATAGATGAAGTAACTCTTCACAGTTTAGCTAAATCCGGATGTGATTTAATAAGTTTTGGGATTGAAACAGGCTCAGACTCTGTCCACTCCAACTTGGGAAAACAAACTTCAATAGAGCAAAATATTTTTGCCATAAAACTAGCTCACGACGTGGGTTTGAAAGTTAAAGCATTTCTTATGAGTGCTCTTCCTGATGATAACTGGAAAACACTCGAAATATTCCAAAATTTTATTAGTAAAAATAAGCCTGACAACTGGCTTTTCTCAACATTTATTCCTTTCCCGGGTACGGA
>JAHBUO010000076.1 GCA_019638025.1 Ignavibacteriaceae bacterium
GGAAATCTAACCGGAATATTCCGAGGTACATTTTTGAGGAATTTTGGATTTCAAATATCAGGGAGTAACGGAAAAATATTTGCGAATAAAAGCACTGCTTTGATAGAAAGGGATTTGTTTCTTAATTTCAAATTAAATGAATCAGCTAATCAAACATTTTTCGATAATACTTCCGGACATTTATCGCTTGATTTTGAGAAAATAAGAGTTCGTGCAGGTCGTGAATTTACTAAAGTGGGTTACGGAATTAATTCACCGATACTATCTGATCATTCTCCAAAATCTGATCATATTTCGCTTAACTTAAATTTAGGAATATTTTCCTTTCAGTATATTCATGCAAAACTCTTCGGTAATAAATCATATTTGCCAGATTCGATAACCGGTGGAGTGCATTCAATATCAGAGAAATATTTTGGTTATCACCGAATAGGAATGGATGTTTCAAATCATTTTAGATTCGGATTTGGTGAAATGGTTGTTTATTCAAACCGTTCAGTTGATTTATCATATTTAAACCCATTCAGTTTTTATAAGTCAGTTGAGCATTCGGGACAAGATAGAGATAATTCACTCTTATTTTTTGATGCAGTTAATAATTCGATTCCCGGATTAATTATTTATTCAACTCTTTTAATGGATGACATAGACTATTCGAAATTAGGGAGCGGTTGGTGGGGGAATCAAATTTTATTTCAACTTGGAGCATCTTCATTCAATTTATATAAAATAATTCCACTCGATTTTCATATTGAATTTATGCGGATTGATCCTTATGTTTTCACACATAGGTTAATATCAAATAATTATACAAATTTTGGTTATCCATTAGGAACCGAATTAAAACCGAATAGTCTAAACATTAGCACAAAGTTGAATTATAGAGTTTCAAAGAGCATTCAATGTTCCTTCGAGTATAATCATTCAACGCATGGTACTAACGAAATAAATAGCAATGGCGATGTTACCAAAAATGTTGGTGCCGATATTAACTTGGGACATAGAACTTTTGATAATGATAAAGTCAAATTCCTTGAGGGCATTATTCAAAAAACTTATACTACTTCTTTTTACATTTTGTATGAATATTCAAGAAGTATTTCTATTGCGCTTTACACAAAATACACATCAGATTATGATGTACTTTATAAAAAAATAAATTATTGGAATGCAAATTTCTTATTTCAACTAACAATGTAGGCATGAAATGAATTTTAGAAAGTTCAAATTACCATTAATGGTTATTGTTCTTACAATAGGAATTTTACTCGGTACACAAATTCAACGCGTTTTCTCTGGGGATAACTTAATTGAGAATATTAAAAAGTTCAACGATGTATTAACTTTTACTCAGAGATTTTATGTAGAAGAAGTTGACTCACATAAAATGGTAGAAGCAGCAATTAAAGGTATGTTGAATGAACTTGATCCTCATTCAGTTTATATTCCTAAAAAAGCTATGGAATCTGTGGAAGAGGAGACCCGAGGGAATTTTGAAGGAGTTGGAATTGAATTTCAAATTGTGAATGATACCCTCACAGTCGTTTCCCCAATCACCGGGGGTCCAAGTGAGCAACTTGGTATTCAAGCAGGTGATAGAATATTGAAAATAGATAGCGTGAATGTTATAGGCATCAACAATGATGATGTTAGAAAAAAACTGCGTGGTCCTGCAGGAACAAAAGTTAAAGTTAGCATATCACGAATCGGAGTAAAAGGGCTTACTGACTATGAAATTACTCGGGATAAAATACCACTTTATTCAGTTGATACTAAAATTATGGTTGATGATATTACCGGATATGTTAGTGTGTCAAGATTTGCTGAACAGACAACAGACGAGTTGATTAATGCCTTAGGTGAATTAAAATCAAAAGGGATGAAACAACTGATTCTTGATCTTCGAAATAATCCTGGAGGTTATTTAAATCAAGCATTTCAGATTGCTGATTTGTTTATCGATGGAAATAAAAAAATAGTTTACACTCGTGGAAGAAGACCGGAGTTTAATGAAGATTTTTATGCTTCTCTAACCGCTCCTTATGAAAAGATTCCGTTAATTGTATTAATTAATAGAGGAAGTGCATCTGCAAGTGAGATTGTCTCCGGAGCAGTACAAGATTGGGATAGAGGATTAGTTGTTGGTGAAACTTCATTTGGAAAGGGTCTAGTTCAACGCCAATTTCCACTGAATGATGGAAGTGCAATAAGGCTAACTATTTCAGAATATTTTACTCCATCCGGAAGATTAATTCAACGGAAATTTTCTGACAAAAAAGATTATTATTCTGAATTAATGGAACGTGATGAATCTGAGGGAGAAAACCTTTCACACACAGCTGAAAAAGATACTGCTAGACCCATATATAAAACAAATGGTGGACGTATTGTTTATGGTGGAGGTGGAATTACACCAGATTTTATTGTAAAATCTGAAAAACTTACTGATTACAGTGCTAATCTGCTTAGAAAAAATATATTCTATCTTTTTATACTAAATTACCTCAATGTCGAAGGTGAAAGCATAAAATCGAAGTATGGAGACGATTTAATTTCATTCAAAAATAATTTCAATTTAACAGAATCTGATTTGAAAGATTTTACTGAATTTGCAAATTCAAAAGAGGTTAAGTTCAATTCCGAAGAATTCAATAAAGATAAAAACTATATAACAGCGAGACTGAAAGCTCAGATTGCAAGAAATTATTGGAAGAACGATGGTTGGTATACCGTCCTAATACCAAGTGATAATGTGATAAGAAAAGCATCCACTTTATTCGATACAGCTAAAGAAATAGCAAAATTGAAATGATTTTTTCTTTGTTCAATGTTTATCTGATTTTAGCGTTGTTTTTTAGTTTTTCTCAGAAATCAAACATCGCTAGTAATACTTCACCAAATAAAAATGATAAGGAAATTAAAGTTGGTGAAGAGATAACATATGTAGTACGTTACGGCTTTATAAAACTCGGTGAAGTTAAATTAAAAGTACTTAATCGTAAAGTTGTTAACTCGAAGGATGTATTTTCTACCATTGCTTATATTGATTCTTACTCAGGAATTCCGTTTGTTGATTTACATCAAATCTACTATAGTAAAGTAAATAGTTCTTTTTATTCTGACTATTTTAGGGGATTAGTTAAAAAGAAAGATTATACAACATTTACCGAATATTTTTTTGATTATCAAAAATCAAAAATCAGAATAAAAAAAGGAAAAGTGGAACCAGAAGAACTTTGGACTGATTCTACAACCTTCGCTGAATCCATGTTCCACGATGGTCTTTCAATTTTCTATTATGCGAGGATGAATGTAGGTAAAAAAAAATCTGAATCCCTTCCTTGTTTTGTAAATGAAGAAAAAGTTTTTACGAGAGTTAATTATTACGAGAAAGTAGAAAAACTTAATATAGATGCTGTCGATTATGATATTGCGACCGTAAGGTTGGATGGAGAAACTGATTTTGTAAGTGTTTTCGGACTAACCGGATATTTTGAAGGTTGGTTTTCAAATGATGAAGCTGCTGTCCCAATCATTGCAAAAATGAAAGTTATAATAGGTAATGTAACACTCGAATTAAAATCATGGAAAAGAAGCGGATGGAATCCACCAAAATACCAAGGTTAGTTCAAGAAAATAATTTCTTCCCTTATATGGGGAAAGTCCCAAAGATAGATTCATCAGTATTTATTGCTTCGGGTGTAAAAATTATTGGTGATGTAACTATTGGAGGAAATAGCAGTGTTTGGTATAATACTGTAATTAGAGGCGATGTTCATTATATTAAAATTGGTGAGCTAACAAATATTCAAGATTGTTCGATGCTTCATGTAACTAATGGAAAGTTCCCACTTAACATTGGAAGCAAGGTTACAATTGGTCACAGTGTGACGCTTCATGGTTGTACAATTCATGATTTAACCCTCATCGGAATGGGGGCTGTTATTTTAGATGGTGCAATTATTGAATCTAATTCCATGGTTGCAGCCGGAACGATTGTAAAACCAAAATTTATCGTCCCATCAGGAACTTTAGTTGCAGGTGTGCCCGGCAAAGTTATAAGAGAATTATCTGAAGCTGAAATTGCTGATTTAGAAGCTTCGGCTTTTCGATATAAAAAATATACTGAATTAACATTGAAATCATTTAGCGATTATTTTTCAGAATAATAAAATATTAAGATTTGACAATTGATTTAAAAAGTGTTTCATTGCAACAAGAATTATTGTAGTTAATGTAGATGTCGTTTTTAGAAATTTATTATTACAAAAAAATATCTCTTTCAAAATCACTCATTAGAAAATCTTTAAAGATTTTAAAAAGTGAACTATCTCTTAGTATAGCTCACTTACAAATAAACATTTTAAATGATGCTGATATTATTTCATTAAATCAGAAATACTTAAATCACGATTACAATACAGACATTATTACATTTGATTACCGAGTTGAGTTAGCTAACCCCATCGATGGAGAAATATTTATCTCTTTTGAAGATGCACAGAAAAATGCTGAAAAATATAAAGTCTCATTAAACAATGAACTTATGAGATTAATTATTCATGGAGTCTTGCACTTGAGTGGTTTTGATGACAAATCGTCTATTGAAAAACGAAAAATGAAAAAAATGGAAAACTATTTTTTAGAAAAATTAAAGGCCGAATTTGAATTCTAAGGAAGCTACAAATTCAATGTTGGTGGACATACTTTCTACTATTCTTGATGGTATTGTAGTTGATTCTCCAATTGAAAAAATTGAAAAAGAATTGTATGGCAACAAAAGATTTGAGGCTCAAGTTGTTGCGACGGCTTATAGTTGGATTTATGACAAGATGATTTCAAATATCGATGCTTTAAAAAATGGGGAAGTTACTACAAGCAGTATGAGAATACTAGCACCGGAAGAGATTGATGTGATTGGAATGGATAATTATAATCGTATTCTAAAACTTATGAATTCCGGACTTTTAACTTCAAATGATGTCGACAAAATTATAAAAAGTATCGAGCTTCTTCCATTCGAAAAAATATCTAACGAAGATCTGAATTTCATAGTTCTCGCTTCATTATTTGATATTAATAGAATTATGTTACCGGGCAGTCGCCTATTATTATACTTATCCGATAAAGTGAATTAAGAAAATGGCAAAAAAATTAGTACTAGTTGAATCTCCTGCAAAAGCAAAAACAATAAACAAGTATTTAGGAAAAGATTTTGTTGTTGAGGCAACAATTGGACACATTAGAAATCTACCCAAAACAAAAATTGGGATTGATGTAGAAAACAATTTTCAACCTCAGTTCGTTAATATTAGAGGTAAAGGGGATGTAATAAAGAAGATTAAAAGTCTTTCTTCCAAAAGTTCCAAAATATTTATCGCAACTGACCCTGACCGAGAAGGCGAAGCCATTGCTCAAGATATTGCAGAAGTCATAAACCCGGACAATAAAAGTCAGGTATTTAGAGTCTTGTTTAATGAAATAACCAAGAATGGTGTTCTTAAAGGAATTAATAACCCGAGAGACATTGATTTCTCACTCGTTGCATCGCAGAGAGCACGAAGAGCAATGGATAGACTGATCGGCTACAAAATATCACCATTTCTTTGGAAAGCTATTATTGAAGAATCAGGTAATTCTTTATCAGCAGGAAGAGTTCAATCTGTTGCATTACGTTTAATATGCGAACGCGAAGTTGAAATTCAAAAATTTATTGAAACTGAATATTGGTCAATCCTCGGTTTCTTTATGACAGAGAATAAAGAAACATTTAAAGGAAAACTTTTTAGCATCGATAGTAAGGAAATTAAAGTCCCACCAAAACCAAATATGTCTGAGGACGACTGGAAAGAGTTTTACAAAAAATACACTACAATCAGAAATCAATCTGAAGCTAATATAATTCTAAGTGATATTTTAACTAAAAACCCAATTAAGATTTCTAATATCGTTAAGAAAACTACAAAACGAAATCCCCTACCACCATTCATTACGAGCACCTTGCAATCTGAATCTTCGAAAGTGTTTAGGTTACGAGCAAAGCAGACTATGGGGATTGCTCAAAAATTGTATGAAGGAATAGACCTCGGAAAAGAGGGGACAGTTGGATTAATCACTTACATGCGTACTGATTCTGTGAGAATTAGTGATGAAATAATTCCGGATGTGAGAAATTTCATTAAAAATACTTATGGTGAAAACTACTTGCCTGAATCTCCAAATTCATACGAAAAGAAAAAGGGAAATGTTCAAGACGCACACGAAGCAATAAGACCAACATCTCTCAAATATTCTCCTGAATTTGTAAAAGATTATCTTGATGATAATTCATTTAAACTATATTCTTTAATCTGGAAAAGATTTATCGCCTCCCAGATGAATCAAGCAATCTTGGAAACAACGGTTGTAGAAGTTTCTGTGGATAAATATCTTTTTAAATCTTATGGACAAGCAGTTAAATTCAATGGTTTTATGCAAGTCTACGTTGAGTCTACTGAAGTAACAGACGAAAGCGATGATAAAGAGGAATTGAAAAATGAGGTTATTCCTTTAGGATTGGAGAAAAATCAATTCCTGGAATTGAACGAATTGAAACAAAATCAACATTTTACAAAACCTTTACCAAGATATACTGAAAGTACTTTAATTAAAGAACTGGAGAGCAAGGGGATTGGGCGACCAAGTACATATTCAATGATTGTCTCGACAATTGTTGACAGAAATTATGTTGAACAAAAAGAGAGAAAACTATTTCCAACTGAACTTGGAAATAAAGTTAATAAAGTTTTAGTACAATACTTCCCGCATATTTTTGATGTTGGATTTACAGCAAAAATGGAAGCTGAGCTGGATCAAATAGCTCAAGGTGAAAATGATTATTTATCAGTTATGAAGGATTTTTATTTCCCATTCCATGAAGAATTGGAAAAAGTCGAGACCAGCGTGGAAAAAATTCTCTGCGATAAATGTAATAGTGAGATGATTATTAAAATAGGAAGATTTGGGAAATTTTTAGCATGCAGTAATTATCCGGAATGCAAGAATATAAAATCCATGAAAGAGTTAAATAGTTCGCAACCCGCCGAACCCGATTACACCGGTGAGACTTGTGAGAAATGCGGTGGAAGAACCATTTTTAGAAAAGGGAAGTTTGGGAGATTTATTGGTTGTGAAAAATATCCTGAGTGTGATTTTATTAAGAATATTTCTTTGAATATATCTTGTCCAAAATGTAAAACTGGTGATATTATTGAAAGAAGAACTAAAAAGAACAGGTATTTCTATGGTTGTTCAAGATACCCCGACTGCGACTTTATCAGCTGGAGTAAACCGGTAAATGAAGAGTGTCCCGAGTGCAAGAATAATTATCTTGAAATGAAGTACACTGCAAAAAAAGGGAATCATAAGAAATGCCCCTCTTGTGGTTTTGAACCTGTTGGTGAAACAGTAGAACAATTTGATGAATAAATCTATTGAAGATATTATTAGTTTGTTTATCTCTGAGATGTCTGCAGTAAAAAGATATTCAGATTTAACTGTAAAATCTTATAAAAAAGATTTAGAAATATTTTTAACATATTGTTCAAATCAAAAAATATATGAGTTAGAAAAAGTTAGCCTAAAACTTATTAAGCGATTTATGGCAGAATCAAAACTTTCAGGAAACAGCCCAGCAACTATTTCAAGACGTCTATCGTCACTAAGAAAATTCTTGAAATATTCACATCAAAATGATTATGTGAAGAGCAATTTAATTTCCTTTGTTAAAAATCCTAAAGTTAAGAGAAAGTTACCTGAAATTCTGAACCAAAATGAATTTTTACATATACTCGAATTGATTGATAATCAAATTGTAAGTGACTATTCATATAAAGATGTTTTAGATAAGCTTATTTTTGAACTTTTGTATGGATGCTCTTTACGAGTTTCTGAAGTATGTAATTTGAGAATTGATAATATTCAATTAAAAAGTCAGCAATTAAAAGTTTTGGGAAAAGGGAATAAGGAGAGAATTGTTCCGATTGGTTCGAAATCAGTTGAGAGTTTTGAGAATTATCTGAAAATTCGAAAGTTTAATGTACAATCTTATTTTTTAACTAACGAGAAAGGTAACAGAGTTAATTCACGCTATGTTCAGCGAATCGTTAATAAATATTTGGGAGCAGTAACTTCATTAAAGAAGAAAAATCCACATCTTTTAAGACACAGTTCAGCAACCCATCTATTGGACAACGGTGCAGATTTAATAGCAATTAAGGAAATTCTAGGACATTCTAATCTTTCTACTACTCAAATATACACACACACAAGTATTGAAAGATTAAAGAAAGTCTACAAACAATCACATCCAAAATCTTAACCAGGAGTCGTTATGAAAATCAACATCACTGCAAGAAAATTTAAAGCACACGATACTCTAAAAGAGTTTATTGAAGCTGAGGTTTCTTCTCTAAATAAATTTACTGACGAAATTATGGATGCCGACGTAATACTTAGTTTTCAAAATTCAACCAACAGCCAAAAAACTGCCGAAATAATTTTGAAAGTCCCAGGTCAAATTTTAACTGCTACAGAAACTACAGATGATTTCCCGAAATCAGTTTCGGCTGTAGTTGAAAAATTGAATCGACAAATTCAAAAACTAAAAACCAAAAGAAATAATCACTAAAATGATTAAGTATGATGATAGCTCAATTATCAAAAAACAGAATATTGAAGTAGGTTATTTTTTCGAAAAAGTTACAAATAAATTCAATATTAATCTTTTATCCGATAAGTCCGGGTTTCATCGATTAATTAAAGAACAAAATTTACACAGACCCGGTTTAGCATTAGCCGGGTTTGTTGATCTCTTTTCTTTTTCTCGTGTTCAAATATTTGGCAATACAGAAATGCATTATCTCGCCCAATTGGAAGATTCACAAAAATTGAATTCATTAGAAAAAATATTTCAATTTGACTTACCGTGTATAATCTTAACTAACAATAATCGACCTTTTGATGGGTTCATTGATTTAGCTAATAAATATAATGTTCCTGTCTTTCAGACACCTTTAACAACAACCAAATTAGTTTATTTTATCTCAGATTTTTGGATGATCAGTTTGTCCCAAAATTGAGTGTCCACGGATCTTTTGTTGTGTATGGAGTTGGCATTTTATTCATCGGTAAATCCGGTGTGGGGAAGAGTGAGGTAGCTCTTGATTTGATTGAAAGAGGTCATAGACTTGTAGCTGATGATGTTATCATTCTCACAAAAAAAGGTGAAGGAATTTTGATGGGTTCCGGAACTGATTTAGTAAAGCACTTTATGGAAATTCGGGGATTGGGATTAATAAATATTGAACGAATTTTCGGAATTAGGGCAATCAGATTCCAAAAAAGACTCGAAGTGGTAGTAGAATTGGAAGTTTGGAATGAATCGGAAGATTATACTCGCACAGGGTTAGATGAATCTAAAATATCACTTCTCGATGTTGAAATCCCATATATTAAACTTCCGATCATTCCGGGGAAAAATATTACAGTAATTTCTGAGGTTATCAGTCTACACTATTTGTTAAAACATTATGGATACGATGCAGCCAAAATATTTCAAGAAAAATTAAACAGAAATCTCCAAAAAGGTAAAAATCTGAATTTTGAAAGAGGTGTGGATTATTTTGAACACGATTTTGAATAATATTGAAACCTTTCAAATAAATTAGCGTCCTACACAATAGATTATTCAAAATTAAATCGTTGACAAAGTTTAGCATTTTCCTTAACTTCACAAATAGCTTATGAAAAAATTTTATTATTTCTCCAAATCAAAACTGCAATTTATTGAGGTCAAAAATCATAAACGGAAGATACTGCTTACTTCCTTAATGATTTTTGTTACTTCCTCATTTTTGGTCTGGGGAACAATATCTGTTTACAACTTCTTTTACAACTCAAATAAAGATTTAGCTCAACTCAAAAAAGAAAACAATACACTAAAAACAAAACTAATAGAACTTTCAGCCCGCTACAATAATTTGGATAAAGAACTCGCGAGTCTTATAAATACTAATAATGATTTAAGAATCGCAGCGAATTTACCACCACTTACTGAGGATGAAAGAAAATTGGGTATCGGTGGTGGATCTTTTGATAATTTTTTAGATTTTCTAAAATCAAAAAATAAAAAAGAGCTTGAAGAAGCATTTACAAAAATCGAAGAAGTCAATCGAAAATTTACATACGAAAAAGATAATTTTAAGAATATAGCCAGTGCGATTAAGAAAAATCAGGCTTTATTCAGTGCACTTCCGGCAATAAAACCTTGCAAAGGAGTTATTGGCACAAACGGCTTTGGTTTTAGATATCATCCTATTTTAAGAATTAATAGAATGCACGACGGAATTGACATCATAACTGATGTTGGAACAGAAGTTTATGTGTCGGGTGATGGTGTGGTAGAATTTGTAGGTTCACGCAATGGTTTTGGTCTCACTGTTGAGGTTAATCATGGGTTTGGATATAGAACTGTGTACGCTCATCTTTCTAAATCATTAGTTAAAGAAGGGATGAAGGTTACAAGAGGTAAATTAATTGCTAAAACAGGTAATTCCGGATTATCATCGGGACCACACCTTCATTATGAAGTTATACATAATGGGGTTAATAAAAATCCGGAAGAATTTTTCTTCGATGAATTTGATTTATTTCAAGTAGCAAAAAAAAATTAATGGAGTAATAAATGATTTGGACTATTGAACTGGCAAATTATCTTGATGATGCCCCTTGGCCAGCAACTAAAGACGAACTTATAGATTATGCAGAGAGAATCGGTGCCCCCTTAGAGGTTATTGAGAATCTTAAAGAGCTTGAGGATTCTGAGGAGCCATACGAATCTATTGAAGATATTTGGCCGGATTATCCTACAGATGAAGACTTTTTCTACAATGAAGATGAATTTTGACATTTTTATATGATTTTTTTCATATAATATATGTCAACTGATTGGGAAGGTATCTACGGACAAAAAAAAGTAATTAAAATCCTTGAAGGATTTGTAGCCTCCGAAAGAAAACCACAAGCATTAATATTTAACGGGAGTAATGGAGTCGGGAAAGATTTTATTGCATCCCGTTTTTCATTTTTATTGAATAAATCCTTCCTTTCGGAAAATGTTGAAAATAGATTTTCCGAACCAACGATGAAATTCATTTTTCCACTTCCCAAAGGAAAAGGTGAAGAGAGTCATCATTCACCATATGAAAAACTTTCAGAATCTCAGCTGAAAAATGTAAAATCGGAATTACTAAAAAAAAAGAAAAACCCATACTATAATATTGATATTGAAGATGCAAATGTTATTAAAATTAACAGTATAAGAGAAATCAATAAGTTTATAACTCAAACATCCTCAAATTTAAATTATCGTACTGTTCTCATTTCAAATGCACATCTCATGAGCGATGAGGCTCAAAATGCGCTACTAAAAAGTTTAGAAGAACCACCACCTGGAATTATCTTCGTTTTGACTACTGACAGAATTCAATTGTTAAAAGAAACAATTCTTTCGAGGTGCTGGCAAATAAATTTTCAACCTTTGGAACATCAGGAATTGGAAGATATTCTTACAAACTATTTCAATTTTGATTCTCAAACCTTGTCGGAAATTATACCCTTTTGTGAGGGGAGTGTTCGCCATGCGCTAAACTTGCTTGAGAATGATTTCTTATTTATAAAGGAAAAGGCTATTACAATTCTACGACATTCAATGGCTTCAAAATTTCATACATCAATTAAAGAGATATCATATTTTTTAAAGGATGGAATGGAGAGTAGTTTTCATCTTCTGTTAAAAGTCATATTATATTGGTTAAATGAAGTTGTAAAACATAGGAATCAAATTAATGTGCAATATTTTATTGACGATATTAATACTTTTGAAAAGTTTAATTCAAAATATTCTGATGTCGACATCAATAAATGTATTTCTAGAATTGAAAATTTATTCTATTTGAGCGAGAATACAAACGTTAACAAATCAATAATTGCAAATAACATAATTACTCAACTAAGTTTAATAACTGATTTAAAATAGATTCAAAGGTAAAAGAATATGAAAAAGGTTGTGATAACACATGCGAAAAGGACTCCCATCGGTTCTTTTAATGGTGTATTAAGTGGTTTCTCTGCTCCTCAACTAGGTAGTTTTGTCATTAAAGATTTAATTGAGAGTTCCGGGATTTCTACCGGTTTAGTTGATGAAGTAATAATGGGTAATGTTCTTGCATCAGGATTGGGGCAAGCTCCAGCTCGGCAGGCGGCAATTTTTGCTGGGTTAGCAAAAAACACTGAAGCATTAACAATAAATAAAATGTGTGGAAGTGGATTAAAAGCTGTAATGTTAGCTCAACAAGCAATTCTTTCCGGTGATGCAGAGATTATAATTGCAGGTGGCCAGGAAAGTATGACTAATGCACCATATATTTTACAAAAAGCGAGAAATGGATACAAATTAGGGAATTCTACGCTGTATGACTCAATTCTCTTAGATGGTTTAACTGATGCTTATGACAATGTTCATATGGGAACATGTGCAGAAGCAACCGCTAAAGAGTTTTCTTTTTTGAGAAATGAATTAGATGAGTTTGCAATTTTATCCTATAAACGTGCCATCGAAGCCCAAAAGTTAAATCTTTTTAATGATGAATTAACTCCTATAAAAATTAGCTCAAAACAAGAAGAAACTATTATAGATTATGATGAAGAACCATCAAGAGTAAATTTCGACAAAATACCGACTCTTAAACCAGTATTTGATAAAAATGGTGTTGTAACAGCAGCAAATGCTTCGAGTATAAACGATGGTGCATCTGCACTCTTGATTATGTCAGAGGAAAAAGCAATTGAATTAGGATTAACGCCAATAGCTGAAATAATTGCTCAAGCTTCTGCCGCAAAAGAACCTGTACAATTCACGACAGCACCAGCAGATGCGATTACTAAACTTCTAAAAAAAGTTAATTTGCCTATTGATGCAATCGGTTTGTTTGAAATTAATGAAGCTTTTGCTGTAGTCTCATTGGCAGTAAACAAAATTTTGGGGTTAACTTCTGAAAATGTAAATATTAAAGGAGGTGCGGTGGCTCTCGGACATCCAATTGGGGCTAGCGGAGCACGCATATTAACCACATTGCTTCATTCGATGAAACAAAAAGATGTTGAATACGGTGTTGCCTCTCTGTGTATAGGAGGTGGAGAAGCATCTGCAATTTTAGTTAAATCTTATAAAAAATAGGGGTTTATTATGAATATAAAAAAAGTAGCTGTCGTCGGTGGTGGCACAATGGGTAACGGAATTGTTACCGTTTTTGCCTTGAAAGGATTTTCAGTCTTTTTAGTTGAATTGAGCGAAACTCTAGTTCAAAAAGCCTTAACCTCAATTGAGAACAATCTGACCAGAATGGTTAAAAAGGGGAGTATTACTGATTTTGAAAAATCAGATACTCTGAAAAATATCACTCCGATAATCGAATTAAAAAATACTCCACCTGATTGTGATTTAGTTATTGAAGCTGTTTATGAGAATAAGGAAGTTAAATTATCCATTTTCAATGAGTTAAATAATATAGTTAATTCTAATTGTATTTTTGCTTCAAACACATCTTCGATATCAATAACAGAGCTTGCTGTAACTACCAGACCGGATAAATTTATCGGAATGCACTTTATGAATCCTGTACCAATAATGAAACTTGTCGAGATAATACGTGGTTATTCTACATCTGATGAAACATTCCTGGTAATAAAAGAATTAGCACAAAATCTTGATAAAGTACCAGTTGAAGTTAATGATTATCCTGGATTTATTGCGAATAGAATTTTAATGCCAATGATTAATGAAGCAATTTTTAGTCTTATGGAAGGAGTTGCCTCTGCCGAAGATATAGACACCGTTATGAAATTAGGCATGAATCATCCAATGGGTCCTTTAACTCTAGCTGATTTCATTGGATTAGATGTATGCTTAGCCATTATGGAAGTTTTGTACAATGGATTAGGAGATTCAAAATATAGACCGTGTCCATTATTGAAGAAAATGGTTGCAGCAAATAAACTTGGTAGAAAATCTGGCGAAGGGTTTTTTATTTATAATTAATTCTCGCTGAGATAGAATTATACTCGAATAAAAGTGAGTCTAAAACTCACTTTTATAAATTTATAAACATAATAAATGAGTCTGATAATGTATATTATGTAAACTAACTAATATTCCGTAAAATAATATAAGCTACAATTGCCCCAATTATTATCAATATCATTCTTAGGTGAGATCTTCGATTCCCTAACGACTTTCTTCTTCTCGAAAATCCTAATCTTCGTTTTAACTTTTCGCTTTTATCGGTACTTGGATCATAATGCCTTGGTTCATAATCAAATATTCGATGAGATGGTTTTTTCATAAACATATTATTCTCTGCACAATGTCCTTAATGAATTTGGCATTACTGTAATTGTAACATATTTTGCATTTGTAGAAATAACTTCACCGTCAATATGTATACATGTTGGCTTATCTATTTCAAAAAAAGCGGTTTTGAACTTTCCATGAGCAATAAATTTTGAATGGATATGATTACCAGTAATCGCGTTCGGGAGCACTTTAAGTATCTGAAATTTTGTTAAATCATCCGCAACACAATAATCTAAGAAACCATCATTCAATTTAGCAAATGGGTTTAATTTAAATCCGCCTCCGGCGGTTGTTCCGTTTCCAATTGAAATTAAAATTTTTTTCGAGTTAATTTCAAAAGTATCCAATTTACCATCATAATGACTTGAAGAATAATTTTTCATTACTTTCAATACCGAATATAAATATAATGGCAAGCCTTTTAAGTATTTATTAAGAGATGCTTGAAATGCTACTTCAGCTTCAAATCCAATCCCACAATTGCATGCAAAATATCTTGAAAAGCTCTTAGAATCTTTTACTTCAATTTTTGCAAGATCAATTACTTTATAGTTATCAGATAAGAGTATATAATCTAAAACTTTTTGCCAGTTTTCAAGCAAATTCACACTTCTTGCAAAATCATTACCACTACCAATTGGGAGCACAGCAAATTTAACTATTTTTTTAGATTCAATTATTCCATTCACTATTTCGTTAACAGTCCCATCGCCACCGACTGCAATAATCGTGTCTGTGGAAGCAGTATCTATTCTTTGAGAGATAGCATTTGCATCCATTTTCCCGGTCGTAGAATGTATCTCAAAATTAATGTTTTTCTCAAGAAGAAGGGATTTAAGCAATTTAAATATTTGTGCTCCTCTTCCTTTTCCGGACTTTGGATTTAATATAAAAATGAATTTATTCAACTATAAAATACTATAAGTGAAAATGCAATATTTATTTAATATAATTATTTAACTTGATTTATTAAAGTTATTTATTCTAATTGTCGAAGATTGCTTCTACAAACTTATCTGAATCGAAAGTTTGTAAATCTTCTATACCCTCACCAATCCCAATAAAACGGACTGGGATTTTAAGTTTGGAGCATATTTGAAAAATCATGCCACCTTTTGCCGTTCCATCTAATTTTGTAATTATCAAACCTGAGATATTTGTGACTTTTGCAAATTCCTCAGCCTGCATCATCGCATTTTGACCAGTATTTCCATCAACTACTAAAAAAGTATCATGCGGAGCATGCTCTGATTTTTTTTCAATTACTTTTTTTATTTTTCTTAATTCTTCCATCAAGTTATGTTTATTGTGAAGTCTTCCTGCAGTATCGATAAGAACAACATCAATATTATCTTTTATAGCTATAGAAACAGTATCAAAAGCTACTGAAGATGGATCTGCTCCTTTCTTTTGAACAATTTCTACCTCTGCCCTTTTTGCCCAAATTTCTAATTGTTCATTAGCAGCAGCCCGAAATGTATCTGCTGCTCCCACTATTACTCTTAACCCAGATTTCTTAAAGTTGTAAGCTAATTTTCCAATTGTTGTAGTCTTACCTACTCCATTTACTCCAACAATGAGAATTACATATGGTTTATGCTGTTCAAGATTAGGAATAAATTCTGTATCACTATAAGATTTTTTCAATTCATCCGATAAAGTGGTTTTAATTGATTTTAAAATGTTTTCTTCACTTCTATCAG
>JAHBUO010000077.1 GCA_019638025.1 Ignavibacteriaceae bacterium
GACAATCGAATATTTTACAAAATCTCAAACGTGTAAACTTGGATTGGGGAGTGGCATTGTTTGGGATAGCAATCCAAATTTAGAACTTGATGAGGTGAATCTAAAAAGTAAATTTTTGCTTGAATCAAATGATTATTTTGAACTCATCGAAACTATTCGGGTTAATGGTAAAGCTATATCTTTACTTGATAAACACTTAACACGCTTGAAAAATGCTTCGGAATATTTTCTATTTGAATTCGACGAAAAGTTCATTATCGCTAATATTAATAATACACTGAATAAACTTAACTCGGATAAATCTTATAAGATGAGACTTCTCCTTTCTAAATGGGGAAGAAGTGAAATTAAGGTTGAGGAAATAGATACAATGCAAGCAAAGGTTAAATGCTTAATCAATTCCGAACGAATTAACTCATCCGACAAATTTCAGTATTTCAAAACAACTAATAGAAAGCTTTACAATAAAATAGTCAGCACTCCACAATATTCACAATATTTTGATGTAATCTATTTCAATGAAAAGAATGAACTTTGCGAAGGGGCGAGAACAAATATTTTTATCAGAAAAGATGAAAAGTACTTTACTCCCGAGATTTCATGCGGGATATTAAACGGGATTATGAGAGAAAAGTTCATCGAAGAAGTATCGGCTATTCAAACAAAATTATTTTTGGAAGATTTGCTCACCGCTGATGAAGTCATTTTAACAAATAGTGTTCGTGGTATTATTAAAGTTGATGAGATTATTTTCGGAGAGTGAGTGATTGCACGGCTGTCGAGGACCATTTCTCGCCGGTTTTTGTGGTTGGGTGAAGTTTGTTTTTTACATTCCCCTAAGCTACATTTTTTAACCCCTCCTAAATCCTCCCCTTTCAAAAATGGGAGGACTTTTTTTACTCCCTCCTTTTGCGAAAAGGAGGGCTGGGGTGGATTCTTTATAATGCTTTAGCTATACTCAACTACAAATCTATCCTTTCCATATTCTGTTCTTTTCTTAGCGTAAGAAAAGAACCAAAAGAAACATGCACTGTAAATAAGTAGATAGTAGTTAGAATTTAGAATATAGGTTGATAGCACTATATGAGCAATTTTTTAAGGTGCGGAACAAGAAAACCAAAACAGAAAACTTATGGTTGTAGATTCCCACTCCTCGACAGCTTCCACGGTGGGGTGAATTTTGTTTTGTGTTACTCAAAACTACATATTTAACCCCACATAAATCATCCATCTTGAAAAAAGGGAACTCGATGAATTCCTCGACAATTATCTTAATAATACAAATTTCTTTGCGGCTGAAAAGTTGTCAGTTATAATTTTGTAGAAGTAAATTCCGCTGGATAACTCATTCATTGTAAAATTAATTTCATGGTAGCCTGCCTTCAACTCTTGATTAATAAGAGTAGTAACCTTTTCACCGATTAGGTTATAAACTTCGAGTAGAACGTTTGAGTCAGTGGGTAAACCGAATTTTATGGTTGTACTTGGATTAAAGGGGTTAGGATAGTTCTGAAATAGCTCAAAAGTAGTGGGAACAGTAATATCATTTTCATCCGAGCTTAAAGGACTATAAAAAAAATTGATAACTTTTGCCATAAAATCGTTTCGTTTGGATTCCGGATAAATAGTTTCAAAAGGGAATCCAAGACAAACAACCTTCCCGTCTATTGTCCCTGCGGTAAAAATCCCTTCGAAATAAACTCCTGCAAATTGATTTGTAGCATTGGTATACTTTAATCCATTGAGCCCACCGTTTACTGCAGTTATTACATCGGGGTAGCGGACATTTATTGTCCCTTGTGTTCCATTATCGAAATTTATTGTCCCTAACCCTTCGAAAATAGTTCCGCTGATTGCTTCTGCAATGTAGTATGTACCGGCAACACCATTTGGGGCATCGTTAACATATTGGCATTTCAGAAAATTTCTGATGAAATCTTTATCGGATGCAGTCCCTCTATAATCTAAGTCCCATGCAATCTCTGCTCCGGAAACAAATAATCTTCCACCGTTTCTTAAAAAAGTTTTAACATGTTCTTGTTCTGCTGAGCTGAATGTTTCATCTGCAGTGCTTTCATCGCCGAGGATATAATCAACAATTTCAAAGTTAGTTAGATTAGTATATCCTTGGAGAATCGCATCATTGGTAGCTGATGAAAAAGAATATCCGTTATAAAAAAATGCTTTTCCGTGTTGGCGTATAAAATTGTTTGTGTTTCCGGCAGAGCCTCTATCAAAACCGTTAACAATCAATACTTTTGGAGCAGTAGCTGAAGGAACTGCAGCTAAGACTTCAGAATAAAGGGAATAACCGTTACTGCTTAGTGCCTGAAGTCTAAAAAAAAAGATTGAATCGTTCGGAAGATTATTTATTTCGATATTACTTGAAAATGCATCAGAAGAATCGTTAAAGTATAATCCATCATTCCCATAGAATGCTTTTAAAGATGTTCCGGTTGTAGGTGATGCTTGTATCTTCAGACTATTAGAGCCATTCCAAAATATACCAAAAGATTTTGGAGCCGGAGTTACATTACCCGAAAGAGTATAATATGGTTTTACAATAGTTCCTTCATCACTTACAAGAATAGAAAGTATAGGGTCTGAAAGGAGTTGTGCAAAAGTTTTGTTCGCTCCGTTCACAATTGCTGAATCTAAAACGAGACGAACTCCATGACTATAATCGGCATACGTTTCACCGTGTCCGTTGTAAACAGGTTGAATCGGTTGCCCGTTTAGCTGATGCCAACCATAAATAACTACAGGTTTGGGGACGTTAGCATTAAGATTTTGATAGATACGATTTGAAATTATTATATCTTTTTTTGTTCCGCCGACCGTGGTTCCTAAAGGATATTGTGCAAGAATCGGGAATCGGATTGACTTAACCGAATCATTATGTTGAGCAAAAACCGGGACTGTTGTCATCTGAGCAGTTGGGGGTATCGGTTGTGGTCTAAGTTTGCATGGAGCAGAAGAATAGATTTGATCAACCATTTTCTTAGTCGGCATTGAACACTTTAATGAGTTTGCAAGTCGCTGAGCAAGAAGGGGAGTCATCGGAATAAGAAAATAATCTGAATCAGAGCCGATAGAAAGATAATCCGGGAGGACAAAATATTTAACGGTGTAATTAGTTCCGTTAATGTCAGCTGAAGAAGTTACCTCCTTTAATTGACGCATGAAATTCGGGATATTTCCGCTCATTATTTGGGCATAAACTTCTTCTTCACGTTGCTCAAGTGATGCACTCCAAACCAGATTTGCAAATGCTGTTCCGCTTATCGCATTTGTCGGGCGCGGAGGAATGTTCAATGTTTGCGCTATTGAAAGCTGTGAAAGGATAATTAAGGTGAATGAATAAAGGAGTTTTCTCATGATCTTTTTACCGTCATTTAACTGAAACAATTACTTGACTAAAGATAATATTTCCGAATTTAAGATTCATATAAATCGAAAATATTATTGAATATTTTGTTTGATTTACTTATCTGTTTAATTCATTAATCAATTGAGTGAGTTTGCGAAAATCTTTCTGATTGGTTTTTAGGATTGGTGAGAGGGTCATCCTCCCGATTTTCCCGATGCTTTTTGATAATGCATTAAGCTCATTTAACTGAGCCATTATATTTTCATCTTTCGGTATATCAAATCCCGCTTCTTTAATCATCAACATCCCTTTAACTTTTATCGATAGAGTTAAATAGAGTTGAACATAACCTAACATATCAACCAATACTTCAGCCGGAAACCGCTCTTTAACCGAGATTAAATATTTTCCGGTTCTTGTTGTACTTAGTTCTCCACTTTTAATTTTACTTAAAAGAATGACATCAGATTCAAATTGTTCATCAATCCAATTTTTAATTGATGCTTCACTCTTTTGCATCAAAAGAAAGATGAACATCGGAAGCAATAACAATTGAGAAGCAATCATAAAAACAGGGGGGAACAGACTACTATTAAAGATTCCATGAATAATTACTGCAGATGTGAGTCCAATCAGTAAAAATCGGAATTTGAACCGATCCTTTTTGCCTAAAATAGTTTGTGAAATAACCGATGCCGTACCGCTTGCGGTTGCATGCATGAATGAAGTTCCAAACCCGCGTAAAATCCAAATCAGAATTTCTTTTTCTCCAAGTTGATTTAGATAGAAAATATTTTCGACAATACTAAAACCGGCACCGACAGCAAATCCGAGAATAAGTGAATCAGTTAAAAAACAAACACGATTTTTCCTTAAGAAGTGTATAATCAATAGAAACTTTAACGACTCCTCGAGAGTTGGTGCTAAGAGTCCTGTCACAATGCTATTACTAAATAGATTTAGGAGAAAAGTATTAATCGGATAGGCTAATAAAGCTGAAGCCGCACCCCATAATATCGCAATAAAAAGGATTTTCGGGGATAACAACTTGAAAGAGTCAATCCAATACAAAAGAAAGAGTAATAGGAGTATAGGTAGAAAACTAATTAAAAATGGCATCTCATTTGGAATAATTTATAGTAACTCAAAAAAACAAATTTTTACTGATAAAAGAAAGAGGGGATGAGGGGGAGTTCACAAAATAGTTTGTGACAAATCAATTTTTTTGATTTTAAAAAAAATAAGTAAAAAATTCCGGCTAAATTTAGCCATAATTAGAGATAAAGTATAATAAAAATGGAAATCACAAATAACGAATAATGCGAATATGAACTAAAAACTAAATTATGTGAGTTCTGATGTTGGCTAGGTCACACCAAAAAAATAATTGTTGCACCGCTAAAGACTTTGCTTTATTTTGCAAAATCATTTTCGGGATTACTCTTTTTGTCTCCATCCTTTAAGAAAATATTAAAACCATCCAAAGTTTAGTCAAATTTCGGGGAAAAACGGCTCTTATGGATTGCAAAGAAATATATTTACACAGAAGATGTCCCACATCATCAAATGCTATGAAGTTAGCAAAATATTTAACTGTGGTATTTCTTTTAACTTTTATTTCACCTACCACAACTTTCTCTCAGTTTGATAGGCTTTTATTCAACAAAATTGATGTCGAGACGGGTCTGTCGCAAAACATGATAACATCTATTTTTCAAGATTACCTTGGATTTATCTGGATTGGTACAGATGATGGACTTAACAGATACGATGGATATAATGTAAAAGTCTACAGAAATAATAAAAGTGATTCATCCAGCATATCAGACAATTGGATAGTTCAACTGATCGAAGATAAAGCGAAAAATCTATGGGTTCTCACACATCAGGGAGTGAATAAATTTGATCGGAGAAATGATAGTTTTATAAGATATACTTTTAACAAGAATGATACTAATTCAATTCAATCAAATACAATGCAGAGGGGATTTGTAGATTCAAGAGGTGAACTCTGGTTCTCTAACGTGAAGGGATTTGTTAAGTATAATTATGAGACTAACTCATTCACAAGATACGGAAAATCAAATACTGAGAGTTATAAACAAGATTCGCTTCATACTTATTTTGTAGAGGATTCTAAAGGGACTATTTGGGTTACAAGTAGTTATGGCGTTTCTTCAATAAATACTCATACCAATCATTATAAATATTATCCGATTATTAAAGATAAAAGTGCTATGGTAACAGGCTTCAATATTGATAACAACGATGAAGTCTGGGTACACATAAATCGTGAATGCGAGCTTTTTAAGTATGATAAGTTAACAGATGAATTTAACCAAATATTAATAGCTCTTCGTCAAAAGCAAACTATTTACGAAAGTTATTCAAAAATAATTTTCGGGTTAGATGATACATTTTGGTACTCGAATTCAACCGGATTGATTAAGTACAATAAAAATACCGGCGAACTTACCAACTTCAATGGAATAGATGCACCTAAGATGTCGAATGATATTCTCATAATTGATCATAAACTTTTCATGGCCACCAACTACGGATTATATACCTTTGATACACTCACCAACAAATTCCAGAAGTATATAAAGAATGACTTTGACCAGTACGGACTAAGTGAAAACCAGCTTGTGAGTCTTTATACTGATAATAAAGGAGATATTTGGATTCGGAGTAATCGAGGAGGTGTAAATAAAATTGTTAATCCTCTTTTCAAACCTATTAGAGGTATCTCTACATTTCTCAACAGTAAAAAGATTTATACAATCTACAAAGACCGTGAGGATAATATCTGGTTTACTACTCTTCAGGATGGTCTTAATATGCTTAATGCTAAAACCGGAGAGATTGAGCATTTTATTCCTTCAAAGAATAATCCTTATTCTATTCAAAGCGGATTTTTGAGTTTAATTTATCAAGATAAATATGGGGTGTACTGGGTTGGTTCGAGAGATAAAGGGATAAGAACTTTAGACCTCAAAACTAAAAGGTTTAACAAAGTAGTTGGTACTACTCCAAGTTTAGATAATCATGCTACAAGGTCTTTTCTGGAAGATTCTGAAGGGACACTATGGATTGGGACACGAGGCGGAGGATTAAATAAGTACAATAGATTAAAGCAAAAATTTGAAACAGTTCTGTATGATACTGATTCCCCGTTAAAAAATCAGATAATAACGATCTTTGAAGATAGCAAAAAGAATTTTTGGTTAGGAACTGATGCCGGGCTAATTCTTTTTAATCGAAAGAACCTGAAAATGGAGATTGTCCAATTCTATGCTAAGGAGAGTGGACCAATGGGCTCAAATTCCATTTTCGGAATTCATGAAGACAAAAACAATGTTTTATGGTTAACTACCTACGGCGGTGGTTTAATTTCTTTTAATCCAATTAATAAAGCGACGAAAATATATACCGAATCTGACGGATTATTAAACAACTATGTTTATAACATAACAGTCGATGATTCAGGCTACTTTTGGTTAAATACACACAAAGGATTATCACGATTTAACCCGAGCACCCAAAAGTTCATTAACTTTACAAAAGAGGATGGTCTGCCGAGTAATGAATTAAATGCAGACGGCGCAATTAAATATAAAAACGGAATGTTAATTTTTGGTAGTGCTAACGGTGCATTCTTTTTTGACCCACTGAAGATTAGCAATAATGAAGATTACAATATTGCTTTTACTTCGTTCAGGAAATTCAATAATCAAACTAAACTTGTTCCGGACATAACAGTCGCTGATGAAATTATTCTTGATTATAATGATTACGTCTTTTCTATTGAATATGCCGCTCTTGAGTACAATGAACCGAATCGTGTCCGTTATGCATACAGACTTGAAGGCTTCGAAGGTAAATGGAATTTCGTCGGAACTAAGCGAGAAGCAACATATACTAACCTTGACCCGGGGACTTATCACTTTCATGTAATTGCTTCAAACGGGATTGATGAATGGAAATACAACAGTGGTAAAAAAATAAAAATTATAATCCAACCGGCTTGGTGGCAAACTTGGTGGTTTAAGTTTTTTGTATTGCTGATTATTGTATCATCCATCCGGTTAATTGTTCACTTCAGAATAAGAAATGTTAAAAAGATTGAAGCAGCTAAAGTTGAGGAGCAACAGAAATCTTTCATTGCAATTGAAAAGACAAGAAAAAAAGAAGAAGAGAAAAGAATTGCTTCAGAACGGAGTTTGAAAGAAACGATTTCTCAAAATTTACACGACGGTGTACTAACGGAACTTGCATCAATTCCGATAAAATGTACAGTTCTTCTTTCCGATAAAACGCCGAATAGTGATAAGAAGAAAATTGTTTCTACAATAGGTAATATTGCAGATTCAGTTAATAGATTAGTCAGAGAAGAGATGTGGTTTCTTAATTACAAAAATGAATCAAGCCAAAATCTGATTAAAAGATTTGAGTATTTCATCGGAAATATTTTGGAGGATATAAGTTACAAATTGAATATCAACGATGATGCCTTTGATAGTCCCTATTTAACAATGAATATTAAACAGCAAATTTTTCTTATCTACAAAGAAGTGCTTCATAACATCTATAAACATTCAAAAGCAAAAAATGTTGAAGCGAAAGTTTATCGAAATAATAACACCATAACGATGTCCATAACTGATGACGGAGTCGGATTTGATACTTCAATAAGTACATCCGGAAACGGTTTACAAAATATTCAGAAACGAAGCACAAAAATTAACGGAGAAATAACACTTAGTAGTCGCCCGGGAAAGGGGACATCATTTACACTAATTGTGAGATTAGTGAATATTGCTTCCGAGTAAAAAGTAATTACTACTTGGAATTATTTATTGGGGGAGATTGAAATTCATCTCAATAAATTAGCGGAAAACCCCTACATAAATTATTTATGATGAATACTAAGTTGTGGTGGGAAAAACAAAGAATCTGACATGGGAGATGAAGAAAATTTAATTATTTCAGTCGCAATCGTTGAAGATGATTACAACTACCGAACTTCAATTAAAGAACTTATTTCACTTTCTTCGGAAATGGTTTGTTCTGTTGATTTTAATAATGCTGAAGATTGTATTACCTACCTAAAAGCAAACCAATCGATTGATGTACTTCTATTAGACATTGGCTTACCCCGTATGAGCGGCTTAGAGGCTATTTCAGAAATCAGACAAATATCTTCAGGAACAAAAATTCTAATTCTTACAGGTCAGGAGAATGAGGAAAATATCTACAAAGCTATTAAGATGGGGGTTCGTGGTTATCTGCCTAAAACAGCTTCTTCATTTGAAATTATAAATACAATTGAGCGTGTAAATAGGGGGCATATCATTTATTCAATCGATATAGCTCTTAATATCTTGAAAGATTTTGATGATATTAATCGAGCAACATCAATAGGAAATCGTTATCTCCCAACACTAACAAAACGAGAGCATGAAGTCCTTACAATGTTAGGGAAAGGGTCCTCAAATAAAAAAATAGCAGAGGAATTGTTTATCTCGATCAATTCAGTTGAATCTCATTTAACGAAAATTTACAAAAAACTTCAAGTAACAAACCGAATTGGAGCTGTCGATATTGCGCGAGAAGCCGGAATGATGATTGAGATTAATGATTCGGAAAATGAATTTTTAACAACGGTCTTTTTCTTTAACCAAAAGGGGAAACCGCTTAGAGATATTGAATTTTACTTTGAGTTTGAATCTGATAAAAATGAAGTAACAAAAACATCAATAACTGATAGGCATGGAAAAGGAATTTCTAAACATAAATCAAGAGGTAAAGCATGCTTGATAGTCGACAATATGAAGATAGGTAAATACACTCTTCCGGCAGAATTTGCAGTGATGTTGTAATGAGTAAGGAGCTGGGACGAAAATTAAATCATGAGTAAATCAAAAAAACAAAATGGGATTATTAGTGAAAATTCGTGCCATTCGTGGCGGAGAAATATTAGAGAAAGGAATTTTATTTTGAGTGATTTGATATATAAGGAAGAATCTTTTTTAATAATTGGCTTATGCATGGAAGTCCACAAAGCATTAGGGGGCGGATTTTTAGAGATTGTCTATAAAGATGCCCTTGAGATTGAACTCAGAAATGTTGGAATTCCCTATGATCGAGAAAAAGAATTTAAGGTGGAATATAAGGGAAAAACTCTTCCTCATAAGTTTTATGCAGATTTTACAATTATGGATAAAATAATAATCGAAATAAAAGGTGTGAATGGAATTCCTGATGAATTTGTTAAACAGACCCTCAATTACTTAGCAGTATCTAAATATAAGCTTGGACTGATAATAAACTTTGGACGGGAAAAATTGGAATATAAAAGAGTTGTGCTATAAAGATTCGTGCCATTCGTGGCAAAAGAGTTTAGCCACTAATTACACGAATTAACACGAATGAAAAACAAAAAAATAACCATAGGTAACAAAATGAAAATACTAACACACACAAAAAGAGTAATAACAATGGTGGTAATAATGTCCGGTCTACTCTTTGCTCAAAACACCGCTCCTGTTGTAACAAATGTTGATTTTAACATGCGAAACGACGGAAGTAAAATGGTCGACATTACCTATGATGTTAATGATGTTGATGGACAAGCAATGACCATAACCATAGCCGCCTCCTCTGACGGCGGTACAACGTGGAGCCTGCCAATAACACAGGTAACCGGTGCAGTAGGGAGTGGTATAACAAATGGTACTGGAAAAACCATAGTATGGAACGCCGGAGGAGAAATACCCAACTTTTACAGTGCAACAGTGCAGATAAGGATTAGCGCGGATGATAATTATGTGCCACCACAACCTTGTCCAGGAATCCCAACCGTAACGTATGCCGGAAAAACTTATAATACAGTTCAAATTGGAAGTCAATGCTGGTTAAAAGAGAATCTGAATGTAGGGAAAATGATTCATGGAAGTGGATTTCAACAAAATAATGGGATTATCGAAAAATTTTGCTTTGATGAGGATTCCTTAAATTGTGATACTTATGGCGGCTTATATATATGGAGGGAAGCAATGCAATATAGTACGGTTGAAGGCGCGCAGGGTATTTGTCCAACGGGGTGGCATATACCTACTAAAACCGATTTTGATATTTTGAAAATCAATTACTCTAATGGAAACAGCTTAAAGGAAGTGGGGCAAGGTTCAGGAGCTGGCGCGGGTACCAATACAAGTGGTTTTTCGGCACTAATGGGAGGCGTAGGTATAAAATATCCTACAATATACTATGTTGGTGACCGAACAAGATTTTATAGTAGCACAATATTATGGTCGGATCAATGGGCAGGCGTCATTGAATTAAAGTCAGAGAGCAACTTATTTCAAATATCATCTGAAAATATATTAATATCATATTTGAGTATAAGATGTATTAAGGATTAATTTTATCAAAATATTGGTTGAGGGATTATTAATTTATCAATAAGATTTCCTGACTGGAGTAGGCAACGACTTTTTTTAAAAATTTATAAATTTTAGGAGAATAATATGCAAAAGAGAGTACTTATTACTCTGGTATTAATAGTAATAGCATTAAATCCCCAGATATTTGGTGAAATTGGACAAGGTTACTCACCCATAAAGCCATTATCAACAATAGCAAACATTTCACTCTTAAAGCCAAACGGTGGGGAGATGTTCTATGTAGGAGCTACTGATACCATTAAATGGAGCAGTACAAACATTGCTAATGTAAAGATAGAGTACACAACAAACAACGGCACGAATTGGACAACAATAATTGAAAGCACATCGGCAATTGCTGGTGGCTATGCGTGGACAATTCCAGATATATTGTCAGCAAATTGCAAAGTCAGAATTAGTAACGCAAGTGATAGCAGTATAGCTGATACAAGCGAAGCTGTTTTCACAATTGTTGAATTACAAATTCCATCACAAATTTTTCCTACAAACAACAGTAAGGGAATAGTTCAACCAGTTTTGACTAATTGGACACAATCGTTAGGGGCACAAAAATATATCCTTCAAGTATCAACAAGCAGTAATTTTGCAAGCTATGCTTTTGTAGATTCAAATTTGACTGACACCACAAAACTACTTCCAACACTATCAAATTACATCCAATACTATTGGCGAGTAAAGGCTTACAATTTAGGTGGAGCGAGTGATTGGTCTGAAGTATGGAACTTCAAGATGCTTGGTAATCCTTATGCAAGTAATTTGATTACTCCGGTAAACAACACAGTTAATCAACCGTTAAATGGCTTAGTCTTTAAATGGACAAAACCGCAAGAGAGAATTGAGGCAATACAGAAGTATCAATATCAATTATCAACAGATTCACTTTTCGGTAGTTTTGTAATTAATGATTCAACATTAACAGATACTACAAAATCCCTAACCGGATTAACATATTTAAGCAAATACTACTGGAGAGTCCGTGCCCAGAATCAGACAGGTTGGGGAGACTGGAGTGAGGTATGGAATACGACAACAATCATAGAGAAACCAACAGTGCCGGTATTGGCATTACCGATAAATGACAGTAAAGGATTACTAAATCCGATAACCTCGAAGTGGAAGAGTTCAATAAGAGTAGAGAAATATATTCTACAGTTATCGACAGATGCAACATTCACCAATCTAATAGTAAATGATAGTTTATTGACAGATACCACAAGACTTTATCCAATTGCTTCAAACTACACACAATATTACTGGAGAGTAAAAGCGTACAATGCAGGCGGAGAGAGTGACTGGTCTGAAGTATGGAACTTTAAAACATTAGGCAGTCCGTATGCAAGTAATTTGGTAACACCATTAAATAACTCAGCTAATCAACCTGTAAATGATTTAGTCTTTAAGTGGACAAAAGCGGAAGAGAGAATTGAAACTATTCAGAAGTATCAGTTCCAGTTGGCAACTGATGGGGGATTTACCAGTATAGTAACAAACGATTCAACCCTAACTGATACAATAAAAACAGTCAACAGTCTGAGCTATCTGACAAAGTACTATTGGAGAGTGCGGGCTAAGAACCAGACAGGGTGGGGTGACTGGTCAGCGGTGTGGAACACAACAACCATTATTGAGAAGCCTGCAAACTTTACCCTGTTATCTCCTGCAAACAACAGCATGGGACAGCTCAATCCTGTTACGGTAAGCTGGAACACCTCTGCAAGAGCGGATAAGTTTATCCTGCAGTTATCTACCAGCAGCACATTTACATCTTTTGTAGTAGATGACTCAACTCAGACCGACCTTACAGAAGTGCTGCCAACATTGAATAATTATACCCAGTATTACTGGAGAGTAAAATCAGTTAATGTAGGCGGAGAGAGTGACTGGTCGCTCGTATGGAACTTCAAGACACTCGGCAATCCTTATGTAAGTAATTTGGTAACACCCTTAAATAACTCGGCTAATCAACATATAAATAATTTAGTCTTTAGGTGGACAAAACCTGAAGAAAGAATAGAGACTATATTGAAGTATCAATATCAGTTATCAACAGATTCGCTTTTCGGAAGTTTTGTTGTGAATGATTCAACAATGACCGACACAATAACAACAATACATAATCTAAATTATTCTACAAAATACTTCTGGCGGGTTAGAGCGGGTAATGAAACCGGATGGGGTGATTGGGCTGAAGTTTCGAGGTTTACAACTATTATTGAGCAGCCGACAATTCCGCTTCTTGCGCTTCCATTAAACAATAGCAGGGGATTGGTTCAACCAGTAATAACGAAGTGGAATAAATCTCTTCGAGTAGAAAAATATATTATAGAGGTATCAACAAGTTCCGGTTTTGCAACTATTGTTTATGCTGATTCTAACTTAACGGACACGATAATTCAGTTGCCTTCGCTTAGTAATTATACTAAATACTATTGGCGTGTAAAATCAGTAAACATCGGCGGAGAGAGTGACTGGTCTGAAGTATGGAACTTTAAAACACTAGGCAATCCGTATGCAAGTAATTTGGTAACACCATTAAATAACTCAGTTAATCAACCTATACATAACTTAGTCTTTAAGTGGACAAAACCACTAGAGAGAATTGAGCAAATACAGAAGTATCAATATCAATTATCGACAGATTCACTTTTCGGCGATCTTATAATTAATGATTCCACATTAACAGATACAACAAAAACTGTAAGCAACATTTCATACTTAACAAAATACTTTTGGCGTGTTAGAGCCGGTAACCAAGCAGGTTGGGGTGAGTGGAGTGAAATTTATAGTTTCAATACTGAGGGAAGTTTTTCAAATATTTTAACTTTTGAATTAATTGACGCAAATCAAGGCTCAATTAAATGGGGTGATTATAATAACGATGGATTTTTGGATATACTTTTGTCAGGTAATACAAGTACTACCTCAGTTACTGCAGTAACAAGAGTTTATAAGAACAATGGAGACGGCACATTTCAAGCAATAACAGGTGGTCATCCCCTAATGGGGGTAGCCAATGGTGCTGCTGAATGGATTGATGTAAATAACGATAACTTTCTTGATATAATCATATTTGGAATTGATAGGGATCAATTTAATGTCCAGCGTTATTTAACAAAATTATATATTAATTCGAATGGAGTATTTTATGAAAGTAACAACTATTGGGGTATTGGTTTAAATAGCGCTGATATTTCTGTAACAGATATTAATGGTGATGGTTATCAGGATTTTCTTGTTAGTGGCTTTAATAATGGCGGTGAAAGAACTGACATTTATATCAATAACAAAAACAGCAATTTCTCCCGTTTTGATAATGTAATTGATTATAAAGTTAGAGATGGGAGTTCAGATTGGGGTGATTACGACAGTGATGGGTATAAAGATTTAATACTATGTGGGAATACAGGTTCAGGTTTAATATCAAAAGTATTTAAAAATGTTGATGGCAACTTACAGCAGCATATGGACTGGTTTACCGGGGTTGAAAAGGGCTCTGTACGATGGGGTGATTATGATAATGATGGCGACTTAGACATATTAATAGCCGGTTGGACTGGCGAAAATCCTGCATGCAAGGTTTACAAAAATACGAATGGTGGTTTTTCAGAAGTAAGTTCAATTAGCATAGCAGGTATTGCAGCAGGGGAAGCTAAATTTATTGATTTTGATAATGATGGGTTGATAGATATAATTGTTTCGGGTAGCAATATAACTCAGTTATACAAAAATATGGGGGATGATATCTTTACTTTTGTTGAAGTACCATCGTTTTCTGGTAGAATTTATAGTTCTATAGCATCAGGAGATTATGATAATGATAATGATCTTGATTTACTAATTATTGGCAGCGAAGCTTCTAATGCAAAAACGCAGTTATTTAGAAATAACTCAGCTATACCAAATACTGTCCCTTCACCACCGGCTAACTTAAGTGTTAATATTCAGGGGACAGCAGTTAAACTGACTTGGGATAAATCTACCGATGGTCAAAGTCCTCAGAATAGTTTAACATACAATATTGCTATTGGGCGGTCTATTAATTCAACCGAAATTATTTCTCCTCTGGCAGATTTAAATACTGGTTTTAGGAGAGTTGTCAACTTTGGTAATACAGGTCATTTAAATAGTTATCAACTAAAAGATTTACCCGGTGGTTATTACTATTGGAGAATACAAGCAATAGATGGAAATTATGCCGGCTCACAATTTTCTCAGGTTGACTCATTTTTTATTCTAGAAAAGCCGGCAGCCCCGGTACTTATTAGTCCATTGGATAACGCCTATGGAATTCATGGTCCTATTGTTTTTAATTGGCATAAGTCTGCGTGGGCTGAAACATTTTCAATTGAGGTCGCACAGGATATAGCATTTACGCAGATAATTACAGCAGACAGTTTACTTTCTGATACGGCATGGATATTAAATAATTATTCTATTTATACGCAGTATTTTTGGCGCGTAAAAGCCCATAATAATACCGGATCTAGTAATTGGAGTGAAATAAGACGTTTTAAAACTTTAGGTAATCCGTTTAGTACTGTACTGGTATCGCCGACAAATAATACTTATAATCAGTCTGTCCATTCTATTTCCTTTTACTGGTTAAAGCCGGAAGAGAGAATTGAAACCATTTCTGCATACCATTTTCAACTTGCGAAAGATTCAGCATTTGCAAATCTTGTTTTGAATGATACCACACTTACAGATACCACTTTTGTGGTCTCAAACTTAGAGTATTTTACAAATTATTTTTGGCGAGTGCGATCTACTAATGAAGTTACATGGGGTGACTGGTCTGCGATTTGGAAATTCACGACAATAATTGAAAAACCGAAAGTGCCACTACTTTCGTTA
>JAHBUO010000078.1 GCA_019638025.1 Ignavibacteriaceae bacterium
CTTTTATCAGCATTATCCATTATGTCATCATGCACTAAAGTAAAATTATGCATCATTTCAACTGATAGTGCAGCGTTATACGCTTGAGAAAATTTTCCTCCAACTGCTTTAGCCGAAAATAATACTAAAATTGGACGAAGTCTTTTCCCTTCGCCTTCAAGAATATAATGCCCTGGTTCATATAATGAGTGAGGCTTTCTTGTAGATAAAATCTTCTTTAGTTTTGCGTCTATTTTTAATTTTTCTTTTTTATAAAGATTTGAATATTTCTCTGAATTCAAATTAAATCCTTTGTTTTTGCAATTTTATTTTTTTGAAAATGTTCAATTGATTCTGAACCTGTAAGATACATGATTTTTTTTACAGTATTAAACCAATCTGAAATTAATGCAGTTACTCCCTCTTCACCCTTAGAAATTAAAGTTTGTAAGATTATTCTTGCTGAAGCCGTAATATCTGCACCTAGCGCAAGAGCTTTAGCTATTTCAATCGGGTTATTTATTCCTCCGGAGCCGATTAACAAAAAGTCGTAATCCTTTTTAAGCTTATTCACTTTTCGGATGCAATATGATGTGGGTAATCCCCAATCCCAAAAATCATTGTTTAGAGAATCATTATTTCGTAAAATTTCAACAGCTGCCCAACTTGTCCCACCTGCACCTGCAATGTCAATTCCTTTAACATTAATTTCCAATAATTGCTTTGCAACTTTTTTTGAAATTCCGGAACCAACCTCTTTAACAATAATCGGAATTTGTACTGCAGTTATAAATCTTTCCAAAGATTTAATTAGTCCTGCGAAATTATATTGACCATTTTTTTGTAATAACTCTTGAACGGGATTTAAGTGCACCACAAAAGAATCTGCGTTTAACTCACTAATAATTTTTTGAATCTTACTGTATTCTTTTAATTCAATAACTTGAGCGATTCCGATGTTAGCCAATATCGGAACTTCCCCCGCTTTTTCACGAATCTTTCTTAAATGAGATAAATCGGAATCACTTTCAAGAATGTATCTTAAACTCCCCAAACCTAATCCAATGTTCAAATGTTTTGCGGATTCAGCTAATCTTAAATTAATATTTTCAGCTTCTGAAGTACCACCTGTCATACATGATATCAAAAATGGAAACGCAATTATTTTATCGAAAAAGTTTGAAGATAAGTCAATTTTGTCAAGAATAACTTCTGTTGTTGCATGATGCATGAAATCATAATTTTCAAAACCATTAGATTTCCCTTTAAACGAAACCCTATCTGTAGAACAAAGTTCTAAGTGTTCCTTTTTTCGCTTTGAAATAGATTCTTCTGAGTTAGCCATTATTATAATACTGCATCACAAAATTAATTCGAAAACCAATTTTGCAAAATTTGTTCACATTATCAATAATAAATTCGTTATTAACAATTTTTGTGTTTTCATTTTTTGATTTCTACTTATGCACATCATTTCATTTTGAGAAGTTTCAAATTTCACTATTTTTGTAACATAAGATATGTTTGAATCTGCTTCTGCTTCCTCCATTTCAATCGATGATAATATTAGCCATCTTTGGAATTTTTGTATCAGATTCAATATTTAATAAATATTAATAATCACTAATCCACAAGGGGTTAATATGTCAGCAACAATGACAAAAAATCAAAAGTTGTTAGATTGGGTGAAAAGTGTTGAAGAACTTTGCACTCCGAAAAGCGTTTATTGGTGTGATGGCTCAAAAGAAGAATTTGACCGACTTGCAAATGAGATGGTTGAAGCGGGTACATTCGTTAAATTGAATGAATCAATTAAACCGAATAGTTATTACTGTAAGTCTGATCCGGCTGATGTTGCAAGAGTTGAAGATAGAACTTTTATCTGTACAGAAAATCCTGAAGAAACAGGTCCCACAAACAATTGGATTCATCCTCAAGAAATGAAACAAAAACTTAATGAACTATTTAAAGGTTCTATGAAAGGTAGAACAATGTATGTCATTCCTTTCAGTATGGGACCCCTCGGAAGCAAAATAGCTCATATTGGTGTTGAAATTTCAGATTCCCCTTATGTTGTTTGTAATATGCACATTATGACACGAGTAGGAGAAAAAGTTCTGGAAGTTTTAGGTGATGGGGATTTTGTTCCGTGCTTACATTCAGTTGGTGCACCTTTAAACGATGGTGAAAAAGATGTTCCATGGCCTTGTAATGGCGAAAATAAATATATTGTTCATTTTCCTGAAGAAAAATCAATATGGTCATATGGAAGTGGTTATGGCGGCAATGCTCTTCTTGGGAAAAAATGTTTTGCTCTTAGAATTGCTTCTACAATGGCACGTGAAGAAGGCTGGTTGGCTGATCATATGCTTATTTTAGGAATTACAAATCCCGAGGGTGAAAAGAAATATATTGCAGCCGCTTTTCCAAGTGCTTGTGGTAAAACAAATCTTGCGATGCTTACTCCATCATTACCGGGATGGAAAGTTGAAACTGTCGGTGATGATATTGCGTGGATGAAATTTGGTGAAGATGGCAGATTATACGCAATTAATCCGGAAGCCGGATTTTTTGGAGTGGCTCCTGGGACTTCAATGGATACAAATCCTAACGCTATACTTTCACTTCAAGCAAATTCAATATTCACGAATGTAGCTTTAACTCCGGAAGGTGACGTTTGGTGGGAGGGTTTAACAAAAAAGAAACCGTCAAAACTAACTGATTGGAAAGGTAATGAATGGACACCTGAATCTAAAACTCCGGCAGCACATCCAAATAGTCGATTTACGACTCCGGCTAAGCAATGTCCGGTTATAGACCCCAAATGGGAAGACCCGGAGGGAGTACCAATTTCTGCAATATTATTTGGTGGACGACGCGCAACTTCTATTCCCCTTGTTTACGAAGCTTTCGACTGGCATCATGGTGTATTTCTGGGTTCAATAGTATCATCAGAACAAACCGCCGCTGCTGAAGGCAAGATTGGCGCGGTTCGAAGAGATCCTTTTGCAATGCTCCCTTTCTGTGGATACAATATGGCTGATTACTTTGCACATTGGTTAAGTTTTATGCATCGCACTGAAACAGATAAACTTCCTAAGTTCTTTTCAGTAAATTGGTTCAGAAAAGATGAGAATGGGAAATTCTTATGGCCCGGATTTGGTGATAATATCAGAGTATTAAAATGGATTTTTGATAGAATAGATAATAAAGTTGATGCAGTTGAAACACCAATTGGTTATCTCCCTTCAATTGATTCGTTAGATGTTAGCGATCTAACTATTACAAAGGAAGAATTAAGCTCCATCTTAAATGTTGATACTGAAGGTTGGTTGAATGAAGTCGATGAGACACGAAATTATTACAAATTATTTGGTGACAGACTCCCATCTGAATTAATCGACGAAGTTAATGAGCTTGAAGAACGGTTAAAGAGTTAACAAAAATATTTAAGCAAATAGAGGAATGTATTTCTACTTCCTCTATTTTGCTCGTCCTTCAAATTCCCTATCTCAAGTACTTCTCGAAAAAACTATCTTGTTCCCAAAGCAGATGAAAAATATTTTCTTTAGCAGAATAACCATGACTCTCTTTAGGTAGAATTACCATTCTTACAGGTGCTCCAAGCCCTTTGAGTGCACCGAAATATCTTTCAGTCTGCAAGGTGAATGTCCCGGGATTATTATCAGCTTCACCATGAACTAAAAGAAGTGGTGTTTTCATTTTTTCTGCATTCATAAATGGAGACATTTTATTATAGACATTAGGGACTTCCCAATAATTTCTTTGTTCCCTTTGAAATCCGAAGGGGGTTAATGTTCGGTTATAAGCCCCACTTCTTGCAACTCCACAAGCGAATAGATTTGAGTGAGTCAGTAAATTTGCAGTCATAAAAGCACCGTATGAATGCCCTCCGATTGCAACTTTTGATTTATCAATATATCCAAGTTCGTCCACTGCTTTAATAGCTGAAGCGGCATTATCCACAAGTTGCTCAATGAATGTATCATTAGGCTCTTCTTCCCCCTCACCAACTATTGGGAATGCTGCATCATCAAGAATTGCGTATCCTCTTGCTACCCAGTAAACAAATGAACCATAATTAGGATATGTAAATTCATTCGGATTTACGGTAACCTGCCCCGCGCTATTTTTATCTTTATACTCCTGAGGATAAGCCCAAATTAAAAGGGGTAATTTTTCTTTTTCAACTTTGTCATAATCTTTAGGTAGATAAAGAGTGCCAGATAATTCAAGACCATCACCTCTTTTATACTTAATAACTTCCTTATGAACATTTTCTAGTGAAGCAAACGGATTCTTAAAGTTAGTGATTTTGGTGAGACTACCTGTTTTGATATTTCTAATATAATAATTAGGAAATTCTTTGCTCGATTGAATCAGAACTAATACTTCTCCATTTTTAATATTAATAAACGAGTTAATATTTTCAAGCTTATCGGTGTACTCAGATGTATATAATCGATTTTTCTGATTAGTATTAATATTATAAATATCGATAAAAGGAAATTGACCATCTTTAGTATAGCCATCCCCAATTAAGAAGAGCGAATTATCTTCAATTGATAATACATTTCTTCCGAATTCATTTCTTTTGAGTTCAAATTTTCCGGGATCAGAATATGCATCCTGAGAATTCCTATCAATAAAAACAATAGGATTTTCATTATACTTTGATGGATTGATTATTAAACTCTTTGTGTTTCTTGTATCATACCATTGTTCAGAAAGAACAGCAATATTATCATTCCCCCAAATTATATCTCTAAAACGCTGCTTCAATTTGATGATGGAATTAGGGGGAGAATTGAATGGCGCTTCCCATGTAAAAAGTTCATCTCTGAATTCAACTTTTTTTGCAGGATCTCCTTCATCTAAAGCTTCGGTAAAGAATAATTCAGAACCTTTGTCATTACGCCAACTTAGGTAACGTTTTCCTTGTCTAACTGCCATAAATCCTCTTGGAAGAATTTCGTTCAGAGGCAATTGATTGACAATCTTAATCTGTTTTCCGTTAACATCATAAACCGTTGAGGTTATTGGGAATCTCTGCCATTGAACTATGTATGAAAAGGGTTTTTCAATTGTTGTGATTAATAAATATTTTCCATCAGGAGAAAAACTTTCTGAAGCATATAAAGCAGCATCTTTAAATTTTTTAGAATTTCCATTCAAATCAATTTTGTGCAATTCAGAATTTACTAGAGTTTCAAAATTAATTTCGTCTCTTTTATTTTTCAGCAAATCTTGAAATGTTCTGTTCTGTGAGACTGAACCATCACTCTCTGATACTATTGGCCCGGTAGGGATATCATTTTTCTCATCAATTATTGGTTTCCTATTTTTTAGTAACGTACGAACAAGTAGATTTTTACTATCATGGAACCATGTTATGGGTGAACTAAGATTTGCATTTACAATTGCATCTGACAATTTGAAAGCTGTCTGTTTTTCCAAATCGATGTACCACAATTCCACACCATTTTGTGTAGTGTTGGTAAAAGCTAATTTTTTCTCATCAGGGGATAAAACAAAATTTGTCATTAAAAGATTTTTAGGAAGATTTATAACCTGCCTTTCTTCCGATTCGGTAAATTTTCGAATCTTAATATTATTAAAATAATTTACTCCGGTCGAAATATTGGTTTGAGGATTAATACGCAATCCGGCAAGTCTTAGTTCAGTTACGTTTAATTCTTCTAAAGATTTATATGTGTTACGATATGTATAAATCATATACTCTTTTTTAGAGTCAATTGTAATTTGTGGAGCTCTCTCAAAATCAGCTAACTCGAGGATTTCCTTTGGTGGTTTTTGATAGAGAAGATTTTCCTGTGGAATAACTGAATAGAAAAAGAGTGCAATCAATAACACTAATCGATTAAGTTTAATCATACTAACCTCAAAAATGGTTGACGAAATTCTATTAACTTTTTAAGCTAAGATAATAAAATATTTCAATTATCTTATTCGAAAGAGAGTTTTCTAATTCCGATATGACAAAGTGCAAAATCATATTTAACCGGGTCATTTTTATCAAAACCTTTAAGATTTTCTGTTATTTCGGAAGCCATTTTCCAACTCACCGAAGTCTGTGTTGTAAGATTTAGTTTTTGAGCAATTTGAAATATGTGCGTATCAACAGGAATAACTAAATGCGAAGTTGGAATTTCACTCCAAAGACCAAAATCGAGTTCATCTTTTCTAACCATCCAACGTAAAAATAGATTCATTCGCTTGCATGCACTCCCCTTCTCCGGAAGTGGAAACATAAACTTGAGTCCGTGAGTCAATCTGTTATTATTCAATCTAATTAAATTCATGATGGAATATTTTGAAAATGAATTGATTGCATCTCTGATATTCTCATCCTGTTTATAAGCATTTAAGAAAATACTTTTTATTGATTCATTTCTTAAGTAAATATCTCTCAAAAACTTAAACAAACAGATAATATCTTCCGATTTATAAAAACGGTGTTTAATCGAATTAAATGAATTTTGAATGTCAGATATTTTTTTTGAAGTTAAATATTCAAGAGGGCTGTTCTCCATTTGTGAGAATATTAAATTAAGAGTTTTATTAATCTGTTTAACAGTTCCATAGGCAAAAATTGATGCAATAAATGCTGATATTTCAATATCTTTTTCATTTGTATATCGATGAGGAAATTGGAGTGGGTCAGGTTCAATTTTTGAGCGATCAAATTCTTTGTAATGATGTTCAAGAAGTTTTTTAAGTTTCGATTTATTCACAAACTATAATCGAGCTAATGATATTCCACGAATTTTTTTGAAAATTTCAATCGCATATGTGTCGGTCATACTTGAAACGAAAAGAGTAAGTGTGATTATTTTGGAATAATCCGAAACAGAGTTATCCAACACATATTCGTGGGGAATAAGCTTTTTAATTGTGGAATAATATTTTGAATCAGTTTGAAAAATTGCATTTAAAAATGCATCAAGTAATCCGGAAAGGACTTCAAATCCGGCTGCTTCAATCTCAAGAACAGGTTTTGATTGATAAATTTTATTTACCGAGAGTTTTTCTATTTCGGTTAATACATCAATCGCCTCTATTCTTTTAAGAAGAGGTTCATCAAAATTTGCAGTAAGAATTGAATCATGATTTTCTAAAAAGATATCTGCGGCTTCTTTAATCAAAACACCGATAGCTCGAGATCTAAGGTATGCAATAATCTCGTTTTCTTCATGAATATTTGATAACCTATCAAGAGATTCTTCTTTTCTCGAAAGTATTAAATCTTGAAGTAGATTTTTAACTTTTTCAAAATCAACAAAACGGAGTTTGAACCCATCCTCTAAATCGACAATTCGATAACAAATATCATCTGCGGCTTCAACCAGAAATGATAATGGATGTCTAAAATAACCGTTATCAAAGTCTTTCTTGATTAATCCAAGTGAATTTGCCACTTCATTAAAAGAATCTAAGTCTGATTCAAACACACCATATTTTTTTTCACTTGCCCTACCGGATGATTTTAAATCCGGAAGAGAAGCTTTGGGATATTTAGTAAAGACACCCAAAGTTGAATGAGTTAAACCTAATCCCCCCTTGTAATTCGAAAGTGAAGGAAAAGTATAAGTTAGTAATCTAAATCCGGCGGCATTCCCCTCAAAATTTTGCAAATCAGATTTTTGTAAGGGAGTAAGATTGGCTAAAAATTTCTCGGCATTTTTACTTTTGAAATACTCAGAAATTGCGTCTTCACCGGTATGTCCAAATGGTGGATTCCCGATATCATGTGCTAAACAAGCTGCAGCAACAACAGCTTCAAAATCATACTCACTAAAAGTTAAATCATTGTAACTTGAAAGAATATTTTTTCCGACTAAATGTCCGAGCGACCTACCAACACATGAAGACTCAATACTGTGTGTTAACCTTGTGTGTACAAAATCAGTTTCAGGAAGAGGGACAACTTGAGTTTTATTTTGAAGTCGTCTGAAAGCTGTTGAAAAAACAATTCTATCAAAATCTTTTTGGAATTCACTTCTTCCATCAAAAGGAGTTTGAGGTAAATTGGTTCTTCCGAACCTGTTTGCATTAAGGAGTTGATGCCAATTCATAGCTAAATTATTTTTTTATAATTTCGATCATATCTTTAATAGCACGATCTAAACCAACAAAAAATGCACGCGCTAAAACTGCATGACCAATACTTACCTCATCAATATCAGTTAATTCACGAAATACTTTCATATTTGTATAGTTTAAACCATGTCCGGCATTAACACCGAGTCCTAATTTTTTTGCATGTTTTGCAGCAAGTCTTATTTTTTCAAGTTCATCAAATTGTTCTTCTTCAACTTTGCAATTTGCGAATACTCCGGTGTGAATTTCAATTAAATCTGAACCAATTTCTGCCGCAGCATCAATCTGTTCTATTTCAGGTTCAATGAAAAGAGAAACTGCAATTGAATTTTCATGAAGCGTAGAGACTGCATCTCTCAATAAAACGATATTATCAATTACATTAATTCCCCCTTCAGTAGTCAATTCCTGTCTTTTTTCGGGGACAATTGTAGCAAGTTCAGGTTGAACATCACAAGCTATTTCTAGAATTTCATCAGTTACAGCCATTTCTAAATCGAGTTTTGTTGTGACAAGTTCACGTAACAAACGCAAATCACGTTCACTAATATGTCTTCTATCTTCTCTCAAATGAACGACAATTCCATCAACACCGGATTGTTCGGCAAGCAGTGCCGCAGTTACCGGATCAGGAACATCTTCCCCTCTTGCGTTTCTTAAAGTGGCTACATGATCAACATTTAGTGTGAATCTCATATTCTTCCTTAAAATAATTCTTTCAAAATTCTTATAAGTGAACTAATTCCAATTCCGTATTCCTCTGTTCTGAATCTTAAAGTTGAGATAAAATCAATCATCAACATCACTCCGGAATGGGTAATAACACAATAATAAATAGATTTAGTTCGCAAAGCAAAATATCCTAAAATTATTCCACCTGCAATAGCTCCAATGGTCTCAGGAAATGGTTTTCCGTTATGTAAAATGACGAATGGAATCATTTGAATAAAGATGGCATAATTTCCAAATTTCTCATACAAACCAAAAAGTACAAATCCTCTCCATACGAATTCCCAGGCTAACATGTATATAAAAATTCCGAATTCATATAGAATAAAAATTTTCCAATCATTTCGGGCTACTGAAAGATGTGGGTACTGAACTATAAAGTCCGGCGATGATGAAAAAAACCAGATCAGTGGAAGCATTATAGTTAAAAAAATTGTAGATGTAGCCAATCCAAATTTTGCATCACCGACTGTTAATCCATAGTTATATAATTTTTCTTTAAAGACGAATACAATTATTAAAATGGGAATAATGAAATAGGTGATAAAATCACCGCTGAACCAGTACATTAATTCGAAGACTTTGACTTGAATTTCATCCGTAAAATATTGCGCTAAATTCAATCGAAAAAATCTTCGAGAAGCAAAATACCAGGAGATCGTTTGTAGAATGGCAATTGAGATGAATATAATGATTACTTTTTTCTCAATCTCCCTAAAAATTTGTGAGAACTTTTTAATTTCTTCTTTAATAACTCTAATCATTTTATACTATCCAACAGAAGAAAGTCATTCACTTTATATATTGAAACTTTGTCCAAATTTTTATCTTCAAATTTACAGAATTTCAATAGAGGGCAGATTTTACAGTTGGGATTTTGTGGTTTGCAGATTTCTCTTCCAAGTCTAATTAAATTAGTATGGAATTGATGAGCTATATTTTCAGGCATTTGCTCATTTATAATTACAAATGTCTTTTCAGGATTTTTAGAGCTAACTATACCGATTCGGTTTAAAGTTCTGTTCACGTGTGTATCTACCGGACAACTATTTCTTCTTAACGCAAAAAGCAAAACACAACTGGCTGTTTTTAAGCCAACACCCTCAAATTTTATTAATTCATTTAATATTTCAGAATCATCAAGTTCATTTAGATAATCTAAGGAGATTCTCCCTCTCTTATTTTTCAAAAAAGTTAAAACTTTTTTTATTGCTGAAGACTTTTGCTTTCCTAAACCAGCAACTTTGACTATGGTTTCAATCTCTTTTTGAGAGAGTTTCTCTACATCTGACCAATCGGGATAACTTGTTTTTAGTTTGATATATGCTTTATACGAATTTCGATCGTTAGTATTTTGAGATAGAATCGTCCCGATCAAAATATCCAGCGGGTCTGGAATGGATTCACTTCTTGGTGGAATACCATATTTTTTTAGAAGAAGAGTATTAATTTTTAGGATGGATTTTTTAAGTATCATGTATAAAAAAGCCTTGAAGTTTTATCCTCAAGGCTCATTTTCGAATTGATTAGAAATTTATACTTACATCAAAAAACTGAACATTTTTGAGTCTTCCATAATCAGCCCAACCATAGTTTATGCGGACAGCAAATTGATCAGCAAGTCTGTAATTCAAACCGCCTCCCAGAGTTAAACCTTGTTCTGAATCTCTTAAGAAGAGCGATTTATAACCGACTCTAAACATGAACATTTCATCATATGCAAGTTCAAGACCTAAGTTCACATATTCAGTATTATCATTAGGATGAACTGCATCCAAAGCGGTTGTAGCCCTAAAATATCTATCTTTGTATGCATCCATAGCTAAACCGAGTCTAAAAGTAAGTGGTAAATCATATTTGCCCATCTCATATTTAGAAAGCACATTATTTACACCTGAAGTAGGGTCACCATCTGGGTCGTAATTAAACAAGATATCTCGTCCATCCATTTGCATCTTAGTACCGAAATTTGAAATACTTGCTGCAATGACCATATCATTGAATGGAGTGATATAATGAGTTCCGACATCGATAGCCACTCCTGAAGCACTTGAATTCCAAATTGCTTCTCTTAAATATTTAGCATGAAAACCGATGGAAAATTTATCGGTAAGCTTTCGAGCAAATCCGATACCGATAGCTAAAGATGAAGCATCCCAAACACGCCCATCACCTTCAGGAAAGTCAAATGTTCTAACTATATCTTCGGGAATACCTAAATTAGTTAGGGTGACAAAAAATGTCCCCATATTTTGTACATTCAAAGCTGCTGCAGCGAAATTGTAGGTAATATCCGCAAGCCACGCAGAATGATTAAATGTGACTTCTCCTGAATTTTGGATATTTGTAATACCGGCCGGGTTCCAATAAACCGAATAAATGTCGTTGCTAACTCCGGTATATGCTCCTCCCATGCCGATAGCCCTTGCACCTGGTCCTATCTTTAAGAATTGTGCAGCCGTTGTTCCAACTTTTGACGTACTTCTATCCGGTTGAGCTTGTGAAATAAAAGTCATTCCACAAACAGTAAGAAGTATGATTGTTAATTGAAATATTTTTTTCATTTGTTAATTCTCCGGATTAAAATTTATTTAAATCAAGGCTGACTATTTTACTAATTAGCCAGCCTCAGACTACAAAACTATTTTATAACAGCAAATCTGCCTATTTTTTCACCAAGACCATCTGTATCTACATGATAGATATAAACACCGTAAGCTATTCTTTGTCCTTCGTAGCTTAATAAATCCCAATGAGCTGTTGATGTTAAATCATCTTTTGCAATTGTTTGCACCAACTCACCGGTAATCGTGTAAATACGAATTGTACACTTGGGTGGAAGATTTCTAAACTGCAGATTTCTGTCGCCTCTCATTTCAGCAGTTAATCCAGAACCTTCAGAAGGACTGAAAGCTACATATGGATTAGGGACTACATAAATGTTGTTTAGTCCGGAGGTAACTTTTTCAGCATCTAACTTTGCAGCTTTTGATTCAAAAACATAAGTATCACCGGTTCTAAAAGGCTTAAAGGTTTTGACTTGATATACATCCCCGCTCTTGGGTAATATGGGTGCGGTTGAAGTATCGATGGTAAACTTAACTTCATATGAAGTTGTTGAACCACTTGAAATTGTCGGACGTAGGACAATAGCTTCACCCATATCCCATCTGTTATTATTTCTTGTACGTGGGTCAGATTCATTGATTAAGTAAACTGCTTTCACGTTTTCACTTGTATTCCAGATAGTGAAAGGAGTAAAAATCTGAATATTTGACTGATTTCTTACCGTGTCACCCGGGAATTGATATTTTCCGTCGGCTAACGTATCAAGATTGTTCCATCGAATTTCCCAATCTGCACGATATTTAACTTTAGGATTACCGATTGTCGCAGGCGAAAATACTGTATCAATCAGATTTGAGTTACCGGAAATAAATTTTGATTCTGCAAAATTGATCTCGAGCGGATCATTTTTAGCATAAATTTTCAATCCGTAAAAGCTCGGATTTGCGTCTTCATTAGCAACGAACTTACTGTTCTTAACCGTATAATATCTATAATTAACCTTATACTGTTTATTTGCAGGAAGACTATTTGAAGATGTTCCTCGAATTCTTCCACTCTCAAGATTGACAAAATATTTTGTCGGGTCAACTAGGTTATTGCTTTCATCGAAGACTTGAACGGTTCCATCGGCTATATCAGATTTTGATAAAGCAACAAATACGGTATCTTTTGAAAGGAATCTTTCTTCAAACCCTGTTGAATCGAGAATATTATATGTTACACTATCAATAAATGTCATTTTAAAGAGTCTATTTTCGACAACCAAATCTTCAAGAACTTTAATTGATATTTTTCCGGTTGAATTGCCAACAATTGCAGTAGGTGCTCCATTTATACCAACCGACGCTCCAAGCATTCCTGAAGGAAGTGGTCCGGGAATTGCCGTTGCAGTGTTGACATCAAAAATTAATTTACTTGTAATCGGGTCTCTTTGAATAACTGCTTGAGATTCAGAAGGTGCGAGTTCTTTTCCGGCTTCAATGCTTCCACCGTCGTAAGAAACAACAGCATAGTAGTAAGTAACACCATTTTTTACTGTTGAGTCAACATACTCATGAACTAATCCTGTGTTATCCCCGACGTAGTATTTAACTGCACGTCCTTGATATTCTACAGGATGAAAACCACTTAGTGAATCAACTAAATCAAATTGAGCACGTTTTCCTGTATTTGGATCAAACAATGCTTGACCAAGGAAAGGTATCCCGTTACCGTCAGTTATTTTATAGACATCAGAAAAAGTATAATCTTCACTTCTGTAAATCTTATAACCTTGGAAATCTTCTTTATTTGTAAGAGGATCTACAGATTTTTCTGCTCTCGTATCCCAATATAAAGTTACTCGTTTATCACCTGGTACCACTCGAACTACGGGTTTTAGCGGTGGTTGTGCAAAACGATAATCTGCTTCTAAAACACGAGTAGAAGTTTCAGCATTTAATACGAGATCGTTTAGATTATCACCAAAAAGAATAGCCATTGAGAAACGTTGAGTTTCCCCTTTTGCTAATGATAGTGGACCAGTACCGAAGTTAAATACGTTGTCACCGGCTGTTGATAATAACTCTTGGTCAGGATCAATTGAGCCGGCTGATAACCATTCCCACATTAAGGAAACGTTTTTCGGAACATTCGGTAAACTGTTTGTATATGCAGCCGCATGAAAACTTGTTAAACCAATTTGATCAGATTCTGAAATGTCTCTTAGTCCAAAATTAGGCTCCGAACCAGCCCATTTATAGCCGGGCAATTGAATATCAGAAACAATTTCACCGTCATCAAATTTACCATTGTCATTAGAATCAAAATACCATGCTTGTGATGGAAATCCATCGCCTTCACCATAATCAGGACCCGGATAATTTGGAGAATCTGGGCCAATACCATCAATACCAATATCATCGCGAGCAGGATCCCAATCACCGTCTTCATCACCTTGGTAACGTGGCTTTGGTGCTCCAAACACTGCTGTATATTTTGCTACATCAGCTATTCCAAAAGTTAATGGAATTGAAATACCATCAATATAGTTTCCGGCTGGATTAAATGGACTTTCATCGATTATGCCATCATCATCATTATCGTTACCATCGGTCGAATTTGTTGGTGATTCTAAGAACTTCCAACCAAAATACCCGGCTGCTCTACCTCCGGTTCCTTTCATATCGTCATCCCATGCATAAACCATACTCCTGGCTCTTTGTGGATATGGATCTGCTAAAACACCTACCGGTGGGATGAAATAAGCTCTATCATCACCATAATCTGCCGGACCACCTACGTGTGGGTCGCCATGCATTCCAAAATATGCTCTTGGAATATCTTTTTCACTGACATTGGTAATTTGATAAACTAAAAAGATAATGTCTTCAGCAAGAGGATTATTAAACTGGATGATACGAACTTCTGTATCCAATCCTAAACCTCTTTTTGTTGAATCCGATGGGAATGGATAGTATGGATTTTGTCCAACGAAAGCTTCGTTAGTATAGTCATCCATGACGTAATATACTTCTTCATCAGGAGCTGTAGCTTGATCTCCTAAAAATGCGGGCCAAACATATTTTCCTGCACCCGCTGAATACCATCTTTCAGGCCACGAGTCTGGCTTACCATCTGCATTATTATCCGGAGCATTTAAACGAGCTATTTCCAAAGAATTTGGATCTGCATAACCGGCTTTTGGTAACCATCCCCATTTTAATCTTCCATCAGGAGAATATGAGCCTTGTCCGGTCAAAACAAAGGAATCATCAACAATAACTACTTTTTGTTTTGTTCCATCGGCTAAATCAGTTTCAACTTCAGCTGCAGCAAGTGGTCCGAACTCAAAACCATAACCCAAACCTTGCCAAACTAAGTCACCGATATTACCCAAATAATTTGGTTTACAGATTGAACCGTAATTAAAAACCACAGTGGTAATTTTGTTACCTTTTATGATTACTTCTCTAATTTCTCTCGGCACTCCATTCACTTTGAACACTTTTCCGGGTTTGTAAATATCGCCGAATATTCTTACCATATCTTCATAGGTAAGTTTTTTAATATTGTAGTTACCATATTCGTCTTTTTCCTGAGCATTAAACGGTGATGCAAGAATTAGAAGAAACAGTAACATTAGAAGATATTTCATTTTCATATTAAAAACCTTTATTGCTTCTTAATTAGTTAAACAAAACCGAAAATCCAAGTCTTACTTCGCGAGGGCGATTGACTCTTTCGGGTCGATTTGAATAATAGTTATTTAATTGATCGATACCGAAGAGACCTTGATCACCTCTGTCAATTCTTCTTTTTAGTTCGCTGAATTGAACTGCGTTTTGAATTTGCTCAACATTAGATAATGCTCTTCCTGAACTTGCATAAACTGCTAATTCATTTTGAGTATCGAGTAAATTTTCAACTTGAACAAATATTGAATATCTAATT
>JAHBUO010000079.1 GCA_019638025.1 Ignavibacteriaceae bacterium
ACCGTAAAATGCTAAACCATCCTCTTGAGGTCCACCAAAAAAGCTTAGCTTAAGATTATTTTTTGAATCAAAATAATTTAACCCAACAAAGTAGCGCCAAAACTTTGTCCAAGCCCAATCTCGGTAACCTTCAGAAGTAACATGAGTTCCCTTTAGAGATAGAATAAACTTATCAGCTATTATTCCGCTATTATATTTTATCATAACTTTTTTAGTATTGAAACTGCCGTATCCCAAATCAGTTTCAAATCGACTTGATGATGAAAAATTTTTTGTTATTAAATTGATTGACCCACCGATTGAAGGAGGTCCATAAAAAGCACCCCCGGCTCCTCTTTGAACTTGCATATCTTGCAAAGAGGAGGTCAAATCATAAAAGTTTATCCAATAAACATTATGATCTTCAGGGTCATTTTGGGGAATTCCATTTATGAGAACAGAAATCCGTCTCTGGTCAAAACCTCTGATTCTTAAATATGAATAGCCTAATCCGTTACCATTTTCAGAATGGCTGGTGGTTGAAGGGAGATTATTTAATACAAAAGGAATATCTTTTATTAATGCTTGTTTCTCAAGTTCTTTTGAACTGATATTGCTGAATGTAAAAGGACTCTCTCTTTCAACTCCGCGTGTTGAGGTTATAGTTACATCGTTCATCAAAATAGATTCCGTTTCTAAACTGAAACTGAACTCAAATTTACCTGTACCTGAGATTACAATTTTTTCATTAAGATTTTTATAACCAAGATGAGAAATGGAAACGGAATAATTCCCTGATAAAACCCTAATGCTTTCTGTTTTACCTAATTTATCGGTCAAAAAATTTTCATTCAACTCTTTGATTGATATATTTACTCTTTCGATAGGTTGTTGATTTTTACCATCAAAAACTTTTATAATAAGCTCAGAATAATTCTGTGCGGCACTGGTCGCAATTATAAGAATTAACACAAATAATATTTTATTAATCATATTTTACTCCAAAAAAAAAGCCGTTTTACCAAAGGGGTAAAACGGCTAATCTTTATTCCTACGCCGGCATTATCCGGATCAGGTTCAAAGGGTATAATCTCAGCCTTGCGGCACCCCTAAGGTGTAAACACCTAATATTATATTAAATTAAAGAACTAATTAACTTTTAATTTTTGTCCGATTACAATTTTACTCGAAGACAAGTTGTTCATTTTTTTCAATTCAGCTATAGTAACATCATACTTTTTCGAGATAGAATCAAGTGATTCACCTTTTACAACTTTGTGAACTTTACTTGAGTTAGCTTTAGATGCTGATTTTTCTCTCGAACCTTCACTGATAGTGTTATTACTGTAGATTTTTAGTTTTTCACCCGATTTAATAATGTTACCACTGATATTATTCCATTTTTTCAAATCGGATATCGATACATTATATTGGTCAGCAATACCACCGAGAGTATTCCCGGGTTTAACAACATGAACATTCAAAGTTGCGGGAGTCTTTGCAGTATTATCACCCAGAGAAGATGTTGGAGCTGATTGACTTAATCCGTTGATGGTTAAGTTTGCACCTGCATTAATTCTATTAGAAGATAATTTATTCCACTTCCTAATATCGGTTACCTTAACATCAAATTTTTCTGCAATTTCACTCAGGGTTTCACCCGGTCGAACTTTATACTTAAACGATTTTTGTGAACGAGTACTATGTGTAGATGATTCTTCTGCAAATTGAGAATTTGGCAAACTTGAACTTATTTTAAGTCTTTTACCACGAACCAACTTAGTACCGTCTAAATTATTCCAGTCTTGAATTTCGCTTATTGAAACATTATATCTATTTGCTATTGCGTAAAGGTTATCACCTTTTCTAACTGTATGGTAAAACCAAGAGTTTTTGGTTTTAGGTTCTTGTGTAGATAAAGTCTTTTTCTCTACAGCTGACTGAGTATCATAACTTGCGAAGAAAGACTTTTGGGTTTCCGGAACATATATTTTTAATTCTTGTCCAACCTTAATCTGTTGAGTATAAGAAATATTATTCCAATTTCTGATATCACTCACTCTCACATTGAACATATCAGCAATTTGCAATAAACTTTCACTTTTCTTTACATGGTAATTAACAGGTACAAGTCCACTTGGAATTACATTTTGAGCAATATCGGGGAGTGTTTTAACTTGACTTTCGGTATCAACTTCAATTTCACCGGCTTCAGTCACTTCGACTGCATCAATATTTTGTTGGGTTCCGTTATTTAGACTTGCATATGGAGAGACATATTCATCTGATGATTCTTCAACAGCCGAGGTTTCGTTAGTATTATAGGCGAAATCAGTAGAACTTGAGGAACCTTTATATGGAATCTTTAATCGATTACCTCTCTTTAGCTTTGTTTTTACCGAAATATTATTTGCATCGGCTAGCTCTGCTGTAGTTACTCCATAAGTATTAGCAACCTTTGCAATAGTTTCTCCCTTACGAACTGTATGAAACACAAAACTTCTTTTAGCATGTTCAGGAATGTTTATCAAACTTGATGCAAATAGATTTTGTGTCCCAACAGGAATCTTTAGGCTGTATCCCCCCGGAAAATCAGCAGGGGCAGAATTTTGTGTCAATTCAGGATTTAATTCTTGAAGAGTTTCAATGTCAGTATTTGTTGCTTGTGCAAGATAACCTAAATCTACCGGCTCACTAACTTTAACAGTTTCATAAAGATAAGGTTTTTCGTACTGAATATTTACAAAATCATATTCTTCAGGATTCATAGCTATTAAGCAAGTAGCAATATATTGGGGGACATAACTTCGAGTTTCTTTTTGAAGATATTTTTGTATTTCCCAAAAATCTCTCGAACCAGCACGTCTGATTGCTCTTGTTATTCTTCCTTCACCCGCATTGTATGATGCAAGAGCAAGATACCAATCACCGAGTGAATTATGTAAATCTCTTAAATGGCGTGCTGCGGCTCTGGTTGCTTTTTCAGGGTCTCTTCTCTCATCGAAATAAAAATCGGACTTTAAATTATACATTCTCCCTGTTGATTTGATAAACTGCCACAAACCAACCGCAGATGCCCAGGAAACAGCTTTTGGGTTTAGACCACTTTCAATCATACTCAAATAAACTAATTGTTGCGGAACCCCTTCTTCAGCAAATATTTTGGTCATCATCGGGAAATATTTTCCTGAACGTGCTAACCAAAGATTCATGTGTTTTCTACCCTTGCCCGTAAAATATTCTACCCATTTTTCGACGATAGGATTAATTTCCAACGGAACATCAGCAGGAATTACTACTCTTTTTTGCGTAGCTTCTTTTTCTAGAAGAGTGAAATCAACATCCGGGAAAGCTTTTTGCATCCACTCTTCAAGAGCGGCGAATGATACATTATCAGGTAATTCGGGGAGACTGTCTATATAATTTTTATAATCATCGATGATTGCTTTAGAAAGGTCATTGTAAGCCTCATTATCGTCGACACCCGGATAATAGCTTAAGTTGTTTATAAGTCGAAGTGCCGACTCATAATTAGTAATCGCTTCGGTAACACTATTAGTTTCTTGTTTAGATAATGCTAACACATAATATTGGCGAGCTTGTTCTAATAACTCAGAAACAATTTCCCCTTTTTTTACAGTTTGTTCTTGTTGAGATGTGTCTGAATTTGTCGTTACTTCTTTATTTGCCCCGCACGAAAAAAAGATGAGAGCTGATAAAGAAACAACGAAAGACCGCATTAGCTTTTTATTCATTGTTACTCCTTTTTTTGGGATTCAAAAACAAACAAATATAAGTTGTAATGAGGAATAAATCAAGATATTTTTTAACAAAATCCCCTAAGATATTCACAAATAAGAGATTAGCGAAAAAAGTATCTCAAAGAGGAATATTCCCGTGCTTCTTTTTTGGATTCCGATCTGCCTTATTCTTTAATAGAATAAATGCTTGAATTAACTTTACTCTAGTCTCTGACGGTTCAATAACATCATCAATATATCCCCTCTCAGCAGCAATAAATGGATTTGCGAATTTCTCAACATATTCACTCAACTTTTCATTCAATTTCTCTTCAGGATTTTCTGCAGAAGAAATTTCTCTCTTAAAAATTATTTCCACTGCTCCTTTAGGTCCCATAACCGCTATTTCCGCAGAAGGCCAGGCGAAATTAAAATCGCCTCTTATATGTTTAGAATTCATCACATCATAAGCACCACCATAAGCTTTTCGAGTAATAACTGTTACTTTAGGGACAGTAGCTTCACAAAATGCATATAAGAGTTTTGCCCCATGTCTAATTATTCCATTCCATTCTTGCTCGGTGCCGGGTAAAAATCCCGGAACATCTTCCAAAACAAGGAGAGGAATATTAAATGCATCACAAAACCTCACAAACCTGGCACCTTTTACAGAAGCATTAATATCAAGTACACCTGCTAAAACCGCAGGTTGGTTAGCTACGATTCCTATTGACATTCCGCCTATGTGAGCAAACCCGGTAAGAATATTTTCAGCATAATGCTGATGTACTTCTAAAAATTCACCACCATCAACGAGAAGATTTATAATCTCTCTCATGTCGTAAGGTTTATTTGAATTATCCGGAATAATTTCATTCAATTTTTCGATCAACTCACTTTTTGTATTATCGAAAGCAAATTCTGACGGTCGATCCATAAAGTTTTGGGGTAGATAATCTAGTAGTTTTCTTACTTCCATCAGTGCTTCCACTTCATTTTCACAGACGAAATGAGCAACTCCACTTTTAGACGCATGTGTTTCAGCTCCACCCAAATCTTCAAACGAAACATCTTCGTGTGTAACAGTTTTAACAACATTTGGTCCCGTTACAAACATATAACTTGTATTTTTAACCATAAAAACAAAGTCGGTTATTGCCGGAGAATAGACTGCTCCCCCCGCACAAGGACCAAGTATAACGGAAATCTGAGGAATAACTCCGGAAGCGAGAGTATTTAGAAGAAAAATATCCGCATAGCCCCCTAAGCTTACAACTCCTTCTTGAATTCTTGCCCCACCCGAGTCATTTAAACCGATAACCGGAACTCCAATTTTCATAGCCGTACGCATTATTTTACAAATCTTCTCGGCATTTGCTTCCGAGAGTGAGCCTCCGAGTACTGTAAAATCTTGACTGAAAAGTGCTATCGGTTTTCCGTTAATCTTGGCAAATCCGGTGATAACACCATCTCCGGGGTAATGAACCTTATCCAATCCAAAATCTTTTGACCGATGTTTTACAAATGCATCAATTTCTTCAAAACTTCCTTCATCAACCAGGAGTTCTATCCGTTCACGCGCGAACAATTTCCCTTTATCGTGCTGAGCTTTAATTTTATCCTCACCCCCACCAGATTGTGCGGCATTTCTTTTAAGTTTTAGTTCGTCGATTTTTTTTTGCATATAATTTTTAATTTTGATTGAATAATGATTCACCTAAAATTTTAAATTTCTCCATAACTGATTCTTCAGAGAATGAAAATTTTTTGTAAGTTGATAACGGTTTTAACTCAAACAGGTAAACTATATCGGCTACAGTTAAAATTTCCTTAATATTAGAAGATGCATAAATAATAGTGATTCCAAGTTCTTTCACTTTTTGCAGCAATAAGATAAGCTCATCTTTCGTCACTTTGTCAATTTCTTTGAATGGTTCATCAAGCAACAGAATTTTTGGGGAAAGGATTAAGCATGAAGCCAAACTTATTCTGAATCGGAAGCCTAAACTTTTTTCATTCGGAAAATGTTCTTCATATCCTTCCAGTTCACAAAGAGAAATTATTTCTTTGATTTTTTTTGGGACAATCGGTTGATTCTTTAGCTTTAAAATTGTTTCGATATTTTCCTGAACTGAAAGCCACGGAAATGAAGTTGCTTTTTGAGGGATGAAATAAAGACCCAAATCATTATTGCGAATATTCTTCCCTTCAACAATAACTTCTCCCGCACTGCTACTTTCAACCCCTGATATTATCTTCAATAGCGTAGATTTTCCGGAACCGAATGGAGCATGGAAAAAAACTATCTTTCCCTTTTCACTTTCATCGAGGGTGAGTGATAAATTCTCAACCACTCTCCTATTCACACCCGATTTTGAGTTAAACAGCTTCGTAATATTTTTTAATTCAAGAAACATCAATTTAAATTACTCCAAGGGAAAAGACGATTAAACAAAAATCTTAGTGCAGACTCACCAATAAAAATTACAACTAAGAGTATTGTGAGTGATGTGAAAAGCATCGAGACATTCCAATACTCAATTGATAACCTTATTAAAAATCCAACACCATAATCACTTCCCGAAGCAAATTCAAAAAAGATTAACATCGTCCAAAAATATTTATGTGATTCTATCAACTTCTTCAATATGTTACTTATTAATCCGTTAACATATAAATATTTTTTCGCCTTCGTTCCATTTTGCAATATCGGTGTTAAATATTCCAAGTATTCTTTTGGTAGACTTTGAATTGACTTAATAGAGTCGTAGTTAACTTGAACCAATGCAATTATTAAAATGAAAACAAATTCAGATAAACTATTTCCAGGCATCCACATTATAATGACAAATCCGATAAATATCGATGGTAGGCTACTTGCGACTAATCTACTTAAAGAAATGTAATACTCTTTCATTTTATATTTTGAATAGACCGACAACAATAATTTCGCAATGAAGTATGTTATAAAAAATGAAGCATATATCGTGGTTATTGATGTAATAAGATTTACCAACAAATTGTAGCTTTGGTAAAATAAAGTACCACTCGTAATTATAGATGAAATTTTTGGGAAGTATGGATTAATCGGGATTAAATACTCTATTATAATTAACGGAATAGCCGCTAAAATCGATATGAGTAGAATTTGCTTTAACTTCATTTAGATTTTGCTAAATCACTTAATGAAAATTGATAATTAGTTTATCGAATATATGCAACTCAATTACTTTAATCAAAATAAATATTACCTAATAAGTTTTCATTAATTTGCTTATACCACGATGAAACCGATGAAAAGATTTTACCGGTTCCGCATACATCAAAATACATTTTCCGTAAACAGCTTTAATATCATTCTTTTTGATAAACTCGATTATCTCCTCATTTTCAGCCCCCTGTTGTAGCCAAATGTATTTATAATTGTTTTGGATGGCTTCTTCCAGTAATAACTTTGTTTGCTCAGGTTTTGTGCAAATCAATAAACTCTCAGAAATATTTATTGCAGACTTTAAATTTTTGAAGCACTCATTTCCCTCAATAGAATCAATACTTTTAGACACAACGGCGACTTCGAAACCTCTTAAGTTCAATTCCTTAAAAATGTAATTCCCGAACTTCTTTTTATTCTCTGAGTAACCTACTAAAACAATCTTTTTCGACTTAAGAAAATCTTCAATATTTTGTCTCATACAAACCCCTCTCAATTAGATATTCAAAAATAGTACAATGTTAGGGATTATTAAATACACCTTAACAAATTTGCAATTTTGAGTTGAGAAGAGTTAAATTTGTTTCCCATGTACAAAATGTGTTACAAATATAAACCATTAATTATTGGAGTTTTCTTATCCGCATATCTTTTATTCAATGCGGTTAATATATTCCATTATCACAGCTACGACATATTAGTTGATGGTGAATACCAGCTTGTCGAATCTGTCGCAAGCGACCATCATTCTAGTTCGAGTGAAAGTTCGGCATTTTGTATTGTTCACACATTTTATTCCAGTATTTTATATCTTTCTTTGGTAGAAGATACATCAACAGTATTAAATGACGATGGTGAAAATCTAAAATTATTTAATAATGAAATATATTATTCTCCATATTTATCAGCCTCCAATCAGCTTCGCGGTCCTCCTAATAAATCTTAATTAAACTTCAGTTAATTTCGATATCACTCGATTGTAATTTTTAATTAGTCCGATTAAAATCAGCGGACTCATATATATAATTTTATTATCTCAATAAGGAGTTAAGATGCGATTCAATTTTAAATTTTTTGGTCTATTTACAATTATAAGTTTATTATTTCTAATCAATGGGTGTAAAGAAGAAACCAATCCGGTTACACCTCCGAGTGAACACATGGATATTGAAGGTTGGGTGATTCGAGATGCAACATCTAAGCCAATCGTTGTGGTTTGGCAAGGAGTTATTCAATCCTCATGGAATGGAGTTCCAATTGGTGATACTTTATATGCCCCTGAAAATAGTATGACAGATCATTATACTATAAAATTTTTAAATGATGATAAAGAAATGTTCAATCCCCCAACAAGTAGTGATTACACTTTAGGTTTCAATATTGCTGATACATCAGTTTTAGGAATTTATCAACATTCCCCAACTGAATATGAATTTCATCTTAAAGGGAAAAAAGAAGGTAAAACTACTTTAGAATTAGTAATTAATCACCTTGGACATGTTGATGCACGCACTCCTAAAATTCCGGTAGTTGTTCGGGAAGATTCCTCTGCACATGGTGAGCCGGTGGCAATCAAAGTTTCAATTGAATCATCAGGGGTTGAACTTGTTACAGCTACTACTACTTCATCGACCGGGTTAATCGAAGTAAATAAAGATGCAACTACATCTCATCTAAAAGTTGAATTTCTTGACGATCACGGACATGCGTTTCAACCAAGCTTCCCCGCTCACACATTAGCCGGTGTAGTTAATCCTTCAGGTTCATTTGAATTTCTCCTTGAGGAAGACGAACCTTGGGTTTTCAGCATAAAAGGATTAACAATAGGCAATGCTAATCTTGTTTTAAAACTTATGGTTAACGGCACATCTGAGTTTACTTCGTTCCCAATTAATATAAAAGTCAACTGATGAAATTAATCGGGTTCTTCATTTTTTGTGCTGTTCAGATTTTTGCACAATCAAATATTTCAGTATTAAAAGGTGTTGTAATCAATGGGGAATCACATGAACCGATTCCCCATTCGGTTGTTCGGATATTGGATACCGATATTTATTCGACTTCAAACTCGATGGGATATTTCGAATTAAAAAATGGTTTCCCCAACTCTTTTTTTATTGAAGTATCTTCTCTCGGATATAAAAAAGAAAAAATTAAAATTGACTCGAGTAATATTCGCAATCACTTAATGGTTCATTTATATCCACTTCCTCTCGAAATGCCGGCTGTTGTTGTAACAGGAACACATTCACACTCAAAATTTGATGAATTACATGAATTAGCGAATGTACTTAAAGGAAAAGATTTACAACGAGATTTAGGACTTAGTCTCGCTTCAACATTAAAAAATGAAACCGGTCTCGCAATAAGATCCATGGGACCCGCCCCCGCTCGCCCGGTAATCAGAGGACTTGGCGGTGATCGCATTATTATCAGTGAAGATGGAACTAAGAACAATGATCTTTCAGCAACTTCACCTGACCATGCTGTTACTATAGAACCATTTACGATTGACCGAGTTGAAGTTATCAGAGGTCCGAAAATACTTAAAAGCGGGACTTCCACTTTTGGAGGTGTTGTAAATATTGTAAGAGAAGATATTCCGCAAAATCAATTTGAATCTATATCAGGTACTGCCGGAATTTTTGGTGAAACCGCAAATAATGGATTTCTTGCGGCGGCTATTGTCAAAGCACCTATCTCATTCCTAAATTTTAGAGTAGAATTGAGCAAACGTAAAGCTGACAATCTTACAACTCCCTTAAAAGAATTAAATAATTCTAATATAGAAGCACTCAATTACAGCACCGGTCTCAGTTATGTAAATAATAAACTTCGGATAGGTCTTTCATTGCGTGAATTTGAACTTGATTACGGTGTGCCGGGCGGATTTGTCGGAGCTCATCCATTTGGTGTAAATATTTCGATGTTCAAAAGAAGTATCCATACTGAATTTAATTATAATCTGAAGCATAACATAATCTCACAACTAAATCTAAAAATTAACCGAACTTTCTACCGCCATAAAGAGTACGAATTTGGTAATCGAATCGGAGCAGAGTTTGGTATTCGAAATCTGGAAGCAGCTCTTGAAGTTGAAACTGATCATTTATTTTTATTTGAAGAAGGAAGTTTTGGTTTATCATTCGAAAACAAAGATTTTAATATCGGCGGTTTTGTCTTCACTCCACCAACGATTATGAATAATCTATCGAGTTTTTTTCATCAAACCATTCAAGGAGAAAGACTAAGCGTGGAGATAGGTGGAAGAATATCTCACTCCGTTTTTACCCCGAGACGAGTTACGCAATCAGCAAAAGAAGAGTATATCAAAAAGCGAAGTTTCTTGACCTATTCCGCAGCCATCTCACTTTTACTTGAATTTGGGAAATCATCATCTATAGGTATTAATATTTCTCGGTCATCTCGAATTCCAACAATTGAAGAACTCTATTCTGAGGGACCTCATCTTGCAGCATATTCATACGAAGTAGGTAATCCTAAATTGGAAACTGAGAAAGGAATCGGAACTGAAATATTTTACTATTACAAAAGACCGAATCTCTTTTTTAATATGAATCTATTCTATAATCATATTGACTCATACATAATTCCAAGAAATACAGGAAAAATAAACTCGGCTTCGTTGCTTCCGATTTACCAGACCACCTCAGTTAATGCCCGCTTAACCGGGATCGAAACACAATTTGAATACAGTTTTTTAAAAAATTTTTCTGTTGCACTTAGCAACAGTTATACAAAAGGTTTTTTGGCAGATAGTAATTCCCCACTGCCGGCAATTCCACCATATAAAGGATTGCTTACCATAAAATATTCTAATGATTTTGCAACAATAGGGGTAATGTTCGAAGGGACATCATCACAGAAATTAGTCGATGAATTTGAAGAACCGACGAGTGGTTATTTGATTATTAATACTTTTTTTCAATATTCAATAAATATGGCGGCACATATACATAGTCTTTCACTTAATGTTGATAATATTACTAATCGTGTTTACAGGAATCATCTGTCGCGTGTAAAATCAATAATGCCCGAAGCAAAAAGAAATTTTAGACTAACGTATCGGTTTTATTTTTAATTTTAAAAGAAAATATTATATTTGAATCTTAATTTTTTCAGCACGGAGAGATGGGTGAGTGGCTGAAACCAACGGTTTGCTAAACCGTCGTAGGGGTTATACCTTACCCCGGGTTCGAATCCCGGTCTCTCCGCAAAATTTTAGAAGCTCTTTTATAGAGCTTTTTTATTTTTAAATGATTTAATTCCCCTCATTCCAATCAGAAATTTTCACAAACTTCTTCAAAATGAGAGTTGTGTCACTGAGTCCAAAAGAGTATTTGAATATCCCAAGCGAAGGACAGCAATGTGGATCATTTTCTAGCCAAATACCACCGATCGCACTAAATGTTTGGGTATTAATTTCAATTCCGTTGTAGAAAGCATTCCATTTTCTGTGACGATTCAAGAATTCTTTTGCCCAACTTTCCGAATCTATTTTTTTTATTCCCTTATCAGTAATTAGAAAATATTCGTGTTCATTTTGATTCCCGTTTCCACTAAGATAGACCCGAATTGTCATTATCTTTCCGTAATCTGAATTAACAATATCCGGTTTATAAAATGAATCCTCATAAATATTAATATTACCTAATATTCGGACAATTTGAGGTTCAAGCAGGTTTTCATCATCCTTACCTTTAAAAATACAAATCCCGATAGGGAGAATTATTCCAGACGATAACGGATATTTGTATTGAGCATAATAATAAATGTTATTCCCAATGCTATCTATAATTCCAAACTCGGAGACGTACATTGAATCAAGATAAGTCTTTGTACTTCTTTTTAGAGAAATTGGACGAATTCTATAATACAAAATATCCTTTGACGAAAAATCAAATAAATCTTCTAATTGATATGATTCTAAAAATGCATGAATTTTATAAATCTGTTCTAAATAATTATCTGTTTGCTTAATCCTATCAACAAACTCCTTCTCCCCTGCGGATAAATTACTTTCTAAGCTTATCTTTTCTCGCTTAACCGATAATACCTCCTTAGATAAAGAAATGGAGTTAAAAATATCGGTGAAATAATAAGTTGATAATAAAGCCCCAAATGCTATTAGTATGTATTTCATCATGGTGAGTCGTTAATTACTGTTTTTCATAATTGAATGAAATAAGATAAGTCTATCTCGAATTAAAATATATTTTTAAATTACTGCTGATTTTTGCATTCACAATTTTTGAAATCCTTCGAGAAGTTTTTCCGGTAGAGATATTATATACAGTTAAATGTTTCTCAACTATTCCAAGAAATATTAAAATCAAACTGAAATATAAACAAACTCATCCTAAATTCTTCTCTTGGTAAGAGAATGACTTTAAATATGTTTGCTTTACTCCCCTATCTTTTTTTCAAAGATAAGGGGTTTGGGGATGAGTTTGGTTTATTCATATCTAAAAACAGCGAAATTCTATGTTCTGACTACTTACTACTCCCTTTAACTTTCCCGCACCTTAAAAAATTGCTCATATAGTGCTATCAACCTATATTCTATATTCTAACTACTATCTACTTATTTACAGTGCCTGCTTCTTTTGGTTCTTTTCTTACGCTAAGAAAAGAACAGGATGTAGAAAGAATGGAGTTGTAGTTGAGTATAACTAAACTATTATAAAAACTATAAAGAAATGCTCCTCGACAACCATGTAATTGCACTATAATTTTAGAATCAATTATTATGTGCAGAACAGAGGTAATTTCTATCAACAGACCATAAATTACTTTATTGTAAAAAATAATCTGTTTAATTTGTATAGTAATAATTCATTTTTAATTATAACTCCGGGGAGAGTATGAAAAATCTAATTTCTTTTGTCCTTCTATTAACTATTACTTCAATAATATTCATTTCATGCGGTGATTCAAAACCAGAAATCGATAGAATGGCTTTAATGACTAAAGCAAAAGCTGTGTTCCAACAATTACCCGATAAAATGCCCGGCTCCGAAAATGACACACAAGAATTGATTGCATTGGGTGAAAAACTTTACTTCGATGTTCGCCTTTCTAAAGAGAATAATCAGTCATGCAACACTTGTCATACAATTGATAATAATGGTGCCGGAGTTGATAACTTACCAACATCCCCCGGTTCCGTTGAAAAAACTATCGGAACACGAAACTCACCAACTGTTTTTAATGCCGGTTTTCACTTTGTTCAATTTTGGGATGGTCGTTCTCCGGATTTAAAAGATCAGGCAAAAGGTCCGATACTTAATCCAATCGAGATGGGAATGCCTGATGAAAAAAGTGTAGAAAGAAAAATTGGAGCTATTGAAGAGTATCAAACAATGTTCAAAGCTGCCGGAATTCCTTTAAATTACGACAACATAGCCGGAGCAATTGCCGCTTTTGAACGAACATTAATCACAAAAGACAGATTTGATATGTTTTTGAATGGTAATCCGTTAGCTCTTACTGATAAAGAAGCTCAAGGTTTAGCCTTGTTCATTGATAAAGGTTGTACAACCTGCCACACAGGTGCATTACTGGGTGGAAACATGTTTCAGAAAATGGGATTGTTGAAGCCTTATGCTGACACTACCGACAAAGGTAAATATGATGTAACAAAGGTTGAAACCGATAAATATATGTTCAAAGTCCCTTCATTGAGAAATATTGCATTAACTGCTCCGTATTTTCATGACGGAAAGGTTCCGGATTTGAAATCCTCTGTTTCAGTGATGTCAGATATTCAGTTATCACAACCATTAACTGAGGATGAGACTGCAAAAATAGTCGCATTTTTAGAATCTCTCTCAGATATCAAACTTGTGAAAGCAGATAAAAAACAGAAATAGTTTTTCTTACTCTTAATCAAGGGATAGAAAATAGGTCAGAAGAGATAACAACAATAATGTAAAGTCCGACAAAATCCGGTCGGACTTTTTTTTGAATAGCTTTTATTAACTCTGCTCCAAAAAATTGTCAGTTGTAGTTACCAAATAAGTTGGTTTTTTTTCATATATAAAGCAGGTAAAATTTTATATACTTTCTAAATTCTCCTCGCATCACTTCTCTTGCTTGACTACTTATTTACCGGTTGCGTATCTTAAATTTTAGAGCGACAAAAACTTAGCAATTAACTTGCAACTGTTGCAAGAAAAATTCCCATCATGGGTTTTCTTTGTTTTTAGAGTGAAAACATACTTATTAACCATTTTTTTTGAAGCCTATAAAGAACTTTGTAAAATACAAAATAGTGCCACATTTCATTATGCTTCTCAATTGGAATAATAGAAGAATTTGTGAAAAGTCCACCCAAATTTTTCAAATAGGTTGATTTGAGAGAGGTAGAAAAAATAAGTTTGGGGTCACACGATAAAGACAAACCATCTTATCTTAGTTGTAGAGGAATTGTACTCATCAATCGAGTCAAAATATCCTATTCAGCCACATTAAACATTTTACTTACTTTACCTATTGCTTCACTGCTAGTACTACTAATTATTTTGCCTCGGAAGTGAGTGTTTGTTAACTCCAAAATTTGAAGAACATCCTGAGTTCCCGGACCATCAGTTCCGTTGAGAGTTATCTCTGTTCCATCATTAGTCATAGACCATTGAAGATATTCATTATACCAGCCGGAAGTATCACTTGCTCTCACTTGCGCTCTACCATCAGAATAATACTTTAATTGAGCTCCTACTTCCCCTACTTCTGTATCTGCGGCTATTTCCCAAATTCCATTTGTAAGTATTTTGATTTTCTCGGTACTTTTTGGTTCAGTAATCTTTTCTTCACACCCCCAGCTGATAAGGAGAATAAATACTATGAAAACCAAGTTAAATTTTTTCATTATTATACCCTATAATACTCTTTAATAATTAAGGTTATTTTGTAATTATATAAATTAACTGTGCTTCAACTCTTGTAGTGACTCTCTTCAATCTTACCAATAAAAGTTCAAATTCACTATTCAAACATATAGACTTAGTATCCTATTATCAAATAATCATTATGTTTATTGGTAAAAACCATTATGCAGCTTAATTGAGGACTTATGATATTCCGAAAAATATTTATTTCCATTACCCGAATTACCCATGTGGAGCCATAAATATTTATAAGTAATACATACTCGCTCAGAACAGATTTTTCATACAGATGAGTATAATTACAATTTAAAATAAAAAACCCTCACAACAGAAAATTGTGAGGGTTAACATTTTGTGGGAGCACATGGATTCGAACCAAGGACCCCCTGCTTGTAAGGCAGGTGCTCTGAACCAGCTGAGCTATGCTCCCGTTAGTCATTCAAAATTTAGACTACAAATATAAGTATTGTCTAGTTTAATGCAAAATATTTTTTTC
>JAHBUO010000008.1 GCA_019638025.1 Ignavibacteriaceae bacterium
AACCATTGAGTTATCTAAAATTGCTCATCCCATTCTTACTGAATTTTTGCAAATTGTTTACGCAACATTCTACTTTCTTCCGATGATTTTAGCAATTTCACTTTATAAGAAAAATAAATTAGTTGCTACAGATTTTGTAATCTTTTCAACTGTGTATGGTTTTTTTGTATCGTATATCGGTTACATCTTAGTTCCGGCAGTGGGTCCAAGATTTCATCTGCATGATTTTTTTGCAACTAATTCCGAACTGCCCGGATTACTTCTTACAAATTTCTTAAGGGAGATTATCAATACCGGCGAATCGATTCCGGCCGGAACGTTGAATCCAATTGAGGTTGTTCAGAGAGATGTTTTTCCCAGTGGTCACACAATGATGACGGCAATTGTAATGTATATTTCCTATAAGTTAAAAGATAAGACACAATATTTTCTCCTTCCGATTGGAACTTTACTGATTTTCAGTACTGTTTATTTGAGGTACCACTATTTTATCGATGTCTTTGCCGGATTAATTTGCGCTCTATTCTCGCTAACTACAGGATACTACATTTTTAATTATTGGCAGAAGAAAGTTTCACGTGAGTTATTTAATTACAGAAAATGTTAAGGTGAGTTAATTTGAACCCGATTGAGAAGAAGAACGAAGTAAGACGAATGTTTGATTCGATTGCACATAAGTATGATTTTCTAAATCATTTTCTTAGCGCCGGTATTGATATTTATTGGAGAAGAAAAGCTTTAAGATTGACCAAACTTAGTTCAGATGCTTTTTTGTTAGATGTAGCTTGTGGAACAGGTGACTTTGCAATTGAAGCCAGAAAATTTGGTGTTAACAAAATTATTGGAGCAGATTTTTCTTTCAATATGTTAAAACTATTCAATAAAAAGAGTAGATGGATAAACGGAATGAATATTCAAGTTGCTGCGGAATTTCTTCCAATAAAAAATAATCAAGTTACAAACATTACTGTCGCATTTGGTGTACGCAATTTCTACGATATTCAATTGGCGTTTCATTCATTTAATAGAGTTTTAAGTAAAAACGGAAAAGTGACAATTCTTGAATTCAGTATGCCGAAAAATATATTTGTGAAATTACTTTATAGACTTTATTTCCACTCAATCTTACCTCTCATTGGTAAAATCATTTCGAAAGACAAAAGTGCATATACTTATCTTCCGGAATCTGTTGAAGACTTCGATAAGAATGTTGATTTAGAGAAATTACTCTCAACAGCAGGATTCAGAAAAGTAGAAAAACACTTTCTTACATTTGGTTTGGTACAAGTTGTTATTGCCGCGAAATAACTAAGGTTTTATAAACTCAATTAATCTTTGTGAAACAACTTCATTCTCAGGAAGTTGAGAAATACCGCTACAGCTCAGAATCCCTTGGACAAGACTACTTCCATCAAACTTTACAAATCCAAATCCATCTGCATACCAGGCATATGCGGAATATGTTTCAATTCCAAATGGATTAAACGGATCAGTATTAAGTTTAAATTCATATAATATCTGCTTTGCAGTGATTTGCTGACTCACATTATTTATCACCAAAGTCAGATTTTCATCTTTGATGAAACTTGCTTTAAGTTCCATTATAGGGATGTTGAGAATCGACAGACTAAATGATGTCCAATATTTCCCATCTGTTAAAGGGAATGAAAGAATTGTAAATTCTTTATCAAACTTAATGAGTTGCCTAACTGTGTCTGGAATTTGTTGAGTAATCAGACTGGAAAAGCCTGTTGTATCAACATAATAATATAATCCTGCATTTGTATTACGAAAGTAAGTTGTTGAAACGGCTAAACCATTATCCAATGTTGTTGAATCTAATTGACGAAAATATTCAATCGACTTTGAAGTATCGGCTGTGAGTATGTATGATTTACGATATCCCCTCTCTACAGACACGTTTACAGAGTCTGTAGTACTTACTTTATATACAGAAATAATTCCTGAATTATTTGGAAAACCATTCATCGGAAGAGTAACTGAAGGTTCAGTCGGTGCTTCTTTGCATGAGACTAAGATTAGACTTAAAAATATTAAATATAAAAATTTCATTTTTTAATTTTACTCAATTCTTTAGCCAGTTCGCTGAAAGCTTTAGCTCTATGACTAATTTTATTTTTATCTATTAAACTCAACTCAGCCGTCGTTTGATTAAATCCATCGGGAAGAAATAAAGGGTCATAACCAAAGCCATTTTCACCGCGTGGTAAATCTATTATTTGTCCTTCGATAGTACCATGAGATGAAATATAACTTTTCCCATCAAAGTAAACAGCACAGCAGACAAATCTGGCAATATGTGGCTTCGGATATTTTGTAAGTTCATTAAGCAATTTCTTATTATTCTTCTCATCGGTTGAATCTTCACCGGCATATCTTGCTGAATAAACACCCGGAGCACCGTCTAATTGGTCAACAGCTAATCCGGAATCATCTGCTAAAACAGGAATTCTAAAGACATCATAAAAAGCATCCGCTTTCTTCTTTGCATTTCCTTCAAACGTATCGCAATCTTCAATAACATCGGGAATATCTTCAAGTCCGATTAAAGTTAAAACTTCAATTCCCTTGCTTGAAAAAAGCTCTACCACTTCCTTCATCTTCCCTTTGTTCTGAGTAGCGAATAATAATTTCATCATTGGACCCTTTTTAGTAGCGAGTTAAGTTCACTTTTTGATTTCGATAATAATTCATTTTGATCATATAATAAAGAATTAGAATTACGAACCTTCCATTCCCCATTTATCATAACATCCGAAACGTTATTTTGGTTCGCAGAATACACGATTTTTGAATATAATTTTTCATCATCATCTGTTAGTGGTAAAGTAGGATCGTTTAAGTTGAGTAAAACTAAATCGGCAAATTTACCAACTTCAATACTTCCGGTTTGGTCGTCAATGTGAAGTGCTTTGGCTCCTTCGATAGTTGCAAGTTTGAAGACAGTTTTGGCATCCATTGACGATTCACCATGAATCGGTTTCTGAATTAGAGCGGATAACCGCATCTCATAAAATTGAGAGAGATTATTATTACAAGGAGCACCATCTGCACCTAAAGAGACACTAATCCCTTCAGATAAATAGCGTGGAATATTTGCAATTCCCGAGGCAAGCTTCAAATTCGAAGAAGGACAATGAGAAACTCGTGCATTTTTTTGTTTCATTAACCCAATTTCATTTTCATTAAGATGAATGCAATGAGCTAATACAGTATGATCATCAAGAATATTTATATGATTGAAGTATTCAATGTTCTCTTTGTTATGTCTCCTTCTCACTTCAGCAACTTCATTCTTGTTTTCAGAAGAATGAGTATGGTAGATGGAACCGTCAAAATCCTTCATCATTTGCTTAGTTTCTTTTAGAAGTTTTTCGGAACAAGATAAAACAAATCTCGGAGCAAAACCATATTTGATTCTTCCGCCTGCCGAATTATGAAACGACTTGGCTAATTGATATGTTTCGTCCAAATCATATTGAGTATCATTTTTAAATGACTCGAACAAATCATTTTCGTCCATCATACATTTGCCGGCAAACGCCCGCATACCTGAATTTATCAGCTCTTCAAAAATTATATGTTGATGTCGCAATGTTCCCATATCTAAAAGAGTAGTTGTTCCACTATTGATAAGCTCATTAATTCCAAGTTTAACTGAGTGTAGTAAGGAGGATTCTGAATGAGCATTTTCATAAGGGAAGATTCTCATTTGAAGCCAATCAAGCAGTTGAAGATCATCTGCAAGTCCTCTGAAAAGAGTCTGACATAAGTGAACATGAGTTTGAATAAATCCGGGGATTAACACCTTATCTTCAGCATGAATAATTTCTCCGTCATAAGTATCAAAGTTAACATCAGTAATACTAATCAGACGAGTGATTTTTGATTCAACAATTTCAACTGCTGTTTTAGATAGTATTGAATCACTCGAATTTAGAGTAATTATTTTTTCCGGAATTATTAATTTTTTTTTCATCGAAATACCTAATTGAATAATATAGCACTTAATGCATAATATACAGCCATTACACCTGAGAATATTCCGCTTGCAACAAATCTCCATTTATACGGGATATAGTTTTGCAATACAAAATTTGCGGGGAAAACAAATGGAGTGCTGTATAAAAAGGAGTACCAACCAATTGTAACTAAATCAAAATTAATCGCTTCAAAATTCAACGAGATTAAATTAATCATCAGCAGATGACGGGCAATCCAAAGTGGATTAAAATATAGGTGAAAGAGAATCCCCCGCTTTAACTTGGCTTTAAGGTCATTCCCCCAATTTTTATCGTTAAGATAAAGAAGATAATTGGGTATTTCGAAGGCATAAACGGTGCCGCCGATTATTAACATCCCAATTAGTCTGGTTATTAAAAACTCACCAGAAATCAGACAAGCGAGGGTATCACCAATCGCATAGATTAATGAACCACGAAGAATATTTGAACGGGAATAAAAAAGTGCCAATCTATTTCTCTTCCTTTGTTTGTTCGGATGAAATTTCTGAAAATATTTCATCCATAATTTCAAACGCATATCTTAAATGTGGAATGACAATTGAACCACCTACAATTAGTGCAACATTAAAGGTTTCCATTAATTCTTCCCTTGTTGCCCCTTCTTGAATCGAGCGATCGATATGATAAAATATGCAATCATTACATCTGAGTACCATCGATGCACTTAATCCCATCAGCTCTTTTGTCTTTGTATTTAGAGCACCATTGATATAAGCTTTATTGTCTAATGCAAAAAACTTATTGAAATCTCTAAATCCTGAAGTTAAAATCTTTTCATTCATATCAGTTCTGTATTTGCGCGTATCGGAAGTTGTTTTCTTCATTTATCAACCTTTATTTTTAATTCTTTTTTTAGAAATTGACCTGTAATACTTTTGGTATTTGTGATAACATCTTCAGGAGTTCCTTCCGCAATTATTTCACCGCCACTTTCTCCACCACCGGGACCAAGATCAATAATCCAATCTGCAGTTTTAATTACATCGAGATTGTGTTCAACTATAACAACAGTATTCCCTTTCTCCACAAGCTTATTCAAGACGGACAATAATACTCGTACATCTTCAAAATGAAGTCCCGTAGTTGGTTCATCAAGAAAGTAAATTGTTTTTCCGGTACTAACTTTACTTAATTCGGTAGCCAGTTTTACACGCTGAGCTTCTCCACCGGAAAGAGTAGTGGCTTGTTGACCCAGTTTTAAGTAGCCTAATCCTACATCATTTAAAGCTTTAATTTTTCTTTTGATTCTTGGGAGATCTTCAAAAAAATCAAGAGCTTCGCTTACCGTCATTTCAAGTACATCCGAAATAGATTTCATTTTGTAGAGAACTTCAAGCGTTTCAATATTGTACCTCTTCCCTCTGCAAACATCGCAAGTTACATATACATTCGGAAGGAAATTCATTTCGATAGTTTTCAAACCATCTCCGCTACATTCTTCACATCTTCCGCCGGAAACATTAAAACTGAAACGTCCCGGCGCATATCCTCTCATTTTTGATTCGGGTAGTTGCGTAAATAAATCACGAATGAATGTAAATAACCCTGTATATGTTGCGGGATTGGAGCGAGGTGTTCTTCCAATCGGTGATTGATCTATTTCGATAACTTTATCAATATGTTTAAGCCCATCAATACTTTTATAGGGAAGTGGAACTGTTTTGGATTTATAAATATCCTTCATTAAAATATTGACAAGAGTTTCGTTGATTAATGATGATTTACCGGAACCACTTACACCGGTGACTGCAATCAGCTTACCAAGCGGAATTCTCAAATTAATTTGTTTTAGATTATTCCCCGATGCACCATTCAGAACTAAATAAGCACCATTCCCTTCTCTACGTAGTTCAGGAATATTTATTGATTTAGTCTCCGAGAGATAATCGAGGGTAATCGATTTAGGTTTCTTTTTAGCTGAAAAAAGTTTCTTCGTATAATCCGAAACACATACTTTTCCGCCATGCTCTCCGGCAGCAGGACCAAGGTCAATAAGATAATCGGCACTTTCGATAGTCTCTTTATCATGCTCAACAACAATTACAGTATTATTGAGGTCTCTTAAATTTTTAAGTGATTTTATTAATTTTAGATTATCGCTTTGATGAAGCCCAATACTTGGCTCATCAAGTACATATAAAACACCTGCAAGTTGAGTTCCGATTTGAGTTGCTAATCTGATTCTTTGAGACTCGCCACCCGACAAAGTTCTGGCGCTCCGGCTCAATGTTAAGTAATCAAGCCCCACATTAAGAAGGAAATCTAGGCGCGAAGTAATCTCTTTTAAGATAGGTTTTGCAATAATCTCGGTATTTCCCTTTAATTTCACTCCGGAAAAAAAATCGTGTGCTTTTCGGATTGACAAATTGGAGACTTGAGCAATATTCAATTTATTGAAAGTTACAGAAAGAGACTCCCTCTTCAAACGTCCCCCTTTACAAGTTGAACATTCAATAGTATTCATGAAAGATTCAACCCACTCACGCAATTTAGGTGATGAAGTTCCCTCATAAAACGATTTCAAATAGCCCATCATACCATTGAATTTATGATGGTAAGTTACCCCTTTGCCTCCTCCGTATGAATAACGGAATGGGATTTTCTCTTTCGTTCCATTAAGTAAAATATCGATTTGCTCTTTTGTTAAATCAGAAAGTTTTTGGTCGAAAGTGAATTCATACATTTCGGCTACTGCTCTAAGTTGAGCGTATATCCAAATCTCACGTGGTTTTCCGAGAGGAACTAAACCTTCTTCGTTAATGCTTTTATTCCAATCGGGGATAATATACTCAACTAGAAATTCCCTCTTTTCACCTAAACCATCACAATCAGGACAAGAACCATACGGAGAATTAAATGAGAAGGAATTTGGAGCCATTTCTTGATAGCTGATTCCGCACTCCATACAAGCTAAATGTCGGCTGAAAACAAAATCTTTTTCATCTGAATGAATGATTAAATTACCGTGTCCATAATTCAGAGCTACTTCAATTGATTCAACTAACCTTGCCTCCATCGCATCGTTAACAGTTAATCTATCAATCACAATTTCGATATTATGAATTTTGTATCGATCAACCTGATAATTTTTGGCGAGTTCTGTAACTACACCATCAATCCGAACCCGAAGAAATCCATCTGACATTATCTCTTCGAATAATTCCCGATAATGCCCTTTTCTGCCGCGCACTACCGGTGCTAAAATCATAATCCGTTTTTGATTATGTTCAGATTTTATTGAATCAATAATTTGAGTAGTAGATTGTTTATTTACAGGTTTACCGCAATTATAGCAATGAGGAATACCTATTCGTGCATATAGTAGCCGCAAATAATCGTAAATCTCAGTAACTGTTCCGACTGTTGATCTTGGATTACCCGTTGTAACTTTTTGTTCAATTGAAATCGCGGGACTTAAACCTTCAATTAAATCAACATCCGGTTTTTCAAGCATATCCAAAAACTGACGGGCATAAGCTGACAAACACTCTATATAACGTCTTTGACCTTCAGCATAAATTGTATCAAACGCAAGTGATGATTTACCCGAACCGGATAAACCGGTTATCACAGTGAGAGAATTTCGAGGGATTTCAACATCAATATTTTTAAGATTATGTTGACGAGCACCTTTTATTATTATTCTATCTTGTTCCAAACTTTAGCTTATTTCTGAAATTTTAAACTGTTATTTTAGTTATGCTTTATCTGAAAATCAAATAATTTGAGAAGAAAAATATTGAGTCCCAATTGAAAGAACATATAAAAACAATCAATGGTTTCACTGAATCAAAATTTAAGGAGAAAGGCTCACTTTTTATTGGGCAGGCATTTCCGGTAAAGAATGAGGATGAAATAATTTCGATTCTGAATCAGCTAAGAAAAGATTTTTATGACTCGACTCACATTTGTTATGCATATCGACTTGCTTCAGATAAACAAAAATATTCAGATGATGGCGAACCTTCAGGCACTGCAGGAATTAGAATCATGAACGCTATTGAACATTTTGAACTGAGTGATATTCTTGTTGTTTCAATAAGATACTTTGGCGGAACAAAACTTGGCGTTGGACCTTTGGGAAAAGCCTACTACAAATCTACAATCGATACAATCTCTTCTTCTTCGTTTTCTGATAAGTATGCTTTCAAGAAGATTAAAATATTTTTTGATATCGCACACGTAAAAACTGTCTATAAGTTATTAACCGGAGCAAAGGTTTTGAAGAGTGATTACGAGGGGGGCTTCTATGTTGAAGCGTTAGTTCTTTTGAGCAAGTTGGAATCAACATTAAACGAGATACAATCAAACCTGAATAATAAATGCACAATAAAATTGTTTGAAGAAGTTGAATATCTCGAAATCAATTAACTCGTTTTAATGAATTAAAGTACATCTTTGTCCACTCTAAATCTAACATCAAAGAATTTAATCTGGCAAAAGATTCAGAAGAAAGTTCAAGAAAATCTTTCTCATATCTATATTTAAGCGATTCATCACTGTTTGCAATCACGTCTCTTAATTGCTGATAGAACTTCTCAATATTTTGAGAAAGGTCAGCCTGAATTTGCTTTAAATTTGAAATCTCAGGATTCTCAATTGCATTCTTTACAACCCTCATTAATCCCTGAATATATTTAGCCGTGAAAATTAAATTTTCAAACTCATCGAACTTACTATTGTAGGCTGTTAATTCAAGTAGTTCTTGTAGTTCGATTCTAAGTTTCAGCTTGTTATTACTAAACGAATCAATCTCTTGAAGAAGTTTTCCGGCATTCTCTCTCTGAAACACAAACCCAGCACTCATAACTACTCCTTTTACTTTTTAACTCCAAAACCAATACCATCGCCAACGGTTAAAATTGTCGAACTTAACTCCGGATGACTCATAAACAAACGATTAAATTTTCTGATTTGCTCTGTTGATTTTTTATATTTCGACGGAACTCTACTTGCAGCAGTGTGACCATGCCAAAGCAAATTATCAACAAATAACACTCCGTTACTTTTCAACAATCCAACAGACTGATTTAAAATTGATTCGTAATCTTCTTTGTCTGCATCTAAGAAAATTAAATCATACTTTGTTTGAAGGGTTGGCAGTATGTGCAAAGCATCACCTTTGTAAATCACGATTTTATTTTTAGATCCCGATTTTGAAATAAATTTTTCGGCTAATTGAAGATTATTCTCACTCTTTTCGATTGCCTCAACTTTTGCTGAAGGAGAAAGTACTCCGGCTATTTGAATAGTCGAATAACCAATAGCCATCCCAATCTCTAAGATGTTTTCTACTTGCTTAGATTTAGTGAGAGTCAATAAAAATTGAAGTGAAAGTTTATCGAGAATAGGAATTTTATTCTTGTGAGCAAAACTTTCCATTTCAAAAATTAACTCATCATCCTCATTTAAGAGACTTAAAAGGTAATCAATTTGATTAGGCTTAACTATACGATTAACAGATTCTTTAGTTTTACCACTCATCTCAGAAGCAACATTTTCTTTGCATAAAAATCATTTCCGACTCGCAGAACGGAATAATAAACTCCACTCGCAACATCAATTCCCTTTGCATTCTTACCATTCCAGATGAATTCATTTTTCCCGACTATTGAAGCCCCGTTATACATAACTTTTATTTGTTCACCAATAACATTATAAATTATCAATTCAACATTTTCAACCCTTGGAGAATAGAAAACAATCGCAGTATTTTTTTTGAATGGATTTGGATAGTTCTGTTCAAATTTAAATGAGGTTGGTGTATATGATATTTGAGCCGAAAGTTTTGTAGAACCATAAATAAAATTATAATCTTTATTCATTCCCGGCTCACGAAAATCTAAGCCGACACTATCTTTATATGAGAAGAAAAAATTTACCACCTCACCATTACTTATACCACTAATATCTGCTGAAAAAATTGAAGCTGAATCATTCATACTAACAATAGAATACAACTCACTATTCGCTTTTTTGAAGTTTAACTTAACTGAAGTCGGATTGATATTTTTTTGCTGAAACCGCTTCATCATGGTCACATGGTTATTTTTATAAAACAGAACCGGAAAGGTAATTGCTCTTAATGCTGAAGATAGTCCATAACCTTTATTATTATCCGGAGTTGATGATTGGTCGGCAGTTTCAATTAAAATATTTCTAACTTGTACATTATCCAAAACTTGTGGAAATGCTGACATTAACAATGCACTTATCCCCGCTGCAATAGGAGCCGCAGCAGATGTTCCGTTTGCATATCCATAATTACTGACAGTTGAAGCTGTAGCTCCATAAACCGCCACACCTTGAGTTACTATTTCCGGTTTAATTCGATTATCTGAAGTTGGCCCCCGCGAGCTAAATGATGCTAACTGATTCTGTGCGTTTATAGCACCGACTGCTATTGTATTAAATCCATCAGCAGGTGCGGTAATATGACGCCATGAAGAATTCCCTTCATTTCCGGCGGAGGTAATAACAACAATCCCCCTCTCAAAAGCTTTTTCGGCGGCCTTAGTAACGATGGTCGTCTTTCCATCCATCTGTGAATAAGAATATGAACCTTCGCCTGAGTCAAATTCATTATAGCCAAGCGAACTGCTTGTAATATCAACACCAATACTATCCATCCACTCAAGTGCGCGCGCATAATTATCTTCTTCTGTGTGTGTTTCAGTCGGAACGTACTCAGTTTTTGCTAAGAGGAAACTCGATTCATAAGCAGCACCAATTAGCTTCCCTGAGGAATTACCTCCAACTATAGAAAAAACATAAGTGCCATGATCATGCTGAGATGATGCATCAGCAGCTTCATTCCTTGTGATTCCATCATTAAATACAAAATCATATTCTGCAAGAACATTCGCTCCCGAAAGTGATTCATGTTGCTGCCAATCGAATCCTGTATCTAATAATCCAACAACAATGTTTTTTCCGGTAATTCCTCGTGAATGAATTTCCGGAATATTGGATAAATCTAATTGTGTGAAGGATAATCCGTAATCAAGGTTATTTGTATTTTTATTTTTCTCAAAACTTTGTTGAGATTCATCAAGATTAAATTTATTCCTATAAACAAATTTCCGAACCGGTTCTATTGAATCAATAAAATTTAGTTTTTTAAGCAGTGATATTTGATTACCGGTAAGGTTAGCGCTAACTGCATTAAACCACTTTAATCGATGAATTATTTTTACGCCATAACTTTCAAGTTCACTAACATATTCTTCTTTGACTGGGATATCATCATAATTGACAATGTTATCACCGAGACTTGAATTTAACCTTCTGGCAATACTTTTTTCTGATATTGATTTTATTGCGCTATCGTAGAATTGAGAATTTTTTGAAAGGGTAAATTCCGGACTTATCCCTTTATCTTTAAAACTAATTAGATATTTTTCCTGAGGGGATACAGAGATTACCATTACGAAAAAAAGGATTACAAAAATTTTCATAGCATAAATTGATATTACTTTATAAAATTCAAAATACGGTTCCATCGAACCGGAATTAATGAAGAATTTAATTCGTCTTCAACCGACCAATAGATTAACTCAGCTCTTCCAACGATTAAATCTCTTGAAACAAATCCCCAGAACCTGCTATCAAGACTATCATCTCTGTTATCTCCGAGGACAAAGAAGTAATCATTTTTAAAGATGTATTCATTTACAAACTCATTGTGAATCAGAACATTGCCGTTTTTGATTTCGATACATCTTTTCCCGGCATCACGTTCGATAATTGTTTTCCAATCGTTAATATTATATAAATCCAACAAAACTTTCATCCCTTTTTGGGGGACAATAACCGGACCGTAGTTATCCTCATTCCAGTTTTTCCCAAGGGGAAAAATATTGTTCTCTTCATTAAAGAGTTTACCTTCTTTACTGTTATTGAGCCTAATGGTGTTAACCTCTTGATGCTGCTGGTCATTTATGAAAACTTGTTTCCGCACAATTTTGATTGTATCACCGGGGAGACCGATAATTCTTTTAATGTAGTTAATCTCCTCTTTAGCAACTATTTCATCTCTATTTCCCGGAAATTTAAATACAATGATTTCATTCCGCTCAGGTTCTTTAAAACCCGGCATATCAAGGGGAGGAATGGTAAATCCAAACAGAGGAAATTTAACCGAAGTGTTCGCTCCGTAAAGAAGTTTATTTACGACAATAAAATCACCTTCGAGAAGTGTATCTTTCATAGAGGCTGTAGGGATTTTATACGCTTCAATAAAGAATGTTTTCAGAAAAAGTGCAGCAAAAACAGCAATCAATAAGACGAAGATATACTCTTTAAGTTTTTTCTTCAACCTTGTAGAAAACTTAGCTTTTGAATTTGAATCGGATGCGGAACTTTCCAATGTTCCATCCTTCCTTAATCTTCAATCTGTAATACTGCTAAAAATGCTTCTTGCGGAATTTCGACATTACCGACTTGCTTCATCCTTTTCTTTCCTTCTTTTTGTTTTTCGAGAAGTTTTCGTTTTCGGGAAATGTCACCGCCGTAACATTTAGCAAGAACATTTTTGCGAAGTGCTTTTACAGTCGATTTCGAAATAACTTTTGTACCTATAGCAGCCTGAATCGATATTTCGAATAATTGTCTTGGGATAAGTTCTTTTAACTTTTCGCAGACTTTTCTTCCCCAATCGTATGATTTCGTTCTGTGAACAATCATAGATAGTGCATCAACCGCTTCTCCGTTAAGAAGAATATCTAACTTCACTAATTCTGATTCTTTATAACCTATGAATTCATAATCAAAAGAAGCATAACCACGTGTAGTTGATTTCAGTTTGTCGTAAAAATCAAAAATTATTTCGGCAAGAGGAAATTCAAACTCTAAATCAGCCCTTGTCGGGTCGATATAAGTTGTATTAATGTAAGTTCCACGCTTATCCATAGCAAGTTTCATTATGTTACCCACGTACTCACTCGGAGTAACAATTTGGGATTTCACATATGGTTCTTCTACATATTCTATATCACCAACATGCGGCATTTGCGCAGGGTTATCGACTACAACTTTATCACCGTTACGCTTAAATACATAATATTCAACGTTAGGAAGGGTTGTAATAATCGATTGATTAAACTCGCGGTACAATCGCTCTTGAACGATTTCCATGTGAAGAAGCCCTAAAAATCCGCATCTAAAGCCGAAACCGAGAGCAGCTGAAGTTTCAGGTTCATAGACAAGTGCGGAATCATTAAGCCTAAACTTTTCGAGGGCATCACGAAGGTCTTCAAACTCTTCAGTATTAGTTGGATAGAGTCCGCTATAAACCATTGGTTTGATATCTTTATAACCCGGAAGTGCTTCCGTTGCACCATGTTTGGCAATGGTTATTGTATCACCTACTTTAGTATCGTGAACATCCTTAATTCCTGCGATTAAGTAACCGACATTTCCGGCAGAGATTTCACCGGTTCGGATTTTCTTTAATCCCAAGATACCCACTTCTTCAGCTTCATATTGAATATCGTGAGCAAAAAACTTCAGCTTAGCTTTTTCTTTTAGAACTCCATTTTTTACCCGAAGATAAGCAACAGCCCCTCGATACGGGTCGAAGACTGAATCAAAAATTAATGCTTGAAGCGGTTTAGTTTCATCACCGACAGGGGGAGGAATTCTTGCAACAATTGCTTCAAGTATCTCTTCTATTCCAAGTTTTGATTTTGCACTTGCAAGTAGAATTGATGAATCTTCACATCCGAGTAAATCAATCACCTGCCCCTTAATTCTATCAACCTCGGCACTTGGAAGGTCAATTTTATTTAAGACAGGAATAATTTCTAATCCGGCTTCAATTGCTAGATAAAGATTACTTATTGTTTGTGCCTCTACTCCTTGTGCCGCATCAACAATAAGAATTGCCCCTTCACAAGCTGCTAATGATCGTGAAACTTCGTATGAAAAATCTACGTGTCCCGGAGTATCAATAAGATTTAATGTGTATTCAATTCCATCTTTAGCTTTGTATTTCATTTGGATAGCGTGAGATTTAATTGTAATCCCTCTTTCACGTTCCAAATCCATATCATCCAATACTTGAGCCTTAGCTTCGCGCTGACTGATGGTACCGGTCTGTTCCAAAAGACAATCAGCTATCGTTGATTTACCATGGTCAATATGCGCAATAATGCAAAAGTTTCTTAAGTAGTTCATTCGTTCCTAAAATATTGAATAACAAATTTAACAAGTAGTGGTGTGTTAAACAATTAAGTTCGGTTTATAATGATTGAAAAGTTTGTCCCTTTTGATTCTTGTACAACAAACTAATAATCATAATCGGTTTGAAATTAGTTTTTTGATTCAACCGATATTCTTATTTTGATTTAGGCAGTTCAAATCTTTTATTTAATGATAATGGGAAATTATGAAATATGCTTTTCACTTAATTAGTGTTCTACTCATGACGTTTTTTCTTCTCTCTTGTGAAGAAAGAGAGGAAATTCAATCGAAAACAAATATCGAAGCAACACCTGATTCACTCAAACAAGAACTCACAACTATTACTGCAAAATTTGATGCAGTTTACACCAATTCAAATGGAGCTATTTTCTCCTTTACAGATAAAGAGGGTAAATCTTATGATTTCTGGGAAACCGGTGAAAATGTAGAGGGACTTGAGTTTACTCGCTCACTTCAGCCCAACTATATTGACCCAAAGTTTGACAATATTTTGTTTGAAGTTACTTACACAACACGTAAAAAAGAGTTCTATCTCAGTGGTTCTGAAGTGGGAGAACTTAGGGATGTTCTTTCAATTGTAAGCGTAAAAGAGTTAAAAGCCGATCTGAATATTTCCGTTGAGGATATTTTAAGAATGCAATTATCAGGTACTGAGCCGTTTTGGAGTATAAAGTTTAAAGAAGATTACGCTGAATTCTTCACACCGGATAATATTGATGGGGTCAAGATATTTTATAAAATCGAGAGTGGTAATAAAGCAAAACCAAAATTGAAAGATGTAGTTAAAAATGTCGATAAACTTGCAGTTGAGATTTTGGGGACTCTGAAAGGTGAGAGAATCAAGATTAAAATTAAAAGAGAAAAGTGTAGTGATGATATGTCTGATGAAATTTTTTCTTTTTCGGCGGAAGTTTTAATGAGTAAATCAACGAAATTAAACGGATGCGGAAAAATCCATTTATGATGTTTTTTTGTGGTAGGTGATGTTCTAATCCCCAGGTTAAAACTATCGATTAATTAACTTGCAAAAGCATTTTGCCGAATAATCTTTTTAACCAATAAAAAAAAATCCGGATGAACCGGATTTTTCTTGTAGCGGGGGCAGGACTTGAACCTACAACCTTCGGGTTATGAGCCCGACGAGCTACCAATTGCTCCACCCCGCGATGTATTTAATTTTAGGTTACAAATATAGGCTTTTTATTTAACAGTGTCAATTAATTGAATTCTATAATCGATAATATTTTAATTCTTTTTCGAGTGATTTGTAATTCGGGAGAATCTTTTCAACTTCTCTCCAATACTTTTGGGAATGATTCATTTCTTTCAAATGACACAACTCGTGAATGATAATATAATCTATCAATCGGCCGGGTAGTTTAATTAATTTATAGTTAAGATTTATATTCTTCTTGCTCGAACAACTCCCCCACTTGGTAGCCTGGTTTCTAACAGTAATTCTATTCACATAAAAATTGTGTGTTGCTGCAATTTCTTGCAATCTGCGTGGGAGGTATATTTTACTATATCGAGTTACATACCATTCGTAAAGTTTGTTTACACTAACTTTTGATTTTGATGGACTCGTTATTTTCAGAACTGAAGGATTTTCAAAATTAAACGTATGCTCTTTTATATTATCAATTTTAGTCTGAACTATTTGAATCTCATCTCCGAACAATAGAAACTTATCTTGATGAGTTTTCAGACGGCTATAATTTTTCTCAATCCACCTTGTGTTAGATTCTGCAAAAGTGCGAGCATTCTGAATATTGATTCCTTTTGGAATTACAACTTCAATAATTCGATGTCTTGTAATTCTTAACTGAAGCCGTTTAGCTTTTGTGCTATACCTAAAAAAACAGTAAACCGATTATTCATTAATCAGAAATGATATTTTATGGTCAACAGTTTCCGACATTAATATCAGCTATTGACTGAAGTAATTTTATATGTAGTGCCTTCTTTTGAATCTTGTAAAATCACGCCTAAATCATTCAGCTGATTCCTTATTTTATCCGATAACTGAAAATTTTTTTCTTTCTTTGCATCAGTACGCAAATTAATTAAAAGTTGAATCAAACTTTGTTCAAGACCGTTATCACTTTGTGGCGTGGCATCTACATCTATAATTCCAAGTACATTCTGGGCTGTTGCTTGTAAAAATTCTTTTATTGAATTAAGTTCAACTTTTCCAACCGATGAGTTTCCATCAAGAAATCGATTAGCTTCTTTTATATAATCAAAAATTACAGCTGTAGCTTTTGATGTATTGAAATCATCATCCATCGCATTCTCAAATGCTTCTTTATAGGTAGTGGATGAGAAATCAACAGCAGTTTTATCAATTGCAGTTTTAAGTAATTCATTTATTCTATGCACTAAGTTCTCAATCTTTTCTAATCCCTTTTTGGATGCTTCTAGAAGAGAATCATTATAATTCAATGGACCGGCATAATGTGTCTGAGAGAAAAATAACCGTATTACTCCAGCTGAATATTTTTTCAAGACTTCTCTTGTAGTGAAGAAATTTCCGAGTGACTTAGACATTTTTTCATTATCGATATTTAAGAATCCAAAGTGAATCCAATAATTAGAAAAAGTCTTACCCGTTGCGGCTTCACTTTGAGCAATTTCATTTTCGTGATGGGGAAAAATTAAATCATTCCCACCGGCGTGAATATCAAATGATTCACCTAAATGTTTGCAACTCATTGCCGAACACTCGATATGCCAACCCGGACGACCTTTACCCCAAGGGCTTTCCCAATAAGGTTCATTGGGTTTTGCTTTTTTCCAAAGAGAAAAGTCAAGTGGATTTCTTTTTGATTCATTTATTTCAACTCGTGCACCGGATTCTAAGTCTTCAATATTTTTACCACTCAACTTTCCGTAGCCGTCGAACTTTTTGACATTGTAAAAAACATCGCCATTGTTGTTGTATGCAAACCCTTTTTCTTCAAGTTGTTTAATCAAATCAATAATTTCTTGCATGTGTGCGGTTGCTTTAGGATTGACTGTTGCCCGTTTCACTTTCAATTTTTCTATATCTTCAAAAAAAGCTTTACTATAAAATTCGGCTACATCGGTTGATGTTTTCCCCTCTTCGTTTGCTTTTTTAATAATCTTATCGTCAACATCTGTAAGGTTCATAACAAATTTTACATTGTACTTTTTATATTCTAGATAGCGTCGAATTATATCGGACATAATAAAAGAGCGGGCATTCCCAAGGTGAAAATAATCATACACAGTTGGTCCGCATATATACATTTTTACTTCATTAGGAGTAATCGGTTTAAACTCTTGTTTAGTTTTCGTAAGTGTATTGTAAATAGTTAGCATCGTAATTCTTTAAATTTGAAATAGTAAGATAATAATTTGGTTAAAAACCTCTAAGTTCGGATAACAGTAATAAAATATCTTCCGGTAATTCGCTGCTATAGCGAACTAACTCTTTTGTGTTTGGGTGAATGAATCCTAAAGTTTTTGCATGAAGTGCTTGTCGCGGCATTATCTTCATTAAGTTCTCGAATCGATTCTTCATTTTCGGTAGAGATGAGCCATAAATTATTGATCGTCCGTCGTAGGTCGGGTCCCCAAATATCGGATGATTTAGACTTGATAGATGCACTCTAATTTGATGAGTTCTACCTGTTTTTAATCTAAGCTTTATTAGTGAAGCAAAATCAAATTCCTCAATAACCTCATAAAACGTGATTGCCGTTTTCCCTTCAGATGCACTGGTTGTAAATTTTTTTCTATCTGAAGGAGAACGAACAATATTTTTATTAATCTCGCCTGATGATGATTTCATTCTTCCCCAAATTACTGCCCAATATTCTCGTTCAATCGAATGAGCGGCGAATTGTTTTGCAAGAAAAGCATGAGTAGCATCATCTTTTGCAACAACAAGTAAACCACTTGTTTCTTTATCAATTCGATGTACTATCCCCGGACGCGTCATTTCATTGCTATTGCTTAATTTTGAAGAATGATGAAGCAATGCATTTACCAAAGTTCCCGTATAATTAGCGTAAGCCGGATGAGCTACCATTCCCGGGGGTTTGTTAACAATTATGAAAAAATCATCTTCATAAATAATGTTTAAGGGAATTTCTTCAGGTTCAATATTTTCCGGTCGAGGAGAAATCGGAATAGTTATCTCAATCAAATCGAAAGGAGACACTTTATAATTTTGTTTTACTACTTTACCGTTTACAATAACTAATTCGGCATCAATTAGTTTTTGAATCCTATTCCTTGTAGCATTTTCGAGCTTATGAGTGAGGTGAACATCGATTCGTTCTTTTTTCTGACCTTCAGGAACTTCGATACTGAACTTTTTTTCAGTTATCAGATTTATCATTTTTGATTGATTCAGTCTCAGCAGATAAAGGGCTTACTTCATCAACATCAATTGAACTTGATATATCATTTGAGGTTACTTCATCGCCTGATAAATTTATTTCTTCAGTTTTGGTTTCTTCGATGTGCCGATAAAAAATCAAGAGGACCATAACTCCGATTGATACTGCCATATCTGCAATATTAAAAATTGGCCATCTGTCGTAAGTTCTACCTAAAATTTCAAAATCAAAAAAATCGAAGTCTAAGAAGTCTACAACTTTTCCGTAGAAAAGAGGAGCGTAACCATAAAACACGCCATAGAAGACTCTATCAATTAAGTTACCGATTGCACCACCGAGAATTAATGCTAATGATAATCGTAAACTAAAACTCTGATTTCTTACGTGATAGAGATAGTAAAAGAGACCGACACTTGCCACAACTGAAAATAGTGAAAGCCAAAGTTTAACGGAAGGACCAAAGTCGATTCCAAAAGCCATTCCGGGGTTTTCAACAAAAGTTAGTCTAAAGAAATCACCGATAATAGGTATTCGTTCGCCATAATACATCCCCTCGTAAGCGAAGGAGATGATTGAAAAACCTTTTACTAATATTTTTGTTAATTGATCTAATACAACAATTACTAAGGTATAATAAAGAACTTTCAAATTATCACTTCCCTATCCGACAACAATTTTCACATCTATATCGGACGATTATCCTAAATTCCACTAATTATTTTTTCTTCTCTTGACGTAACTTAATTGGCGTACATAACTGACTGTGCGGTACAGCTTCAAGCCTTGCTTTTGGTATTAACGGACATGTTTCACAGAGATGTTGTGGTTCATCAATACACTCGACACATATTCCATAAGTTCCGGCTTCAATTCTTTTTAATGCATCTTCCAAATAACCTAAAAATTTATTTTCCCTTTGAGCATATAAGAATGTTTTTTCTCTTTCCATAGCATCCGTCCCTTGTTCTGCCATGTGTAGAGAATAGGGAGAATTTTCATTTATGTACTCACCGGTTGTCGGATCCATCATTTGATCTCTCAAATTCTGAAGTTGGTCTAAAATTTCATTTCTTTTTTCAAGAATTATCTTCTTAAAATGTTCTAAATCTTTTTTGCTGTAACCTTTAATTTTGGCAACCTTCTTTGCGGGTTCGGGAACTTGCACAACTTCCGGTTGTTTAGCTACTTTTTTAACTTTCTTCTCAGTCACTTTTTTCTCGATCACTTTCTTTTCAACTTTTTTCACAGTTTTGGGTTTTGCGGAGATTTTCGTTGCAGACTTCTTCACCACCTTAACAGCTTTTGCTACCGGTTTCGCCTTTTTTGCCGGAGCCACTTTTGGTTTCGCTTTTGTTTTTGCGACATCTTTCTTCACTGCTTTTACTTTGTTAACTACCTTTTTTGATGAAGCAGGTTTCTTAGCAGATTTCTTTTTATCTGCTGATTTCTTTGCGGGTGTTGCTTTTTTTGCCATGCTACTATCTCCTCTTTTAGGATGAATATTTCTCTATACTAATTTTACATTGAAAGTCATTTATTGTCAATTCTTGAACAATGCTTTCTTCATTAAATTGATTACTTACAGATTCAGCTAAGGTTTCATTCGCAATATAGTCATTGAATTGATTGATTGCATCAAAAAGCGTATCCTCTGCTGAAAAATTAATTAAAATTCTGTCTGTCACTTCAAAACCGGATTCTTTTCTCAGATTTTGAACCCGATTTACAAACTCTCTCGCCAATCCTTCGTTGATTAGGTCGGGGGTTAATTCAGTATCTAAAGCTACAATTATCCCATCCTGACTTTCAACTGACCAGCCGGTTATTTCGGTACTTACAATTTCAACATCGGCTAATGTAACTATTACATCAGAACCGTTCAAATTTAGTGAAATTTCTTCACCGGATTCAAGCATTTTTATTTGATCTTTTCCAAACTCCTTTATTGCGTTTGCAACCGGATTTACCAATTTACCAAATTTAGGTCCAATTGATTTGAAATTTGGTTTTGCAGATTTGTTAACAATTCCCGAATCATCAGTTAGGACAACCAACTCTTTAATATTTAATTCATCAAGAATGACATCTTGCATATCAGAAAGAGCACTCTTTTTCTCATCAGAAACAACTACCATAATTTTTTTGAGCGGTTGTCTCACTTTTAGATTTAATTTTGCCCTCATTGCTCTTGTCAGATAAACAACATTTTGAGCAATTTCCATTTTTGTTTCAAGTGATTCATCAGAAAAAGTTTTTTCGGGATAAAGAGCTAAATGTACTGATTCGAATTCTTCCTTCTTGGTCAGATTATTTAAATTTTGATATAACTCCTCTGCTAAGAACGGCGTGAAAGGTGAAATCAATTTTGCCACCGTCAGCAAGCACTCGTACAAAGTTTGATAAGCTGAAAGTTTTTGCAAATTCATTTCGGACTTCCAAAAACGTCTTCGGCTTCGTCTTACGTACCAATTAGAAAGTTGATCGATAGTAAATGAAGAAATTGCTCTTGCAGCTTTTGTTACATCATAGCTTTCCATGTAACCTTCAACTTCAGCAATCAGCGAATTTAATTTTGAAATTATCCACCTATCGATTTCAGGTCTCTCGCTATAAGGGACGAGTTCTTCTTTAAATCGAAATCCATCAATATTTGCATATAGTGCAAAGAAAGAATAAGTATTCATCAAAGTCCCGAAAAATTTCCTTTGTGTCTCTGCGAGAGATTCTTCGTCGAATAAAGTTGGTCTCCATGGTGGACTGTTAAATACTAAATACCATCTAGTTGCATCTGAACCATACTTGTCAAAAAGTAAAAACGGGTCAACCGTATTACCTTTAGACTTAGACATTTTTTGTCCGTTCTTATCAAGGATTAAATCATTTACTAATACATTTTTATAAGCAACTTTATCAAATAACATTGTCCCGATTGCATGAAGTGTATAGAACCAACCTCGTGTTTGGTCAATTCCTTCGGAGATAAAGTCAGATGGAAAGTTTTTTTCAAACCATTCTTTATTTTCGAATGGATAATGATATTGAGCAAAAGGCATTGCACCGGAGTCATACCAAACGTCAATTAATTCGGGAGTACGTTTAAATATTTTTCCATTTTTTTCAAATAATATATTATCCACAAAAGGTTTGTGAAGGTCAATATTTTCAATATCTCTGACAGATGTTCGTTTTCCATCTTCCTCGATAAAACCTTCCTTCAATTCTTCAATTGAACCAACAGCAATCATCTCTCCATCATCGCTGACCCAAATAGGTAAAGGTGTAGCCCAAAATCTATCACGTGATAAAGCCCAGTCTTTATTTTCTTCTAGCCAATTACCAAATCTACCCGCACCTACTTCGGGTGGATACCAATTAATTGTTTTGTTTAACTCGACCATTCTATCTGCGATTGCAGTTGTTCTAATGAACCATGACTCTCTGGCATAATAGATTACAGGGACATTATCAAATCGCCAACTGAAAGGATAAGAGTGTTCGATGGTTTCTTTTTTGTATAGTTTACCTTCTTCTCTAAGTTTTTTTATAATTCCGGCATCAGCATCTTTAACAAACTGACCGGCAAAGTCAGTTACTTCCGGTGTAAACAACCCCCCTCTTGTAACAGGTTGAACCATAGGGAGATTATATTTTTTCGAAATTTCATAATCATCCGCTCCAAATGCAGGAGCTATATGCACTATTCCCGAACCATCTTCAGTGCTTACAAAATCGCCGACAACAATAAAGAAAGCTTTTTTATCAACCGATACATAGGGCATAAGTTGTTCGTATTCTTTCCCTTCGAGTGTAGCTCCTTTAAATTCTTCAACTAATTCATAATCACCATCGAGGACTGATAATCGGGCTTTAGCAAGAATAATATTTTTTTCTTTATGCTTAATCTTTACATAATCAACTTCAGCACCAACTGCAAGCCCAACATTTGAAATAAGTGTCCATGGAGTTGTAGTCCAAACTAAAATAGAAGTCTCTTCTCCTTTTAGTTTGAATAGAACATAAACTGACGGATCTTTTGTCATCTTATAGCCAAGTGCAAGTTCGTGCGAAGATAGCACCGTTTCTGATCTGGGGCACTGAGGAACAATTTTGTAATCTTTAAAGATTAATCCTTTATCGAATAAAGTTTTTAATGACCACCAAACCGATTCTATATAATTATTTGTACATGTCACATAAGCAGTATCAAGGTCAATCCAATAACCCATTCGTTTGGTCATCTTTTCCCAAAGGTCTTTATAGGTAAAGACTGACTCACGACAAGCTTTGTTATACTTCTCTACTCCGAATTGAGGGATTTCACTCTTACTCTTTATCCCTAAAGTTTTTTCAACTTCAATTTCAACCGGAAGACCGTGTGTATCCCATCCTCCTTTGCGATGAACTTGAAATCCTTTTAGAGTCTTATAACGACAAGCCATGTCTTTTAACGTTCTTGCCATAACGTGATGAATTCCGGGTTTACCATTTGCTGTTGGAGGACCTTCATAGAATGTGAATGTTTTTTCATCACTCCTTGAAGAGATGCTTTTTTCAAAAATTTTGTGGTCTTCCCAATATTTTAATATCTTGGCTTCGACTGATGGATAATGAATATTTTCAGGGTATTGTTTGAACATTTTTATGATAACTTAATTAGTGGACAAAAATCTTATTCTTCGTATTTCTTTATTAATTCTTTTTCGATTTGAATGAATTCTTTCAATTCTCTCTCGATACGCTCTTTTTTGAGTAGTATATTTTTTGATGTAGTTTCAGCTTCATTTACGATTTGCGTTGCTTTCAGTTGAGCTTCTCGCAATATTAATTCAGCTTCCCGCTTTGAGGAACCGATGGTTTCCGAATATACTTTCAATTTCTCGTTTGCAATATCAAATTCTTTTTTTGATTTGTAGATTTCAGAAACTGCAAATCCGAACAACCCCATTGAACTCAACAAAATTACTCTTAACAAGTACATAATCAAACTTTCAAAAAGCAAGATTCCTTGAGTGAAGTAAGTGTTCATCAATGTTACCAGCACCAAAGTTAAGATAGATGCTGAAATTGTTACAGAGAGGAGTACCTTAGTCCCACTTCCCCAATCAAAATATTTATTAGTTATCCACCCCATTCCAAACTGCAGAAATGAAATAGCAAACCAAACAGTAAACAAATAACCGATTGATTCAAAAATTTCAGGGGATAAAAAATTTGAAAGCGTTATAAATATTACCGACAACACGGGAAATAAATACGATATGTTTTTATTTGAAGTCATTATAAACTCTTAACAACTTCTTTCATAATCAAAGTCATTTTCGGTTCAGCTTCCATTGCCGCTGAAAGCACATCTTCAATACTAACAGGTTTAAGTGAATCAGGGAAACACTCATCTGTGATTATGCTGAATCCTAAAACTTTCATCCCCATATGATTTGCAACGATGTTCTCAGGAACAGTCGACATACCAACAACATCGGCACCGATAGCACGGAGGAAACGATATTCAGCTCGTGTTTCCAAATTTGGTCCGGGGACAGCAACATATACACCTCGATGAACTTTAATTGCATTGCTGAGAGCTATATTTTCTGCCATCTCAACCAATTCCAGATTATAGGGTTCGCTCATATCAGGGAATCTTGGACCTAACGAATCTTCATTTTTTCCGATGAGTGGATTATCACCAAGCATATTTATATGGTCAATCATCAGCATAATATCGCCTCTGCGATAAACCGGATTCATACCGCCACACGCATTAGAAACCAACAAAGTTTCAACTCCTAAAAACTTCATTACTCGAATTGGATATGTAAGTTGCTGCATAGAGTAACCTTCATAAAAATGGAAGCGGCCTTGCATAGCAACAACATTTTTATCACCAATTTTTCCAAAAATTAATTTTCCGTGATGAGATTCTACAGTTGATAACGGGAAATGAGGAATATCAGCATATTCAACCGAATGCTCTATTTCTATTTCCTTCACTAATCCACCTAAACCGGTACCTAATACTATTCCGACTGAATAGGTTTTATCGGTCACACTTCTTAAATATCGAAGCGTTTCATCAATTCTATTTAACAATGTCATAATAATTTTTCTATAATATCATCAATTTTAATTTCAACTTTTGCAGGTTGAGCTGTTTTGGGAACCGCTTTTGGTTCAACTTCAGCTTTCTCAACCTTTATTTCTAAAAGCTGTGATTGAGTTGATACAATCGCTTTTAATCTTGCAATAATTAAATCTCGTTCCTCTCTAAGTTTTATAATCGAGCTCCTGATGTCATCAGCACCTTCTTTAGCTTTTTCAAGTATTTGAGCTGCTTTTAGTTCTGCTTCTTTAAGCATCAAATTAGTTTGCTTCTTTGCTGATTCAATTGACTTAGCTGAGTTTTCATGAGCTTTTATTAAAGTATCCTGAAGATTCTTTTCGATTCTACGAAATTCTGCCAACTGATGATTGGCATCTTCAAGAGAATTTTTAAGTGATTCATTTTCAGAAATAAGAGTTTCGAATTCATCAGCTAACTTTTCAAGAAATGCTGTGACTTCTTCTGTCTCAAATCCTCTAAGAGATTTTTTAAATTCTTGTTTCTTGATATTTAATGGAGTTATTCTCAATTAAAACCTATTGGATTATAAATTCTATCACCAAAAATTGCAGAGCCGATTCTTAAAATTGTTGCTCCTTCTTCAATAGCAATTTTGAAATCGCTTGTCATTCCCATTGAAAGGTGCTTACAATCAATTTTTAATTCGTACTCAATTTCTTCTTTCAAATTCCTTAACGAAACAAAACTATTTCTTATCAGTTTTTCATCTTCAACAAAAGGAGCAATCGTCATCAAACCTTGGAAATCGAGAGAGGTTGATTTTGAAATATAATTAAGAATTCCGAAAATCTCATTTTTATTCGTTAAACCGTACTTACTCTCTTCTTCAGAAGTTTTCATTTCGAGAAGCACTTTTTGAGTTTTTCCAATTTTTGCTGAAACTTTCTCAATTTCCATCGCAATTTTAAGAGAATCAATCGAGTGAATATATTCGGCAACCGGAACTACATATTTAACCTTATTTGATTGAAGATGCCCAATAAAATGCCACTCAATTTTTTTTGTTGATAACTCTTTCGCCTTTGCTGCTAGCTCCTGAGCTTTGTTTTCTCCAAAACAAAACAATCCTTCATCATAAACCGTTAATATCTCGTCAACACTAAAAGTCTTCGAAACTGCCACTAATTTTATCTCTTCAATCTTTCGATTTGAAGAAATAGCGGCACTCATAATTTCTTCTTGAATGATCCGAATGTTTTGCTTTTTCATAATAAATTTAAGAGGGCAAAGTTATCCTTTTTAGTTGCAAAAATCAATTGTAATCGTTACAGATTGACCACCGCTATTTACGGGAGAGATTATCGCATTCATTTTAATAAATTAAAGATATAAATTTTTAAGAGAAAACATCCTCCAAATTCCGTAACTTGTGGAGGTATTTTTTACAATTATTAGGATAGTTATGGCAGAGTTAGTTTTATTAGAACAAATCAAAGAAAAAGCTTCAAAAAAGAAAAAAACGATAGTTCTTCCGGAGTCACACGATGAACGTGTACTTCGTGCAGCTGAGATTTTAACTGCACAAAATATTGTTAATGTAATTACAATCGGGAATGAATCTAAAGTACGCGAGGATGCAGAAAAAATCGGTATTAATTTACAAGGAGTACGGATTATTAACCCTGAGACTTCAGATAAATTGAGCGATTTTTCTAATCTCTTCTTTAATCAACGAAAACACAAAGGTGTAACCATCGAGCAAGCACGTGAAACAATGAAAAAGGATTTATTCTTTGGTGCTATGCTTGTGAAAGAAGGAATGGCTGATGGGAATGTTGCGGGTTCTTTTGCTTCGACAGGTGATGTATTGCGTGCAGCAATCCAGGTAGTTGGAATGGCGGAAGGTATTTCAATTGTTTCCTCTTTTTTCTTGATGGTTTATCCTGAAATTACATACAGTTTTGCTGATTGTGCAGTTGTTCCGAATCCTGATGCAATTCAATTAGCAGATATTGCAATCAGTACTGCAGACAATCACAAAAAACTCACCGGTGAGGACCCTTATGTTGCTATGCTTTCATTTTCAACAAAGGGGAGTGCTGAACATGAATTAATCGATAAAGTGAGAACTGCAACTCAGTTTATAAAAGATAAACGACCTGACTTAAATGTCGATGGCGAGTTGCAATTTGATGCTGCAATCGTTGATTCAATCGGTAGGAAAAAAGCTCCCGGAAGTAACGTTGCGGGACGTGCGAATGTTTTAGTTTTCCCCGATTTACAAGCTGGAAATATCGGATATAAAATTGCTCAGCGTTTAGGTAAAGCTGAAGCTGTTGGACCGGTTGTCCAAGGATTGAAAAAACCTCTTTTTGATTTAAGTCGTGGTTGTAGTGTTGAAGATATAGTTAATACTTCTGCAATTGCCGCCTTAATGGCTTAATTTTTTGAAGGGAGATTATTTAATAATCTCCCTTTTAAGAATTCTTACAAAAAGACACCATCTGTCTAATCAATTTGAATAATCTATAAGAGAAAATCGAAATCGGGATTACTAAAATAACCGTTAATAAATATCTCTCATCCATTGTCATCCTAACAAACAAATAGATATGAAAAACAAGGGTGCCAAATACAAATAAAAATTGAGATAAAAACTTTCTATTGAACATCAATCAACTTTCCTAAAAGTTTATCACTCTCATAGTCTTCTATTGATAAGATTAGCAGAGGGATTGCAAAAGTAAAATATGAGATGTCAAAATAGTCATTGAATAAAGCATTGGTAAGTCCATATTTCAAAATTGTAACAAGCATCGAAAATAATGTAACTAGAAATAAAATAATTCCTCCGGCAAAAAAATATTCTCGTAGCGATAATATTATGAACCCGCTGTACAGAATAATTATTAAGAAAAGTAAGATTCCCCATGTAGGTAAATATAAAAGCTGAATTGAGAAAGGTCCGTTTGTAATAAAATACTCACCATCCCAAAGATAGAATGGAATTAATGTTATAACGAATACAAGCCCTGAGGATATGGAAAATAGTATTAACTTGGAGATATTATTTCGGAATTGGAAAATTATAAATAATAACAACAGCAACCCTATTACTAATCTTGTTGATAGAAGCAAACCCATCAAAATAGCTCCGGTATAAAAGACAACTTTACTTTCACAATTATCCAGACTTTTGTGATAAGGGATTAATATCGCTAAAAAGATTGTCACATTTGCCAATAGCTCACTTCGCACAGCTAATTCATAATAAACCGGAATTGCAGAAAATAAGAGAAAAACTTTAACTATAAATTCTTTTTCTGTTTTCACCGAGTTGAGTATTATGTAAATGAATAATAGTAAACCAAAAACTTCAAAATAGCCTACATCTCCAAGCAGATAAAAGGGACTGACTAAAAAGAACAGAATTGGAAAACCGGAAGGGTTTGATTCCGCTCTATACGGGAAATTTCCCCTCTCAATATTTCCGAGCCAATCTAAAATTGCCGGTAATCTCCCAACTCGAGTAGTTTCGGGTATGTTGGTCATTACGAAGACTAATATCACCCCTAATAAAATCAAAGAAAGCAACAAATATTTTCGATTGAAATTCCAGCTTGAAACTCTTTTCCTATCGATAAAAAAAAGAAATAGTAAGAAGAAGATTCCGAATATTAGTATTGGCAATATTGAGTATTCGGTATAACGACTTCCGTACTTAAGCAAGAACAGCAAACTTATTAATAATATAAGTGATGCAGATATTATATTTATTAAATATTTTGTTCCAAACAATTGAACTTTTTTCTTTCTATCTTGTTACTATAGATATACATCAAAGGAGTAAACTAAATGAAAACTGTTTTTCTATTATCCACAATTATAATTGTAGCCGGAGCATTAATTTTCTTGGTTGCAAAAAATACAAAAAGCAACTCGTATTCAAAAAAAGGAGATGGTAAAAAATTGGAAGCATCTATTCTTAATTATTCAGTTAAAGATAATGGTGGCAATATAGTAAACTTGGCTGATTATAAAGGCAAAGTTCTTTTAATTGTCAATGTTGCTAGCAAATGCGGTTATACTAAACAGTATAAAGGTTTAGAACAGATATACAGAAAGTACAAAGATAGCGGGTTTGAGATTTTAGCATTCCCTTGTAATGATTTCGGTGGACAAGAACCCGGGACAAATGAACAAATTGCTGATTTTTGCTCAACTAATTACGATGTTACTTTTAAGTTATTTGATAAGATAAAAGTTAAGGGGGACAAAAAGGAACCATTATACGCAATGTTGACAAATAATGGAGTCACCGGTACTGATGATATCGGTTGGAATTTCGAAAAGTTTTTAATTGCGAAAGATGGAAACGTAGTTAAGAAATTTAAAAGTAAGGTTGACCCTTTGAGTGATGAATTAACTTCGCTAATTGAATCAGAGTTAGAAAAATAAATTGAAAAAATCTCCGCTGTTGATATAAGTGTGTGTTACTACTCGACAGCGGGGATTATTATTGTAAATGTAGTCCCCTTCCCATCTTCACTTTGAACTTCCAGTTTTCCATTGTTCTTTTCGACAAAATCTCTTGCAATAATCAACCCCAAACCGGTTCCTTGTTCGTTATCTGTTCCTCTGGTTGAAGAAGATTCTCGATCGCTAAAAAGTTTGGACAATTGTTCTTTAGTCATTCCTACACCATTATCCGAAACATTAATTTCAACTGTTTGATTGCCTTGATTTACTTTAATCGAAATTTCCCCTTCGGCATTAGTAAACTTAATTGCATTTGAAATCAAGTTTCTTAATGATGATTCAATCATTCCACGATCTGCTTTAATAAACATGCTTGGTGGACAATCAAATCTTAACATAATCCCTTTTGATTCAGCAATAATTCTGTAAGACTTTAATAATGTTTCTATTAAACTTTGAAGTTCAATTTTCTCGGGGTTTGCCGAAATCATATTTTTCTGAATTCGTGCCCAATCAAGCAAATTCTGTATAAGTACAACAAGCTGCGAAGAGGATGAATGAATATAGCTGGCGTACAACTTTGCATCTGTAACGTTTCCACTTTCAATCTCTTCATTTAGAATTTTTGAGAATCCCATCAAAGACATAAAGGGACTTTTCAAGTCATGTGCAATTATGGTGAAGAGTTTATCTTTTGTTTGATTAATTTCCTCAAGATTAAGATTGCTTTGTTTAAGTAGCTCATTTAAATTTTCTAATTCATTTTTCTGCTTTTGAATTAATTTTGTGTATCTCCTCTGGTTTCTAAAATATATGTACAGAATTACAAATATTCCAAGAGTTAAGATAATAATTATAAAAAGTACATTATTTAATACCTTCTGACGTTCAATATCAGCAAGCTGAAACTCATTTTTTTGTTTCAACAATTCATTTTCTTGCAAGGTTTTTTCGATGGTCAATCGGACGTTAAAATTTGAAATATTATGAATTACAACGCTGTTAAATAAACTATCCTTTAGTAAAGTGTAATTCTGAAGTTCAGAATATGCCTCAGCAAATCTTTTGTTTTTTACATGTATCTGAGATAAAAGCTGATAATTATCGCGAAGGATTTCCAAAAGATTATTCGATTGAGAAATGAGCTTAGATTCATTAATCAAATCTTCTGCTTCATCAATTTTATTTTGATTGACTAACACTCTCGCAAGATTTGTCATACTCATCGCCAGAGCATATTTGTCATTAATACTCTTACTTGTATCAATCGCATTTCGATAGTACTTGCGAGCAGTTTCTAAATCTTTTAACGCTTCATAAGATCTTCCTATCGAATTTAGCAAGAGCGATATCCCATTTAAGTCACGAGCTTCTGACGTGATATTATATGAAATCCAAAAATGTTCAAGCGCTTTTTTAGGATTCCCTTGTTCAAGATACAGTTCCCCAAAATTTGAATTTGAATAACCAATACCTGCTTTATAACCGGCAGAGTCTGCAATTCTTAAAGCCTCAGTAAAGTTTTCTTCGGCAAGATTATTATATCTAAGCCTTTTATAAATCAATCCGATGTTGTTTAGAATCATCGCATAGCTGGTTCTATTTCCAACTTCCTCGCGAAGTTTTAACGCTTGTTGATAGCACTTAAAAGCATTGTAGTAATCACCATACTTCCAATAAGCGACACCTAAATTTTGCACAGCATTTCCCAGAGACCTGGGGTTATTAACTTTTTCGCGCAACCGAACAGCTAATTTAAAATTCTCGATAGCTAAAATATTTTCTCCACGCCTCCAATAAATTAATCCCAAATTATTGTATGCAAAAGCTTCCCCAACAATATTTTTTAACTTAATATTTATGGCAAGCGATTTTCTGTGAAAAATAATGGCACTATCTGCATTGGGGATTTTTTCATAATTCAAAGCTATATTTGAGTATATCAAAGCGGTAAGAGAATCATTTTCTTTACTTCTTTCGGACACTCGGAGTGCTTCGAAAAATATCTGCTGTGCTTGTGAATATTTTTTAAGTTGAAATAATGCTTCTCCTGTACCATTGAGTGTAATGATTATTCCTTTAACAATATTCTCCGATTGAGCATATTTTTTAGATTCATTAAATATTTCTAATTTTAGCAATGAATCTTCATTAGGTAAAGCTGAAGCAATTTCATTAGCTTTTAGAATTCTGTCCATTCCGGAAAGAGAGTTGATGATAGCATTAACGCTATCTATTTTTGATTGCGGGTTTATATTATTATTCACAATCAAAAAGAGAAGTGAGAAAAGTAGTATATTTATATTAAATATTTTTTTCATTTTATTGACTAAATCTAATAAGATTTTGTTTCAGAAACTCAAGATATTTTAACAAATAACTTCAATATTTATTTAAAAATATTCTAATTGCACATTGTTTTATTATTGAACAATTATGATTTCAAATAGTAAAGTATTAATTACGGCACATAGGGGAGCATCAGGGTATGCCCCGGAAAACACAATAGCATCAATTAAATTGGCATTGGAATTCAAATCAGATATAATTGAAATTGATGTTCAGGAAACGAGTGAAGGACAAGTCGTTCTTCATCACGACCTAACACTAAAACGAACCGCAAAAATCCCAAAGCTGATTTCGAACTTGACTTTAGCCGAATTAAAAACAATCGATGTCGGAAGTTGGTTTAATCCAAAATTCTCAAATGAAAGGATACCAACCCTTGAAGAAGTTATTTTGTTAGTTGGTATGAATTCGATACTGAATATTGAATTAAAATCAGGAATCAAGCAAAAAAAACTCGTAGAAAAAGTGGTAGAAATTGTCTCGAATACAGATTATGTAAGCAATTGTATTATCACATCTTTCGACCATACTTTAATTGACAAAGTAAAAAAATTAAATTCCAAAATTAAAACGGGATATATTTATTCGATATTTAATCAGATAGAGCATCAGGATTTAAGACAAACTGATATCTTAAGTGTCCACCACAGATTAGTATCAGAAAAGATGATTGAGTTTTGTCAAAAAGAAAATAAACCTCTTCATGTCTGGACTATAAACAAGGAGAAGACAATCCGCAACTTTATTAAGAAAAATATAGCTTCAATAATTACAAATTTTCCAGACATAGCAATACGCGAAAGGGATTCTGATGGATGAAAAGCTAGATTTCTGCCGCGTTAAAAAAATAGACGAAAAAGGTTTTGGATTCTTAAAAAGTTTTTATTTCACAAAAGATATTTTCTTCCACTTCAATCAGATAAAGCGCGAAGAGTTTCGTGAAAAACTTAATGCCATGAAAAGAGGCGAGTTTTTCGTTTACTACATTTCGAAAGAGGTTGGAGATAATAAGCGAAAAGTAAAGCAATTCTGGTATTCACTTAAAGATGTTCCGAAAGAGTATCTTGATGACTTCAAAAATCGAGTGATTACTGAGTTTGATTCCGGCGTTACAAATATATTCGATTTACTTTTTACTTTCTCCGAGATGAAAGGATTAAATTTAATCGAGGATAAAGAGCTGGAGAAGATTTTTATTTCAACAAAAATACAAAAACTTCCCTCAGTTATTCTCCCATTTTTGAACAAAGAAGAAATCGAACTTCTAAAAGCTCAAATTAATTTTGAGAATATTGCAGCATCAGAACAAAAACCATTTTGGTTTGATGATTTTCTGAAGTTTATTTAATCATTGTTAAAAGCATTTTGGTTTGCATCAAGGCTTTTAATCCATGAGGAATATCTGCAGGCATAACTAGATACTCATTTGAATTTACTTCAACCGGTTCTCCACCGATTGTTACACTCATTTTTCCTTCGACAATATAAACCAGTGCATCAAAAGGAGAAGTATGTTCCGATAAATTTTCACCTTCGTCAAATGAAAAAAGAGTAACATTACCGTTCGGTTTTTTGATTATCTGTTTACTTACAATTGAAGCAGGTTGGAAAGAGATATCTTCAATGTATTTTTTGGGTTGTAACTGATTTGAAGTGCTCATTTATGTACTCTCATTATTTTCTTTATAAATTGGTAATTTAATTTTAAATGTAGTTCCTATTCCGAATTTGCTTTCTACACTTATTGTACCGCCTTGTCTATTAATCATTTCTTTACACAATAATAAACCAAGTCCGGTACCTTCCTCCAACGCAGTCCCTTTTGTAGAATGGTGAAGTTCAATATTAAAAAGCTTATTCAGATCTTCTTCGCGGATTCCAACTCCGTCATCTTCAATTGAAAGGATGTGAAAACCTTCTTCTTGTTCCGATAAAAACTTAATTGTTCCATTAGAATTAGAAAACTTAATCGCGTTTGAAAGTAAATTCATAATAACCGAATGGAGCATATTATCATCAGCATGCACAAATGCCGTAGGAGAAATTAAGTTAAGAACGGTTATGTTTTTATTATCAGCATTCACTTTTAATAAATTTATAGAGTCGTTTACTTTTTCACGTAAACTTATCATTAAAGGTAGAAACTCAAATCGCCCAAGTTGAAGTCTTGACCAACTCAGCAAATTAGATAAAAATGTAAAAGTGTTCTTGGAGATTTCTTTAATATATGACAAGTATTCCTTAATCTCATCACGTTCAAGTTCATCATAAGAATCATTTAATATTTCAGAATATCCGAGGAGTCCTTGAAACGGACTCTTTAGATCATGTGCAACAATTGAGAAAAATTTGTCTTTAGCAGCATTATTTGCCCTAAGCTCATCTGAATACTTTTTAATCTCCTCTTCAATTTTTTTCCTCTCGGAGATTTCACAAAGAAGAGCATCATTAATTCGTTTTAACTCAATAGTTCTTTCTTCTACCGTTTTTTCTAAAAGCTTGTTTGACTCTTCAATAACAGAAACTCTTTTTCGATACGAATAATAAATTGAAATGACTATCAAAGTAACAACAATTAGAAAAAACCACCAAGTTCGCCATATCGGAGGTTTTACAATCAGATTGATTTCTAATGGGTTGGCTGACCAGACTCCATCATTATTTGAACCAATAACTCTAAAAACATAATTGCCGGGAGCTAGATTTGAAACTGTCACCGAGCGCTCATTTTTTAGAGGAATCCAATAAGTAGTAATTCCCTCCACCATATATTTATACTGGTTTCTTCCGGGAGAAGTGAAATCCAATGAGGCAAATTCAAATCCAATAATTCTATCATCATAACTAAGTTCAATTGTTTTTGTTGAATAGATTGAGCCTTCAAACAACTTTCTACCATCTCTTGTGATACCACTTTTTACACTTACCCCACTCAATTTGAAATCTGTTAAACTTATTTGCGGAGTTGTAGTGTTTTTCACGATATCTTTAGCAAAAAAGGAGTTGTATCCATTTATACCACCAAAGTATAGTTTGTTTTGTTTGTTCTTATAATAGGCATTAGTATTGAATTCATTATCTTGTAACCCATCAGTAACGGTAAAATTTTCAAAACTCAAATCGGCATAATTGAATTTGGATAAGCCATAATTTGTGCTAAGCCAGAGATTCCCAAATTCATCTTCAAGAATTCCATAGATTACATCATTAGGCAAACCATCGCCTTGATAAAATGTCTCAAATTCATTCGATAAGTAGTCAAACCGATTTAAGCCGTTACGAGTACCAAGCCATAATCTGTTTTTTGAATCCATCATAATTGATTTTATTGAGTTACTACTTATAGAACTTGACGAACTTCTAAAGTTCTTGACTACTTTTTTGTCTCTTTTATTAATTTGAAATAGCCCCATGTTTTCAGTACCAACCCAAAGATTACCGTATGAGTCTTCGAACAAAGCAGTTACTTGTGATTGATTTGTATTCTTCTCTAATGGATTACCTAACTTAACTACTTCAATATTTTTTGTTTTAGTGTGATAGACTAATAATCCCAGATGAGACCCAATCCAGAGTAAATTTTCATTATCCATATATAATGTGGATACAAAGTGTCCATATTGCGGAGAGTAATTATCTATGTTAAGATTTATAGACTTAAACTCTTTTGTTCTTTTATCGAATTGAACTAACCCACCCCCTTCGCTGCCTAACCACAATTTAGTTTGATCAGTTAAATCCGGATAGATTGTATAGATGTTATCATTTCCGATTCTGTCACCTCCTCTATTCCAGTAATGTGTTTGATGTTTTTGCGATTTGGAATTGTATTCAACAAGTCCATGATATCCACCAATCCACACAGTGCCACTTTCATCTTCATAAAAACACCTTATACTCGAAAGCTCCATTCCTCCTTTCTGGAAGTAAACCGGATTAAATTTATATGAATATTGATTGAGTAATGAAATCCCCTTTCCGTTAGAACCAATCCAAATAATTCCTGACCTATCTCGGAGAATTGATTGAAGCACATTCGTAGATATTGATGTTAAATCAGAAGGATTATTTTTATGAAAAATTAAATTTTGAGAGGTAACATCGAATTGAATTAGTCCATCTCCACGTGTCGCGACATACAAATACTTATCATCATATGCAATTCCTGTGCAAAAAATATAGGCATTTTTAGGACCTAGTTTTTTATATGAGTGAGTTACGGTATTTAGAATACCAAAACCACCTCCGTTTGTAATATATAAATTGCCATTCGGAGCTTCTGCTATTCCTGATATGAAATCAACCATGAGTGGATAAATAGGGTCATTTGAGTTATAGTATCTATCGAACTTATTACGAGAATTATTGAATTTGTATATACCGAGCCCTGATGAACCGCCCCAAATGTTCCCTCTAGAATCTTGAAATAAAACTCTCATCAAATAGGAATCGGAAAAATATTCTGGTTGAAACGATTGATATTTGTGAGAAAATATGTTGAATGCTAATATATGATTTGATATGCTAATCCAAAGGAGAGAGTCATTTCTACTATCTTTAATGATAGAATAAACTGACTTACTATTTAAGGAATCATCTTCAAACGAAAAACTTCCAAGAGTATCATAGTCATAATTATAATAAGATAGACCCGTCTTAGTTCCAATCCAGATATTTCCAAAAGCATCTTCACAAATTGATTCAATCCAATTATTAGTTAATACAGGTCTTTGTGGATTACTTGTACGAAAGACTTCAAAATTATAACCATCGAATCTATTTAAACCGTCTTGAGTTCCTACCCAAATAAAACCTCTGCTGTCTTGCAACATGCATCGTATAGAGCCTTGAGACAACCCTTTAACATCAAGTTTATCAAATTTTATCGGTTTAACTTGCGCAATAATGGGTAATGCAAGACTAATAATCACTATTATAATTCTGATGTACATATTCCCAACTAAAAAGTAATATGAATTTCAAAATCTAAGTTATTAAAATTTGAGGTAAAAAAGGAAGAACCCAAAGGGAAATCAGATAACTTAAACGGATTAAATAAGTCCCAAAACCTTTAGGTTCTTGTAGCTATTATGTAGATTAGTATTTTCTGAGTTTACTCTGACTTCGAGTTACTAAAGAGTTATTGTTGTAATCATATCCATCAAATTTGAAACGATTCACTATTCCATGCAATTGAACCATCAAATTATTTAAATCTTCAGCTGCTCTGGCAATCTCTTGAATACCTTGAGCAGTTTCATTTGTAACCGTACTAATAGATTCAATATTTTTACTTATTTGCTCACTCGTGGTACTTTGTTCTTCACTGGCTGCAGCGACTTGATCAATTTCAAGAGCAACATGCTGTGCACTTTCAAAAATGCTCTTCAACGCTAATTCAACTTCATCGTTAAGTTTATTACCTATATCGACAGATTGTTTAGCTTCAATCATAGACTCATTAGCTTTTTTCGTTTCACTTTGAATATCTTTAATTGTATTTGCAATTTCTTTTGTCGCTTTGGTAGTTCTTTCCGCAAGTTTACGAACTTCATCTGCTACAACTGCAAATCCTCTTCCATGCTCACCTGCTCGTGCAGCTTCAATTGCGGCATTGAGAGCCAACAAGTTTGTTTGGTCTGCGATATCATCGATAACTTGCGCAATTTCACCAATTTGATCTGTCTTGTCAGCTAAACTTGCAATTATCTGAGCGGTGTATTGGGCAGATTTGATTATTCTCTGCATTCCATCTTTAGCTTCACCAATTTTATTAACACCGTTTTGAGCCGAATTACTTGAGGTTTTAGCATTCTGTGATGCTTGGCTTGCATTCTTAGAAGTTTCATAAATTGTCTTAGTCATCTCTTCAACAGCTACAGCAATTTCACCGGTTTGCGAACTCTGCTCATTCGCACCTGCAGCTATCTCTTCGGTCGCTGATGAAATTTGATTAGCTGATCGAGTAGTAGAAATAACTGAATCAGAAACTTGCTTTAGCAAACTCCCCATATTTTTTACTGTTTTATTAAAACCTGCATACAACTGCCCAATTTCATCATCGCCTTTTACAGGAATTTCTAAAGCTAGGTCACCATCAGCAACTTTTTCCATTTCAGATAACAAAAACTTAACACTATCAGAAAGATATTTTTTCTGTTCTTCACTCGCTTTTACCGCATCTTCAACTTTTCTCTCAACGGATTTCTTCTCTTCTTCGAGTTGGCAATTAGCGCTTGAAATATTCTCAATCATTTTGTTAAATGCTAAAGTAAGGTCACCAACTTCATCATCAGAATTTTTTTCAAGAGTAACATGTAAGTTCCCTTCACTTGCTTCTCGAGCTGCATCTCTTAGACTAGTTACATTTCGTGAAATTTTATTAAAGATGAAAAGGATTAAAACTACACCCATTACTATAATTACTAAACTCAAAAGAACTGATGTAATAATTCCATTCCGAATTTGTTCAGATACCTGGTCCATCGAGTATTTCATTACAATTCGACCAAAGTGCTTTCCCTTATATTCAATGTCAACGGAATTGTTATAAGAGTTATCATCTTCTTCAAACCCAAACTTCACAATTGATTTCCCATCAATTTTTAGATTGCTCGGGTTATGTTCAATTAAGACCTCGTTATTATCATCTATTATTGCTGTATATGTTACATTAGCGTCTTTCTTAATCCATTCAAAGGCAGTTTGCACTAAGTCAAAATTGCTGTCATTCAGTCCTGCACCTACAGAAAAGGCAAGCATTTCGCCGAGTGTTTTAATTTGTGTTTCTGTATATCCTATGCTCTGATCTTTTTGCAATTTGGGAAAGTAGACGAGCACAAAAGCCATAATTAAAATCAAAGGTATTAGAAATGCTGAGATTCCTTTGTTTCGAATTGATTTTGTTATAAGTTTTTTGAGTTCCATGTTTAATCCGTTTTTTCTTTGTATTCTTTTTTCGATAGTGGAGAAAAAATTATCTCCACTATTTTCTTAATACTATTATCGTTGATTTTTGACCTATTATACATTCCCCATTAAGGTTATTTTTACTACTTCAATTCAAGTAGAACGTTAACACTTGGGTTTACACTACTCGACTTTACATATCCAATAGCTCCAGGAGTTGAAGATACTTTAGCAATTACATCTGCATCGCTACCTAAAACCAGAGGGGCTTTTGCTTCACCAGTTAATTGTTTTTTCATCCATTCTTTCTTCAGCGTTAGTAAATCTTTACCTATTCCCTTATAAAATGAGGAACTTGCTTCGCTGCTATTATCAAATACAACTACTTTACTACCATTAGACCATTTAGTTGCATCAAGTGAATAGATTAATGCTACTTTTTGTGCGTTTGCTGATTCAGTTACTGATTTATTCACAACCACACTAACTTGTGCAATAGAAACTATATTTATCCCCGCAACAAAAGCAATTATTAATAGTATATTTTTCATTTTCTACTCCTTAAAATAAAACGCTAACAGCGATTTGATAAGATTTATAATCAATATCTACATTTGTATTTACTGCCGGAATATTCGGATTAATTACTACATCGAAAGAACTTTTCGCATAGTATGCTGCATAGCTTCCTTTAATAACTACTGATTCCAATGGTTTGAAACCCATACCAAAGATTAACCCCTTCATGCCTGAATTAAGGATATTATCATTTTCATCTTTCAAATAACTGTATGAACCATATGCAAACAGATCATCAGTAATATTGTAACCTAAGGTTCCATAATAAAATAATTTGTTCTGATTCTTTGTTGAGTTCTTTGGTTTAAGATTTACCGCGATGTATTCAGCATCAAAAAAGAAATTGTATAATGAATAACCTAAATCAAATGCAAATCTTGTACGACTTACATCTTCTTGTATTGTTGCTTGTTGATTATCTTTATCGGAAGTAAAAGAAACACCAAAACGAAGATCACTATACTTTGCACCTACTCTTCCACCAAACAGTTTGAAATTAGTAGTATCAACGCTTGTTCCACCGGTTGCACCACTTCCTGAGATATAACTATTTTCTGAAGGACCTGCAAATACTGCATAATCAAATGTGATATCACTAACCGGTATATAACCATAAGCTTGAACAAAAGCACGTTCCGGAACGAAGTGCGAATAGTTAATAGTTTTATTTGATGACTCATATACGAGTGGTCGAGTTATATACGGCAACAAAGGCATTCTGTTTTTAATCTCATTGAGATAAGCGAATCGTGGAATTAAAAGACCTGCTTTTACATTAAAAGCATTATTCATCTGATAATTAACCCATGCTTCTTCTAGGCTGAACGAACCCCAAGAGTTACCACTATTATAACTGCCTAGAATTTCGAAATTCACCCACGCTGTAAACTTTTCATTTAATTCTTTTCTGAAGAATAAATTTAATTGTTGAATCGATGGGTTTGTATAGTCATCTTTTTTCTCAGATAATACTAACTTGCCTGTGGGATTTACCATAGCCGGAACATCTGCAATTGCTGAATATCCCCCTTTGAGTTTTGAAACGGACCCTTGGAAAAATCCAAATACCTGAAGGTCACTCTGTGCAAAATTAGATTGTGACATTAATGCCATAATTAAGACGAATAGAACTGTTTTTGTTTTTTTCATGTTTTCCTCAAGTTTATTTCATTTTATTTAATTTCGAGTAAGACTTTTACATTGGAATTAACTTTATCTGCTGAGATAAATCCAATAGCACCTGCTGTTGAACTAACTTTTGATAAAACATCATCCTCTGAAGATACCGGTTCAGGAGGTGTACTCCCGCCTGTTAGTTTTGCCTTAAGCCATTGCTTCTTAAGATCCCCATTGTTTTCCCCGATGCCCTTTAAGAAAGTTGATAAGGTACTTCCCTCATTAGTTAAGAAATAAAGCCTAACTTTCTGTGAATTTAACTCACTTGATTGAAGTGTGTATAAGTTTTTCAATTGTGCTATCGAAACTGAATTTGCAGATACCCCTTTATTTGCAATTATTGCAACTTGAGCATAGATATTTGGAATTGTTAAACTTAATAGGATTGCTAATAAATACATTTTTTTCATTTTTTACTCCTTAAAACATTATGCTTGCGCCAATTGAAAAATTATGTTCTCTGAAATCACGAACCGGATCAGCAACGGTTCCCACATCATACTTGGCAAAGTTTAGGATGTACTGCGCTTTAAGAACAATATTATCATTCAAATTATATCCACCACCGACATGAATTCCGTAATAACCTTCTAACCCAAAAAAGAAAGGATCGACTTTATCAGTTAAATAATCGTACATGGTGTACGCAAACAGTTTCTCTGTGATATTGTATTGAAGGAGGACATAGTAAAATTCCTTATCGAAACTATTCCCGATATAATACGGGTCAGCATTATTCCATGCATTAAGTGAATCTTGAATATCGCTAGTAACTTTTGAAGAAACTTTTAAGTATTCACCTTTAAGATTGAAGCCGGCAAAGTTGAAATCAAAATCGAAACCTAGTCTTGTGCGTGGTAAATCACCTAAGTCAACTTCATTACCATTGACATCTGAAATAAATCCTCGTTTGTTATCTTTGTCTGCACTTACTGAAACACCAACATTAAATCCACCATAGTTAAATCCTAAGCGTCCACCGAGCCCAACATAATTAACAGCTGATTGTCCATATGATACATATCCCGGAATCAAATCGTTATTGGGAGAAGAGATGAATTTGTTAACCGGATTTGTTAAAAAAGCAGAATACTCTATACTTGCTTTTTCAAGAGGAAACGTTCCATTGATATGCAACAAAGCTTTTTGAGGAAGTATATCGAAAATATCAACCAAGTTTTCCATATTTACTTCATACAATTTTGGGCGAACTAAGAATGGCATTAATGGAGTTTTATTATAAACCTGGTAAAGTCCATTGAACTGCGGTATAACTGAACCAAACTTCACTTTAAGATAATCAGGTCCGTCCCATTTAAAGTAAGCTTCTTGCAGGTTAAAGGAGCCGAATCCTTTACTGCTTGAATAGTTATTTGTAAGTTCAAAATTGATAAAAGCCGAAAAATCATCTCCAAAATTATTATTGAATAATAAATTTAACTGCCCGATACCCATGTGATTATATTTATAATCTTCCTCTCCTGCAGGCGGTGCAGGTGTCCAAGTATTTGAAAAACTTGTATAGTATGCTTGGGTAAAACCAAAAACTTGCAGACCGTCTTGGGCGAACCCTAATCCGGGAAGTGCAGTAAAAACTGCAAGTAAAAATAACACTTTAATTTTGTTCATTTTATCCTCATGTTTTTTTATTGTAAACATCCCCTAAGAATGCTCGATTATTTTAATTAATATGTCTTTTGATTTAAGTTCTTGTTCTTCTGAACGAAATTTTCAACTTCTTGTTCTGATACTTCTTCTACTTTCTTTTCCGTTCCATTGAAAACAAATTGAATTCTTGTCCCTTTTTCCTTTTCACTGTTTACGAATATCAGAACATTGTTCAGATCGCAATAACCTTTTGTTAAGGCCATTCCCAAGCCATTGCCTTCGTAATCTCTTGTGTAGCCTGTATGCTCTTGTGAAAAGGGACTGAATAATCTTGTATTGATAAATTCAGAACTCATTCCAACACCTCGATCTTCGATTTCTAAGAGTAAATGTCCTTGTACATTTTTAGTTACTGAAATCTTGATGGGTTTATTCCCGGAGAATTTGTAGGCATTATCTATTGTATTCAACAAAATTTGAAGCAGTGAGTATTCATCGATTTTAATGTTAACCGATTTATCTTCGCACACTAATTCAGTAATTCGATTTGGATAGATATGGGATAGTTGAATAAGAGCTTCTTTAATTAAGTCGTGAACGTTGACTTCCACAGGTTCTAAAGTGTAGTTACGAGTAATTAATTCAGACATTCTGATGATTAATTCTATTGTGCGGATTAATCTACGACTTCCTTTGTTAATTGCTTCGAAACCATTTTTTAGTAGTTCACTGGATTCAAAATCAATTTCCATTGAGATTAAATCGAGATAAGAAAGAATTGCATTTAACGGTGTTCTTATTTCGTGGGAAATTTGTCCGAGGAATTCATTTTTTAGTGTATTTGCCTGCTCAAGTTCTTTTTTTGCAACTTCGAGTTCGGAGATAGTCTCAAACAATTGACGAGTTCTTTTTCTTACTAACTTCTCTAAATCCTGTTTATAAGTTTTGTTTTCTTTTATAAGAAAAGCTTTTTCTAAAGCACGTAAAACACTCATCTCTAATTCTTCAAAATGCAGAATTGGTTTAGATACATATTCCCATGCACCTAAATTCATAGAGCGAATAGCTTCTTTGATAATTCCTGTTCCCGATACAACTACAATAGGAACATCAGGATAGTTTCGTGAAATGTGAGAAATTACTCCATGTCCACCCATCCCCGGCATATTTAAATCAACTAACACTATTTCTGGATTAATCAATTTAAATTTTTCAAGTCCCTCTTCACCACTTTTAGCTGTTGTAACTAAACAGTTTAAATCTTCAAAAAAATACTTAATGCTTTTCGATAATGATTCATCATCATCAATCACTAACATTTTTGTGTTTGATAGATTATAATAACTGTTGACTTTTATTTGCTCCACTTGAACCTCGAGTATTTAAATTCTTACGGTTCAAATATTACATATAAGTGTACAGGAATAAATTCCTCAAGTGGGATAATTTTGGGTACTAAATTGGGTTAGTCTATTTTTGAAGGTAATTGTGCTCGATGCCGTATTTAACAAGTTCAGCTATACTGTGCAGATTTAATTTCTTTAGAATATTCTTTCTATGTTTTTGAACTGTGAACACACTAATAAAGAGTTGTTCGGCTATTTGCCTGCTTCTAACACCCGAGGTAATCAGACTTAAAATTTCAACTTCTCTTTTACTGAGTGTAACATTGTCTTCCTTTTTACTTTTATGCTTATTAACCAATACCTTAGTAACTCGAGAATCAAAATAGTTTTCGCCAGAGATAACACTTTCAACTGCAAAAAGTAAATCATCAATTCCTGTCATTTTGAATAAGTATCCATTAATATCAGCGGATAGGGCGTCAAGAATATAACGGTCTTCTTCCATCATCGTAAGGATAATAATTTTAATTGATTTATTCTTTTTTCTAATTTGATGAGCAGCTTCCACGCCATCTAATAACGGCATATTTATATCCATCAAGACCAAATCTGGATTTAGTTTAAATACAGCTTCTACAGCCTCTTTTCCATTAGCTGCTTCACCAATAATTTGATATTTATTTGTACTATTCAATACAGATGCAATTCCGTCTCGAACAAGTTTATGATCATCAACTAATAATATTTTTGTTTTGCTCATAATGTTAAATCAAAAATTATTTTAACACCTTTATTTATTTCAGTTTCTATTTTGAAGTTACCGTTTAAATCAGCAATTCTTTCTTCCATACTAAAAAAACCGGTACTCGTAAGCCGTCTGTTTTCTATGTTCATCTCAAGTCCAATTCCGTCATCAGAAATTTCACAACGAATTTTGTTGTCTAAAAATTCTGTTATCAAAACTACCGAACTTGCCTTTGAGTGCTTTGTAATATTATTTAATGCTTCTTGAAAAACCCGATAAATGTTTAATTTAACTTGTCTGTCTAATGCGGGCTCTTCTCCTACAATAATTGTTTTTATGTTTAGATTGGAAATCTTTCTGAATGATTCAACTAACGATTCAATATTATCTGTCAACGAATATTTGTCTATAGATTGTGGATATAACATTTTCACGATTGCTGATAATTCTGTACTAATTTGAGTTACACTCTCTGAAGCAGTTTCAATGTATCTACCACTATCATCCTTATTTTTAAGAGCTAATTCTAAATTTAGTTTTAAGAAAACCATTTTTTGACCAATGGAATCATGTAATTCTTTCGATAACATTTTTCGGCTTTCTTCAATTGCCTTAATTACATTCGAAGTTCCAACTTTGAGCTGTTCTTCAGCATTTTTTCTTTTTTGAATTTCTTCAAGTAGTTGCTTGTTGGCATTTCTCAATTCCTCTGTTCTTAACTCTACAATATTCTCAAGGTTATTACGATAGTTTTCAATTTCTTTGCTTAAGGAATTCTTCTCAAGTACGTTTTTTATAACTAAACCAAACTCATCAAAATTAAGTATTGGCTTAGACACAAAATCATCTGCACCCGATTTCACTGTCTCAACTGCTTCAGCTAAATCCAAAGTTCCGGAAATAATTATTATGGGTAAAAATTCATCGACTTCTTTTATTAAGGGGAGCAAATCCAATCCGCTTATCTTAGGCATTTTCAAGTCAAGGAAGACTAAATCGGGTTTTTTGTTTTCTATTGAAAGAATTGCTTCTGCAGGATTTGTAATTATTTTTACCGTAGCTGAATAATCGGAGAGATAACCTTCAATGCTTTTAGCGAAGTCATAATCATCATCAACAATTAGAACGTCAACCCCCTCTAACCAACTAAAGGAATTCATGAAGAAAGAATTTGGTTAATCTTATCTATTAAATCACGCATATCATCAAGAGGTTTATATAGAATATTCTCGTTAGTCATTCCAATCTCTGTGAGAGATTCAGAAACAACATAGTCTAGTGAACCTGTATGAATAATATACTTTTTTATTTTTTTTGTAGGATGCGTTTGCATAACAAACTCTTCACCGTTTATCCCCGGTAACCGTAAATCAACGATTGCGATATCAAAACTTCTTGATTCAACAATATTTAGGGCTATTTCTGCTGACTGTGCAACAACACAATTACACCCTTCATCTTCAAGAAATAATCTTAGATTAAATCTCAACTCATCATCATCATCTATAACTAGTACATTAATATCATTCATTTTATAAATCTACAGAATTACTTTCAACACTTTCATAAATTTTTTGAGTGAATTTTTCCATGTTATCAATTGGTTTAATAAGCACATCGTGGATGGGCAAATTCAACCGCTTTAATTCATCCGGAATTGAATAATAATCTGAACCTGTGTGAACTATGTATTTTAGCTTTCTATCTATTCTACTTGCATACTTCATAAAATCGTTCCCATTCATTCCGGGGAGTTTTATGTCAACTATTGCAATATCAAACTTATTGTTTTTTACGTGTTGGAGAGCTTCTTCCGCATTAACAGCGGGGGTAACGGCAATGTTCTCATCTTCCAGAAAAAGTTTCAAATTAAAGAGAAGAGCTTCATCATCATCTAAGAGTAATAGATTTAATTGGTTCATTTAGTCTCTCTTTTGTAATGGTAACTCAATTATAAATTTTGCGCCGATACCTTCGGTTGATTCTACGCTTAGTCTTCCGTTATGATTGTTTGTAATTATCATATATGAAACAGATAGACCAAGCCCGGTCCCTTCACCAACATCTTTTGTGGTAAAGAATGGTTCAAATATACGACTTTTTACATTATCAGGAATACCAGGTCCATTATCTTCGACTTCAATTTTTACAAATTTATTTAATTCGTATGCTCTAATAACAAGTTTTGGTGTTTTTTTGTCATTTGGCTTAAATGCTTGGACAGCATTTTTAATCAAGTTGAAAAGAACTTGTTCCATTTCAGTAACAGTAAGCGGGATTAATGGGAGATTTTCATCTATCTCTTTAACTATTTCAAATGAGCGGATATCGAATTTTTTCTTTAAATCAAAATCACTACAAGCTAGTTCAATCGTGTTATTTATTAATTGTACGATATCAGCTTCAACCATCTTGGACTCACTTCTGCGGCTGAACTGAAGCATATTTTTTATTATATCTGAAGCTTTGGATGCAGCTACTCGCATTGATTCAACTATATCATTTATTTGTCGTTTTTGAAAATATTCTTCAATCTTTGCGACGTTTATTCCTATTCCTTCAGCGATATCAACATTTCTTTGCAGATTAAAAGAAATGCGCCTAAGTATATTTTGACAACCCTGAACAATAGTTCCTAATGGATTATTAATTTCATGCGCCATTCCGGCAGCTAATCCGGCTACTGAAAGCATTTTTTCTGATTGAATCATAACCTCTTGTAATTTGGTCTGTTCACTCACATCATCAATTAAAATAACATACCCGCCTTGATAACTTTTCTCCATAGGAAAAATAGATAAGGAAAAATACTGAATAATACTTTGTTCAATATAAATAAGCTGAGGGTAAGTTTTTGGCTCTCTTTTATTCATAGCCTCTTTCAAGTAAACTTCAACAAATTGAAGCTTTGGAAATAAAGTCCACAAGTCATTAGAGTTTATATTTGAACTTTGATTTTTAAACTTATCTGCCGATTTATTTGAGTGGGTAACATTTCCATTCTCATCAATTGAAATTATTGCTGTGTCGATTGAGTCAATAACATATTGAATATATGTAAATGCATCTTTCAGTTTTTCCTCTGCAACAACCTTGTTCTGAATTAATGAGAGTAACTCTATATTTTTAGCATTTAGTGATTTCAATCTCCATTTCACAAAAAGAAAAACAAAGAATCCCAATGCCAGCAGAATGATAATTCTGAACCAAAATGTCTGATAGAATTTTGGTAATTGAATTAACGTAAGCTTAACTTCGGATAAATCCCATTTTTCTTGTCCATTATCTGCTTGAATTATTAATGTATATTCACCGGGATTTAAATTACTGAGATAGATTGTCGACCTTTTATTTGTGTAAATCCACTCATCATTTGACTCTAAAATTTTGTATCGAAAATTGAGATGTGAATTATTCCCAAAATTCAATGTGCTAAAGTTAACTTCTATATTCGTTGAACCTGCAGGTATTTCAATTGACTCTGCTGGAGGATAAAATTTTGAATCAATACTTATTCCTCGAATATATACGGGAGTAGGTGTAATTGAGTTGATTAGACTATCCGGATGAAATATTACAACTCCACCCATACCGGCAAACCATATTTTTTTATTTGAAGATCTAAACCCGACATTATGTCCGGTATTGCACTCAGGGTCAATCATTCCATCAAGTTGTCCGAACATTAAAGCAGGTATTTTATCAATCTTTTTTTGATCGTACAAGTAAATATCATTTTTGTTTATTACGGAGATACCCTCATCAGAGGTTAGCCAAAAGTTATTATTATTATCTTCAACGATTGACCAAACATATTTTGACAATAAGCCGTCTTGTATAGTATAATTATAGATTCTCCCATTTTGTCGTTTAGATAAACCACCTCCGCTTGTTCCAATCCAAACAACTCCATCATCATCTTTATAGATAGTTCGTATTGAATTTACCGATAAACCCTGGTTTATTGAATAGTGCTTTGTATTCATTCTACCATCAACTACAAAGAGTCCTCTTGCTGTTGCTATGTATGCAATGGAGTCAGCATAGACAATCGAAAATATAAAATCTTTGTTAACATCTGTTTTATAAATTTCCTTGAGCTCTTTGCCATTAAAACTTAAGATTTCTCCGTTTGAAGTCCCTAAAACTAATTCATTTGAAATCGGATTCTTTGTTATAACTCGAATTGCTGAACCTGATGATTTACCTAATGAAAAAACTTCAATTTTGCCTTCCTTGAGTTTTGCAAAAGCATTATTAGAAGCAATCCAAATTGTCTTATCATTATCCTCATAAATAGAATAGATATCTTTAAACTTGAGGAGATTAGAATATGAGCTGAGTATTCTACTTCTATTATCAAATTTATACAACCCAGCACCAACAGTCCCAATCCAATAATTACTATCTTTATCTTCATATACTGCTCGAACGTGATTTGTTCCTAAACCAAAATCAGTTGAGATAGAATTGATAAATGATTTGCGAAATGAATTTAGCCCGTTATAAGTCCCAACCCAAATAATATCTTCTTTTGAAATGAATGTCGATAAAACTCTCCGATCTGAAAAATTTTTATAAACTGTTGAGGTTTGAGTTTCCTGATTTACACTTATAAGCCCATCATCGGAGGTAACAAATAAATAACCCGAAATACCCGGTTCTATTTTAGTGATTTGATTACCACTAAAAACCTTTCTTGGACTTCCCTTCGATACATAAAATAAATCATTTAAAGTACTAATCCACAAATTCCACTTCTCATCGAAGTAGACAGATGTCGGGTTCTTAAACTCATCAATTAATAAACTCCGCTCTGATATTATATTAAAGTTCTTATCGAAGGTTACAATCCCTTTTTTGAAAACTGCCAATACAAGATTTCCATCTCGGTCGACTTTCATATCTTTTATCGAACTTACTGCCGGATAAGTTATTACTTGTTCAACCAAACCGTTGTTATATCTGAATAATCCATCTTCTGAACAAATGAGGATTCCATATTCTTTTGCATCATAAATTTTGCTTATTGTATTTGAGTTTACACTTTTGCCGACTTTAATATTTTTGAACAGACCATTTTTAAAAAGGAAGACTCCATATCCATTGGAGCTAATTAATAATTCACCGGGATTTATTTCTATTACTGAAGTAAAATGCTCTCCGGTTAATTCACGATTTGTTGTCAAATTGTAAGTAGTAAAAGTTAAACCATCATACTGAACAAGCCCTTGAATTGTTGTTAACCAAATAAATCCATTCTCTGATTGAAAGATACTGGTTACATAACTTGAGGGGAGATTATCCTTAAGTTCCCAAGATTGATGAACACGTCCAAAGAAAGGGTCTCTATAGCGCCTACCATGTTGTGAGAAAATAGTTGAAGTTAAGAAACTAAATTGCAGAAGAATAATTAGTATGAAGAGTTGCAGCTTCATTTTTGAAATATTAACTAACCAAAATTTAAATTGCATATTAGCTCAATTCATTCTCTTCTTTTGGATAGGAAGTTTTATTATAAATTTTGTGCCTAATCCTAGTTTTGATTCACAGTATAATTCGCCTTGATGATTATCTCTAATAATCATATATGAAACTGATAAACCGAGCCCTGTTCCTTCTCCAACATCTTTTGTTGTAAAAAATGGTTCGAATATGCGGTTCTTAACTTTTTCAGGTATGCCTGGCCCGTTATCTTCTATTTCAATGCGCACAAACCTATCTTCTTTTGCAGCTCGAATTATTAATTTAGGACGTTTTTGTGAATCATGTTCATTAGCTATCGCTTGTGCCGCATTCTTTATGATATTGAATAAGACTTGTTCAATTTCAGTAATAGTGATGCTCAAAACAGGTAAATTGTGTTCTATTTCTTTCAATACTTCAAAAGATCTGAAATCATAACGCTTCTTTAAATCATAATCGTTATAAGCTAATTCGATTGATTCATCAATTATTTTTGATAATTGGGCTTCAACTTTTTTTGATTCACTTCTTCTACTAAACTGAAGCATATTTTTAATGATATCAGAAGCTTTCCCTGCTGCCGTACGCATTGAATCAATTATATCGAATATTTGTCTTTCTTTAAAATAATCTTCAAATTTTTTAATATCGACCCCAAGATTCTCTGCTGTCTCAACATTCTTAGGAATATTTGAAGAAACTCTTCGCATAATATTTTGACAACCTTGCACAATTGTACCAAGCGGGTTGTTAATTTCGTGCGCCATGCCGGCTGCGAGTCCGGCAACTGTTATCATTTTTTCGGATTGAATCATCATTTCAGAAAATCGAGTTTTTTCGGTTGTATCTTCAACCATGATTACAAAATCGTTATCAATGCTACTCTTTAATGGAAATATTGCAATTGAATAATAATGTGTGTCTGAATTCTCATCAATAACCATTCTTGAATTCATGACTGAATCATTTTCGGTCATAGCCATATCAATATCTTCCCTTATGAACTTTAATTTCGGAAAAACTTCAAAAATGGGACCTGATTTAACTGATGAATCAATGCGAAAAGATTCAGCAGCTTTGTTAAAATGTGTAATTATTAAATCGCTATTAAAAGAAATAATTGAAGTTGTAATTGAATCAACTACATATTGGATATACTCAAACGCACTTTTAAGCTTTTGTTCAGCATTTCGGATTTGTGTTATATCTTTGATTGTTGTTAACGTTGCAAGCTTTTTGTTAAAGTTAATCACTATTGATGAAAATAATGAAACATGACTGCTTCCATCCGGATTAGAATATTCGATTTCATAATTATCCACTTGTCCATCTCGTTCAAAAACTTCCCTTAACCTTTGTTCCATAACGTCATCTAAAAAGTACATTGAGGTTTTCCCTACAACTTCTTCTCGAGTTCTTCCGGTTAATTCTGTGTAAGCTTTATTTACCTCAGCAATAATTGAATTCCCCACATAAGTTATTACTTGAGGGATTGGAGATTTTCTAAAAATAGTATTAAAATTTTCTGAACTCTGATTAATTTCCTCTAACGCTTGCATCCGTAGCGTTATATCTTTTACAGCTCCGAGCATTCTGATGGGGACTTTATTCTCATTTTCAATCACAATTCCTGTATCTTCGATATAAACTATCTCACCGGTTTTTCTAACTATACGATATTGTGTAGAGTAGTTCCCTCCTTTTCTTATTGCACTTTCAAAAAATTCTGAAGTGGGTTCTTTGTCATCAGTATGGAGAATACTTTCCCACCTATTTTGACTATCAGTTAAAAATTCGTTTTCATGATAACCGGTTATACTTTCAATTGGACCTGACCAAATTACTTCCCGGTTTGATAAATCGATATCATATACGAGTTGCCCGGTCTGTTCTATTGTAAGTCGATATCTTGCTTCACTTTCTTGAAGTAGATTTTTAGCTATTACCTCCTCATTCACATCTCGTATAAAAACAACAATCCCTTTTATTGCTGGAGTATCGAAGTGATTTTTCCCTTGAGCATCAACATATATACTAGCTCCATTTTTTTTCTTTGCTCTAAAGAGAGTTGGGACTCCGTCATTTTCTTTATTAATAATTGTAATTAATTCGCTCTTCATGAATTCAACATCATCTTCATTCATAAATGAAAAAGCATTTTTACCTATCATCTCATCCGGTGTATAGCCAAATATTTTTTCGCATGAAGGGCTAACATAAGTAAGTGTAGCATTTGCATCGATGATAACTATTCCATCATTTAAGCCATGAACAATATTTCTGAATTTGTCCTCACTGAGAATTAATTGCTGCTTAATTTTATATTCATTACTTATATCTGTTGCAATTCCTAAATATCCTGTAATCTCTCCGTTTGCAGCCTTAACTGATGTTACAACTAAATTCACCCTTACTTCGTTACCGTCTTTCCTAATATAAGTACACTCGAATGTATCGCTCCCCGATAGTCTGGCTACGTGTATGAGAGATTCAAAATCATTTACCTCAGAATTATATTTTACCTTTATCTCTTTAACTTTTTCTTTGAGTTCTTCAGATTTGTGGAAGAGAACCGGTGAGAATTTATTAATTACCTCTGAGCCGTTATAACCTATTAATTTTTCGGCACCGGAATTAAATATTTTTATAATCCCGGATTTATCCGTTGCAATAATTGATACTTCTGATGCTGCCTCCAGAACATTTTGAAGTTCAGCTTTTGCAATCCTAATTTCCTCTTCTGCTTTCTTCGATTCTGAAACATCTATTACAATACCTCTGAGTCCAACCGGTTTTTTGTTCTCAATTATCGGAGAAGAATAAATTAAAATTGGGAAAACGGTCCCGTCTTTTTTAACTCCGAGATAATCATTCCCTCCACTCACTTTACCATTTAAAATACTTTTAATATTTTCTTTAGCCTTTTGTTTTGAAGATTCATGTAAAACATCAAATACATTTAGTCCTTCTCTAAAGTTTATATCATCGAAGCCGAAAATTTTAAAACTTGATTTATTAAGGAATGTAAACCTTCCACTCAAATCGGTCTCAAAAACAGTTTGTGGAAGCAAATCAGTCATTTCTCGATACTTTTTCTCACTCTCACGCAGTGCCTCTTCAGCAGCCTTTCTCAGTGTTAAGTCTCTCCAAGTGACATGTATTAATTCTTCACCTTTTATAGAAATTGGTGCTAGAGCAACTTCAACAAAAAATTCATTGAATTGATTATCAATATGAACCCATTCAAACAGATGGTTCCCATTTCGTAATGCAATATTAATCATCTCAACTGCTTTCTCGGATGAGAGTCTACCGTCGGGTTGATATTCAGGGCTCAATTCAAATGGTGTTTTCCCGATAAGTGATTTTTTATCTTCATAACCTAAGATTGAAAGAGCCGCCCTATTGTATTCAATAAATTTGCCATCTTTTAAAAGTATAATCGGGTCAAAAGAATCATCAAAAAGTTTTTTGAATCTTTCTTCGCTCTCATGCAGTGCTTCTTCAGATTTCTTTTTAATGATGGCTGAGGAGATGTGATTAGTTAGTACTGCTAATATTTCAACATCCACTTCTGAAAAGTTTTTATCTGAATTTGTTTTTTTAAGAATTAAAATTCCGAGTTGATTACTATCAAGCTGAAAAGTTGTTCCTAAAATACTATTGATGGGAATTTTTGTGTTAAGTGTTGGGAATAATAATGATAAATCATCTTTGGAAAATATTTTCGGTACTCTCTCCTCGATTAACTTTTTAGCCAGCAACTCATCAAAATCTGTAAAACTTGCTTCATAATTATCAGACATTAAAATTTCGAGATTACCATTTACGCTGTCATAGAGTGTTAGCAACAAACTATCGGAAATGAATAATTCCGCAAGAATCAACTTAAGTTTGTTAATTAGGTCGGTTAATGAATCAGATACAATTGAGGAATTATCTATTTCACGAATAACAGACTGAAGGAGTTCATTTTTTTTACGCTCATCAATATCTGAGTGAGTTCCAATCATTCGCAAAGGTTTACCGGATTCGTCTCTTTCTAAAACTTTGCCTCTTGCAAGAATCCATTTGTATTTTCCATCTTTACATCGAAGTCGGTGTTCAATTTCATAATTTGAGGAATTGGATGAAAAATGCTTTTCAATATGGGTGAAAACTCTATGCATATCCTCCGGATGGAGTTTGTTCTGCCATTCCTCGAAATTATTCTGAATTTCATCATCCTCATAGCCAATCATCTTTTTCCATTGGGGAGAAAAATAGACTTCATTAGTTCTTATATTCCAATCCCAAACTCCATCGCTTGCTGCTTCAAAAGCTAACTTTAAGCGTTCTTCATTTTCTCTTAATTCGATTTCTATACTTTTTCTGAGTTCTATTTCGTCTTCAAGATTTTTGGTTGTCGATTTAATTTTACTAGATAAATCGTTGAACGAATTAGCAAGGAGTTTAAATTCATAATAAAACTCATCCTCCCTAAGTCGGACATTATAATTACCATCTCCAAATTTTTCGAGGGCTTCTGACAATACGGAAAGGGGTCTCTTAATAAAGAACCAAACACTAATTATTAGTACTATCGATATTACTAAGATACCGAATATTAGTTTATTATAAACCGAAGTTTCAAAAGAAGCTACAAGACTATTAACTCTCTCGGTATTTGAACTAAATATGATAAAGTAGGGGTTGCCATCCAGACTTAATTGAGAAAAGCCGTAACTAACCTTATTATCAATGTCAATAAAAATTCCTTCATTCTGATTAATTAGTTCATCGATTAGTGAAACACCGTAATAATCTTTTGCGGATTTTTTTAGAACTTCTTCCTTCGGAGGGATATAAAAATCCCCATTTTTATCCAGAACAGCGAAACTACCTTTGAATGTATTTTTAGCCTTATCAAAAAATATATTTGCTTCATGAAGTGAAGAGTTATCAAACCTATATCTATACTCCGAAGCCATATTTTTTTTGATGATTGCTTCGTGCTCGAGAATAGATTTTGCTACAGTATTCTTAATTGATACTCCCAAAAACAATATTGGAATTATTGCTAATAAAATAAACCACAATACCAATCGGATTGCTAAAAAATTTTTAAGAATCGGGGCGGCAGCGAAAAATTTATCAACTGACGAATTCTTCATGTTTTGGGGTGATATTGAGATTCCCCACAACGGTTTGTTGTATTTAGCCGGTAATGCAATTAGAATTAAAGAAGTAATAAATGAAGTAATTAGAAATTCGGGTATCCATCCTTTATAAATTTTTATCAATGCAGGGAAAAATTCATGGTTACCTTTGACAATAAGGTTATAGAACTCAGGGAATGCAAAATATACTGATGCAAATAATGGAATATAAAAAATGAAGTAATATGAGAAAATAAGGAGTATCCAAGCAGGGATTAGTAATAATATAGATAGTTTCCCATAAATATATTTCTTATAACAATAAGCAACTAATACAGCTCCGATTATATGCTGAAGGATGATATAAATAACTAATTCACCTGTTGGGTCATATATTGATGAAAGTATTGAGATGATTACTGCACCAATAGGACCCGTAAGAGCAGCGCCTATTGTTACTAATATTTCACGAGGATCAGTAAGAAGATTTGTCCCGGGAATTGTAAAATATATCTTAGCATATATTAGTACAAAAGCAAAACAACCTAGAATAACTGATACAATAAGTGCCTTACGGTTAATTAGATTTGATGACATACTCAAAATAAATTGTATATTTTTTAACTGAATTTTTTATTCGCTAAGAGGAATTCTAATCGAGAATTTAGTCCCTTTTCTTAATGTCGATTCCACAGTAATATTTCCTTTGTGATTTTTCGTTATAATCATATAAGAAACAGATAAACCCAATCCGGTTCCTTCCCCAACTTCCTTTGTTGTGAAGAATGGTTCAAATATACGATTTTTAATTTCTTCAGGAATACCGGGGCCATTATCCTCAATTTCAATAACTAAATTATATCTCCCTCTTCTGACTCGTAAAATTATATGATAGTGCTTTTTCTTATCATTTTCTGATTTGATTGCTTGAGCTGCATTTTTTATTATGTTAAAAATCACTTGCTCTATTTCAGTAACATTCAATTTAACTTTGGGCAAATTATCTTCATATTCTTTGATAATATTGATTGATTTGAAATCGATTCTCTTTTTCATATCGTAATCATTGTAAGCCAATTCAATAGCTTCATCAATTACTTCCGCGATGCTCATAAGTACTTGTTTTGATTCCGTTCTTCGACTAAACTGAAGCATATTTTTAATAATATCTGAAGCTTTTGCTGAAGCAACTCGCATTGAATCAATTATATCATATATTTGTCGTTCTTTAAAGTATTCAACCAAATTTTCTATGGTAACACCCATTTGATTAGCTACTTCGATATTTTTAGGTATTTCATTTGAAACCCTACGCAAGATGTTTTGGCACCCTTGAACAATTGTCCCAAGTGGATTATTTATTTCATGTGCCATACCTGCAGCTAATCCGGCTATTGTAAGCATCTTTTCGGATTGAATCATCATGTCTTCCATTTTGACACGTTCAGTAATATTATCAATCATTATTACAAATCCGGGGTCAGTAATATTAGCTAGTGGAGAAACAGCAACTGAATAATATTCTACTTCACCACCCGGTTGACCAACAGTTTTTTGTCTTGATAGATATGTACCAGAATCTCTCACTTCACTAAGTTCATCAGAGATAAAATTAAGTTTGGGAAATAAAACAAACAAGTTTTGTTTAACAACGTGTTTATTCACCTTAAATTTTTCAGCTTCTTTATTGTAATGTTTGACGTTGAAATGACTATCAGTCGAGATAATTACTGTAGCGATGGAATCTACCACATACTGAATATACTTGTATGCATCAGAAATTTCTATCTGACCCAAAATAATGTCTGTAATTTCTCTAGCAACCAGAGTAACACCCGCAAACTTCCCTTGTATATCTTTGCGAGGCGAAATTTTTGCACTCCAGAATGAATTTTCTTTTTCCATAGAAAGAGAAAAATCAAATGATTCGACAGTTAGATTTTTTCTGACTAACTCAATTGAATTTTGTATTTGCATTACAATTTCAGAGTTGAGTATCTCATTAATAGAATACCCTATTATTTTTTCAGAGTTATTAAAGAATTTTTCGGGGTTAGGATAGTAATAACTGATACAATAATTATTATCATCTAATACAAGCACTAAATCATCCATTGATGATAGTGTTGATGTTAATAACTCCTCACTTTCCCTTAGGGCATTTGAAGTAGCTTTAATTTCTTCAGTCTTTAATAATTCTTCATCAAATAATCTTTGGTTTTCTATTGTAACAGCAATATGATTTGCTCCGGTTTGAAGCTGTTGGATATCCTCATTTGAGAAGTTTTTTAATTTCGAAGTTGTATAGACCCCAAGAATTCCAATAACGTTGTCTCTGATTAGCAATGGAACGCCGGCATAAGAAATAAATTGAAAATGTTTTCTATCTTTCTTAATCATTGATTTTGTAATGTCATCAGAAGTTACATCTTCAATAATATAAGGACTACGAGTTTCTATAATTCTTTTTGAAATCCCAACATTACTCGGGAGTGACTGTGCTAAAAGGTCATAATCAATCCCCTCTGCAGCCAAAAGGTCCAAATTGTTTCCGGTTAATGTTCGAATAATGCAAGTATCAACTTCAAAAGCAGAAATAATTGATTTCATCATCTTTGAAACTGCATTGTTCAGAGTTTCCTCACCAATAACAGAAGTTGTGATTTCATTAATCAGTTTAAGTCGCTTATTATAATATTTTAAAAGCTGTTCATTTTGCTTTAATTCAGAAATGTCTGTCATAACTCCTATAGAGCCATAGACATTTCCATTTTTATCATACATTGGTGAACCCGAAACAAGAAAAGGTAAATACTCTCCTTTCTGAGTTTTAAAACTTATTTCATAATGAGAGAAAATACCGGTGGTTCTCTTATAACCCGACGTCAAGTTTGAGATAAATTTGCATTTGGTTTGAGATTTTTAAACGTTATTTGCTATTTATAAGCTATTTATGTCCGATGTTAATGTCGTTTAAACTACCATAATCTCAAACCTAATGCAAACGGGGAACTACCTCTAATAATTCATTATCAGCAATTCATGACCTCTTGGTTTAGTAACCCTTTTCGTGTGTCTGGTTATACCTGCTGAGTGCTTTGCGGTCTCCTTTTCAAGTATCCGGTAATCGCTATAGAATTCCCTAACTAATGGATGATCGTAATAGCTGAGCACAAACTTCCCCTTTATTCTCTTTAACACTTGACTAAGCTTCTTGTGTTCCACTGCACCAAAGTTAACTTCATTCGTTTTGTAATAATGTTCAACTTCAACGTAAGGGGGGTCTAAATAAAACAACGTATTTTTAGTATCATATTTATTTATACATACTGAGAAATCGAGACATTCTATTTGCACCTTTTTTAACCGAGCATTAATAGCTCCTAACCTCTTCAAAAATGGGAGCCATTTACCACTACCTGTTCTATCCAGAGCTACAACGTAACCCCAGCCGCCCCTACCTGAAAAAGATTGAACTCTCATAATTGCAGAATGCATTGCCTTTTCCACATCATTTAAAAACTTATCGTCCTTAAGTTTTTCTTTTGCTTCGGTGTACATTTCCCTACTATGCAATGACCACTCAGCACGATGGCTAAATTCTTCATAATTGTCACGAATTGTCCGGAACAAATTGACCAATTGGCTATTCAAATAATTATATGTCTCAAGCACACTCTCTTCTTTTTTAAATAATACCCAACCACCTCCACCGAATACTTCGCAGTATTGCATCTTCTGGTAGTTCTTGGGAAAATTTGATATTATCCAACCGGATAAATAATTTTTACCGCCTATATAGGGGATCATGATTATAACCTCTTGTTGTTATTTTTTTATTTTGTATTTTTGAGAGGTTACTTTTAAGGGTGGTAACTAAATCAGTTTTATTAAAGGATGGGTGGGCTGTTAACCTACTCGGCCACCTCGTAAGTGCCGGTAGCAGTTATCTCAAAAGCCCATCCTTTAATAAGACTGTTTTTTTTGTTTATCAATAAGGGTCTCGATATGAAATTATTATTCACTTTTGTCATCTATGAAAAACCAATTTCTTCTGCCCCAGTAGTAGCTTTCCAAGCGATTTTTAAATATCCTTTTAACAAAAACAATACACTTCAATTTTTTCTTGATTATCAACCTATCAACTACTCTTTTGTCCCACTTAACCCTCCAGTCAAGTCTGATGATAGGTTAATTAAAGTTGACGGATATTCCAGAAAATTAGGCGTTATCTTTAGTTATTATTTCTAAGCTATTTCCAGTATGGAATCAACTTATAAGTTGATTCTTCCTTAGTTAGATTTTGAACCAATTCGGTTATAAAATATTTATCTCCAAGCACCAAACAATCACGAATTAAAATGTCGGTTCTTGGCAATATTAATTCGTCTCTCCGTACAGTCTGTCTGGAGAGATAATATTCACCCCAATAATCTGCTAAAAAGTCATACTTGTATTTATAGGAATACTCAGATGACTTAATGTAACCGACTGTGTAATAATTTCCCTCAGCAAATATTCTATAAACATTTTGATACACAAATATTTCTAATTTTTCCTCTTCGATACCCGTATCTGTTCCGGATTCTCCATATAATGTATTATCTGCGCGTAAAACCAAATAATTTAACTTCTGATAAGGTCGTTTGAATATTAACTGTTTACGACTTTCGCTATTAACTGTTACCTGCCGGTACGAAGTTATGGGATGCAATACTTTAAATATTGCTCTCTTTTGAGAAATCATCCCGGTAACACATCCTAAATCAAATGCGAGAGCTTTTAAAACTTTCATATAAGTCTTATAGCCGTTGGGAGAATAACCTTCGCCATCTAAGGTCTGAAATAAACCTCTATATCTTACATATAAGTTGTCAAAATTAACCTCAAAAGACCTTGGTGGTGGTGATACCTCAGCTTTCCAAGTCCAGTCGTGTGTGAATTCGACACTAATATCCGGATCGATAATTTTATACAAATCGGTTATTAATGTTTTAACTAATACATACTGATTACTGTTCCAGTCATAATAGTCACCAAGCAAATTATTAAATGTCTCACCAATATGAGTAGGCGAATAATTTAGTTTTTCTGATTGGGGGGAAAACTCCATCGTGAATAGATTTTTCGTCTCATCAAACATAAATACCTTATGATCCCAAAATCCGGAAAAATAAGTATAATAATCAGTTGTCCCATTATCCTTGCGTTGATATTCTAAAGTGACAGAATTTAATTTACAGTTGGGAGCATTTAGGATTCTCCCCAGATAATTGTATTTATCAAATATCTCTATTTTGAAAGTTGATAATATTATCCAAAATTCCCTATCATTAATATCGGTCTTAAATATATCGTCTGAAATCACTTCTATACCAAATTCATCATTTGAATAATCAACCCAACTAAATGATCCTAAAATCATATAAGTTGCATCAATCGAAAGAATAATTTTTCTCGTTAAAGAAGGGTAAGTTTTTGGGCTGAATGTAATTCTAAATTTACCTACTAAATTCTCTGTATCTATAGTCATCTTTTTAATACCAATTCTTCTTCAGTAGCCCTGAGTACACCACGTAGTTCTTTCCCATCTCCGGTTAGTACCACTGGTGGAATTTTTAACCTTAAAACTTGAGGTACTGCAGAACCAATAAATTTATTAAGTTCTGAGAGTGGGAACACACCTTCAGCTTCATCACCTTCACCTATCAGAGCAAGTGTAGGCTTGGTGACTACGCCACCTTTTGCAAATCCAAATATTTTTGTCGCAATGCTGAACAGCGAAATAATATCAAACCCTCCGGAACTTTTCTCACCAGCTTCACCCGGCTCTCCGGAATTAGCACTTGTAATTTTATTCTTCAGCGAGTCCAGCAAACCGCTAACCATCATATCAGTTAATGAAGCATAAAATGTGATTTTTATTCGTGACCACATAGATGCCCAGGCATCATCCATTCTACCCGTACCGTTCACGAATTCATCTACGAAACTATTGATTCCAGGCCGCATACTTTCAAGAGCAGCATTTGCAACCTTGTTATTTTCTTCCCACTCTCGAATTATTGCTTCTCTATTCCGCTTTTCATTTTTTTTATCTTTGTCATACTGAAGTGGGTCAACGTTCTGATATTCCTTTTTAAGAGTCACTCCTGGAAGTTTTTGGGGCAATCTGTCGAATTTACCAATTGTACCTATTGGTTTACCTGTTTCAAAATTAAGAGGTCTTAACGATTGTGCAGTTTTATTAATTTCCTTGAATTCTTCTTTTAGTATTCGTACTCTTTCTTTAAATCGATACTCATTTAACAATTTTTCAAGTACCGCATCACCTTTTGCAATTTTCATTTTTTCAGCATAATAGTTCTCCACTTCCTGAAGCTCTTTCTTATAACCAGTTTGCGTTTTTTCGAGAAGGTCTCTTAATAACGACTCTTTTGCTCCACGTTCTTTCTCTGCTTGCCTTTTATCTTTTTCATCCTTTTTCTCTTTACTTTGTTCGTCCTGGAACTCTGATTCACGTATAAGTTTTTTATAATAGTTGATTTGTTGATCGAGGGCAAATACATATCGGGGGTCTTTTATCATTCCCCGTCTTTCAAGCAGTAGGGATAATTGGTTATCCAAATCTTTGGTATAACCAACTTGTGCCGAAGCTTTATCCAAAGCGTTCATCTTATCGAGCAAATCAGTATATTTTTTCTGTTCTGTCTCACTTAAATTAGCATAACCCGAAACCAGGCTACCAATGCCCAAAGGTAAAGAATCAAGAAATTCCTTTCTGCCTGAATATTTTGCCCCATATTCTTTTGTAAGTTCAATAAGTTGTAACTTTGTTTTTGCTCTCTCATTATCGATCTGGCGACGTGTAAGTTTTTCATATTTACTTGCCAGGTCATCAATTGCCTTTTCTTGCTTTTCAACCTCCTTTGTTGTATCAGCAAATAATTGCGGGAGTACCTGTAGTAAAAACATAAGTGCATTTACTGCAAGCAAAACTCCACCAGGCCCCTTAATTGAATTGAATAATGCTGTTTTGAGGGAAATACCGAGCTCTTTAGCCTCACGACTTGCCTGTTGCATGTACATAACAACCATCGGTATATTATTACCTATTGACATCATTCCCATTCTAAAATTAACCATAAACATTGAGGCATCGCCAAGCACCCAGCCAAATTGCTGAACTGCTATGTTCATTCCCTTCATGTCTGCTGTTGTTTTTTGTGTAGGTGCTTCGGGGAGCGTCTTAAATAGCTTATCTATTTTCTCAGCATACTCCTTACTAATTTTTTCCCCTTTCCCTAACTCGGTTAGGAATGGCTTCAAATCTAAAATTAAGGCAAGTGCTAACTCATTATTATTGTTTGACATCTTTCAACTGCTGTAAAAGAGTAATATTTTTATTTAAGCTTTCTTCTCTCATAAGAAGCAGATATTGGTTTATTAATAAAGGGTTGTCTTCCATTTGTTTTTTTACCATCTCTATTTTAGTGGCATCGCCGCCGGTTAACTGATACAGAAGTCTTGTATCTGCTTCTGTATATTTTACACGGTAATATTTTGGGAGATGCTTTCCGAACCTTGAGAGCTCATGTTTGATTTCATCAATTGTGTCGCTCTCTCGCTTAGTAATATCAGCAATCGATTCAGTAAGCAGCTTGTTGCGGTCGAACCTTCTAAAAAAAAATCGCTGAATATTTCTGCTATAACCTTTCGACTGCTATTTCTATACAACCAGTAGCGGTACAATTTAAACTTAAGCAGAAAATTTTTCTCTACAGGCTCAATAATAAGATCGAGCAATTGAGGTGTTTTTTTACTTGCAATAATAGAAGCGAGTACACCACCGCTAACTGCAAGCATATCACTTGCAAAATTAAATTGTACCGGTATTTTGGTATCTAACTTGGAAATGATACTGAGGAACTTTTCATCTTCCTTTAAACGCATTTCTTTTTGTCGAAAATCTTGATTGTTCAGGGGATAAGATTTCATTCGCCATATACCCTTATTTCAAGAAATATGTTTATACCGGCTGTTACTGAGCCAGCAAACAGTTGATTGACTAAACCACACTCAAGTTCGTAGACATCAGTTTCGTATTCTTCCATTTGGAGATATGTTAATGTGACTCTCTGATATTCTCTCTCGGTAATAAATACAACCGTGTTTTCTAAGGTTGCCCCATACTGTGTTAGCCCAAATACTTTATAATATCCAGCATTCGTTCTGGCAAAACTTAATTCCCCTATATTATTGAAGTAAGGCGTTACAGCCAGAGTCCCTTGATCACCATTTTGATAGAGCCCCACAACAACACTTTTGTAAGGTAGCCCTAAAGCATTACCATTAACTTTAACTTCTCCATTTAAATTTATCTTATCAGCGTATATAGTTACTTCTCCATAATCTTCTCCGGCTGTTGAAGTAATACTTGCATATGTTCCATTAGAAGCATTTGCTGTACTCAAAAGAGCAGTAGAATTATCAAGGTCAAAAATTATATTATTATTGTTGCCTTCGTCATTCTTACTATAATACGAAAACACTCTCTGTGTTACGGAAAATGTCCCACTTGCGTTTGTATAAGGATCAGTTTTCGTTATCTGAAAGTTCTCTTCAGGATTAACTACAAGCTGAATTGTTCCAAAATCATCCTCTGTTGACTGTGATGAAAACCGTAAATCCATCATAATGGGGTTACTGTTCACTGATAAATAATTATCACTCCCAGCACCGGTTAATTGTAAATGCCCGAAAATTGTGTCGCCTGTTGTTTTAACATAACCGGTATCATTAAACTCTGATTTTTTCATATAATCAGAATCATTTGCAATTGTAGCATATACTACAACGGGTAACGGGCTAACTTGTGAGACAGGCACAATTGCCTCGCTTCCGGAGCCGGCTTTAGTGGTATCAACAAATCGCACAACTTGAGACCACGACACAGTGGTCATTATAAGTAACGTAATTAGCAGAAAATTTAGTTTTTTCATTTTGCACCTCTATTAATTAATTAATTAATTCAAAGTAAATTATTATATTTTCATCAAGCTCTTCTACTCTTCCATCAGCATCGTTTATGTTCAATATTATCCTATCATCACTGCTTCTTGTAATTCTACCAAATAAAAGAGTATCAGACTTAACAACCGCCGATAATTGAGCAACTAATTTGTTAAGCTTAAATGTGTTATCTAAATCGCCAAAATATTCCCCCTCATTATTACGTGTCCAAGCTATTGCACCAACACTATTTTTATAAGTAGTTACAATTGTTGGATCTGCAGTTGAGGCTTGATTTAATTTAACATGATACACACGGTTACGGCCGGAAGTTATAACCCAATTCGTTCCATTACTTTCAACGTTACAGCTTTCATCAATACCAATAGTCCAAATTATAGTTGAATCAGCAACAACCATAAGGGGACCGTTAGCCCCTTTATTTACAAATGTATATTTCTTACCCGGAAGACTTTCCGGAGTGTCAAGAATAAGCTCAACACCATTAGTAAGAGTATTAATAACAGTCACAATGTCGTCATTATATCGGATGAATTTGTCATTTGCAAAACCAAATTCAGCATCGATTGTTCTTACATTTATTCCGTTAATTACAGGTACATATCTTTCTACTTCCGGACTTGTGATTGTACCGGATACTGTTATTGTCCCACCAAATAAAATTTCATTATTGACAGTCAGCTTATAATTGAAACCTGAAGAGGGGAGAGAATTTCTCTCTGTGGCAGTAAGCTTAACTTCAATAATATCAGCTTCATCATCAACCGATATTTCTTCTACACTCCCAAGTGCAGCATCATTTCGTTTCAGCATGCGCGGGGCTACTTGGTCTTCAATTCTGAATACTATTTTATCTTCACTGGAAATATCAACCTCTGGAGTTAATTCTGAGAAATCAAATTCAATTAACTCGGGGTCATTACTTCTTATAAGTATTAAATTTTCTGTTACCATTTAATCACCTCTTTATTATAAACCTAAAGTCATTTGTTTTGTTGACGGCTTCACTGACCATCTATTTGCCGGTACCTGACCCGAAACCTTAAATACATTTTGTCGTTTATCTTTTCCAATTGTTGGGTCAGATACATTCGACAGTGTGTCCTTAGATATTGTTATTGAATACTCACTTCCATCAGGATGCTCCTCGAGTAAACGTATTGAAGCAAACTGATTTATATTCCAGAGTTGGGCTATTCTTTCACAACTCGCTTCATCTGAAGTAACTTCAAGATTAACCTCTAAGAGCTGTACATTATCCCTTCCGTCATGTTCACGTTTGTTTTCTACTGTTTTAATGGAAAATGACCTGTCGGCAATATCTTCATAGTTCATTACATTAACCCATGAAGCACCATTATGGTATTGCACGGCTTTACATTCAAGAACAAATTGCTTCGAAGCCTGGAAGTTGGGCAGCTGAATATCTTTCCGAATAACATTAGTCGTTGCCGCTTGCATTAATTGGGTAGCTTTAAACATTCCTACAGCTACGTTTAAATCATATTTTATTGATGATTTTTTGGCGGCTAAAAGGAACTCAAAACCAATTCCGAAATGTGTCTTTGCATTATAATCGAAGAAGAATATCCCTTCGGTAGCATTTTTACGCCAATAAATACTGCCACCACTTTCCGGTAACCCAACTGAACCACCTTCATATTCGTTTACATTTTCTGCAACCAATATCGCATCGCAACCTCTACTGATAAGAGCATGATGTCTGATTATTTCAAGATTATCCCATCCGGTGATAAATGATTCAGGTTTGAAGGAAAATAATTTCTTATTTCGCAAAGTGTTTCCGTATGCATCTTTAGGAGGATCATAATCTGTGATCACAAGCTCTTTTGTGTCGGATATTCCGATGGGGACCATATAGCAATTTAACGGCATAACTCCGGTAGCCGCATAATCTGCAAGTGACCCCGGTGTCATTAGATAACATTCAATTATTCCTGCTACACTTTTCATTTTAAAGACCTCTTTAGTTTATATTTTGATTCTGCTGAAATTGTGCCGGAACAAGAAATATTATCAAATGTTCATAATAAGCATATTTCTCTTGCGACTCCGGACTCATATATTCGTCACTCACCGGTTTAACCCGGTCTGCTTTTGTTATTGCTGTAAATTTTAATCCTGCACATGAATTAATAATATTATCTACTATGCCGTCCTTGTATGTCAATCCGTGTTCCGTCCTTACTTGGACAAATACACCGATTCTCATATTCCTATTCTGCCGAACAATGCTGCTCCCTGATGATTCGTCTGCATAAGTGCTGCCGGCATAGTAGATAACCGCTGAACCTCTTACATGACTTGTTTTATATTCTTCTATCCGTTCAGTATCAAGCATTACTATCTCCACATCCAAACCTGAAGCTTGCAATAGTTGAGACTGTATTATGCTTTTAGCTGCGGCTATGCTGTTAACTGTCATTTTAATAGATAGTATAATGTGAATAACATTAAACTTGTAAAACCGCTTACAACCAATGGTCTTTCATACCACTTTGGCAGCGTCTCATTTAACTGTTGTATCAATGATAATCTAAGTCGCTCCCATTCAATTTGCTTATCAGAAAACCGATTGATTGCATCATTATAAAACTCTATTTCAACACTTGTTAAAGAGTCCTTTAATCTTCTGTATTCAATCTCATTCAGAAGTTTTGCGAGTGATTGTAATTCAACTGTTGAAAATGCGACTACTACGTTGTTCTCAATCGAATCGAGCCGGGCTGAGTTGGTGAATCTTGAATTTAACAGTATTGACAAGGATACTATCAACAATGATCGTATCGATAACCTCAGTTTTTTCATAGTAGTATTTTTTTATTGATTGTTTTTTCTGATTAACTGTTTTTATTTGCTCAACTTTATCTTCAATAATTGCCTGTAATGAGTCCAACCTCTCTATTATTATCTCATCATCGTTGTGAGCTCTGACTACAGGTTGTGGCTCAATGTTTAGATAAATACCTATCCCGATCAGAGCCATTAATAAAACTATAAGTATTAAAAATCTTATAAGCGAGTCCATCATTTCACTTTTTGCGAATAATGCTCAAGAACGTTGCTCGCAAAAAATGCTCCTGAAATAATCACATAGCCAAATGCACTCTGTGAAGCAAAGACTGATAAATCGACAATCATATTCGGCTGCTTAACTATTACCAGCATTAATACTGCTGTATAGAATACCGCCGTGATTATAAATCCAATAAATTTTCTTGTTCCGACTTTCATTTTATCACCAATAGATTATTAAGAAGACTGCTGAGATAATTAATAAAGCAATTTTGATTTTATAATCAATTTTTTCTGTACGAGCTGTACTTCCGTTAAGCTCTGCATTCACATAAAACCATAGCTTAAACCATCCGAGCTCGCCTCTCACTTTATCATATTTAGCTTTAAACACATTCATAAATCCATCAGTTAAAAACCAATGAAATATTGCCAGAAATACCCCCTTAACAATAAATACATCATATTTAACTATCACTGCCCACGCATCTACTGTATAAAAGTCAATTGAAGCCATTAACCACGCAATACCCAATAGTAAAAATAGAAATCTGTTGACGGCACTATAGTCATGCCATTTTGCGTTAACTTCCCTCTTCTCAAACCATTCTTTTGCGATATAAACTTCATACCATCTTAGGTAGTCTTTGTAAGCAAATACTACACTTGTTCCTATTATCATCAGTATAAATATCAAATTCATAAACTTATCTCTCTTATAATTTCAAATGGGCGTGGGTTTAATGACAAGAATTCTTCCTCAAATTTATTTCTTATAATAGCACTCTCAATCAATAAAGCCTCACGGTCTCTTCTATCCCGTAGCGATTGTATAGTGTGCTTAATTCCTCTAATAGCTCTCGCCAATCCTTGATACTCTTCTTTCTCTACAAATTCTTTTGCAAGATTGATTGTTGCGACACTTCCCCTATTATATGAATTTGAAAGTAAAGCCGTATGAATAGCTTTTCTGACCGCAAGAGGCTTGATACTAACAATTGATGGGATATGTTCTTTTAGCGGTTTCCAATAAGGTGCTGCAGTGTAATTCTCCATAACAAAGTAATCCATTTCATCCGGAGTGTTAAATTTTCCCTTGAATAAGTGAATGTAAAACTTCATCCATGCAATCGCATCTTCTTTTTTTAAATCAATAGCATTTTTCAATGCAACAATCTGCTTAGATGATAATTCTCCCTGTGAGGCAAAATAACCGATAACTTCTTTACATAACTTTGGGCTTGAATTACCAAGATCAACTCCTGGATCAAGCGTAACACCGGTTTTAGTTCGCGGTTTACTCATTGAATCCGGATAATATACACTACTGTTATAATATCTGTCCCCTGAACCTTCTTCATTATGTATCCAGGGCAGACAACCTTCAAATCCTAATTTATGTACACCGATAAATGGTTGCATTAATAATCCCTCAGATAATCATCGGTGAATTTTTTTCGTTTACGGCTTTTATTTGATTTAATTATATTATCGGCATTGCTCAACTGTTCCGGAATATCCGGATTCACATCCCCTTTTTGTATAGATATTAGATATTTATTATCAACAGAATCTTGAGTAATTATAGAATCCGGCATATCAGTTCTATGACGTCTCTCAAACATTCTCTTGATTGTTTTTCTTGTTGATAATTCTTCTATTTCAGAGGGAGTATTGTTAAGTGGCAAGTTGTAGCGGTTGCGTAAATAAGAATCAATTTCCCTGTCGCTTTTACTAATTAAATCATTTGTACGGATAACAAGAATATCTGTATCGTCGGTCAAATCATAACCATCTTCATTTTCTGAAGATTTAGGTGTTCTCTGCTCGTCATTCATCAAATTGAGGAATACAGCGAGAGTAAGTGATTCAACTATTTTATTAATATCTGTGTACATGTTATCCTTATAAATAATGCCGGTCTTTCCCGGCTGTCAAACATCTATAACTGTTCAGTGTGATATAAGCCGTCCTTCATGTAGTTTCTCTATTCTTTCCATGATGTCACACGAATTCAACCTTTCGTGGAGGCACACATAAGTCATAATGTTAGTCTGTCTACTTGTTTTTGGCTTTTCTGTAACCCGTTATACGAGTTTAACTCTAATAAGATCACCGGCTTCAGCTGCAGCATCAAGAGCATACCCATTAATTGAATCTGGCAATACGGCTCCCGCAACAACAAGCGTTGGCTGAGCACCACTACTGGTTACTCCTGTTGCACCGGTTGGAACAGTAGCTGTTACTGCTGTTGCCGTAACTGCTTTACCGTCTGCATCCGATTTTACTGCATCACCAATACTCACTACATCACCTGCAATAACAAGGGCAATACCCTCAACAATTACACTCGCCATTTCACCGGAATCAACCGGGAGCTCTGATACCCCATAAGATTTTTCATTAGCACCGCATAACTCACCTGCAAAGTTTACAAACAAATTTGAAGCAATATCTTCTGCTGCTAATATTGAATCTGTTAATACTGGTTTATACGTTTTCATCTTTTACCCATAATTTTTAACTAATTAATTACTTGCTTGCCTTATAATCCTTCCCGATCCAATCCGCATCAATGGCGAGCTGCACAATGACACAGACGGGAAAGGGAAGGATGTTGTGTTGGAGAACCTTTTATCCGTTAGTATCAGCTATTAAATAACCTGCTGATGCACCAACTATTTCAACTGTATAATTATCTGTTGAGCGAACCAAAGTAACTTTGCCACCTTCTTCTTCATACTTGTCAGCTTCAGGCATTCCTTCTTTGCGAAGAGTATATCCAAAGCTCGGTTCAAATACGCTTCTTGATACATTGCTCTTTGCTGGAGCTACGTAAGCAATAACTGTATTATCTCCCCAAATATCACTTACTACATTTTTGTCATTTGCTTTAACAGCATCAGCAACATAAATGTTTGGAATACCGAATATCCCTTTTAGCAAATCAACAGTAACTACACCGAGTTGTGAATATTTAATTCGATCTGTGATTAATGAATGATCTTGTAGTGCCGCAAACGATTGTGCCGATAATATCATTGTATTAGGGCGTTTTACGATTTTTTTCCTGATTGCCTCAACTGCATCCCTCACTGTTTTAATTGGGTTTGATGATGCATGAGTCCATTGACCTGTTCCGCTAAGCTCAATTTTATTCCCGACCGGGAAATTTGCAACAGTTGTTGCTAACTCAGCACATATTAATTCGTGTCGGAGCATCACTGCACTTTGTGCCATAAATGCCCCAAATTGTTCGGTGTTAAGAATATCTTCCTGTGCTTCTCTATAGTCAATTGGATAAGAAGCATCATGCTCTGTTAATGTAAATGGATGGGTGGTTCTCGCTTCTGCCGGCAAACGGTTGCTGTTTGCTCTTAGTGCGCGTTCTGTGTTGTAAGCTTTGAAATGTTCAACACCGAATTTTGGGATTTTGCCTGCTTCTTTCTTAACAGGAACAAACGGGAATAAATTGATGCCAACAAATTCTGCATTAGTATACCCGTGGAGTAGTGTAGTGAGTACAGGATCAACTACTCTTAGTTGCGACTGACGTGACATATTGTACCTTCATAGTTAATGAATAAATTTTAATTGATTTTAAACTCTCTTTACAGCAGCTTCATAGCTAATGTTTTCATTTTTAGAAATTCTCAGTATTTTCTTATGCAATTCAAGTCTTTCATTATCAACAGCTTTCTCTGCAAATTCACTTACATCGATGTCATCAGCTCCACGATTTTTCCCTGTGGCTATTTCTCCCGGTTCAACAATGTTAGCACGTGATAGAATACTCTTCTTGTAAGACTCAACCGGGGTGATTTTTTTAGTCCCGTCTCCTTCACCAAATTCAAACTCTGGTACTGAACTAAGCTGTATGATTGTAGCTATTATTTCCGGTTTTTCATTTTCTGTTATCTTGAATTTAACATCTTCACCTTCACAAAATGCTGTAGCATGCTTAAATATACTGTCGCTCTCATATTGTTTTAACACTTCTCTCAACTCTGCGTTTTGCTTGGTGAGATTAGCTACATTTTCATTAACAGCCGTAAGTGTAATCTCCATAGCTGAGTTTTTCTCAGAATACATATTGGCAGCTTCTTCAAGTTTTAACCATGCTCTTGGAGCTTCTGCAATTTCTTCAAGATTATACTCGGAAATTATTGTATCAGCTTTCTCGGCACCCACTTCCTCAATAAGCTTATTTTTTAATGACCGAAATAACTTGTATATGTTTCTGAAATACCATTTTGACATTTCCACTTCTGCAAATTCAAATTGACTCTCATCGTCATCTTCTGAAAAAGCAAATGCCGGCAATCCGGTTACGGCCGGTGGAGTTGCACCCAGAAAGGCAAGGTGTTTTATAGAACGGTCTTTACGCAGTGCTATTGAAACAGTTGAATAAAGTTTATCCTTCAGCATCTGAAGTAAGTTTGGATTTAATTTCTCCTCTTCTACTTCGGCATATAAATAACCTTCATCGTCAAGCTGAACAGTGTTTTTACCCACATAACCAAAAGCCGGACTATCGGTCTTGGGATGACCAATGCATACCGGGAATTCATCGTTTTGATACGGAAAATTTTGTGTAGCTGTGATTACTTCATTTAAGAAGGTGTCGTCAATATTTACCTCTTTATTTTTATGGTCTGTAAACTTGCCGACTCTTAGGAATGGAATTTTCTTTTTCATGTTTGACTTTTACTATTATTTATTTAAGTTACTTAGCGAAAATTATCCTTACACAATCCCCTAATCGACTGACTTTAATCACAATTTTAATTCACCGAACCCGCTGAATCGCTTCTCTACAATTCACTCTATATTTTTTGAGTAAAAATTATAAAGGTCTTCTATGCTCGCTGAACAACTCCCACTTGGTTATTTGGATTACGGCCTTGCTGGCGCACTCATTATTGTGATTATCATTATCTTCAAGTTTTTTCAATTTATTACAAAAAGGGAAAATGAACGAAGAGATAAATCCTACTCAGATTTGCTAAATACTCTTAATGAAAACACAAAAAAACGTGATGACGGTTATAAAGAATTAGTCTATCAAACAAAAGAAGATTTCAAACGTATCATTACTGATCTAACCCGGACTATAGAAAAAACAGACAAAAATTACTCAGAAGCTATTGACAAGTTCATTAAGGTCATAAAAGAGCAGAACGAGTCTAATAGTTATTTGGTCAGTGAGTTAACCAAGTTACAAGAAAAAATAGAAAATCTATCCCGGAACGGAACCGAGACCAAAAGAGAAATTCTCGAAGCTATTAAAGGATTAACAAATCACTTCGAAATGAGGGCAAAGACCTAATGACTGAATCAACCAATAATATCCAACGTTTGAAAGCAGTTGCTGCTGAAGCTAAAGCTAATCTTAAAAAGTTGAATATTCTCTCAAGAAATGCTATTCAACTTATAAGAAGTAAGCTTGACCTTTTACAGCTCGATGAACAAGATAACGTATCTGCACTCGATATAGAAGGTGCATTTTTCGAAATGAAACAGCTCCTTGAGTTAAAAGAACAGATTGAGTCTAAACAAGAGCGACTCAATATTGCCGAAAAAGAAATCTCAAAAATTAAGAGACTACTTAACGATGAAGAATAAATTTTTGTTCTACTTAGAAGATGCAGAGAAATTATATGTTGAAGACGGGCTGGAAACTATAGCTATTGAAGGGGTACTTCGTAAATCTGTCTCACGGCGCACACTCGACACATGGAAAGACCAATATAATTGGGATAAAAAACGTGAAAATCACAAGGCTAAGCGTAATAATCTTCAAGATGGTGTTCTTGATATGCTTAATACAGCACTTAACCAGGCTGCTGTTGAACCTTCTGATAAAAACTTTAGAAAAGTTGAAACAGCTGTAAAATTAGCACAACGACTTGGAATTGATCTCGGTATTAAAGTGAAAGGTGAAGAAAATAAAAAAGCTGCTCCTGCTGATA
>JAHBUO010000080.1 GCA_019638025.1 Ignavibacteriaceae bacterium
TATGATTCCGGGTATTAATCCGGCAATAAAAAATGCCAATGTTGATGAAAAAGCTTTTGTAAGAATTGAAGCAATCATTAATTCAATGACACCTGAAGAAAGAAGAACCCCAAAAGTATTGAACGGAAACCGAAGGAAAAGAATTGCTCGAGGTAGCGGTACATCAATTCAAGATGTAAACAAGCTAATTAAGCAGTTTGGTGAAATGCAAAAAATGATGAGTCGTTTTGCACAAAAAGGTTTTCAAAATGCTTTAATGAATAATAAGAATTTTAAATTAAATTAATAGGTTATACGGAGGTTATTAAACTTGGCAGTTAAATTAAGACTAAGAAGAATGGGTAAGAAGAAACAACCAATTTATAAAGTTGTTGCGGCTGATTCCCGTTCACCAAGAGACGGTAAATTTTTAGAAGCAATTGGTTTATATAATCCGCTTACTAATCCACATACTATCCAATTAAAAGAAGATCGTGCCTTATATTGGTTAGGAGTTGGAGCTCAGCCTACTGAGACTGTAAAAAGTTTACTCAGGCAAGCTGGGGTTACTCATAAGCGTGAATTATTAGGCAGGGGATTGTCCGAAGAGCAAGTTGCAGTTGAATTAGAAAATTGGAAAAAATCCAAAGAGACTGCTGCTGCTAAAAAAGGTAAAAAGGGAACTAAGGAGATTCAGAAAGAACAAAGCACAGCTGAAGCGAAGGGTGCTGCTTCTGACGTTACTTCTGAAACAGCTGAATAATTTTTATTCTGCAGCTCGGAAGGCTTACTTCTGTGTTTAATACTAAATGCTCCCAGCTCGAATTATAGGAGGTTTCTTAATATGAAGGAATTCATCGAATTTATTGCCAAACATCTTGTTGACAATCCGGATAGTGTTTCTGTTGAAGAGAAAAATCCTGAAGAAAAGAAAATTGTCCTTGCTCTTAAGGTAAGTCCTGAGGACATTGGCAAAGTAATTGGCAAACAAGGTAAAACCGCTCAAGCGATGAGAACTTTACTTACAGCCATTGCTGCTAAGGATGGCAAAAGAGCTATCTTAGAAATCTTGGATTAATTTTTTCTAAGTGACAGATTATTTTTTAGTTGCTAAAGTTCTATCGGTTGTAGATAAAAATGGTTTTCTAAAGATTGAACTCTTTACAGATTTTCCTGAGAGAGTTAACAAACTTTCGAAAATATTTGTTGATTTCTTTGGTGACAAAAAAGAATTATTTGTTGAAAAGGTTAGGTTCAATAAAAATTTCTGGTCGATTAAAATTAAGAATTTTAATTCCGAAGAAGAATGCTCATTTCTTTTAGGAAAAGAAATCTATGTTGACTCAGATAATATAATCACCTTACCCGAAAACACTTATTTTGTTCATGATTTAATTGGGAGTGAAGTTTTTAGAAACGGGAACTCACTAGGAAAAATAGTGGATGTCCTGAGTACACCGGCTAATGATGTTTATGTTATTCAAAACTCAACATCGGAAGAGTTGTTAATCCCGGCACTAATTAGTCTAATCGAAAACTTTGATAAAGAAAACAAAGTTATGATTCTTAAACCGGGTGAGGATTTGTGGGATGATGAGGATTGATTTAATATCAGCAGTACCTGAACTTCTGAACAGCCCATTGAGCTATAGCATAATAAAAAGAGCTCAAGTCAAAAAGAAAGTTGAAATTCATATTCATAATCTGCGAGATTATGCGTATGATAAACATCGCCAAATTGATGATAAACCATTTGGTGGAAAAGCGGGGATGTTACTGAAACCCGAACCGTTTTTTGAATGTATTGAAAAATTGATGTCCGAAAGAAAATATAATCATATTATTTTTACTTTACCACAAGGGAAAATATTTGATCAGAAAATAGCTAATCGGTTTTCCTTAGCTGATAATATATTAATTGTAACCGGACATTACAAAGGAATTGATGATAGAGTTCGGGAATTCTTTGCTACTGATGAAATCTCAATAGGGAATTTTATCTTAAGTGGCGGAGAGTTGCTCGGATTAGTAATAGTGGATGCGATTGTTAGACTAATCCCTGGCGTTTTGAATGATAGTGCTTCAGCTCTGGATGACTCTTTTCAGGACGGAAATAGGATTGAAGCTCCTCAATATACTCGACCTTCGGAATTTAGGGGTATGAAAGTGCCAGACGTTTTACTTAGTGGTAATCATCAAGTTATTACTAAATGGGAAGATGAACAATCAATAGTTCTTACAGAAAATTGGAAAAAGATAAATAATATTGTGGAGTGATAAAATGAAAAGCCTAAATGAAATATTACCTGAATCAAAGCAAACTACGGAGTTTCCAAACTTTAGAGCAGGTGATCATGTTAAAGTACACGTTCGAGTTATTGAGGGTGACAAAGAAAGAATTCAGCCTTTCGAAGGGGATGTAATTAGCATCCGTGGTTCTCAAGAGAATAAAACTTTTACCGTAAGAAAAATGTCAAGTGGTGTTGGTGTTGAAAGAATTTTTCCGTTCAACTCACCAAAGATTGCCAAAATCGAACTTCTAAAAGAAGGTTTCGTGAGAAGAGCAAAATTATACTACTTACGTGAACTTTCTGGTAAAGCTGCTCGTATTAAAAGCAAAAAGTAATTTTTATTACATAAACAAGACCTTAAAGCAAATGCTTTGAGGTCTTTTTATTTTAAATTAAATTCGATTGATAAAAGATGAAACTTTTCCTACCTAAGAATATCTTCACTGAAAAAATAGTTGATTCACTTGAAGATAACTCTAAGCTCGAGATCAAATTCTTGCCAGCCTCATTAGTTACAAAGTCAGTTCTTCTTGAAGACTCGCTCGGATTAATACCAACGCTAGATATTATTAAATGCGAAGAGTTATTCATTTCATCGAAATTTGGTCTTTCGTTTGACGATAGATTATGCAATTCATATATATACTTTAAAGAGGGTGAAAACGAGTTAGAGAATATTGTTTTATTGGGTGATTTAAGTTCGGTTGAAACAGTTTTAACAAAAATTGTGTTTTCGGAATTATATGATACAAAAGTTTCGGTTGGGTTGTCAGAAAAACCATTCAACTCAATACTCGAAAATAAGCTCTTAGTTGGTAATCAAAATTTTACTGATGGACACTTCTATAAAGGTTTAAGTTTATCAGAAGAAATTATTGAATTAATCTCAGCTCCGTTTGTTAACTATGTTTTTGCCTCAAAGAGTGAAGAAATTATTGGTAAGTCCGCTAAAATTTTTGAAAACCTCTCTCCAAAATTCTACGAACAATTTGAAAATCAAAACTTAATTTCGGGGTTTCCTCAGAATGCCTTAGAATTTGTTAGGGAGAATATTTATTCGGTTAATGTAGAATTGGAAGAGCAGGATAGAGAGGGGATAAACCAGTTAATTCGTTTGCCATATTATCATGGACTTATAGAAAATATCATAGAACCAAAATTTTTATAAAGGGTTGTCCGAGAGTTGAATCTCGGACAACCAAAGATTTTGTTAGTCTAAAGAAATATGCGAAACACTAAGAACATTTGGGTTCTCGTTCATTTGTTTCAACATCTCTGCAGTAGCTGATGTTTCAAGTTTCATGGTACAACAAGCTACAACTCCGCCTTCAAAAATAATATTTTCAATCTCTTCGATATTAATATTTCCGGTTCTAATCACATCTAAAATTGATGCGAGTACTCCGGGGCGGTCATAGTGTTTAACTACTAATTGATAATGAGCATCTGTAACTTTCGCTCTGTTAACCCAGTGAGCTATAACTCCACTATGCATAAAGTCTTTAATTATTTTAACTGTTTCTTCAGCAACAGCATTTTGGGCTTGTTCTGTAGAAGCTCCGATATGATGTGTAACATATACTCCGGGTATATCCTTTAAGTGACTTTCTACTGAGCCGGATTTCTGTTCAGGTTCGCCTTTGAAAACATCAAGAGCGACACGAATCTTTTTCTCTTTGATAGCCTCGATCATTGCTTCTTCGTCAATAACATCAGCACGGGAAGTATTAACTATTAATGCACCGGGTTTGACGTATCCGAACATTTCTTTATTAAATAACTTTTTTGTTTCGGGTGTTGATGGAAGATGGATAGAAATAATGTCACACATCGGTAAAATCTGATCCATTTCGGAAAAGTCTTTTATCATAACTCCTTCTATTCGAGAAATATCTTTTCCATAAACATTCATTCCGAAAGAGAGTGCCCGTTTTGCTACTTCTTTTCCGATATTCCCAACACCAATAATTCCAAGATTCTTTCCGTATAATCCTTCAGCTTTGGAGTATTCACCCTTATTCCAGACACCATTTCTAAAATCAATAACGTTATCGGGAATTCTTCTGTCCAGAGATAAGATTAATCCCATCGCTAATTCTGCTACTGCAATTGCATTTTTACCAGGACAGTTTGCAACATAAACACCTTTCTGATTGGCGGCTTTGATATTTATATTATTAACACCGGCACCTGCACGAATTATTAAATTAAGATTCTTAGCTTCTTTGATGGTCAACTCGTTTACGACTGTAGATCTGACTACAATCATATCTACATCAACAGCTGCGACCGGTAAATCATTTTCGCCAAGTTGAGGAGAATATATTACTTCTAAGCCGAGATCTTTAATTTGTTGAACATATTTATCCGGGAATTTATCTGCTATTAGTACTTTCATGACGTTACCTCATATTTATTTATGTTTAAGAGAGCATTGGAATATTTACATTAAATTCTTTAGCATTATTAATTGCTCGTTCATAGCCGGCATCAGCATGACGAACAATACCCATACCGGGATCGTAAGTTAACACTCGATTCAATCTTTCTGCTGCCTCAGTTGTCCCATCAGCAACAACAACCATTCCGGAGTGAATTGAATTTCCCATCCCAACTCCACCTCCGTGATGAACCGAAACCCAACTTGCCCCACCAATTGAATTCATCAAAGCATTAAGAATAGGCCAATCAGCAATTGCATCGCTCCCATCAATCATTCCTTCGGTTTCACGATATGGTGAAGCTACTGAACCACAATCGAGATGGTCACGACCAATTACAATTGGGGCTTTTACTTTTCCCTCAGCGACAAGATTATTAAAGATTTGTCCCATCTTTGCTCGTTCACCGTAGCCAAGCCAGCAAATACGAGCCGGTAATCCTTGAAAATGAACTTTCTCCTTTGCCATATTGAGCCATTTTAGAAGTGGTTTATTATCCGGGAAGGCTGATTTTACTGCTTCATCGGTAATGTAGATATCATTCGGGTCGCCTGATAGTACTGCCCACCGAAATGGACCTTTTCCATCACAAAAAAGTGGACGAATGTACTCTGGAACAAATCCGGGTATATCAAAAGCATTCATCAAACCATTAGATTTTGCTTCACCCCTAATATTATTTCCATAATCAAATACAATTGAACCTCTCTTTTGAAACTCGAGCATTGCTTCGACATGCTTCAGGATTGTTTGCTTTGAGAGTTTTATGTACTCATCCGGATTACTTTTACGCAAACGTACAGCATCCTCGAAATTCATTCCCATCGGTACATAACCGTTCAGTGTATCGTGTGCTGAAGTTTGATCAGTTACAATATCAGGTAAAATATTTTTTGCAAGAATCTGGTGTAGAATTTCACCGGCATTTCCAACCAAACCAACTGAGAGAGGCTTTTTATTTCCTTTAGCATCTAGAACTAATCGTAATGCTTCATCAAGACTGAAAGATTTTTTATCGATGTAACCGGTCTCTAATCTTTTATCAATTCTTGATTCATCAACATCAATACCGAGGAAGGCTGCACCATTCATAGTTGCAGCGAGAGGTTGAGCTCCCCCCATTCCTCCTAAACCTGCGGTGAGTAGAAACTTTCCGGATAAATCTGAATTAAAATGTTTTCTACCACATTCAGCGAACGTTTCATAAGTCCCTTGAAGAATTCCTTGTGTTCCGATGTAAATCCAGCTCCCCGCAGTCATTTGACCGTACATGGTTAAACCAAGTTGCTCAAGTCTGCGGAACTCATCCCAATTAGCCCATTTAGGGACAAGCATTGAGTTTGAAAGAATTACTCGTGGAGCATTTTCGTGAGTTTTAAAAATTGCAACAGGTTTTCCTGATTGAATTAATAGAGTTTCATCATTTTCAAGATTTGTTAAAGATTCAACAATTTTGTCAAATGCTTCCCAATTTCTGGCAGCTTTGCCGATCCCACCGTATACCACAAGGTCTTCCGGACGTTCAGCAACATCTGGGTCAAGGTTGTTCATCAACATTCTGAGAGCAGCTTCTTGAATCCATCCTTTACAAGATAAATTAACACCGGTAGCAGCTTTTACGATTCTTGGAGTGTTCATATTTAATCCTTAAAATGGGCGTTAAATATTAGTGAGTATTGTGTGAACATTGATTTGTACATCCACTTTTTAAAGAACCAACCTTTAGTAGATTGTTCATTTAAATATTTTATGTTTTCTGAAAATTGACGTTTGAGTCTGATAAGTTCATCTTTGGTAAACTTTACAGTTTCTCCGTCTACATTAAGTTTTTCAATAATAGATTTAAATGCTCTGGTTTCAGCATAAAAATCTTGGTTCCCCTCTGTTTGTTTAATTACTTGTTTGCAGAAGGTGTTGATAATTTTTTTTTCATTTTTATCGAAATTGAAATTATAATTCTGAAAAGTCTTTTTCATAATTTCCTGTATTTATTTAAGTGACAATAATTGTTCTCGGATTTTTTGATATCCGGGTTTTATTACATTGTAGATATAATGAAGCCTATCATGATAGTTTATGAATGCCGACTTCATTCCATTTATTGTGAGTTTTTCAATATCATCTAAATTTAAGTTAAAATATTTTTGAGCGAGCATAAATTCGTTTGTCATTGTTGTGTCGCTCATCAGTCTGTCATCTGTATTAATTGTTAATCTGAATTTTAATTTATACAACTGTTGAAATGGATGATTTTCCAATTTATCTATTGCACCTGTGTGTACATTACTCAATAAACAAATTTCAATAGGAATTCTCTGGTCAAGAATGTATTGCGAGAGTTCGCCAAGTGCCACAACATTTCCATCTTTATCACGAACAAGGTCTTCTAAAATTCGAGTGCCATGTCCAATTCTATGAGCACCACACCACTGAATAGCTTGCCAGATTGATTCTTTCCCGAAAGCTTCTCCGGCATGAATTGTTATATTGAAATTGGCTCTCTGAATAAATTGAAATGCCTCTATATGTCTTTTTGGGGGATAACCACCTTCTTCACCGGCTAAATCAAATCCAACTACACCATGATTTCTAAAATTTACGGCTAATTCTGCAATCTCAAGTGTATTTTGCATATTCCTCATACCGCAGAGTATTAAGCCATATCCAACTCCAAAATCCTTTTTCCCTTTTTCCAATCCTTCAAGTACAGCATTTACAACATCATCCATATACAGACCTTTTGATGTGTGAAATACAGGGGCAAATCTTGTCTCAACGTAGCAGACACCATCTTTTTTCATGTCTTCCATCATTTCGTAAGCAACGCGAGATAGAGCTTCTTTGGTTTGCATCACAGCGCAAGTATGCTCAAACCCTTGAAGATATTCAACTAAATTACCTTTGTTAGCTCCGCGATGGAACCACTCTGCTAGTTCTGTTGGGTTATTTGTTGGGAGAGAGTTGTATTTAATTTCTTTCGCCAAATCAATAATAGTTTGTGGTCTAAGACCTCCATCCAAATGATCGTGCAAGAGAACTTTAGGTACCGAACGAATAATTTCTTCTGTAGTCAATATTACCTCAAAATTAATATTCAAAGATATTCTTTTCGATTTGCAAAAACAATGAAATTGGGGATGATTAGTTGAGGGATTTAATGTTCAGCAGTAGCGAAGTTGTAGCTCAATGTTAATATTGGATTTCTTGACTTACCGCTGCCAAATAGGTAAGTTTACTTATCAAAAAAAACTTAAATATTAGGAGAATCAATGAAGCGAATTTTATTCCCGATTATAGTGGTGTTTTCAGTGATGATGGTATTCACAGGTTTTCAATGTGCCTCAACTGAAATTACAAGCGCAAAATTATACATAAATCAAAAGAACTGGGATAAAGCTATTAATGTTCTAAATAAAGAGATTGAAAAAAATCCAAAGAGTGATGAAGGCTATTATTTGATGGGCTTAGTCTACTCTGAAAAGGAAGATGTTGATAATACAATAAAGGCTTTTGATAATTCTTTATCAATCAGCAAAAAATTTGAAAAAGAAATTAACACTCAGAAAAAAGTTCAGTGGGCAAATTATTTTAACAAAGCTGTTAGCTTTTTCAACAGAGCTATGCAAGCAACCGATGTGGATACACAGAAAATACAGTATGAAAGATCGATTTTTGCTTTCAATCAAGCTATAAAACTTGAACCGGATTCAGCAGATACATACAAAAATTTATCTTTTGTTTATTTAAATCAACAAAAACTTGATGATGCTATTGTACCACTAAAAAAATTAATTTCTCTTGAACCGTCATTAGAAGGATATAGATATTTAGGAGAAATTTATTTTAATCAAGGTAATGTCAAGCTTAGCAAATATGAAGAATCAAAAAATGCAGCTGATAGTTTAGCAGCAATGGAGTTATTTAATAAATCGATTGAAGTTTTAGAAAAGGGGAGAGTACATTTCCCAAATGATTCTGAAATTCTGCTATATTTATCAAATGCATACATTGCAGCAAATAAAATTGATGTTGCAATTAGTGCTTTTAAAGCAGGGGTGGAACAAGAACCTGAAAACCAATATTACAGATATAATTATGGCGTTCTTCTTTTAGGTGGTAATAGTTTTGCCGAAGCTGCTGAGCAATTTGAAAAAGCATTGCAGATTGATCCTTCTTACATTAATGCTCATTACAATCTTGCAGTAACATATGTAAAGTGGGGTGCCACATTAAGCAAGGCTGCTGAAGAAAAAGGTGAAGAAAATCCTGAAGTAAAAGTTAAATATGGTTTAGCTTTACCTCACCTCGAAACCTATTTGCAGAAAAAAGATGATGATCCTGCAATTTGGGAATTAACCGGACGGGTTTATTCTATTCTTGGAAGACTTGAAGATGGAGTAAAAGCATTTGAAAAAGCTGATTCATTAAGAAAACGATAATTGAGAAATAAATGAATCAAAATAATCAACCACAACAGCAACAAATCAACATCGAACTCGGTGAAAAAGAAGCTGAAGGAATTTATTCCAATTTGGCTATCATAACTCACTCACCTGCAGAGTTTGTTATTGATTTTACTCGCATAGTTCCGGGTGTTCCAAAAGCAAGAGTTCATGCAAGGATAATAACTACACCTCAACATGCTAAAATGTTATTAAGAGCACTAAAAGAAAATATTGAAAAATTTGAAGCGAGATTTGGTGAAATACCGACTGATTCTCCTCAAGAGCAGCATTTCGGTTTTGCTCCTCTTGCAAAAAATGAAAAAGTTAATTAATGTTTATGCGGTCTTACATATAAAATAGAAATTTGAAAATATGTCAGACCGCAATTCTTCAGTAGGGCAGCTGAGGGATGAAAGTTCTTGAATTGAAACTAATTGCTTACTAACTAAATTCGGATGGTAAAATGCAGAGTTTAAAAAAGAGAGTCAGCGGAGTCGCTCTGTTGACGGCAATAACACTATTAACACTCTTAATCCTTCCTTCTTGTGATGTTAAATCTCCCACAGCCCCGAGTTGGGATGTAGAGTTGAATCTTCCACTATTAGATTCTACTTATACATTATTAGATATTGTCGAAAAAGATACAACCATTTTAAGTCCTGATTATACTCGTGACGGTTTGTTGGTTTATAGTACAATTGAAGATGTCGAAAAAATCGAAGTGAGTGACAAACTATCAGTAGATGGATTCCAAACAAGTAGTTCAAAGGAAATCGGGACTATCAGTATTGACGGTGATTCATCTCAAGCATCGGTTGGATTTGATTGGTCACAACAAGGTTTAGCACCGGGGAATTCAGTTCCTGTTCTAGCTGAAAATAATCGTTCGGTGACTTCGAATCTAACAGAAATTGATCAATTTCAATCAGCAATATTCGAAAACGGGATTATAAATGTTCAGATAAAAAATAATTTTACTCAGCATGTTACAATAACGATTAATGGAATAACTATTAAGAATAGTGCTGCTCCAAATGAAGTTGTTGCTACGAGTTCATCCCAATTAGTTATTCCTCCAAACGGTTCCGGAAGTTTCCCTGCTATTCCGATTAGTAAAACAGTTACAGTAAAAAATCAACTGACATTTCAGACTATCATTTCCATATCTGGTAGCAATGGCAATTTAGTAACTATTCCGCAAAATGCTTTTATAGTTACTGCTAAGTTCGAAAATCTCGAAGTGAAAGAGGCACGAGCTAAGATTCCAGTTCAAAATCCTGTTGTAATTGATAGCTCAATTTTTATTGAGTCTGATTCACCTAAACCAACAAAAATTAAATTAGTGAAGATTGATCAAGGCAGCCTCAACATTGTGATGAATAATAATTTAGATGTTGATGCAAGTATAAAGCTTGAAATTCCAAATTTAAAAAATCCATCCGGCGTTGCTTATTCAGTTACTCGAGATGTTGCTAGAAAGGCAACAAATTTCAAATTTGTGGATAATGCTTCACTTTCAAATTATACAATTGAAAGTTTAACTGCAGTTGCTACTAATGAGATTAAGTATAAAGTCACATTTACTACAAAATCTAGTTCAGATTTTAGAACACTTAAAAGTAGTGACGATTTTGAGGCAAACATAGATTTCAGTTCATTAACGATTAAAGAATTTGAAGGGGTAGTTAAGCCCACAGCGTTAGACGAGACTAGATCGGCTGTTTCGTTAGATGCAAAAGACCTTGCAACAAAATTTGGTTTCACCCAAATCAATTTTAATAAACCAGTTTTAGAATTAAGAATGCGTCCTTCAACTGGTTCAGTCTTAAACTTCCAAATCACCGGACGCCTTGAAGCTCAAAACTCTAAAGGAGAAAAAAGCTTTCTTTTCTTGAATAAGAATACAATGTCAGACACGATTATAACTCAGACTGATACAGTTATCACATTAAATGCTGATAGCGTTAGTAATTTCTTCAAAAGGTTTTCGCAATTACCTGATTCTATCATTGTTTATGCAGGTGGAACTCTCAATCCAAAATATCAAACTGTTTCTGTTACAAATCAAAGTTATGTAACAGGTAGGTCCAGAATTGAATTCCCTCTTGACATAGGAATCAGTGCAGGGCAATTTACTGATTCAATAGAAGTAGAATTTGACCAAGCTCAAATTGATGAGATGAATAATTTGAATAATCTTGATATGAGTCTAATTCTTACAAACGGATTACCTGTTTCGATTAATTTTACTGGGAAAGTTTACGATAGTACCAATACATTTTTGATGTATTTCCCTCCAAAATATTCAACTCAGGATACAGTTATGGTTGTCCCGGGGGGTGTAACTAATACCAATGGTGTTGTTACCACAAAAACGATAAACGAAGTTAAAGTTAAACTCGAGAAAGCTGAAGTGCAAAAGTTTACTAAAGCGAAGTATATGAGAATTCTGATAAAGATAAATACAAGTAGAACTAACAACTCACCTGTTAAGTTCAGAACGAAAGATGATATCAGAATTAAAGGTTTTGGTGGCGTTAATTACAGAATAAAGCCGTAGGAGATTTGAAAATGAAATTAAATCTAATATCAATAATATCTCTGTTACTAAGCTGTGTTACTCTTTCCCAATCAGCAGGTTCAATTGGTATGCCGGATGCACGCTCTGCAGCAATGGGACGATCTTATACAGCATTTTCGCAAGGTGTTGATGGAATCGGGACTAATCCGGCGAACATCGTTAATAGAAGTTTAACTAATAAAAAGTGGGAACTTCGCACAGTACTTCCTATCCCCCAACTTGGTTTTAAGTTGGGAACTAATTTCTTAACCATTGATGAATACAATTATTTTTTCGGTGAAAAATCTACTGATGCCTCAGGTAAAGAAACCGGAAGATATTTAACTACCGATGATAAACAAAGGTTGAGTGAATTGTTTGAAGAAGGGGGCACTTTTCAATCAGATATAAATTATACACTATTAGCCATAACTTTTACTCCAAATGAAAAAGTAGGTACGTTTGCTTTTTCGATTAGCGATGTAGTTGGTTCCAATTTTACCTTCCCAAGAGGCATAGTTGATTTATTGATGAATGGTAATGTTCAAGGTGATGAATTTAATATTAATGATACCAAACTTGAAGCTTGGTGGTTAAGAAAGTATGCAGTCAGCTATGCGAGGAGTGTAAAATTCCTTCCAAAGTTGTTTCAGCAGTCTAATATAGGGATCTCACTTAATTTTGTCTCCGGATTTTTCTATACAGGCATTGAAAATGTTAATAGTTATTTCACTACAGGTGCTCAAAATTCTCTTACAATAAAAAATAATTATACTGCATATTCAGCTTTTTCACCTGACTTTGGTGTTGCTTATGATTTTGACCCAAAGTCATTTGGGAAAGAATCTTCTCCCGGACTTTTCCCGGCTTCAGCCGGTGGTGGGTTTGGTGTTGATTTAGGTTTCTGGGGACAAATCAATGATGCATGGTCGTTTGGATTTTCATTAACTGATTTAGGGAGTGTTACTTGGGATCAGAATGTCGCACACTTTAAAGCAGATACTTCAATCGTAATAACTAATATCTCAGATGAAAATCAAACAAAAGATCTTGCCCAAAAATTATCGGGACAAAGGGATGCTGAATATTTAAGCGAACTCAAAACTTCTCTCCCATCGGCATTACATATTGGTTTCGCTTTTCAGTTGGACAAAGTAAAACCAAATTTCCCGGGCAAACTTTTACTTGTAGCAGATTACAATCAAGGATTTAATAATCGAGTTAGAAACAGTACTACTCCAAGGTTATCCCTTGGAGCAGAATGGATTCCAAAGAATTGGATTCTTGCATTCCGAACCGGATTCTCTTTTGGAGGTTTTGACAAGTTTGGATGGGCTGCAGGGGGAGCAATAGACTTTGGATTGGTTGAATTAAGTGGTGGAACACCGGATTTCCATAATCTATTTATGCCAAATGGAGCAAAAAGAATTTCCTTTGCTTTTGATTCGAAATGGAAATTTTAATTTTATTGTCTTACTTTCAGAAGATTAATAACTGCTCCTGCTAAGAAGAATAAATTCACAAGCCATGCGGTAAGAATGGGGTTAAGTGCCCCGTTTTTACCAAATGCAGAACTAATCTGCATTGTACCAAGATAAATAAATGTTATCAAAATATTAATCCCAAATTGTAAAGCTAAGCCCCCCCTTCTTTTATCTGTATTTGCCGCTAAGGGTAATCCGAATAAAACTACAACAAAACTCGCCATCGCAAATGAGAAGCGTGAATAATACTCTATTTGAACTCGTTTGGAGTCTGTACCGGCTTTAATTTGATCATCAATCAATTTGTTCAACTCTGATAATGTCATTTCTTCGGGTTTTTGTTGTTTTGATTCAAGATCTCCGGGTGTAAAATTCAAATTGGAAATTTCTTGAATCCCAAAGTATTCATAAGTTTCTTTATCCCTACTAAATGTACGATTTACAACATCATATGCTAACCAGGTTGATTTGGTAGAATCAAATTTCATCCTTTGAGCATCAGTTCGTTTGGTCATTATTGATAAATCATTTTCATCAAATGTTTGAATACTTACTTTTACAACTTGGTTATTGAAAGAATCAAAAAAATGAATGCTCACTATTCGGTTGTATAAATCCTGGAAAAAAATATTACTCCCCGAAAAAATCAAATTCTTTTTTAAGTAGCTTCTTTCTATTTCGGCTTTATATTGATTTGCTTCCGGAACAACATATCCACCAAAATAAATTGCAAATAGACTGACAAATACAGTAACAATAACCATTGGTGTCATAAAGCGATACAAGCTTATTCCACTTGATTTAATTGCAGTCAATTCATTCAAATTAGACATTTTGCCTGCAGTAAATAAGCTGGAGAATAATACTGCAACAGGGGTCATTAATTTTATTATTTCCGGGGCAAACACAAAATAGTATTGAAAAATCATACCGGCTGGAACATTCTGATCAATAAAATCATCAAGGTTTTCCATCATGTCAACAATTACAAAAATTAGAGTAAATGCTAACAATCCAAACAGTATTGTAAGGACGAACTGTTTGATTATGTATTTATCAAGAATTTTCATTTAGAGCATCCTCTGATTGTCGGAAGTTTTTTGGAATAAACTTTTTGAAGAAATCAAAATTGAGATGAATGGATTCTTTTGCAACCCGATAAGTTAAAAATCCACCGACTATCCCCATAATAATATTAGCCGACCACATTCCCCAGAACGGAGAAATTATCCCTCTATCTGCTAATTTCTCGCCACCAATCAATGATGCCCAATAAATTAAAAAGAAAAAGAGACTTATGCTTGCTGCCATTCCAAATCCACCTTTTCTTATCATCACACCTAAAGGAGCTCCTAATAAAATGAATACAATACATGCAACCGGAATAGAATATTTTTTGTGAATCTCAACCATGAACATATTAATTTCATTCTGATAATATTCAGCTCGCATAACAGCGGATAATACTGTGTTTCTGCTTTCACGAATTCGCTCAATAGTCTGAATATACTTTGAATCTATACTTCGGTTAATCGCATTATTTTTGAATGGTCTGGCAGAACTATCTCCCAAAACCATCCGTCCAGCATCTCGCAGATAGGCTGTATCCATCGATAATTTTATATTTGTTAAACTGTCAACAATGTACAACATATCATTAGCGCTTAGTTCGCGATCGCTTCTTTGTCCTCCGGGAGTAGATTGCTTGAAAG
>JAHBUO010000081.1 GCA_019638025.1 Ignavibacteriaceae bacterium
TAAAGAGCAAGATAAAGAATGGTTGGCAGTCGATATGTCAAGTCCTCTTTATCGTGATAATGTTTATGTAGCCTGGACAGAATTTGATAATTATGGGAGTTCAAGTTCATTGGATAGTTCGAGGATTCTCTTTTCCCGCTCAACTGATTTAGGAGAAACATGGTCGGCTCCGGTTAGAGTAAGTGATAAAGGAGGAAATTGCGTTGATGAAGATTTAACTGTTGAAGGGGCAGTTCCAACAATAGGAATTAATGGAGAGATTTTTGTGAGTTGGTCAGGTCCTCTCGGAATTATGTTTGATAAATCTACTGACGGTGGACTTACATTTGGAACTGATATTTTTGTGTCGAACCAACCCGGGGGTTGGGATTTTGCTGTCCCCGGAATTAATCGCTGTAACGGCATGCCTATTACTGTTTGCGATACTAGCCACTCCCCTTTCAGAGGGAATATCTATATTAATTGGTCAGACCAAAGAAACGGATCAAGCAATACAGATATCTTCCTTAAAAAATCTACCGATGGAGGAAATACCTGGGGAAACTTAATCAAAGTGAATAACGATAATACAGAAAGACATCAATTTTTTACATGGATGACAGTAGATCAAACCACAGGAATAATTTACATTCTTTTCTATGACCGAAGAAATACTACCGGAAGTGCTACAGATGTTTTCCTTGCAAAATCTACCGACGGGGGTGATACTTTTGAAAACTTTAAAATAAGTGAAACTTCCTTTACTCCATCTCAAAGTATTTTCTTTGGTGATTATACAAACATAGCTGCACACAATAGAAAAGTTTATCCGATTTGGATGAGGATGGACAATAGTAATCTAAGCGTATGGACAACAATCATTCACGATTCATCATCTATTGTACCGGTTGAATTTTCTGTTTTTAATGCTAAGTCTAATGGCAAGAATGTTCTGCTCGAATGGTCAACTTCCTCAGAACTAAATAATCATGGTTTTGAAATAGAGAGAGCCATAATTCCAAACACTCAAGGAAACGAAATTGTTTGGCAAAGCATCGGTTTTGTTAAGGGGAACGGAACATCAAACACAAATATCGATTATAGCTTTACCGATTATAATTTACTAAACGGCTATTATTTATATCGTCTTAAACAAATAGATTTCAATGGAAATTCAAACTATTCTAAAACTGTTGAGGTGGATTTAATGAATCCTGCAGATTTTCTATTGGAGCAGAATTACCCCAATCCATTTAACCCGATAACTACTATCAGTTTCCAAATTCCGAACGAAGAATTGGTATCCGTTAAAGTATATGATGTACTTGGTAAAGAAGTTAAAACTATTTTAAATGAAATTAAAAAGACCGGAGTTTATGAGGTTACATTTAATGGAAGTGAATTAAGCAGCGGTTTGTACGTTTATAGATTAACAGCAGGAAATTTTATATCACAGAAAAAAATGATAATGTTAAAGTGATATCACTTTCAGCCTAATCTATTTACTTAATATTTGAATTATTTTTACATCAAACAACAATCAATTAAGGTATATGCTTTTTTCTGAAGATAATTATCGATTCATGTATGCAGCTTTGCAAGAGGCAGAAATTGCCTATGAAATGGGAGAAGTTCCGGTCGGTGCAGTCATTGTTCATAAGAATAAAATAATCGGTAAAGGTTATAATCAAACAGAGCAGTTAAAAGATGCAACGGCACACGCAGAAATGATTGCAATAACTGCGGCATCTAACAATTTAACCGATAAGCGACTTGAAGATTGTGATTTGTACGTCACTCTTGAACCGTGTATTATGTGTAGTGGAGCCGCTCTTCTTTCAAGAGTAAAGAATATCTACTTTTCAACTTTCGACCCAAAGTTTGGAGCTTGCGGCTCAATTTATAATCTTGTTAATGATGGACGTTATAATCACAAGATAAATATCTATTCCGGACTGCTTGAGAATGAGAGCTCAAACTTACTAAAAGATTTTTTTGAGAAACTCCGTCAGAAAAAATAATAAATATCAGATTCGTCTTTTCAATATCACTTTTTCCTTACGATGATTGGGAAACCGAGGCAAAATTCTTTAAAACTTAACCTTGATAAAAAGAATTAATAATAATAATTTGTACCTTTAATAATCGGAGTTTTGATGTACTTAATTCTATTTGGTTCTCCGGGTGTTGGTAAAGGTACCCAGGCAAAAATTTTAAGCAACATATTAAAGATCCCTCACATATCTACAGGTGACATTCTACGAGATTCAGTTAAAAACCAAACTGAATTAGGTTTACAGGCTAAAAAATTAATGGATGCCGGTGAATTAGTCCCCGATGATTTGATGATTAGCCTTATAAAAGAAACCTTATCAAAACCGGAATGTGTTAACGGATGTATTCTTGACGGGTTCCCTAGAACTATTGCTCAAGCCGTTGAATTGAATAGACTCTTTTCCGAATTAAAAATATCTAATGTTGTTCTTCTCCATTTAACCGCCAACAATGACGAAATTGTGAGAAGACTTACAAATCGCCGCGCTTGTAAACAATGCGGAAATATTTTCAATCTTAATGATATTAAAGAACCTAATGTCTGCCCGGTTTGTAATGCTACCGACTCATTAATTTTAAGAAAAGATGATAAGGAAGATGTAATTAGACACAGACTTGAGATTTTCGATAAACTAACGAGTCCTGTTTTCGATTATTATCGTGAGCATGCAAAAACAATTCAAATAAACGGATTACTCCCTATTGAAGAAGTTAATAATTTAATTTTAGCTTCATTGAAAAACTAAACTAAATCTTCCTCAAGATTGTTGTTTTAGTTGAGCTGAGATAGTTTTCCCTTTTTCAATTTTGATTATTCTGGTAGGATACTTTTTCACAAGGTCGTAGTTATGAGTTGCAATAATAATTGCCGTTCCTTTTGAATTAATTCTTTTAAGTAAATCCATAATTTCAATAGAAGTTTCCGGGTCAAGATTTCCGGTCGGCTCATCTGCAAGTAATAATATAGGCTGATTTATTATAGCTCTCGCAATTGCAATTCTTTGTTGTTCCCCTCCTGAAAGCTCGTCAGGATAACTATTACGGCGATGAATCAAACCAACCTCACCTAAAACATCGTTTACTTTTCTCCGAATTTCTTTTGATGGAACATTGATTACTTCGAGAATGAAAGATAGATTTTCGTAAACAGTTCTTTTTTTCAGTAGTCTAAATTCTTGAAAAATTATTCCGACTTTTCTTCGTAAGAATGGAATTGCTTTACGGTCTAACGACTCACTATTAAATTCTTCAAACTCAACAAAACCGGAATCAGCTAATAAATCCATATATATTAATTTAAGAAGTGTACTTTTACCTGAACCACTCTTACCGATTAAAAAAACTAATTCACCATGTTTCACTTTAAAAGAAACATCTTCCAAAATAGGAGTTTTATCATAGCTATAACAAACATTATTAAACTCAAGCATAATTAAAAACCTTTCTTCACAACAAATTGAACGCGGGGAGAAGTCTCTTTTCCTGTACGGTTACCAAAATTATCATAACATTCGGCAACATATAATCCACTCTTTTCAATATAATAAAAATATTCGCTCAAAAAATAAATTCTTTGCTTATGAACTTCATTAAATATTTTTCCATCGGAAGTTTTAATTACAAAGCGATTATAATGAATTCTTTTCTTTTCGTCAAATTGCGACGACTGTGTGTATTCTGAGTTGTTAAACTTGGCAGTTTTATATTTTTTTGATGAATGAAGGATGCTATTTTTTTCAAGACTTGCATCAAAAAGAAGAATTCCGTTTTCTTCTAATGAATTGTAAATCTCTTTAAAAAATTTTTCCAATTTCTTTTTTGATAAGATATAATTTATACTATCAAAAGCACAAATAATAACATCGAACTTTTTTTTGAAGGGAATAAAAACCATATCACATGCAACTTTATGTAAGTGATTAGACTTATTCTCTTTTAACATGCGAAAGGATAAATCGGTTAACAAATAATTTTTATAACTCTGTGAGAGATAATTTGCTAAAGCCCCATTTCCTCCCCCAACTTCTAAAATACTTGCATTTTCATCGAAATATTCATCAATAAAAGAAGCTAAGTACTCACTCCATTTGTCATATTCTATCTTCCTCATTAAGTGGGAATAAAACTGAGCGAGGAGCGAATAGTCTTTATTTTTTTGCACCGATTTTCTTTCTGTTTGTGGCTATCAGCTTAGCATATTTATATGCGGCAAACATACTTGATTCATCAGCTATACCCTTCCATGCAATGTCATAAGCTGTTCCATGGTCGGGAGAAGTTCGTACAATAGGTAATCCGGCTGTAAAATTGACACCCGATGAAAAGTTCATCATTTTGAACGGAATAAGTAGTTGGTCGTGGTACATACCGATTACTAAATCAAATTCTTTTTCTTTTTTATTCGCAAAAAAGGCATCAGAAGGAAATGGTCCGTGTACGATTCCTTTATACTTTTTTATTATTGGTGAAAGTGTATCGATTTCTTCATACCCTATTTTCCCATCTTCACCCGCATGAGGATTTAAACCGAGTACTGCAATTTTTGGTACTTCAATAAGTAAATCATTTTTGAGAGTTTTAATTACAACTGCTAAATGAGTCTCAAATTTCTTGGCAGAAATTAACCTTGAAACTTTCTGAATTGGTTCGTGTATTGTTAAGAGCGAGCCATTCATTCTGTTTGACAAGAACATCATCACAAAATTTTTCGAATTACATAAACTACCAAAAAGTTCTGTGTGCCCCGGAAACTTATATCCTGCTAAATGCCATGCGGTTTTTGATATAGGTGCAGTAATTATTGCATCAGCAAAATTATTTTTGATTAAGTTATAAGAAGTTATAATCGATTCATAAGATGTTTTACCGGAGTGCTTAGTTGCTTTACCAATATTGAGTTTTGAGTTTGGTAAATCAATAAGCGAAATGTAGTCAGAGGATAGGACTAAATTGCTTTGAGTGAAGATTTTGTAATCTAATTTAAAATTCAGAAGGGATAGTGTTTCTGCAAAAATATGAGACGGAGCAACTACAATAAATTTGTCTTTACTCTTTTTCAATCGATTTAGAGTTTTAACAATAATCTCTGGTCCAATTCCGTTAATATCACCGACTGTAAAGACAAAATTCATTTCACTTCAACCAAATCAAATTTTCCTGTACCCGATTTATCAATAAAAGTAAAACTTTTCCCTAATTTTTGATAAGACCAAATTTCACTTACCTTCCCCAAATGATTGTTTATACGTGCAATTTCGGATGGTTCACCATAAACAATAAATACTTTTCCCCTATCAGATTCAGCACCATTCTTGACACCGACAGTGGTAAAGTTTTTCACTGCATAATCAACTCTTGTATAGAACTCATACATTAATTCATTAAACTTGGTTTCCTTCGATGGATCAATTTTCCCCCAATAATTATAGAGGGCGATACTCTCATTCTTAGCTTTTTTAATTGAAGCAACTACATTTTCATCCTCAATATAATTCAACATTTTTATTGCGAAGTCAATGTTGTGAAGACTTTTCGGTTTATTTATCCACTTTACCTCTTTGTGAAAAACAATCGGAGTCTTTCTCTCGTTTGTTTCGACTTTAATTTTAAGTTTATCCTCAGAAAGCTTTGTACTGAAATTATCAAAAATGAAATTTCTTGTTTTCAAATTTTCATTTTGAGTGAGATTAACGTTTATCTGCTCATTCAATTCGATTACTATTTGCGAGTCAAAGAATTTGGTTACAACAAACCGGAGAGTATCTATAGAAGATTCAAGAGTAACAATCAGGCTATCGACAGAAAAATCTGTAATAGGAAAAATCAGCGTGTAAGAGTTATTATCAAATGGAATTGTAGAATCAAAATTCACTAAACTATAATTTGATTCACTCCCCATTCTTTTAACAATAATTGGGCTTAGAAATTTATTTTTACTGAAATCCGTTTTAAACAGAACATGATTTCTTAACTTAATCTCTCTATTCGACTTTAAATCAGAAAACGAGGGGAAAAGATTCAACTTCTCGTTTGGTATGTTAAACTTTAGTAAAACCTCCGTAAAAATTTCACCTGAATTTGTTTCATCGAATTTTTGAGTGATTAGTTTTCTCTGTTCAAACTCACGCTTAACAAATTTTGAAGTTGAGTCGGTTATTTCAATGTTAATCTGAAAACCGGCTTCAAATCCATTAGTTGTTTTTTCGAATACCAGCAATGAATTAGCTATTCTGAAAGAATAGAAAAGTGCAAGTGAGTCGTTATTTATAGGAATTACATTATACTCAGAATAAATTCCGAGTGATATATGTTGTGGGAAACTTATTTTGGCAAGTAAAATTAATAAGAGAAAAATTCTATGATAACGGAGCATACCTATTTTAAATAAATCATCTTTTTGGTTTGTGAAAAATCTTCGGTCTCTAATCTGTATAATAAAACTCCGCTTGAAATTTTCTTCCCATAATTTGATATATCAAAATCATAGGAATATTTCCCGGCTTCCATTTCATTATTGATTAAAGTTACAATTTCACTCCCCAAAATATCATAAATCCTAAGTTTAACTATCCCTTTTTTCGGTAGCGAAAATGAGATAACTGTTGAAGGATTAAACGGGTTAGGATAATTTTGTTCAAGATTATAAGTATGAATAACTTCTGAGAAATCACTATTAATCCCAACAGGTAGCAAGTCAAAATACTGAAAAACTTTGTTCATTAGTGCAGTTCGATTTTGCAGAGTATTTATCGTCTCGAATGGAAAACCAAGATAAAATAGTGCTCCGTCTGTAACACTATTTCCAAACTTTCCTTTATAACTTATTCCTGCTAACGACTGCGTAGTGCCATAAACGAATGCGCCGACACTTCCATTAATTGTATCGATAACATCGGGATAATCTTCAGCATAAGGAGAACCCGAGCTCGTTAGCCCAAACGGAAGGGTTATGTTCTGGAAGAATGAGTTTTGAATCCCTGCAGCAGATAATAGACCGGAATCATCAGAAATATATTTTGCTTTCAGATAGTTCTGTAAAAAATTCTGCATAGCAGTAGTAGATGAAGGTCCACCTAATTCCCACGCAATCTCAGAACCGGAGACAAAAAGTTTACCACCGCTCTCGAGATATTCTTTCACTTTAGCCTGCTCAATATCATCAAAAGTGAATTCATTGGTTGATTCATCACCTAAAATCCAAATAACAACACTATAATTCCTTAAATCAAAATTACCGGAAATAATTTCGGTGTGATGACATGATTCAAAACTTAGACTGAATGTTTCTGCGTGTTTGACTACAAAATCTTGGTAAGGCTGATTCCAACTTCCGCTCCCACCGAATCTGTTAAATCCATCCACAATCAGAATCTTGTTTCCGTCATTTCCCATTCTTACACCGTACACATCAGATTGAATGCTCACATTAGGAATAAAAACTGTATCTACAGCAGAAATTTTGAAATATAGAGGGAGTGACTGATTAAAGTAATATTGTTTCTGATTGGTTCCTTTTGGGAGTGCAGATTCTCCATCTCTCAATTGATATGTATTTCCGTTAAAACTGTAATACAGACGATAACCTTTCACATCTGCATCTACAGGTTCGTTCCATGCTAAAGAGAAATAGTTTGTAGAATCTTTTTTCACATATCTTAATTGAGGTTGACCGGGGGCTATTAAGTCTTGCTCGGTTGTTACAACGGGGATATATACTGTGTCTGTGTTCCCGCGAGTATCCTTTGCAAATACCATTACAGTGTATGGTCCATAAGGGAGAGCATCGGTATCCCAAAAATTATTAAGCACCATCTGATTATTAGCAACATAAGAGGCACCATGCCCATTTGTCACAATATAAACATGTTTTGAAGTATTCGATTCAGGCTGATAATAATTGGTATTTACATAGCCGTCAGCAGGTTTATTATAGTACTTAAATCTTAATCCATTATCAGCCGGGTTGTATACAACTGTTTGTCGGTCTTCTGATAAAATCTTATATCCTATCTCGTATGTACCGTTATTTAATGCAGCACTTGAGGTTCCGTTTCCTTCTTCGACATGAACGATTATATCAACTTTTCCACCCAACTGAGAAGGTGAAAGCTGTGTTGCACTATTATCGACATGAAATTTTACATATCGAATGAAAGGTTTCCATGAATCAACATAAGGAACTAAACCACCGTCGGGACGAATAGCATTTAAGTGTGTACTTGATACTCCGGTTCCTAATCGATATTCAATTAAATGAACGTGGTCAATTGCAATTGTAGAAATTTGTTGACCCAGAGTTACATTTTGTCCTACAGATACAGTCGGAATTGTGTGATAATAAGTGATGTGTTTCGATTGTCCGTTGATAGTAGATTCTACACGTACATAAGAATCATATCCGGTAGAACCGTCATGGTATGCTACTCTAACTATTCCCGGAAGTACAGCGTATACTGGAGTACCTGCAGCTCCCGAAACATCTGTCCCGTTATGGTAATGTCCGGCAGTACTTGTACTTCTGTATTCTCCGAATGTACCTCCAATATTGATTTGTGTACTCATGTTCCCTATTGGCCATCCATATTTTGTTGTATCACTCACTTGTCCATTCAATATGAAATTAGCGAATAAAACAATACCAACTGTAAATAAACGACCAACGGATTTAAGCACAATCACCTCAACTATTCATTACAGAGAGAAATTCTTTATTATTTCTGGTACCGCGCATTTTGTCGAGTAAGAATTCCATTGCTTCGACAGGAGCAAAATCACTCAATATTTTTCTTAGTATCCAGACTTTTGCTAAATCTTCTTCTTTCATTAATAATTCTTCGCGACGAGTACCTGAGCGGTTAACATCAATTGCCGGGAAAATTCTTCTGTCACTTAAATCACGATTCAATACGATTTCCATATTACCTGTACCTTTGAATTCTTCAAAGATAACATCATCCATTCTACTGCCTGTATCGATAAGTGCAGTTGCAATGATTGTCAAACTTCCACCGTCTTCTGTATTTCTTGCAGCTCCGAAAAATCTTTTCGGCTTGTGGAGTGCATTTGAATCGATACCACCTGATAAAATTCTTCCACTGTGAGGGACAACAATATTATGTGCTCGTGCTAATCTTGTAATACTGTCTAATAGAATTACGACATCTTCTTTAGCTTCGACCATTCGTTTAGCTTTTTCGATAACCATATCAGCAACCTGAACGTGTCGTTCAGCAGGTTCATCAAAAGTCGAGCTGATAACTTCAGCTTTAACCATTCGCTCCATATCTGTAACTTCTTCAGGACGTTCGTCAATCAAAAGTATTATTAATTTTACATCCGGATTATTTCTCGTAATTGAGTTCGCAATCTTTTGAAGTAAAATAGTTTTACCACTCTTTGGTGGTGATACAATCAATCCTCTTTGCCCTTTTCCGATTGGTGAAAGTAAATCCATAATTCTCATTGAATACTCACCGGGGGCTGACTCTAAAGTCAATCTTTTTGTGGGATAGACAGGAATTAAATTATCAAATAAAGTTCTTTCTCTTATACCGGCTGGATCTAAACCGTTGACAGCTTCTACTCTTAGGAGAGCAAAAAAGCGTTCGCCATCTTTGGGAGGTCTAACTTGACCACTCACAAAATCTCCGGTTCTTAAACTGAACTTTTTGATTTGCGATGGGGAAACATAAATATCATCCGGTGAAGGAAGATAATTATAATCTGATGATCTTAGAAATCCGTAACCGTCTGGTAATACTTCTAATACACCGCGTGAAAATGACAAACCATCTTTTGCTGTTTGTGCTTCAAGAATTTTAAAGATGAGTTCTTGTTTCCTCAAGTCTGAGTAACCGGTAATTCCTAATCCTTTTGAAATTGCATTGAGTTCTACAATTTTCTTCGACTTGAGTTCAGAGATATCCATTGGCATAGTTAACCTTTTTTTTGAAATTAATTTGAATTTTTGTGTTGAATAATCATTTAATTAAAGATTTTTATTGGTGTTGCTCGGAGGTGAATAAGGTTATCGAACTTCCGATTGAAAAAATGCAACAATTCTTTTCTAATGTCAAGATGCAAGCTCCGGCAATATTCTTTTTACTTCTCCTAGTAGATACATACTTCCGGTTATAACCAGACATTCATTTTTGCCTGCTGTACTTATATATTCTTTCAAGAAGCTTTTTATATCAACAGGATTCACACTTAAATTTGTCTCAGCGGCAAGTTCTTCGAGTTCATTTAGTTTTAATCCTCTATCAAAAGATAACTCTGTAACATAAATGTTATCAAAGTGAGACTTCAGTAAAACAAGCATCTGAAATACAGACTTATCCCTCATCGCAGTGAACAATAAGTTCCGTTTAGTATAGTTCTTTTCTTCTAAACGAAATTCGTTAAGAAAATTTGATACTCCCTCAGTATTGTGTGCCGAATCCAAAATTATTTTAGGCTCTTTATTAACTACTTCATATCTTCCTGATAGACCGGTATTCTTAACCACATTCTGAATACCTCGTAAAATTGTTTTTTCATTATATAAGTCGAGGCATTTATAGACTGTTAATGCAGCTAAAGCTGCATTATATCTTTGGTAATATCCTCTTAGCGGTGAATCTAAGTTATCTAAATTTAATTCTTCGGTGTAAAGTTCTAAGTAATTTTCCCTTACTATCACATAATCTTCAAGTTTAAATAATTCAGCCTCAACTGAATTACATTTTTCTTCAATTAAATCCATAGTCGGATCAGGTAAAAATCCGGTGAACACGTTGGTATTAGATTTAATAATTTCTCTTTTTTCTTTAGCGATTAACTCTATAGTATCACCGAGTATATTTGTATGTTCAAGACTAATAGAAGTAATTACAACTCCGATTGGATTTATCACATTGGTAGCATCTAAGCGACCGCCTAATCCCGTTTCAATTACCGCATAATCAACATTCATCTCTTTAAAGTATTGGAACGCCATTGCAGTCGTGACTTCAAAAAAAGTAAGTTTATTATCGAAAATATATTTTTCATGAAGCTCAACAAAATTGACTACAAATTGATCTTCAATTTCAACTCCGTTGATTCGAATTCTTTCGTTAAAGTTGATAAAGTGAGGTGATGTGTACAGTCCCGTTTTATATCCCGCTTCTTTAAGAATGCTCGCAATAAACGATGAAGTACTCCCTTTACCATTTGAGCCTGCAACATGGAAAGTTTTAATTTTATTTTGTGGATTTCCGAGAAGCGTTAAAAACTTGACTATGTTTTCAAGTCCGAGTTTAATCCCAAAAGTTTGCAGTGAAAATAATTTTTCGAGCGCGGTATCTTTTTTCATTTTACATCAAATAATAAATGAGCCGGTCAATTCTGATATTTTATTTATGTTCATCTCATTGCAATATTCACTCAAACCGTTAATTATTAATTCAGCGGCATTTGGTTGAATAAAGTTGACAGTTCCTAATTGAAAAGCCGCCGCCCCTGCAATCATAAACTCAGCGGCATCTTCCCAATTCATAATTCCACCGATACCAATTATCGGAATATCGCAATTTCGTTTTATCTCTAAAACTTTAGCTAATGCAACAGGCTTAATTGCAGGACCGGAAAGCCCTCCTGTGACATTAAATATCTTAGGTTTTCTTGTTCTAATATTGAAAGCAGTCCCAACCAATGTATTAATTGCCGAAACTGCATCGCCCCCTTCTTGTTTCACAATTTTTGCAAAATCAGAAATACGAGAAACATTCGGTGAAAGCTTAATTATAATCGGTTTTTGTGTCACACCTTTTACAGCTGAAGTAATTTTACCGACTGTATTTATATTATTTCCAAATTCAAGTCCCCCGTCTTTTACATTGGGACATGAAACATTGATTTCAAAAGCATCAATGGCATCTTCAGAAGTTAATATCCGCGTGCATTCAACATATTCTTCTACAGAACTTGCGGCAATATTGCAAATCAGATTCGTATCATAGTTTTTTAGAAACGGAATTTTTGTATTTAGAAATTCATCGACACCCACATTTGCTAAACCGATTGCGTTTAACATACCTGATGCTGTTTCAACAATTCGTTGCGGAGGATTTCCTTTTCTCGGTTTTAAACTTATCGATTTGGTAACTATTCCTCCGATTTTGTTTAAATCTAAGAATTCTGATATCTCGTTACCATAACCTACTGTTCCTGAAGCTAGTAGAACAGGATTTTTTAATTTCAAACTTCCTATTGAGACTGATAAATCAACACTACTCATTTTAGCACCACATCCTTGGCATTAAAAACAGGACCATCTTTACAGACTAAAGAGTATTGATTTTCATTTTTTGTTGATTCAATCGGACACCCCTGGCAGATTCCAAAACCACAAGCCATAGCACATTCAGTTGAAATTTCACAATTAATATTTTGTTCTAAAGCAAATTCTTGAATTGCTTTTAGCATTGGAGTTGGACCGCATGCAAATAGTTTTATTTTTTCATTTTGAATATTTGGGTATTCATTTTTAAAGAGTTGAACAACATTGCCGTGAAAACCTCTCGAACCGTCATCGGTTGCAATTTGAATATTTTCGAAGCCATACTCAATAATACTCTCTTTAGAGCGACCTCCGATAAATGATCTAATTCGTTTTCCGTTTAACTTTTTCTTGAGATAAGGAAATGGAGCTGCACCAATACCTCCAGCAATAAACACCGCTGTTTCAAAATCATCATCAAAGTTGAAGCCTTTTCCGAGAGGACCAATTATATCGAGAGCCCCCCCTATTTGTTTTGATGCTATTAATCTTGTCCCTTCTCCTGCAATATGAAACATTATATAAATTGATTCATCTTCAACATCACATACGCTAAAGGGTCTTCTAAGTAAAGGGAAAGAATTTTCAGAAACTTTTATATTTAGAAATTCCCCCGGATTAATTCTAGATGCGATTTCCGGTGAGAATAATTTCAACAGAACAATATTATGTCCTAAATCTTTTCTTTCTGTTACATTTGCGTTAGAGATGAACAAAATCTAACCTTTTTATAGTCATTATTTGTGAATGTTCCCGGAGGGTTCCCCGAAGTGTATTTATTTCAGATAGAAAATTATGAATATTTTCTTTTTCTAACAATAAAAAATTTACTTCGATTTTTCCCTTATAAAAACGATGTAATCTGTAATCGGAGCTCTCAACTCTTCTTTTCTAAATAATTGAGCAATTTGTCCGCGATGGTATGTCGCGTGATTGAATACATGAATCAAAATATCCGAAATCCGGTTACTGAATTTCTTCCCTTGCAAGTTACTATACTCAATCAGATTTGTCAGCTTTTCTTCAGTCAGCGAAAGAATAAAATTATCGGCTAAACTTGATACTTCATTGAGGCAATTTTGCAATTCATCAATCACAAATGGGAGATTAAAATTCTGTGTTTCCGGTTCAATATTCAGAATTCGTTTTAACCAGACATCTTCAGCTTTTAAAATATGTGAAAAAAGCGATACAATCTTTTCTTCCTTCGGTTTATCCACCAAAATTCTATCAAGAACTCGCTGGTTTGCCCATTTGTCATATTTGCTCATTTTCAAAATATTATCAAGCATTACCGACCTCGCTAAATAAATAAACAAAAAAATTAAAAAAAATCGAAAATTATTTGAATAAAATAATGATACAGCACAAAGGAAATCAATAACTGGGATTAAGTATTAATCAACCTTCTCCCCGATGTTGAGGTGAAGGCTGATTAAAAGAGCTTTTAAGTAAGAAACTTTCGGATAGATTAACTAATCGACAGGCCCTTGACCTGCATGTCTGAGTTTACTTCTTTCAATTGATTGAAGAGCAAGATAACCATCTCCGAATTTCTTCAAATTTGCTAATTCGGTATCATATTGATCGTAATGAGTTTCTTCTTCAGCTACTAAACTTTCAAAAACTTGCTTTGAAATCGCATCTGCATTTGCAGAACACTCATTAGCCCATACGTTATATTCTTTTGCACTTTCTTCTTCCATTTTCGCTGCCATTTTTAACATTTCCGCAACATCCTGGATTTTGTGAACTTCTGAAGCAGCTTTCATTTCAACATCTCCTTTAAGGAACAAAATTCTTTCTGAAAGTCGTTCGATGTGAATCATTTCTTGAATAGCTGTTCTCTTAAATAATGATGCAAGTAAATCATAACCTTGATCATCACAATGAAAATGGAAATACATATATTGATGAACCGCAAACAACTCATCTGCGACTGCTTTGTTAAGCAATTCTATGCTTTTTTCATGCATATAAGAACCCCTTTGTTAAATTTAAATTGATATATAAAGTTAGATGTTTTTTTCATAGTTTTCAATGGCTTTGCAATAAAATTATTAAAATTGAATGATGGACACTATAACTCTCTGGCAAAATTCTTCTTCCTCTCCTTTTACTATATTTATTGAAGCAGATTTTCTATTTACTGAATACAAGAAACTGCGTAATCCTCATATCGATTTAAGTCTGATTGAGTATAAGATAGATTTAGCAAAATTAGTCGACTCGATTCTGTTCTTTTCCAATACAAATGAAGAAAATCTTTTCGAAGTTGTAATTTCATCAACACTATATTCGACCTGCGACAATGTTTTTAATACCAAAAAGAGTGTAGTAAAAACCAAGTTTATCCAAACAAATAATGTTAGTAATTATTTCTGCAATTATTTTGAAGATTTAAGCAAACCGAATAAACTTATCCTGATTGCTGATGATGAAGATTTATCAGAGGATGTGGAATATTTCAGTGACAGAAATTTTCCTATACTTCTTATTAAAACACGAAAATCCGTAATGCCT
>JAHBUO010000082.1 GCA_019638025.1 Ignavibacteriaceae bacterium
TACAAGTCAGACAAGCCAAACCCAAACTTTCTCAATCCTGAATTGTATTCCGCATTCCTTCATTCAGTAGAACCGCTTCATAAGAAGATAGGTATTCTAATGTTTCAGTTTGAATATCTGAACAAACAGAAGATGAATAACTTAAATCAGTTTATGGAAAAAGTATTTTCATTTGTGGAGAGGATTGATAATCGGTTTCAAATAGGAATTGAAACAAGAAACCCCAACTACTTAACAAAACCATTCTTTGAAATGCTTAGGGAATTGAATATCTCAATGGTATTCTTAGAGGGTTACTATATGCCTTCTATTGTAGAGGTTTATAATAAGCATAAAAACTCACTTACCTCACCGGTAGTAATTCGTCTACACGGACCCGATAGAAGCGGAATAGAAGAAAAGACAAAAGGGAATTGGAATCAGATAGTTGAACCAAAAGATGGCTCACTCCCCCTAATCATTGAAATGATACGAGATTTGCAAGTCCGTGAAGTTGGTACTTATGTAAATGTTAATAATCATTTTGAAGGGTCAGCGCCTTTGACCATCAATAAGATAAAAGAAGGTTTATGATGACAGTACCATCCGAATCATAATATCATAACAATACTTCAGTTGATTTCTTAGTTTGAAGTAGTTAAACTATTCAATATTTTTTGCGGGTTAAATTTGTAACAAACTGCCTTGGTAATTCTAAAAACTTAAAATCCGAAAATTATTCATAAGGTATGCGATGAAAATTGAAGCAATCGAACTGCGTCATGTAAAACTTGAACTTGTCTCCCCTTTTACAACATCAATGGGGACCGAGTATGACGAAGAGCATATAATAGTTCGTGTTGAAGGGGATGGAATCACAGGTTGGGGTGAATCTGTTGCAGAAGGAACTCCGTATTATTCTTATGAAACAGTTAAAACAGCATGGCATATTCTTGAAGATCATCTAATACCCGCAATACTTGGTAGGGATATAGCAAATATAAGTGATGCTCTTCTCATATGGGAAAAAGTACGAGGACACAGAATGGCTAAAGCAGGTCTTGAGGCAGCTCTGTGGGATTTATTTGCAAAACGTGATTCTATATCACTATCTAAAATGCTCGGAGGGACAAAACCAAAAATTGATGTCGGTGTTAGTATCGGTATTCAAAATGATCTCTCTGCATTGATAAAAAAAATTGAAGGTTACTTAGGCGAAGGTTATAAGAGAATTAAAATAAAAATTGCCCCGAGTTATGATTTAGATTTAGTTGAAGGAGTTAGGAAGGAATTCCCGAATATTCTTTTTCAGGTAGATGCAAACTCTGCGTACAAACTTTCAGACATAAATTTATTTAAACGAATGGATGACTTTAATCTTCTCTTAATCGAACAACCACTAAGTTGTGATGATATTTTTGAGCATTCAAAATTACAGAAAGAGTTAAAAACTCCGATTTGTCTCGATGAAAGTATTCATTCACTCGCAGATGCAAAAGCTGCAATTGAACTTGACAGTGCAAGAATCATTAACATTAAACCCGGACGAGTGGGAGGTTTTACCGAGTCCAAATTAATACATGATTATTGTGAAACTAAGAATATTCCGGTTTGGTGCGGCGGTATGCTCGAATCAGGAATCGGAAGAGCCGGAAATGTAGCACTTGCATCGCTTCCAAATTTCAAACTACCCGGGGATATTTCAGCAAGTAGAAGATATTATAAAGAAGATATTGTAGAACCCCTGTTTGAAGTAAATAGTGACGGTACAATGGATGTTCCTACCGGTAATGGAATTGGTGTCGATGTTATTATGAAAAATCTTGATAAAGTCACAGTTGCAAAAAGAGAATTTCTTATACGGCGATAAATGATAATTTACTTGCAGTTACTCCTATGAAAAAAAAATTAGCAACAAAACTATTGTAAGGGGAATTGCTAATAAGACACCCAGTATCAACCGCCCTTCATTTGTAGCCAGATTTACTGTTACACCCAACCCGTAAGGTTTTTCAACTACACCCCGTTTGTCATCAGGATTATTATAGATAATTCCATACTTTAATACTTCTTTATAACCGGATTCAGTGTAACCATTCGCTTTAATGATGTTCAGCCCCATTAGAAAAAGAGAGTAAAATCCGGTTACTAAAAATAGAATAACAAAAGTTACCCCCAAGTATTTACTATCACCTAAGAAAACTTGAAAGAATAAAAAGTGAGAAGGTATTAGAAGAATACATAATTTGAATAGTCCGGCAAAGAATATACTTCTTCTAAGGAAAAATAGTTTTTCATTTTCATTAAGGTTATGCTTAGTCCCAAGTTTTTTTTCTATATAATTTGGATTAATAACCACTCCCGGTGATAGCGAGTAGTACATTACTATTGTGAGGACAATGTAGAGAAATGAACTTATAATAAACGGTGCTATTTCAAGTCCGGGAATAATCACATAAAAAAAGAGTTGACTAATAATACAGATGATTGAGATTATCTCTATTCTTAAATCAAAACGTCGAAACATAATTTCTCTAATTTTTCATCCAAAAATAAAACTTGCCGGATTTTTTCAAAAGAGATTCTATTCCTTTGAAAGATTAATTTTTAAGTCGCTTGTTTGATTTCCGACCAATACTTTTGTTTAAGAAAGCAGACTCCAAATTTTCCGAATTTGAATCGACCTTGAACTGATTAACTATACGTTGTAGATTTATAGTTAGATTATTCAAATCTTCAGCCGCTCGAGCTACTTCTTGAACACCAATCGCAGACTGCTGGGTAATATTATTAATTCCGACAATTGAAGTACTAATTTGTTCAGAAGTAGAAGATTGCTCTTCACTTGCCGATGCAACTTGATTTATAACATCTACAACCATATTAGAACTTTGTATTATTTGTGTAAGTGATTCTCCCGATTTCCGAGCATATTCAATTCCCTTTTCGACTTCGTCTTTACCTACCACCATTGATTCAACAGCATCACTTGTATCTTTTTGGATTTTACGAATCATTTCACCGATTTCTTTTGTAGCTTTTGTAGTTCTTTCGGCAAGTTTCCTCACTTCATCTGCAACAACCGCAAAGCCCCTTCCTTGTTCACCTGCTCTTGCTGCTTCAATGGCGGCATTCAGTGCAAGTAAATTTGTTTGGTCTGCAATATCATTGATTACTTGTACAATGCTTCCGATTTGTTCACTATTTGCACCTAAATCTTGAACAGTAGCAGCAGCATTTTTAACAACATCGGCAATACGATTCATTCTATCAATTGTTCCCTTAATTACATTTCCCCCTTCTGAAGCTGCTTCACCTGCTTTTTTAGCTTGAAGCGCCGCCTCAGTGACGTTCTTTGTATTCTCAATAATCGTTGTTGTCATTTCTTCAATAGCACTAGCTATTTCGGTTGTTTGATAAGTCTGTTCATTTGCACCGGTTGCCATTTCTTCCGTGCTTGCTGAAATCTGTGAACTTGCACTAGCAGTTGCTTCGACAGCCATTCGTACATTTGTCAAAGCACGGTTAAATGATTCAGCTAAAGTATTCACACTATTTTTAATGATTAGAAAATCGCCTTTATACTCACCCTGCATTCTTACTGTCAGATCCCCATTTCCTAACTGAAGCAACACATCTTGCGATTCCGATAGCGGTCTAACCATTGATTCAAGAGTAGAATTCAATCCTTGTACAATTTCTCTATAACTTCCATCAAAGAGGGCTTCGTTTCCTCTAACTTGCAATTTCCCCTCCATAGCAGCTTTTGTAAGTTTATTTGTTTCTGCTATGAGATTATTAATTGCCGATACAATCGCTTTTAGTGCGGGGTTCAGTTCATCTTTAGAATCGCTTACATCTACAGAAATATTTAGATTGCCATTTGAGATTAAATTTAATTTATTTGCAAATTCATCAAGATTTGCAGCCATCTCATCAAAGGTTCTTCCCATTTCCCCTATCTCATCATCACTACTTACGTTTGAGCGGGCTTTAACATGCCCTTTGGAAATCTCTTTTGCAGTTTCTAATACTTTTTTGATTGAAGCTGTTATGTTTTTAAATATTATTAAAATGATTAGTATGATACTGAGTGATACGAGAACAAAAACCGATATTAAAAGTATAGCTTTTTCTGAAAGGACTTCATTAGCGTATTGCTGCAATTTATTACTGTGATCATTTGCTCTAATTACGACTGCATCTATAAATTTTCTGTGATTTTCATAATGCTTAGTTAGATCGGTCTCGAGAAGTACTTCAGCTTCTGCAAGATTACCGCTTCGTACTAGTGGAATAAAATTATTCTCGGTAATCCTAAAAAATTCCAAAACAGGCTGATGTGAATTAATTAAAAAATCTTCCCTAAAAGAGTCATTTGGAATTTCTTTAAGCCATCGTTGCTGAGAAGACTCATATTCTTTTCTAAGCGAAATTGATTTTTGTATTATCGCTTCTAATTCGGAAGGATCCTTTGCATCTAATCCATTATGTATTTGGTATGATTCAATGATATAATGCGGAGGCGGGAGGATATCGGCTATTAAATCTTTACTTTTCGCAATCTCATCATATATTTCTCCATTTACTCTCAGTAACTCGGTTGTAGTATAAAAATTATAAGCGACAAGTATAATTCCGGCAGAAAACACAAAAATAATTAATTTCAGTTTTCCGAACATTGAGAGGTTCTTTAACCAATCCATGGTATCTCCCCATTCCAATTCTTTAAGGTGAGTTGTTAATAAAGCATTTTAGCATAATTGATGCTTCTTTTTCATAAAGAAAAAGAGAATTTAAGCGCTCAACCTAAAGTTTTTTTTGGAAATAACAAAAGATTTCTGTCACATCTTCAGAAGTGCAAAAACGTTAATCGGCTAAGATTAACTTTTTCTTAATAAAGTATTGATTAATAATTTTGTTATATTTGCCTTGAAATAATTTTTGATTAGGAGGGGCGTTATGGTGTTTCCCGGTTCATCAATATTGCGTGATACAGTTACAATGATTTTAGCGGGTGGACAAGGCGAAAGGCTTTATCCTTTAACTGCTCATCGAAGCAAACCTGCGGTTCCATTTGGTGGCAAATATCGAATTATTGATTACACTCTATCAAACTGTTTAAACTCCGGTTTACGCAGAATATATGTCCTAGTTCAATACAAATCTGATTCTCTAAACCAACATATTTTTGAAGCTTGGAGTATTTTTAATCCGGAATTAGGCGAATTTATTTTTTCTGTTCCCCCTCAACGAAAAATGAATAATGATTGGTATCTGGGAACTGCAAATGCTATTCACCAGAACTTGAATCTTATCTCTAATGAAAAAAAATGTCAATGGGTTTTACTGTTGAGCGGTGACCATATCTATAAAATGGATTATCTGAAAATGCTTCAATATCATAATGATGTGAAAGCTGACTTAACAATGGCATGTATCGATGTTCCTGTTGATGAAGCATCACGTTTCGGGATTGTAAGTTGTGACGATAATTTCCGTGTAAAAGATTTTATCGAAAAACCTGATAACCCACCTGAAATTCCGGGGAGACCGGGATTTTCTTTTGTTAATATGGCTATTTATGTTTTTAATGCTTCGGCACTGACAAATGTTCTGCTTGAAATGCAGAGTAAGAAGATTCCGAATCATGATTTTGGTAATGATGTTATTCCCTACATGGTGAAGAATAATATGAATGTTATGGCTTACCAATTCTATGATGAAAACAAAAAGAATAAACCGTACTGGAAAGATATCGGAACTATCGACAGTTATTATGAAGCAAGTATGGATTTAATAAGTATCAATCCCGAATTCAATATGTATGATTTAAGCTGGCCCATCAGGACTTATCAGCATCAATTTCCACCTGCAAAAACAGTATCTCATGAAGGAGAACGAATCGGTAGAACTTTGAATTCTTTAATTTGTGACGGTACGATTGTTTCCGGAGGATTGGTCGAAAGGTCTATCATCGGAGCTAATGTAAGAGTGAATTCTTATTCATACATTACTGATTCTATTATTGCTAACAATTGTAACATCGGTAGAAAAGCAAGAATCCGAAGAGCAATTATTGATAAGAATGTAACTGTCCCTGAAGGTTATGAAATCGGTTTTGACCCAACTGAAGACAAAAAAAAGTTTACCGTTACTGAATCAGGAATTGTTGTAATTCCTAAAAATTGCGAACTCAAATAATTCTAATTTGTTTAAATGAAATTTTTAAGCCCCAAGTATGGGGCTTTTTTTTATAACTGATTATGACAGAGAATATTAAATCCAAACTTGAGAATCTCCCCGACAGTCCGGGGGTTTATCAATTTTTGAATGAGAATAACAAAGTATTATATGTTGGTAAAGCGAAGAATTTAAAAAACAGAGTCCGCTCATATTTTCATTCATCGGGATTATCAAATCGAATTGCGATAATGGTTAGTAAAGCCAAAGATATTCAATTGATAATTACTGAAAATGAATTGGAAGCACTTATTCTTGAAAATAATCTAATCAAAGAACTGAAACCACGATATAATGTTAATCTGAAGGATGATAAAACTTATCCTTTTATTAAAGTCACCAATGAGTTATTTCCACGCATATATCCTACCAGACAAATTATTAGAGACGGAAGTAAGTATTTTGGGCCATATACCGATGTAAGAAGCATGAAGGCTTCGTTAAGAATGATAAATCGAATTTTTAAAATCCGAAGTTGCAAATTTTACATCGATTCAGAAAGTATCGAAAAGAAAAAAGTAAAAATTTGTCTTGATTACCATATTAAAAAATGTGATGGTCCATGTGAAGGGTTAATTAGTCCCAAAGATTACAACGATATGGTTAATGAGGTTGTTAAACTTCTTTCCGGTAAAACAATCGATTTACTAGCTGAGCTGAAAACAAAAATGGATAATGCTGTATCGAAACTTGAATTTGAAAAAGCTGCTGAACTACGTGATAAAATTTCACAAATTCAATCAATATCTGAAAAGCAAAATGTTGTTAGTGATGATTTTGAAAATCGTGATGTAATTGCAGTTGCATCGGAGGGTAAAGAAGGTGCTGCAACTATTTTCAATATCAGAAGCGGTAAATTAATCTCTAAAAAACAATTAAAATTAACAGTAAACGGAAGTGAACAGATAGCAGAAATAATTTCGGCACTCATAAAACAATATTATACTGAGTACATTGAAATCCCAAATCAAATTGTTATTGAAAAAGAACCGGAAGATTCTGAGATTATTCTTGATTGGCTTATTAATCAGGCGGGACATAAAATAAAATTTATTGTCCCTAAAAAGAAAAGCCCAATTCAATCGTTGCTGAAGATGTGTAAAGAGAATGCAACTCTTCAGTTAAAGGAGATTCAAATTCAAAAGATGAAAAAGGAAGGGAATGTTCCATATACTCTTTCAGCGCTACAAAGAGACCTCAGATTGAAATCAATTCCCAAAAGAATAGAGTGCTTTGATATTTCAAATCTCCAAGGAACAGATACCGTTGCAAGTATGGTAGTATTCGAAGACGGAAAACCTAAAAAAAGTAAGTACAGAAAGTTTATTATTAATAGTGTTGATGGTCCGAATGATTTTGCTAGTATGCAGGAAGTTGTTTCCCGACGTTACACTAGATTATTAAACGAACAACAACCTCTCCCCGATTTAATCATGGTTGATGGTGGCAAAGGACAATTATCTTCAGCATTTGAAATTCTCAATGGATTGGGATTAAAAAACTATACCATTATTGGTCTAGCAAAAAGATTGGAAGAAGTTTTTCTTCCTAATCAGAGTGAAGCGATTATAATTCCAAAGACATCTTCAAGTTTGAAACTACTTCAGCAAGTTCGTGATGAGGCACATAGATTCGCAATTACTTTCCATCGCCTGTTGAGAAGTAAGAGAACTATAACAACATCACTGCTTGAAATAAAAGGGATTGGGGAGCAAAATGCGTTCGCACTCATAACAGCTTTTGGAAGTGTAAAAAAAATTAAGAGTGCTTCAGTTGACGCTCTGACAGAAGTTATCGGAAAAGCAAAAGCTCAAATAATATTCGACTTCTATAATCCAGAAGTTAACGAGTAGAATTAATCGCCTCAGGAATTCGTTTACCAAAATAATATACGACTCCTGTTATGAGAGCAAAGATTATTGCTATCGAGAGAAATGGTGAGAAACCAAACGCAGTAGGAATATCTCCTACAAAAATACAAATAACACCTGCAGTTAAAGCATAAGGTAACTGAGTTCGCACATGATCAATATGGTCACAAGAAGAAGCCATACTACTCAAAATTGTTGTATCTGCAATCGGTGAGCAGTGATCTCCAAAAACTGACCCAGCTAAAACCGAGCTAATAACACCGTGCAAAATTAAAATAGAATCACTGCTACTCATATCGGCATGTGAAGTAACCGCATGAGATAGTGGTATGACAATCGGCATCATTATCGCCATAATTCCCCAACTTGAACCGGTTGAAAAGCTAGTAATTGCACAAACGATGAATACAATTACCGGCAAAAATCTTGGATTCAATGAATCGCTTAACATGTGGATTATGTAATTTGCAGTTTGCATCTGTTCAGTAACTGAACTAATACCCCAAGCAAGAATTAGAATCATAATTGCGAGAAGCATTGACCTAATTCCTCTAAACCATGAATCAATTGTATCGCTTAAATTCATAATTCGTTGAGATAAAGTCATTATTATTGCAACTATACATGCAAATAAACTTGACCACATAAGTGCTTTATTTGAATCGGAATTTCCAATTATTTCTCTTATCCCGTAGTTAGTTATTCCTTGTTCAGCCAAAGAATTCATACCGGTATAAGCCAAACCTAAAATTGTTCCTAAAACTAGTAACGATATTGGAATTACCGCGTTATACCAACGAATTCTATCTCCGTTGTGAAGAAAGTTTGTTGTTTCAGTTAAATCATCCGGAATTTTTGCACCGGGTCTTGACACCTGTCCGTTACTCGCTCTAACTTCAGCATGATACATCGGACCGTAATCTCTCTTCATATAAGAAGTAATAAACACAAAGAATATCATTGCTATAGGATAAAAGCGATAAGGTATGGTCTGCAGAAAAACATCATAAGCATTTTCAGTAGAGGCTATGGTTCGAAGTCCATCTTGAATTAATCCGATTTCAAAGCCAATCCAGGTACTCACAATAAAAAGACTTGTAACGGGAGCTGAGGTTGAATCAACAATAAAGGCAAGTTTTTCTCTTGAAATTTTAAGTTTATCAGTAATAGGACGCATTAAATTTCCGACGATTAAAGTATTTGCATAATCATCGAAAAAAATTACGATTCCCATCAACCATGAAGAAAGCATTCCCGAACGCCTCGTCTTTGCGAACCGAATAATGAGATTTGCCATCCCCTTCGTTCCACCATTTGCTGATATAAGTCCGACCACACCACCAAAAAGAAGAGTAAAAACTATAATTGACATATTAGATGAATCAATTAAGGTGTTAAGTAGGACAGTATCAATCATACTCATAAAAGCAAGTAGTGGGTTAAAATCATAAATGAAAAAACACCCGACAAAAATGCCCATAACAAGAGCAACAATAACTTGTCTTAATGCTAGTGCTAATAATATTGCTAACAGAGGAGGAACAATACTAAGAAAACCGGGGATACTTTTTGTTTTCAACTCAACTTTAGAAATCCCAACAACTGTAATTAATATTTCCCCCGATAATTTTGTCGATACACTAGTATCAGCAGTACCATTAGATAATTCTATATTTACAATTTCGGATTGGGCTTTTGAAGAAAACTTTAGTTGAAGTGAAGTTACTGAATCCGGAGCATCAGATATTTTAATACTAAATGGGATATCGGTTAATACAAGTTCCGGAATTGAGATGTTTTGCGAATTCGCTAAACTTGCACTGAAGAATATTAAAAATAATACAATTACAAATCTATTCAATAGCTGATTGTCACTTATCTTTTTTGAAAAATTAGTTAAGAAAAACGGTGAAATATAGAATCAACAAAATAAAAATCAAAAATAATTCTTATTTTTAGGGTATTATTTTATGAAATGAAAATGAATCTAAAATCCATTGTATTAGCTATCCTCCTTTTAACTATGGGAGGTTGTTTTGTAAACAAAAATAAAAAAGAAGTTCCGTTATCGGGAAAGCTAATTGAAACTTTAGTAAAACGTGCGTTCACCGGCGACCGAGCAGCTAATGATTCACTTTCGAATATTTACGATACTCTTCTTCCACCCCCTTTTTCGATAAATCAAATTATTATCGATAGTTTAAAAATCGGAAGCAGTAAGTTTTTTTCAGTAATAGCTGAGTTTGAAAATCCTATTTATAATGTGTTTGCTGTCTATGATTCAGCACTCTCTCTAAAATTAATTGATAAATCGTTAAACGGTTATCTTACTCAATTAAGGAGAAGTGATTCGAAGAGAAGTTATTGGGAAGTTTATGAAGAATTTAAAACAAAAAACACTCTCTCATTTAAGCGGTACAATTTGTATTACATCGGGAAAGATACCATTAGTAAATCATTAAGAACGGTATTTGAGGTTGTTACTCCATCAGAAAAAATTGTTCAAGATATTGTCGGTTTTGCAGATGACGTTATTAACACGAAATTATATCTCTCATCAAACTCAACGTTACGTGAAACTTGGGATACCTATGTTTGGAATGATATTAACTTCAAATATGAAAGTCAGCTGAATATTTTTGATTCAGTGGTTACTTCGATATTTCATAATACTAAATCAACTTCAATGGGAAATGAAATAAGAGATAAAATTTCAGCTTATCGTTCACTCGGAGTTGAAGTTTCGGCTGATTCGATTAACACTTATAATAATTTCAAAAATTCATCGGATAGATTCACAATTTTCCTTCCGGAGGGTTGGCGAGCTTTAAAGAATGTGATGGTTACAAAACAACTTAAAAAAGAAATGCCCGGAAGTCATTTCATAAGTAATACTCTTGGTGCAAGTTTTTCTGTGGTTAAAATTGGAGAGACCGAAAAAGCAGAAGACTATTTCACGATTCCTTTAACAAGTGAAGTAAAAGGTAATTATACTGTTAGATTCAGTGAGCGGATTGCGACAAAGAAAAATTTCATACAATGTTTTGAAGTAAGTTGCATAAATTTAAAATATCTGGTGATATTTGAATGCCCTATTTTAACCTATACTGAACATAAAGAAGTCTATGAAGATATAATGAATTCGTTTGGAGTTGATTGTTAGTGACAAAAGTTGTTTATTTATTAAAGAATGATTCTGACGGAATCACCAGAGAATTTTTTAGAAACTACTTAATTAGCAGTCTCTCAGATTTATCTCACACAGAAGTAAAACTTGGTAAAATAGAAAACTCTTTTCTTCTTGATGAAAACTATATTGAATTCTGTGAGATTGAATTTCCGGATAGAGATAAAATGAATTCTTCTCTTTCTTCGGCAACATATAAAGATATTAATCGAAAGTTGATTGATTTTCATAAATCAATTACTGTTATCATAATAAATTTTTAGGAAATAGATGAACATATATTTGATTCGCCACGGTAAAGCAGAAGGTTTTAGCAGATATAAGGAAGATTCCGAAAGAGAATTATTAGCTGAGGGGAAAGAGGAATTATATAAAGCGGCACACTATTGGAAAAAAGTTATTCATGAATTTGATTTAATTATTTCTTCCAATTTTACGCGAGCACTTCAGACTGCTGAAATTATTAAAGAAGTGTTTAAATATGAAAAGGAGTTATTGATTGAACCATATCTTGCAAAAGGTGGCAGTGTTTCCAGGCTAATAGAAACAACTTATAGTTTCCCGGAAAAGAATATCGCATTTGTTGGACATGAACCGACACTTTCGAAATATGTTTCTCAGTTAACTTCGGGGTCTGGAGTAAATATCGACTTCAAAAAAGGGATGATTGCTAAAATATCATTTCCACATAAAGCAAGAGAAGGAAATGGAACGTTGGATTTTATAATTCCTGTTTCATTCTTCAAATAAAAAAAGGACAGACACTCACACAATCTAATCACTTACCGTTGCTCCCTTCCGGGCCTGGCGGAGTTGGGTGTTATACTGTCGAATGCTGTCCAAAACCGACTTTAAAAATCTCTAATTATTCCTTAAAATCCAAACGGATAATTTCGTGCACTTTTTGTTTTTCTTTTTTTTGATCTCCTAAACTATTGCGCTCCCAGAAAACTCCGTTACTATATCCTTGAATAGCATTGTTTTCATCTGCTAGGAGCAATCTTTTTTCAGTGATAAGGCAATAGTTTTGCTCCTGTTCGACACCGATATATTTGCGTCCAAGTTTTTTAGCTACCACAGAGGTCGTCCCGGAGCCTGAAAAAGGATCAAGAACAACATCTCCAACTCTACTACTTGCTAAAATAATCTTAGCTAAAAGTTTTTCAGGTTTTTGTGTAGGGTGTTCGGTATTCTCAGGCATAGACCAAAACGGGACGGAAATATCAGTCCAAAGATTTGAAGGGAATGTAATTCTATACTTTCCATCTTCACTTTCAACCCAATCTTTCGGCTTTTCATCCACGCGATAGGGGGCAATAACTTTACGTTTAAGTTTGACTGATTCAACATCGAAGTGGTATTTCTTACTTTTAGTACAGAACCAAATATCCTCAGAGTTATTTTTCCAATTAGAGAGTGCACCTCTCCCCTTTTCTCTTTCCCACGTAATTCTATTCTGTATAACTAAATATTTTTCAGCCACATTATATACAACAGCAGAATTTCGCCAATCACAACAAATATAGACTGATGCCTCAGGTTTTAATAATGGTAATAATTTTACAAACCAACCATCAAACCACGTCGCATACTCATGGTCGTGCATTTCTTCAAATTTATTTGACCCAAATTTTTTGTGTAAATTATATGGTGGGTCAAGAAATAGTAAATCGACAGAACTTTCAGGAAGATAATCGATGACATCTTCCAATTTTTGGTTTATCGTACTATTTACAATCTCGTCTAAGTCAACTTTTTTTTCTAAGTATCTGAGCTTGGCTTTTAAGATTTCTACATCTTCCGGTAATAGTTTAAGAGTGTGGTTTCTTGATATTTTTTCTTCAGGCATTTTTTCCTCTGATAGTCAAAAGGTAGTTCTCGTTTCTTGTTTCTAACTTAACCCCATTTTTTAATTTAATCAAGAACTGATGCAATGATCAAAACTGATAATTATTCGGTTTTACTATATTGGTGCTCTAATTTTTAGGGAAAATGAATGTTAGATGATATAAAATATATAGCAAAAGAAGCCGGTAAAATAATTCGGGATGGATTTGGCAAAAATTTCAGCTATGAGTATAAAACAAATACATCCAACATTGTAACAGAAATCGATAAAAAGTCAGAAGATTTAATCAAGGAGTTTATTTTTAACAATTACTCTACTCATTCCATTTTAGCAGAAGAGTCAGGTGAAACCAATAATAACTCAGAGTATGTTTGGATTATTGACCCATTGGACGGGACTACTAATTTTGCGCATGGTTTACCAATTTTTTCGGTATCAATCGGAGTTCAACTAAATAATAAAACCATTGCCGGAGTTGTGTATGACGTAATGTTTGATAATCTCTATTCAGCAGAATTAAATTGTGGTTCATTCTGTAATGATGTTAAAATGAGAGTATCTAATCAAGATAAAATTCCTTTGAGTCTCGCTGTAACAGGCTTTCCATATAATGTTTCTGAAAATCCGGAAAACGCTTTTGAATTATTTGAAAAACTCACCCGTCAATCGAGAGGAGTAAGAAGACTCGGCTCGGCAGCAATCGATTTTTGTTATGTAGCAAGAGGTGTTTTTGATTATTTCTGGGAAGTTAGTTTGAATCCGTGGGATGTCTGTGCAGGTCAACTTATTGTTGAAGAAGCCGGTGGTATGGTGACTGACTTCAAAGGAAATGAAACAATGAAAACATCTAACACAATTTTGTGTTCTAATTCCATTCTTCACCAACAATTATTAAATGAATTAAAGCTTTAGTAATCAAGTCAATGAAGAATTATAAAATTACTGTTCAATATAGCGGAACAAATTATTCCGGATGGCAAATTCAACAAAATGCAAAATCAGTTCAAGGACTACTTTCCAACGCTATTAACACGGTTTTAAGAGATAACATTTCCTTAGTTGGGGCAGGAAGAACGGATGCCGGAGTGCATGCAATTGGACAGTGTGCGAATTTTCGAACTGAAAAGAATATTGTTGCAAGA
>JAHBUO010000083.1 GCA_019638025.1 Ignavibacteriaceae bacterium
AGTGAATTTGAAATCATCCGTTACACTCTCTGCATAGTTAGCAGCAACTGAAGTTTTAGGAAGTATTGCTTTCCCTGAATCAAAGAGAGACCAAAACCATTGGTCAATTTCAACACTGTTGTAATGTTTAGAGTATTCTTCAAGGTGGTTAATTTTATCAGTTTCGGGATAAACCAACCCTTTCCAAGAATCATATTTCCAACTGCAAGTACCGATGCGTAACATAAATTTGTGTATAATGGTTATTCGTTTTCTTCAAAGATAGTGAAATGGATAAATATATAGAAGTTTACATGGGTGTCGAGGAGCATTTCTCGACATATTTTATGGTTGGATGAATTTTGTTTTGTGTTACTCAATACTACATTTTTTAACCCCTCCTAAATCCTCCCCTTTGAAAAAATGGGAGGACTTTTAAAGTAGATTGTAGGGAGGAGATAGTAGATAGTAGAATATAGAAGTTAGAAGTTAGAAGTTAGAAGTTAGAAGTTAGAAGTTAGAAGGTGGACGGGAGTAGTTAGTAGGGAGTAGGGAGTAAGGAGTAAGGAGTAAGGAGTTTTTTTGTTGGAAGATTGGTTCATAATATTTAAATCAGCTACGAAAAATACACACTATAAGTTATAATCCAAAACTTTTTGGTGTGATAACCAACGAATCACAGTTGCGTGGAATATGTTATTATTGTATCGAAGATATTAATGGTTATTTTTATAAACGATTTTTAAAAATTTATGAAGGGGTTTTCTTGGGTTACTTCTTCAGTGCTTCACCCGGAAATGGAGTTAGTTGTCGGGGTACGAAGACCACATTTTACAGGTGTAGGAGTAGTGCAGTCTATTCTTCATATCACACTAAAAATAAAAACAAAGAAGCTTTAATTAATGAAATTGATGTATCGCAATCGAAAAGATATAACAATAATTTCGAACATCATATTTCACTTAGAGTTATTATATAATATTGATCGAAGGGGTGTATAAGTGAGTAAAGAATATTTTAAAATCATTTTAATTTCATTATTATTAATATTTACACTCTCTGCTCAGAATAATATAAAACAGTTATATATACCCATAGATTCGGGAGGAAAAGTTGTCGCTAATGACTCGTTAATAATATTTAATACACATCACAAATACATCGGAAAATATAGTGGCGGAGGTGTAATACTAGATATTCATAGTGATAAAAATAGCGTAGTTCCTTATATCAACGGCACAGTCAATAAAATAATATCATTGGGGGATGCGGGCTGGTTAATAGGCGGTGATTTCGACAGAATAGAAAATTATTCTACCAGCAATATTGCAAAACTTAAATCAGATGGGACTGTTGATAATCAGTGGGATGCTAAACCAAATGGAAGAGTTACCGGGATGTTCATAAAAGATTCTATAGTTTACATCTTTGGTACTTTCTCTAAAGTCGGAGATTCAGTTAGAACACGAGTCGCTGCAATAAAATTGGCGAATGGTGAGATATTACCGTGGAAGGTAAATATAACATTTCCTTCTGAAATTCATGGTATTATAGCAATCGATTCATTGGTTTACATTTATGGACTCTTTTATCAAGTCCAAAATCAAAATAGGAATAATCTTGCAGTTGTAACCAGTCAGGATGCAACACTTCAGCCACTCAGTATTGAATGCGGCTCCAATGGTATAACCGGTGCTATTATCTTAGATAAAAGTATTTTTATTTCAGGTATTTTTATGTCGGTCAATGGGCAATCGAGAAAATACGTTGCCAAATTGAATCGATTAACAGGTGAGTTATTACCTTACTCTCTTAACATTGAAAATGGATATGCAAAAGAAATTGCACTATTCGGGCAGAATCTTTTATTAACAGGAACTTTCACTACGATAAACGATTCATCCAGACGAGGGTTTGCAGTCCTTGATACCGAGTTAGGTATAGTTAAAGAAGAAAGGATGAATGATACTATTGGAATTGTTTCGAATCTTCAAATTATTAATAATGATAAAATTTTATTTCATTGTTCAAGGGTAATCAGTCACTATATGTTGTATAACCAAAAAATTATGTTATCTCGCGGATTAAACTTTGAATCAGCAATTAATTTGATAGAATATAATGGTAAACCAATCCTAAGCTCCGCATATAAGCAAAATACACTTTTTATAGGGGGTGAATTTCGGACTTTCCCTAACTACAACTCAGGTTTACTTGCAGCATTAAATAAAAATCTGATGACTTACTCACCATTCCCATTTAAAGTAAATGGAGTAATAAGCGACTTACATATTTTTGAGAAGGAGTTGTTTATAGTTGGCGACTTTTATTTTAATGACGATGAAAATTCTAAACATCAATTAAGTAAAATCAATTTGGAAAATAAAGAAGTCGACACTCTTTGGCCTGCAGTTAGTGAGTTTGGAAATATAAGTAAAATTTTTGTTAAAGATTCTGTTATTATTATTATTGGAAATTTTAGCATGATTGGTGATTCTGCACGTAGATACCTTGCCATGCTAGATTTTTCAAGGAAAGTAATCGGTACAGATTTATTGTACGATAATCCTAATATTTATGTAAACTGTGCTGAAAAAGTGGATTCAATTCTTTTTATCGGTGGAAATTTTCAAGCAATAAACGGCATAACACGCAATTCATTTGCTGCATTTTCTCTAAATACAGGTGAATTACTTGCCATCGCTCCAAATTTTATAAATTCGACCGGGTCACCTACAATTTATTTCATTAAAGAGCATAACGGAAAATTATTTGTTGCAGGAAATTTTCATAGTGTCTATTCAAATTCAAGGGCTTATCTGGCTGCATTCGATTTGAATGGGTTTCACCTAACACCATGGTCCCCCAGACCCGACGGACAAATATATCATTTCTCAATAGATAGTACAAAAAACATTATGTATTTAGCAGGAAGCTTTGCAAAAATCAGCAGTCAACTCAACTGGCACTTCGGTGCAATTAATTTTACCAGCGGAGCGCCGATGCCCATATTTTACAATGCGAACGGAATAGTTAATAATACTTTTTGCTACAATAATGAGGTTTATATAAATGGTTACTTCAGCAAAATAAACGACTATCAAATTAATGGTATATATTGGTTTACTAACGAGGTATCAGCGGTAAATGAAGAGTCAATAACTACTGAAATTGAAATGATGCTTCAGCAAAACTATCCGAATCCTTTTAATCCAACTACTACAATTAGCTACCAAATTCCGAGTCAAGGATTTGTGGAAATAAAGATATATGACATTTTGGGGAAACTAGTAACAATCTTAACTGACGAAGAAAAACAAGCCGGAAAGTATAGTGTGCATTTTGATGCATCGAAACTAGCAAGCGGTATTTATTTTTGTGAACTTAGATTTGAGGGAAATAAAATGACTAAAAAACTTTTGTTAATCAAGTAAAGGAGTTCCAAAGGAATAATCCTCCAGACTTCAATGAGGAAAGTGGGAAGATGATATGGTAGGTAATAAGCATTAAGGAGACTAAAGAAATTGAATAAGATTAATATTAGAATTACGAGAAGATTGTGAGGACTTGTCTCTTCACAACTTCTGCAGGAAACGGAATTACTTGCCGGGAATCTTTGTCTGATTTTCCAGAGTCATCAATTTGCGTAGATGGTTTTAAATTGTTCAGGTATAAGTTATATCGTTTTCATTATTGGAGTTTATTGTGAAATACAAAGTAGAAATTATTAGATAGTTTTGGGATTATCAAAAAACAAGATACCCTCAGTATGATTACTATTTTGAACATTCGAAAAAGATGAATAATCGCCCGCCAGTATTGATCCACAATCAGAATGGTTAAATGTTATAATTAATCCTAAAGCAAACCAGCAAGAGATATTATCATTATTAAACTTAATTCCCAAGTTAGAAAGACATCGATGGTATAGGAGTTTTACTAGCTCTCAAGCTTTAGCACAAAGTATTTTGGGTAATCTAAAAATTCATCAAAAGCTCGATTATCTGAATCAGATTATGGACGACGAATACAATGAACCATATTGCGCTTCAAAGTTTTTTCGGACTGAGGCGAGCATATCTTGAGAAACCATTTTCATTAATGGTTTGGTGTTATTTAGTCTTTTGATGTATTTGGAAAAGATGGGGATTTCGTTCATGGGTGATTAATTTCCTTTTAAAATTGTACTTTTATTACTTATGGGCTTAGAGTAAATGTTCACTCAGTTGTGCCGATTATTTTATTATGTTTTAAATTTGACAATTAAATAAATTATGATTAAGTTTAGAACGGGTCGAGAAACTAACTGCTTATCGGGAGCAAAAGTTAGTGAAAGGTTCTGCATAAAACCCGAATTTTATGTAGAAGAGACGCCCATGAAATTGCCCTCTTTTTAAGAGGGCTTTTTATTTCGTATAATAGATTAATTCTCCAACCCTATGTTTATTAATAATTCGCTTATCTGTGTGCATCATATTCCAGAAAAGATTTCCATCACTACTTGTTTTTATGACTACTAATATATTTGAGGTTCCTTTAAATAAACCGATATATTGATTTCGAAATCCATCTTCATATTCCGTATTATATACTTCGAATGGATTAATGAGAGTTGGAATTATAAAGTTTGCGTATTTTTCTCTCGCATCATTACGTTTCTGAACTATATGGAGTAATAAGTTTGGTTTAATGACAATCTCTTGAACCGGAGTTATAATTAATTTCTCACTTTCTGTAGTAATACCGAGTGCAGTTTTGAGTATTAAAAACGCAGACTGCTTATTTTTACCGGACGGTAAAAGTTTTGGCGGTTCTTGAAAAAAATCATCACCTAAACATCGAACATCAGAACGATTATAGTCTTTGTAAGATTTCTGAGATAAAATTTTAATTGTTACTTCTCCATAGTAGAAATGCCGAATAGATAAGTACAAAAATAAAACATTTATGTTGAGTTTTGAAAAAAAAACCGTTCCGTAAAACAATGTTATTTGCGGGGGTAGTTTAACCCCTCCTAAATCCTCTCCTTTGAAAAAATTGGAGGACTTTTTTTACTCCCTCCTTTTGCGAAAAGGAGGGCCGGGGTGGATTCGAAAAGTTTGTCGAAGTAAACTCCTCATAACAAAATTATCCCCAACATAAACATCCTATAAGAACCGTTTTTTAAAACCTTCGTATTTTCAATAATAGAAAGTGATTGATAATAATCCTCCTCAAGTTATAAGTTTAAGCTTTCCTCGTTACGCTCAGATGCGGTATTATTAATGGAATTATAGGAATGAGGTTTTATTATCGGTTGCCTTAATTCTCACTCTCACTTTATTGAGGGAAATATCATTGCTGTAATCCATATCAATTTATGTTTTGCCATTTATTCTAATTGCAGTAAGTTTACCGTTAACACAAAGAGAAAATATAGTCGACATATATTTTCAACAACACTATTTTTAAATTTATTTTTGTAATATGATTGGCATAAAACAAATTAAAAATGAGATTAGTTAAACGAAGGAAACAATGAAAAAATTAATACCGAATTCAGTTCTGGTCTTTTTCAACTGGCAAAAAATAAAGTATCGGAATAATAAAAAGAATAGAGAAAAAGTAATTCACAATTGGAAAATTAGTAGTCGCAGAGAGTTAACTCCTCATGTTATTAAACAAGAAATAATTAGAGAGTATAAGAAGAAATATTCGATTAATCTATTGGTTGAAACGGGTACATTCAGAGGAGAAATGGTTTATGCTCAAAGGGACCATTTCAAAAAGATAATTTCTATCGAATTGTCTAAGGAATTATTCGAAATTGCCGAGCGTAAATTCAGAAATTATCCGAATGTTGAACTTTTAAACGGGGATAGTGCTGACGTAATAAAGAGTGTTGTCGAAAAACTTAGTGAACCTGCTATCTTTTGGTTAGATGGTCATTACTCAGGATTTGAAACTGCAAAAGGAGAGCTCTCTACACCTATCAAAAAAGAATTAGGGGCAATTTTAAACTCGAGCTTAGAACATATTATTCTTATTGATGATGCAAGGCTTTTTATTGGAAAGGAAGATTATCCAACTCTGGATGAGCTTAAAGAGTTTGTATTTGCAAAAAAGAGCAATTTGACTTTTTCTGTGGATGACGATGTAATTCGTATTGTTAAAAATTAAATAAGCGAGAAGAGGAAAATGAAAATTAACAATTATGTTTGGTCTCAATTTGGTGCATCTATTAATATGCTTGAAAATGCGATTGATGCTTGTCCCGAGAATGTTTGGAATCAACAAAAAGAATTTTCTGATTTCTGGTATATAGTTTACCATACACTTTTCTGGTTAGATTTTTATCTTACAGAAAACCCCGAAAAGTTTGTTCCATTTCAAAGTATCGGATTATCGGAACTTGATCCGGAGGGGATAATGCCGGATAGGGAATTTTCAAAGGAAGAACTCAAAGCATATCTTAATCATTGTAGAATAAAGTGTAAAGAAACTATCTTCAATCAAAGTGAATTGCAGGAAAATTCCGATTATAAATTCGGTACTCTTACTATGCCATTTTATGAATTATTCTTTTATAACATGCGACACGTTCAACATCATGTTGCTCAACTGAATTTATTGCTAAGGCAACAAACAGATTCAGCCCCAAAATGGGTTAGACGGAATGGGTAACACGAAATAGATTTTTGAAAGTTAAACACATTACTAAAATGTTATGTTCACACTGATATAGCCAACTCCCATTCTAAAAGGGTTTCACCCACCGGCAATTTCTTCGCTAAAATAAAATTTCGCAATAAATTGAAGTATAGTGAACTAGTTAACGATTTTTTGTGTTATCCTAATCTGTTGGAATTAATCTACTTGAGCTCAAAAAATAAGAGCAATTGCTTTTAACGAAATTATCAGTTAAGTTTATTCAAAATATTTTGTTAAAAGTTCATTTCGAGGGGTAAAAGTATGGATAAGTCTTAAATGTATCGGCACTTCAAAAAAAATCACAAATAAATTTCTTTAACCAACTTATCACATTTGGTGCGTTATGAAAAAAAACTGACGGTAAAAGTTCGGGGACAAAAAGAATAGGTGAGCTTAATAAGAAAAATCTTAAGCTTGAAACTGATAATATCAAGTTAATTGAAAAATTAACTATTCAGCTTAGAGAGCGGCAGAAGGAACTCCATTGTCAAAATGAACTCTCCAAAATTTTGGAAAATCACCCTCTAACCTTAGACGAGGTTTTCAAAAAATTTGTGAATATCCTACCTAAAACTTTTTTATATGAAGATAGAGCCGAAGCTCTTATTCTTATAAATGGAAAAGAGTACAAATCAAAAAATTATAAATCATCAAAAAAGAAAAAAGCTTCCCTAAAAGTAGATATCGGACAACAAGAAAATTATTTCGGCTATATTTCAGTTGAGTATAGTCTTACCGATAAAGATGTTGAATCTGAAATGTTTCTCGCTGAAGAAAAAGAATTGCTGGAATCAATATCGGTTAGAATTGCTAATTATTTAGATAAGAAGAATAAAGAATATTTACTTAAAGAGAGTGAAGAGAAATATAGGTCGGTTATAAACAATGTTGCTGAGGTGATATTTACACTTGATAAATCAGATAGAATAAAATTTATAAGTCCCTCGGCAAATAAGTTTTTAGGGTATGAAATTGAATCTTTACTCGGAGAAAAAATAACTTCTTTTTTTGCCGATGATTATCTAAAAAGTTGGACAAAGAATAAATCAGAGCTTAAAGAAGGGAAAAATATTGAGTGTGAGCTTCAGCTTGTAAACAAATCGGGTGAATTAGTCTGGGGTAGAATTAGTGCATCTCCGCATATCGAGAAAGAAAAAGTTGTTGGAGTATTTGGAACTATTCTTAACATCACAACCAAGAAAACACTTCAGTTAAAATTAAATGAGCGTGAAATTTTATATCAATCAATATTGTTAGCCTCCCCTGATGTAATTACAATAACCGATTTAGAAGGGAAAATCCTCTATGCGTCACCGAAGGCGAAACAGCTTTTTTTAACTAAAAATGAAAAAGATTTTGAAGGAAGAAACATAATAGAATTCATCGATCCGTCAGATCATCAAAAGGCTATGGATGGTATCACTAATATGTTCAATCAGAAATTTTCGGGGGCGACTGAATATCGAGGTATAAGAGCCGATGGAACTGCCTTTGACATCGAAGTAAACGGGAGCTTTATTAAGGATATCAATGGTAATATCGAAAAAATGATGTTTATTACGCGTGATATTACTCAGCGCAAAGTGACGGAAGAAAAGTTAAAGTCTACTGAGCTCCTCTTCAAAAAAATGGTTGAGTCTATTAATGATGTTATTTACGAAGTATCGATGGACGGAACAATTAGGTATGTGAGTCCTGCAATTAAAAATGTTTTAGGTTATGATCCGGAAGAAATAATCGGCAAAAATTTCTTTGCATATATGTACAAAGAGGATGTTCCGATAATAGTAACAGCCTTAAGAGAATTAGGTTCCCGCGATTATTCATATTTGGAATATAGATATTATGCAAAATCGGGAGAGTTAAAGTGGGTTCGTTCTTCAACAGCACCGATAATTGAAGGGGGGAAGGTAGTTGGGGGGAGAGGTTCACTTACCGATATCAACGATAAGAAAAAAGCCGAACAGCAACTAAAAAATAGTGAAGAAGAATTAAGAAGTTTAATTACATCTCAAACAAATTATGTGTTGCGAACAGACCTGAATGGAAAGCATATCTATTGGAATAATAAGTTTGAAGAAGAATTCGGTTGGATTTATGAAAAAGATGGTATTACAAATGGGGATTCTCTTTCGTCAATCTGTGATTATCACCATAATCGAACCCGAGAAGTAGTTGAAAAGTGTATTCTGAACCCGGGAACTATCCACAAAGTGGAGCTTGATAAACCAAGCAGAGAGCAAGGAATTAGGACTACACTATGGGAATTTGTTTGTTTAACCGATGCAGATAAAAATCCAATCGGAATACAATGCATGGGGCTTGATATCACCGATAGAAAGATTGTTGAAGAAAAACTTGTTTACAGTGAGAAGAATTATAAAAACCTCTTCTATAATTCCCCCGAACCATATCTTCTGATTTTAGACGGAATATTTATCGAATGTAATAAAGCATCAGAACTATTAATTGGCGGAAAGCGTGAAGATATCATCGGTAAATCACCTGATCAAATTTCACCGGAATACCAGCCAAATGGGATTAAGTCAATCGACTATGCTAAAGGTTTAATAGAAGAAACTTTTGAAAAAGGGAAAAATACTTTCGAATGGGTTCATAAAAAAGTTGACGGTCATGAATTTCTTGCTCAAATAAATCTAAGTGTTATAGAGTACGAGGGACTACCGACACTGTTTACTACGTGGCGTGATATTACCGCACAACGAAAAGCTGAAGAACAACTCAGAAAACTCTCAAGAGCAGTTGATCAAAACCCGGTCAGTATTGTAATTACAAATCTTGACGGAAACATAGAATACGCAAATGCAAAGGCATGTGAAACAACAGGTTACTCACTTGATGAATTAATAGGGAAAAATCCAAGAGTTTTAAAGTCGGGTGAAACAACATCAGAAGAGTACTCGAAACTTTGGGGAAGCATTAGTAGTGGAAAAGAATGGAAAGGAATTTTTCACAATCGACGCAAAAACGGTGAATTATATTGGGAATCATCAACTATTGCCCCTATCTACAATGCTAACGGAAAGATAACTCATTATCTTGCTATTAAAGAGGACATCTCCGAACGAATAAGAATGCAAGAGGCTCTCAGTGTTAGTGAGCAGAGATTCAGTAAAATTGCGGCTCACAGTAAGACTGTCATCTGGGAAGTTGATGTTAACGGCTTGTATACTTATGTGAGTGATGTTTCTGAATCAGTTTACGGTTATAAACCTGATGAATTAGTGAATAAAAAACACTTCTATGATTTATTCCCTCATGAAGATATGGATGACTACAAAGAAGCAGGGTTATCAACAATCAGAGAAGGAAAAACTTTAGACAATTTTGATAATCCTATATTACATAAAGATGGACATACTATTTGGGTCTCCTCTAATGGAACACCGATAAGAGACAAAAATAATGTAATAATTGGTTTTCAAGGGGCTGATATTGATATAAACGAGAGAAAAAATGCCGAAGAAGAACTCAAAAAATTCAGGACAATTTCTGAGCAGGCAAATTATGGGAATGCTATCGCATCATTAGAGGGGATATTACTTTATACCAATAGTGCTTTCGCGCAAATGCACGGCTACACTGTTGAAGAGATTACAAATAAAAATCTTTCTATGTTACATACTGAAGACCAAATGCTACGTGTATTGGAGACTATTGAAATTCTTAAAACCAAAGGTTCTTTTACTGCCGAAGAGGTTTGGCGAGTAAAAAAGGATGGAACAAGATTCCCTTCACTAATGAATGCAGTAGTTATTTTTGATAGTGATAATAGACCTCAATTTTTATCGGCAACAGTAATTGATATTACTGAACTTAAAGAAAAAGAAGATAGAATACAGTCACAGAATGAACGCCTTAATGCTATAATGAATATTATGCCCGATATGATTTTTGTCTCCGATGGAGATGGAAATTATCTTGAATACTTCCACTCCAAATCAAATTCTTCATTGAGTGATTATTCAGAATTGGTCGGTAAAAATGTTAGAGATGCATTTGACCCCGAAACTGCAGAGCTGCATCTACAGAGAATAAAAAAATGTCTCGAAAAAGATGAGATAATTACTTACGAATATCCACGCATAGAGAATGGAAAGAAGAAGTATTTTGAAGGAAGAATTGTAAAACTTGAAGAGTATAAAGTATTAAGATTTGTTCGAGAAATAACCGAAAGAAAAGAGAGTGAAAACGAAATTAAACGCCTTACTCTGGCAATAGAGCAGAGCCCTGTAGCAATTGTTATCACCGATCTTAATGCAAACATCGAATATGTAAGCCCGGCTTTTTATGATACTACAGGATACAAGCCTGAAGAAGTAATCGGCAATAATGTCAGTATTTTGAAATCAGGTAAAACTAGTCCTGAAGTATATGCTGAATTATGGAATACTATTAACTCCGGACAATCATGGTCAGGTGAGTGGATTAACAAAAGGAAAAATGAGGAGTTATATTGGGAAAGTATCTCAATTACTCCGATATATAACTCAGATGGGGTAATGTCAAATTTTCTCGCAATTAAACAAGACATTTCAGAACGAAAGAAAGCCGAACAAGAAATCTTCGAGTTAAATACAAATTTGGAAAAACGAATTGCGGAGAGGACTAAAGAGCTTGAACAACTTAACAAAGATATGTTCAATGAAATAGTCGTAAGAAAAGAAATCGAGAAAGAATTAAAGAACAAGACGAGTGAACTTGAAACATTTTTCACGGTAGCACTCGATTTACTCTGCATTGCCGATATGGAAGGAAACTTTATAAAAGTTAATGCTGCATGGGAAGTTCTGCTCGGATACAGAAAAGAAGACCTTGAAAATAGAAAGTTTCTTGAGTTTGTTCATCCGGAGGATATACAAGGAACATTGGATGCAATGTTAACACTTTCGGAGCAAAATCCCATTTTGAAATTTATAAATCGATATCAAACAAAAAATGGCGATTACAGATATATTGAATGGCATAGTGTTCCGGTAGGAAAATTTATTTATGCGGCAGCGCGTGATATTACTGAGAGAAAGAAAAACGAAGATGAAATCTTAGAAGCTAGAGCTTATGCAGAAAGAGCTAATCAAGCGAAGAGTGAATTTTTATCAAGAATGAGCCACGAATTAAGAACCCCGATGAATTCAATTCTCGGTTTTGCACAGCTATTAGAAATGGGAACACTCAATCCTCCTCAGAGAAAGAGTGTCAATCACATCATTAGAAGCGGTAAGCATCTTCTCGAGTTAATAAATGAAGTGCTTGATATATCAAGAATTGAAGCCGGAAGAATTTCACTTTCGTTAGAACCTGTAGAATTAAAGAGTGTAATTTTTGAAATGATAGACACAGTTAATCCTATAGCAAATGCAAAAAACATTAAAGTTGAATATATTTGTCCGGAAACTCAAGGGCTGTTTGTAAAATCAGACAAACAGAGGTTAAAGCAAGTATTGCTGAATCTAATTAATAATTCAATAAAGTATAACTCAGAATTTGGCGAAGTATGGATTAAGCCTGAGCTTATTGAATCTCAAGGACAAGAAAACATTGTCCGAATCTCGGTAAAAGATACCGGTATTGGGATATCGGAAGAAAATTTACCAAAAGTATTTAATCCATTCGAAAGAATCGGTGCCGAAAATTCATCTGAAGAAGGAACCGGGCTTGGTTTGGCTGTGGTTAAAAAATTGATTGATTTAATGGGGGGCAAAATTGGAGTCGAAAGTAAAAAGGGGGAAGGTTCTACATTTTGGATTGAGCTCCCACATGTTATTAGTCAACTAGAAAAAGCCCAAAGTGAGGGGGGATTAGATAGCGAAGTTAATGGAGTTTATGCTAAAAAGGGAACAATCCTTTATATTGAAGATAACGTTTCAAATATCGAACTTATCGATCAGGTACTCACAAGTTCACGTCCGGGAATTAAGATGATAACTAATACTTACGGAAAACAAGCGGTAAATCTTGCATCGGAATATAAACCTGATTTAATTTTACTCGACTTAAATTTACCCGATATTCATGGCTCTGAAGTACTTGAGAACTTACAAAAAAATGAAAAGGTAAAAGATATTCCGGTTGTAATTCTTAGTGCCGATGCTATGCAGAAACAACTCGATAAATTATTGGAACTTGGAGCTAAAGACTATATAACGAAGCCTATTGATATTGCTCATTTTCTCGAAATAATTGATGGGTATTTAAAATAATAATCTGAGACAAGGATTCTATTATGAACATGAACTTAAAAGATGCTAATATTCTAATTGTTGATGATCAACCGGCAAATATAGAAGTGCTGGAAGATTTACTGATGATGCAGAGTTATATAAACATCCGCTCAACCACTGATCCGCGGAAAGTATTAGGTATGGTTAAAGAAAGTAAACCTGATTTACTTCTGCTGGATTTAATGATGCCTCACATGAGTGGTTTTGAAGTGATGGAGCAGCTTAAAGCAAATGGTTATGGCGATGGAACAATGCCGATTCTTGTTTTAACCGCTGATGCAACTAAAGAAACCAAGCAAAAAGCTCTTTCAGGTGGTGCAAGTGATTTTTTAACCAAACCTTTTGATTTGATAGAAGTTGACTTGAGAATAAAAAATTTACTCTACACAGTTTATCTAGTAACCCAATTAAAAAATCACAACCTATTATTGGAAGAAAAGGTTAAAGAAAGAACGGCAGAATTACGTCAAGCAAACATTGAGCTGACTGAAGCCAAGAATAAAGCTGAAGAAGTAAATAAACTCAAGTCATTCTTTCTTTCGAATATAAGTCACGAGTTAAGAACGCCATTAATTTCAATATTGGGTTTTTCCGAATTGTTAGCAACGGAATTAACTGATCCATCGCAAGTTGAATCGATTAATTATATTAATGAATCAGGTCAAAGACTGCAAAAATCTTTGAATGATATTTTGGCTCTTACTGATTTGGAAAAGAAAAAACTTGATATAAGCCTTCACAAAACAGACTTAACTGAGTTTATTAAAAGTATTTCAGGAGGCTATCGCCACCGAATAGAAGCAAATAATCTTACATTTGATGAAATTTATCCTTCTGAAGAAATCTTACTTTTTACCGACCAAAATCTTCTCAAACATATTTTGGATAGCGTAATCGATAACTCTATCAAATTTACAAAAAAAGGAGGGGTTACTCTTGTTGTAAATCAACAACGGAAGAATGATATTTCCTATGCTACAATTAATATTACTGATACAGGGATAGGAATTACTCCTGAG
>JAHBUO010000084.1 GCA_019638025.1 Ignavibacteriaceae bacterium
CGGTCCATCATTTGGAAGGATCGAAAGAACTTTTTCAAACTTTTGAAGAGCATTAGGAAAGTCTTTTTGTTTATAAAGATTCATTGCATCACAATAAATAGAATATCCCTCTTTCTCCGCATCAGAAATAGGGAAGTCGTTACTCCCGAGTAACTCGAAAACTTTTATTGGTTTAGTTTTCCCTTTAACTACAATTACATCTAATTCACGTGTGAAAAAATCGTCTTTAACAATTTCATATGTCATTTCTGAGATCATGATTCTTGTGTTGTATTCTTTATTTGCTCCTTCAAGACGTGAAGCTAAGTTAACGTTATCACCCATAACAGTATAATCAAAGCGTTCTTTCCCTCCCATATTACCAACAATCATATCACCTGAATTAATTCCCATTCTTATATCAATCAGTGTTTGACCTTCAGCTTCCCATTTTTTTCGCATTTCACTTAATCTCACTTGCATCAATAAAGCTGAATTACATGCTAAAGCAGCATGATTATCAAGTTGAATTGGGGCACCCCAAAACGCCATCACCGCATCACCGATATATTTATCCAGTGTTCCTTTATTCTGGAATATAATTTTAGTCATCTCACCAAGATATTCATTTAAAAATGCTACTAATTCGGCGGGGTCTTTTGTCTCAGAAAAAGTTGAAAATCCTGCGATGTCACTAAAGAAAACAGTTAATTCTTTTCTCTCACCTCCGAGTTTTAGTTTATCCGGATTACTAACAATATCGTTAACAACGGTAGCATTCACATACTGGCTGAACATTCCTTTTATCATAGCTTTTTGTTTACGTTCTGTGATGAAGTGATATGCCGTACTTCCAAAGTATGCTAGGACAATTGTTAATGAAGGATTAATAATCGGGAAAATAAAATTATTCAGTTCAAAGATTGTGAAAGAAAAATAACGAATTCCAAAAAGTAACAAGATAATAATTGCAAGATTTGCAATTTCTAACAGAAGGCTGTATTTGGTCTTTATTGATTTAAAGAAAGAAGAAATATAAAAACTGAAAAGAGATAAGAATATGATAATTATCACTTCATACTTTTGAGGGAGTTTTGTTAGAAAATCTTCATCAATAATATTTTGAATTGCATTAGCATGGAGTTCAACTCCATACATATTGTTATCACCGGTTTTTTCACCTTTGGCAAATGCGACAGGAAGGATATCTTTATCTTCCGGTTGGGTAGAACCAATCAATACAATTTTATCTTTGAAAATATTTTTGTACTTAAGTCCATAGTCAGGATCATCCCAAGTATTTATCTCCGTTTCAAGTTCCAATTCATCAGAGGTCATAAATTCGGCATCATCAATAACATCAATAAAATCAACCTTCGGGAATGTACCATCGGGACCGTAGAAATTTATTAACATGGAAAGATTATCGTACTTCGGAATTACTCTTTCACCAATTATAAACTCTGCAGAATAATTTTCGGCAAGATTATCCTTTGGTAAATCATAGAATTTGTTTAGTAGAGCAAAGCCAAAAGTCGGAACAAGTTTATCTGTAGAAGTTGAATACATGAAAGGGAGATATCTTCTATAGACTCCATCGTTATCACCGATGACTTGCACAATTCCTATCGAACTATCTGCTTGAAAATAGTAATTGCTGAAATCTTCATTTGCTCTTGTTAATTGAAATGATGGACCAGACAATGAAACATTGACATCATCATTATTTTTTTGAAGTGTTATGCTTCCTTCAACTTCTTCAATTTTTCCGGCTACAACTACATTTCCTGCTCTTCTAATTGATTCAATCATCAGCGAATCATATTTGGCATTTGTTTTATCGGGTAGAGACATAACAATATCTATCCCGATGGCTTTAGCACCTGCGGCTGATAAGTTGTCAATTAATTTTGCGAAAATAAATCGAGCAAAAGGCCAGGTATTGTATGGAGCAGGGATACCGGCATGTGTGTTTCGAGTAATTTCAACAATTACAACAGAGCTTCTATCCTTTATCGGGATAACACCTCTATCTAAAAACCTTTGGTCAATAAAACTTTGCCTTAAATTATTCAGAGGACCTATCGAGAAATAAACATCTTGTGTTATCAAAATAGAAAAAGCAGCTATAGCCAGAGCTATAACTGCTTTTGTAATTATTTCCTTTCGGAGTTTCATCTGGTTAGTAGAATGAATAATTTGTTGTTAATCCGAATATCGTATCATTAAAACCACCTGAGTAGTTAATGAATCTAACATTCAATTGAAGGTTTAGATTCTTCATCACAAAATATTGAGAAGCAAGTTCAAATAGATTTCTTTTTAAGTCACCAAAACTTGGGTTCAAAGATGCATTAATATTCCACTTATCTTTGATGAGGGAATATTTTCCGCCTAAACCGAGTGTTGTATAATTAAATGAATTCTTAGCTACTTCACTCTGATTAATACTTATGTTTAAGTTTGATGAAAGTCTATCGTTCCAAGTGGTGGTATTTACCAAAAAGAGAGAAAGATTTGTAATGTCGTAATCTCTAAAAGTTTTATCATCACCGGATGTATAACTTACATTGAAAGATGCCTGATGTCTAAATTTATAGAAGAAATCATAAGCAACCTGGAATCCGGTTCTACTTGTAACACTATTTACATATGCAATGTTTAATATACTGTTGACAATTTCCGGAGCATCATTTTTTGTTTGATATGTTGCATAAGAGAGAGTAAAGCTCGGTAAATCAACTCTCGGATAATATGATACACTTGTGCTTATATTCTGAAAATTTGTTGTTGTCGTTTTAATATCTTGGATGTTATCACTTAGATTTTCATAAGTGACCGATAAGAATAATTTATTTTGAAGCAGTCTTAACCTATCAGTAAGAGAAATTCCGGCAATATCAGTCCTTAAGAAATTTTGTCCAAAAGAGGTATACTCATTTCCACGATATTGATATCCGGCTTTAAAGAAGTTCCCGAAATAGTTGAATGAAACAGCAGCTTCAGCGGCTACAGTAGGGAGTTCTTGAGGATTAAGCGGTGTTAAGAACTGGTTAACCGTGATAAAAGAACCTAGCCCGTCTCTGATTGTTCTGAAAGTGCTTGCACTTACACCTATCGCTTTTGCGAGTGAATCAATTAATTCATCTTTCAATTCGCCTGTAGCAATATCCTTATTTAATAAACTAAATGCACCTTGTGCTGTAAACATAACTCTTTGGTCATCGAAGGCGATTACCATATCACTTCCTAAAACCAAATTTTCTTGAGGCTTAATTCCAAATTCTATTGACTTCGGGTCATCTTTTGAGTGTAAATAGGTAAAGCCTAATTGAAAGTTTTCACCCTTTCCGAATGAGGGTCTAATTGCAAAAATATCTCTCGTGTAAGTCCCTATGTTTACAATACCTTTTTTTGATGGTCTGCCAAGGTCATCAGTATACTTAGTCGAATCAATAGGAATAATATTGAAATCAGTTCGAGGATCATCATTACGAAGCGGTTGTACTAATTCTCCTTCAATTCCTCTGTTTATTTCCCCCAAGGTAACTTGGAGGTTAATATATCCTAGATTTATCGCACCATTAAATCCACGCACTCTTTTTCCGCTTAGAATATTGCTTGGATATTGAGGGAAATTATCACCGAAATCTAAGTTCAACCAACTATTTCTGACAGATAAACTATATCTGTTGAACGGTTGAAGGTAACTTTTTTCTTCGGAAGTAACGTAGATGTTTGCCTTAGCTTCCCAAGATTTATAATCCGCATAGGCATCAAGGGTAATATTGTTATACCAATTTGATTTCTTCTGAACGTTTTCATTTCGTGATTCGCCGGTTACATTTGCTCGATAATTAATTCTATCTTGTGCAGCGAGTGCTTGTTCTGTGGATAGAATAGTAAATCTGGACGAGACTGAATGGTATAATTGATTTGACTTATCATAGAGTTCAACCCTTAATAAATGACCACCCAATGATAAAGTTTGTGGAAAATTTTCACCTGAAAAAATTATGAGGTCATCAGCAAACAAAGCTAAACTTGTGATTTCTGTATTGTCGATAAATATTTTTGTTGCACTTTTATCTATCTCATCAGAAGCACGCAAAAGTGAAATTGAGACGAAGAATTCATTTGCTGCAACTTGAGTATTTTTCTCCGGACTCATAATAATGACTTCTGCATCCTTTGGAGACGCAGATCTAACTTTTAATTGCAACGGAGAACTTTCATAAGGAAAGCCCATAGGGTAAGTTTCTGAAGGGCCGGTTGTTTTATCGAGTATCAAATAATATTCTATGAATGGGGGAGAAGTAAAATCACCCGAAATTATTGCTCTACCATTTACTCCGGAAACTAATACTTCTGTTTCTTTATATTCGCTTTCTCCAAAAACTCGATATGCAAGTAAAACTCTTGATAAACCTTGTGTTTGAAAAAAGTTTATATTGATTTCCGCTTCTTGTCCCTCTTGCACGTCGTTAGCTGTTACTGATGAAACATAGCTGCTAATTTGTGCGTTAATTTGAACAGTAAAGAAAAAGAAAATTATTAATACTGAAAATATTTTCTTTGTAGCAGTTATTAGGTTCATTTAAAACCCTCCAAGAATCTTATGACCATTTATTTGTTAATTAGTAAAAACTATAAACTCAATTTATTATAAAAAAAGAAAACTCGGTAAAATTTTACCGAGTTTATCAATTTTTTTTAATCAGCGTAATATTCAATAATAAGTTCACCCTGGTTGGTTTGAATTTTTATCCTTTTCAGATTAGTTGATTGTGTCCCTCGTTGAGTATTCATCATTCCTTCGGTTGCATTGCCAAGCGTCATGTCACCGTTATTATTATACATTACATATTGACCTGCACCTACATTACCACCATCTTTATTACCCAGAGTTCCAAGAACTTCAATTAACCCTCTAGCAACTACTAACATTGAACCTCCATCAGGGAACACATCAAAAAATCCTTCGGTACCTCTGATAGACGCCACCATTGTTGGGGTTGTAAATTTGAATTCTTCATTCTCTTGTTTTGCAACTTCAAAACCTACACGGCCACGTTCGATGTAAGTATTTTTGGAGACACTTTTATCTACTTTATCAGCATAAATCTTAAGTGATGAATTTTCTCTAACTCGTATTAAAGAATTATCAGTAAATTTTATAAGAGCTAAAGATTTATCACCAGTTTTAACTTCATCGCCGGTTTTGAGAGATTGTCCAATTTTTGCAGTAGCCCACTCAGCTCCTTCTTTTTTCATTGATACATCTTTAACAACTTTCATAACCACAGCTACAGGAGATTCACTATTTTGCTTCTTGTTGGGTTGATTCTCAGATGCATATGTTACAACTGAAAAAACAAGAGCAATAATTACAAGTTTAAATATTGTTTTCATTTTTCTACCTCAATTCATTATTGATTGAATGTTGCACCGACAACCCGTTCACCGGGGTTTTGTGCAAGATAATTGAATAATGCCATTACTTCGGAAATAGGCATATCTGAGCCATCTTCTCTTTTAATACCCGTAATTTGTAGAGTTCCTGAAGTAAAATCACTTAATAGATTTGCAGGAATTACTCCGCTTGGTAATGATTGAAGTATTGTAGCCATATTTCCTACAAGCGTCATATAAGCCATAGTATTGGCATCTTTAAGATAGAAGTTAGAAATATTACTGAAAATTGTTTGACCACCGCTCGGTCCCTGAATAAAAGCGGTTACCTGAAAGACCACTTCTTGCCCGCCAAACCATTGTGCACCACTCAATAAGTTAACTAAGTTAACTTCAGTTTGTGGTTGACCTGTGCTAGAGGGTACTTCAACATTATTAATTAATACTTGTCCGGATGTTAACGCATTTTCCAAAGTTGTTCTATGATCTCTTCGAAGTGCAGCTTTTATTGTGTATTTAGTTGCACCCGGTATTGGTGTCCACTTTGCGATAACTTGTCCGACATCTTGAAGCGTTCCCGGTACAGGTAATAAAATATCTAATGTTTGAGTTGGATTAAGGAACTCAAGCTCAGCATCTGCAACAAATTGTTGGCCGGTTGTCGGATTAATATAGGGCATTCCGTTCTCTCGGAATAACTTTAACATAAGGCGATAATTGCCTGTTGGTTTACCTTTTCTAATACCTTGATTGATTCTATCACTATTTGTAGTGGATGAAGCAATTCTTATATCAGAACCTAGAGTGTTATTAAAAAAGACTCGTGATGTAAATGGTTGAGTCTTAAAACTAGTAAATGGGGTAAAGTTTGATTCTCCTACATCTTTCCACTCAAAAATTCCCTCAACAACAACTCGTTCGCCCGGGGGTAATATCTCTACTGAAAAAACAGCAGGTGCCCCTTGCAAATCATTCGACACTGCAAAGGTTGCGAAATCTAATTGAGGTAAAGGTGTAAATACATTCAATCTGAATGTATTAATTTGCGCTATGCTAAACGTAAAGAAGAGTAGTGATAATCCTAATACCCTTGTAAATGTTAGCCTCTTTTTCATTGTATCCTCCAATACATTTGTTATAAAAATTTAGAAGGAAATAAATATTGTCTCGGTATTAAATTAATCTCTTTGAACAAGAAAGAATATTTGTTCACGCCAGAAAAATATCTCATAGAGATGTATTTTCCAAGACTAATTATTTAAATCAATCTTTTCTGCACACAAGTTATGAAATTGTATTTTAATAGTATGTGATATGCAATACACGTGTTGGCTAAATCACACTTGTTGAAAAAAACGAATTATAAAACTTAGAGGCTATAAATTCTATTGTTAAGATGCTTCAATTTTAATAGCTTTGCTAATCAAAAATAATTAGGGAATAAATGAAAAAGTATTTATTAGCGTTTCTTTTGACTTTTGTTGTAATTGGTTGTAGCTCTAAAAATCCATCGGACATTTTAAGTGATGCGTCTGAAGCGATTAAGAATAATCAAATTGAACAAGCGGTAAAACTATTCGAAGAAATTAGTAACGATTTTCCTGAAAGTAGAGAAGCTCCAATTGCGCTCTATGAAATGGGGAAAATATATCAGAGTAAATTGGTTAAAAATGTTAATGAGACAGAGTCCTTTCAAAAAGCAGTAGATTATTTTGACCGAGTAATATCAAAATATGAAAATAGTCAAGAAGCTCCTCTTGCATTGTTCATGAAAGGGTTTCTCCTTGCTAACGAACTTCAAAAATTAGATGAAGCAACAGCTGCTTATAAACTCTTTGTAACTAAATATCCAAATCACGAACTCACTAAATCTGCTCAAGATGAACTAGATTATATGGGACTTTCACCCGAAGAAATACTCAAGAAACAATCAGAAGTCGCATCTAAATAATGTCTTCATCAAAAGAGGATTATCTTAAGTACTTAAATCCTTCAACAGTCTCAAAGCTATCTTCATTCGAATTAAAAGCTAAAATGATTGTTGAAGGTTTTTTATTGGGATTACATAAAAGTCCTTATCACGGTTTCAGCATTGAGTTTAGCCAGCATCGACCATATATGCAAGGGGATGCAATTAAGGATATAGATTGGAAAGTCTACGGAAAATCAGATAAGTTTTATGTTAAGCAATATGAAGAAGAAACTAATTTAAAATGCCATATACTTGTTGATGTAAGTAAATCGATGGGATATAAGTCAACAGGGCAAATATCAAAACTTGAGTACGCTTCGCTATTAGCAGCAAGTTTAAGTTATCTGATGTTGAAACAAAAAGATGCCGTAGGGCTTACCCTTTACTCGAATAAAATCATTAAAACTCTTCCACCAAAAGCTTCAAACAATTATCTTAAAGAACTCCTCATTACACTGAATAATGTTGAGCCATTAGATACGACAAATACATCCGATGCTCTTAATACTTATGCAGAGAATATTAAGAGGAAGGGGATAGTAATTGTTATTTCAGATTTTTTTGATGAACCTGAAAAAGTGTATTCCGCACTCAAACACTTTGCATTTAGAAAACATGAAATAATTGTATTCCAAATATTAGATCCGCTTGAGTCAAATTTTGCATTTGACCGAGATTCAATTTTTATAGATTTGGAAACAAATGAAGAGATGACTACACAACCGCATCAAATTCAAAAAGCATATCAGGAAGCTATGAAATCATTTTTAAGCAGATTAAAAAATGAATGCTTAAATAATTCGATAGAATACAACTTGATTGATACATCTATGAATTTTGATAAAGCATTAATAAGTTATCTGCAGAAGCGAAGTAGAATTTACTAAAACAAAAAAGGGACAACTTTCGTCGTCCCTTCAAATGAAAATAGATTAAATCTATTAATACATTCCGTCCATGCCACCGGGCATTCCACCAGGCATAGCAGGAGCTTTTTCAGCTTCTTTCTTTTCATAAACTACAGCTTCGGTAGTAATGAGTAATGCAGAAACCGATGCAGCATTTTCTAAAGCAGTTCTGGTAACTTTAGTTGGGTCAATTACTCCAACCTTCATAAGGTTTTCATATTTTTCAGTTGCGGCATTAAAACCATAATCATCTTTACCATCTTTAACTTTTTGAAGAATTACTGAACCTTCCAAACCGGTATTGTTAACGATTTGACGGAGTGGTTCTTCAAGTGATTTTTTAATGATTTGGATACCGACTGTTTGGTCTGAATTATCACCCTTCAAGTTTTTAATTGCATTGATTGCTCTGATGAATGCAACACCACCACCGGGAACAATACCTTCTTGTACTGCTGCTCTGGTAGCATGTAAAGCATCTTCAACTCGAGCTTTCTTTTCTTTCATTTCAACTTCGGTTGAAGCACCGATTTTCAATACTGCAACGCCACCTGAAAGTTTTGCAAGTCTTTCTTGAAGTTTTTCTTTATCATAATCAGAAGTTGTTTTTTCGATTTGAACTTTGATTTCGTTAATTCTCTTCTTAATGTTCTCGCTTGAACCGCTTCCTTCAACGATGGTTGTATTATCTTTGTCGATAACAACTTTTTTAGCTGTTCCAAGATATTCAACAGTTGCGTTTTCAAGTTTATAACCACTTTCTTCAGAGATAACGGTACCGCCGGTTAACACAGCGATATCTTCTAACATAGCTTTTCTTCTGTCACCAAATCCCGGAGCTTTAATTGCAGCTACGCGTAGTGTACCTCTCAATTTATTTACTACTAAAGTAGCAAGAGCTTCACCTTCAAGGTCTTCAGCAATAATTAAAAGTGATCTCCCTTTTTGAGCAACTTTTTCGAGAACAGGGAGAAGGTCTTTCATTGCAGAGATTTTTTTGTCATGAATTAAGATGAAAGGATCATCTAGGTTAGCTTCCATTGACTCAGCATCAGTAACAAAATAAGGTGATAAGTAACCACGGTCAAATTGCATACCTTCAACTACTTCTAAGTTAGTATCTGTTCCTTTTGCTTCTTCAACTGTGATAACACCATCTTTACCAACTTTTTCCATTGCATCGGCAATAAGATTACCGATTGAAGGATCGTTATTTGCAGAGATAGAACCAACTTGAGCTATTTCTTCTCTTCCTTCAACTTCTTTGCTGATTGATTTTAGATATTCAACAACTTTTGCAACTGCTAAATCGATACCTCTTTTTAAATCCATTGGATTTGCACCTGCGGTAACGTTCTTCAAACCTTCGCGATAAATAGCTTGAGCTAAAACTGTCGCAGTAGTAGTTCCGTCACCGGCAACATCACTGGTTTTAGAAGCAACTTCACGAACCATTTGTGCACCCATATTTTCAACCGGATCTTCCAATTCGATTTCTTTAGCAACCGAAACACCATCTTTGGTAACGGTAGGGGCACCGAATTTCTTTTCAAGAATTACATTACGTCCTTTAGGACCTAAAGTAACTTTAACTGCGTTAGCTAATTTATCAACACCTTTTTTTAGTTTAGTACGCGCTTCGCTATCAAACTCAATTAATTTAGATGCCATAATTTTTATCCTCCTATATTATTATTTATTTCACAATTGCAAAAATGTCGCTCTCGCGCATAATTAAATAGTCTTCACCTTCAACGGTAACTTCTGTACCACTATATTTTCCGTAAAGAACTTTATCACCGACTTTTACAGTCATTGGGATGCTTTTCCCGTCATCAGTAACTTTTCCGCTACCAACTGCTACAACTGTACCTTCGATTGGTTTTTCCTGTGCAGTGTTAGGGATGATGATACCGCTTTTGGTTTTTTCTTCTGCAGCGGCAGCTTTGATAATAACTCTATCAGCCAAAGGGCTAAGATTAAGTTGACTCATGTTTTCCTCCTATTTTTATAGTTTGATTTGTAAAATAATATTAGCACTCAAAAATAACGAGTGCTAATTTAATAGATGTCAATTTATTTGTCAAGGGGGTATAATTTCCAGTTATGCTTCTGACTGCTTCGGTATAATATGGTTTAATTATAAAAGTTGTTTAATTATTTATTGGTAAAAGTATTCTTTACTATACGAAAGTTTACTTAACAGTGGGGATTTTAAATCGACTTCGAGATGAAAAATTTTATCATACAAAACTCCGATGATTGCTTTAGTTTTTATCAAAAAAAACCACGCTTTTTACAGCATGGTTATATACAAAAAAGCTATGGCTATAGGTAAAATATTGTTGAAAACTTTACTTCATTAATACAAATTTCCTTGTTGATGTAAATTCATTTGCTGTTATTCTATAAATATATATTCCGGTAGATAACTCATTACCTGAATAGTTTACGTTATGATAACCTGCACTCATCTCTTGATTTATGAGTGTCGTAACTTTCTCTCCGATTATGTTATAAACTTCAAGCGTTACTTTTGAATCTTTCGGCAATCCGAATTTAATTGTTGTACTCGGGTTAAACGGATTAGGGTAATTTTGATAAAGAGTATATTCAGTAGGAATATTTTCAATTTCGACTTCGACTTCATTACTGTAAGAGTATTGTCCGTCGTTATCTATTTGCTTTAATCGATATTTAATAAAACCTGAGAGGGGAGAGTTGTCAATAAAAGAATACTCTTTTGGAGAATTACTGTTTCCGTTCCCTTGAACAAAAGCAATCATTTCCCAGTTCTCGATAATCGAGCTGCGTTCAATTTCAAAGCCATGATTGTTTTTTTCTGTTGCGGTGGTCCATTTCAATTCAACACTTCCAATACCACACTCTAAACTAAAAGAAGTTAGCTCAATCGGAAGCGCACCACTTGTAATTCCATATCTTGCCGCTAAATATTGTTCTACAGTGCTTCTATCCGACAAGCTCAAATTTGAGTTGTATAAAATTACCTCCGCTATACTACCATTTAGATAGTAGGAATTATCGCTTCGAGCGCCAAGTAAAAGTGAACTTCCATTTGAAGAAAGTAAACTGCTTGAAGATGTTCCCCCTTCGATTCCATCCACGCTTACAGCACCACCTGATATTGATGCTTTTGCGGAAAATACATGAGCATTTCCGTTAGTGTAACTTCCCGCTATTTCTTTATCAAGATAAAAAGAAGTAACGGGAATAAACCTCGCTCCGGCAGCGCCGTTGAGATGATATTCAAAGTGTTCGTTAGCTCCGCCGGCAATTAAGAACTGAACATCCCCTGAACTCGATTTAGCAACTATAAACATTTCATATGGATTGCTTTGTATTCCCATACTGATTGAAGTTGGCAATGTTAATTTGCTGCTTATTCCATTAAAATTAAGTGCCGGATTTCCATTAATCACATTCTCCGCAATTGACGGCTGATTTGCTGAAGTGTTTTGTGAAGCATTATTGTTGCTGCTTGAGATATCGTCCCATCCACTTACGCTTCCGCTTGATGAAGTAATTCCCTTATCCGCCCTCAACCATAGTACAAGGTGAGTTCGCGTAATTGAATTATCAGCAAATAAAACTCTTTTATCTGATACTGAAGTTCCGTTACTATTTTCTGCAGTTATTATATAATAATAAATAGTGTTCGCTGTTAATCCACTTATATTTTCACCTACCTCTATATCTTCACTTCCACTACCTGCACTTTTAACTGAAGTATTCATTGAGAGATTATCCGGATCGGTTCCGTACGAAAAATGATATGTCGTTTCATTCCCTTTCGGGTTAACAGTAGCATTAATAGTAGCGGAAGTATTTAATACATTAGTCGGCTTTTTTGTAACAATATACGGTACCGAAAGTGGTGACGAATTAAATGTCCCATCCCCCATGAAAGTACCTGATCTACTGCCCGCAGAAATATCAGATCCGGCTTCGATTAGTATTAAAGATCCTGTTCCGACAGATACCGAACTTTGAGCGAGAAGCAAATAGGAGATTCCGAGTATTAGTAAAACAATCTTAGTTTTCAAATTATTATCTCCACATTAATTGATGGTAACAGCTACTTTTGTTATATCTTTCTCATTACTATAAATCAATTCACCAAGTAATTTTAATTTTTCTTCAAATTCCGATTTCAGTCTATTTATTTCAGCAAGTTCATTTTCAAGGTTCGCTAAATTTTCTAAACGTTTTTTTAATTTATCAATATCATCGGACAATATTTCATTTTGATTAACCAACATATCAATTGTTTTTTGCATATCGGCTGTCCTTTTTTCGAGGGCTTTTGCAGCAGCCATATTAACGCCATCTATACTAATTGAATTAATCCCTAAACTATCTGTTCCGTTTAAATGAAAAGCCGCGTAAAAATCTTGCGCCATTGGGCCTATATATTTTAATAATACATCGCCCCCTTTGTAATTCCATTTAGTGATTGGAATACCTTTAATTTTAGAAAGAACCTCTTCAAGGTCTATTTCCTCAAAATTCTCCTTTTTATTTCTGTCACAATAATTACTCCAGCCGCTAGTTTCGCCTCGCATATAAACGCCGAAAGCTGAATCACTATAGGATGTAAATAACCGGTATCCCCCGGCAAACCGCGTTGTCATTTGATTATCATTCGAAGCATAGATACGGGCGAAGAGAGTATTGTCACCTATCAAAACCGAACCATCGGTACCGTTCGAAGAAGTTCCCTGTCCGATGCAAATCGAATTTTTTCCGGTTGCCCAGCTGTCGTAACCGATTGCAATTGCATAATCAGCAGTCGCTTGGCAATAATAGCCTAAAGCAAGCGAACCTTGACCCGATGCCTGATTATAAGCACCGATAGCTACTGAATTTGCACCTGTTGCTCGCGGCAGATAACCCATCGCAATTGAATAATCACCTATATTGACATCATCCCAATATGTTGTTTGCGCAACTCCGGCTCTAAAAGCACCTTTTTTGGGATACCAATGCATTCTTACACCGGCACCAACACTTAAAGCGGTACCGGAACTGAAAGCTCCGGTTGATAGAATGCCATCATACCCACCAACTTCCAATTGCGCTCTTGGAGAAATTACGCCTGCTCCTATCCCCAAAAGTCCTGTAGACTGTTTTAATGTGAAGTATGTGTTGGATGCATCTTTGATTATAAAATCACCGTTAGTACCTAAAGTATTCTCGATGTTTTGTGAATACAGGTTGACTGAACAAATTAGAAATAGTAACCACATTATCTTTTTCATCGTTGCTCTCATTTATTTGTTAAAAATATATCACTTTTTGAATATGCGTTTTTTTCTTAAAATCAATCTACTTAAGAATTTGGAGCTTTTTACAAGCAGAGTATTCTCCTACATTAATTCTATAATAATAGAATACTCTTGCGAATTTACTACCGTCAAACATCACTCCTAATTACCCGGAGATTTCGGTTCATGAACGAGCAAAGTGACTCCATCTCCAAGTATCTCAAAAACAATCAATTTTGAATCAGCTGTCGAGGACCATTCCTCGACAGAATATTGATTAG
>JAHBUO010000085.1 GCA_019638025.1 Ignavibacteriaceae bacterium
TAAAAATATTTCTTAATGTAAAAATAGTTTTTTCCGGATTCCCTTTTGTAATTTACTTCATCCATCAAACTTTTCACCAAGTAAATACCAAGTCCTCCAATTTTTCGTTCATCAATTGAAAGAGAGATGTCAGGGTCTTCTTTTGCTAATGGATTAAATTCTTTTGCATCATCAACTATACGGACTGCCATACTTTTTCCATCAAGAGTAAATACTACATCAATTTGATGCGGCAATTCATCATCATATCCATAAAAAATAATATTCGAAATTAACTCTTCAAAAGCTAATTGAAACTTGTTTATGATATCATTTGATATTTTATTTTCCTGTCCAAAGACCTCAGAAAATTCTCGAAGGCTATTTAGCTCACTGATATCATTCTTTAGTGTGAAAGTTTTTTCTTGAATCATTGCGTTTAATTTACTTTGAATTAAATCATATGATTATTTTGACAAAATTAGCTAAAGAAAATGGAATAAAAAAAGGAGGCTTATTCAACCTCCCTTTTGTCGAAGGAGAAGGAGTGCAAGAAATTATTTGATTAAAGTCATCTTCTTTGTGATTACTGAATTTGAGGTAATCAACTGATAGAAATAATTCCCAGAAGGTAAAGAAGAAGCATCAAAACTTACTGAGTGATTTCCACTATTATATAAACCTTTAGCAACTGTGGCAACTTCTTTACCTATTGTATTAAACACTTTTAAGCTTATTTCACTTGATATCGGTAATGTGAAGTTAATGGTTGTTGATGGATTAAATGGATTTGGATAATTCTGTGACAAATTAAAATCACTTAATTGAATATCTTCATTTTCAACACCGACTAAATAGTTTGTATTCACCGGGTCATAGTTTGTCCAACCATGATCCCATCTCTGACCGCTTGGATCAAATGCACCAACGTATGAAGTTTGAGCAAAGAATGTACTCAAGTTTGAGTTTGCAAAACTTGCGCCTGTGACTGCAGGTGAATTTGCGAGTGGTACCGGATTTGGTGCTGTTAAATTAAATGGATTTGTTAACAATACTTCTGACGGTTGAATATAAGCTCTGTTCCCATAAGAAGCTGTTTTATACCAAGCATCTGCATCAAAAGAAGCAACTGTTGTGGTGAATGAATTACCGACTCTTAATCCTGCCCAAATACTGTTTCTAATTTGCATGGAATCACCTATAGCGGAGTTGACGGTACCTGAGCCGTCAATCAATAAACCAACCGGATATCCCATAATAATTGAGTTATAAATTGAAGTCTGTGATGATCTTCTGATATGTGCACCGCGACGATAGTTCGGATTTCTACTTGAACTTGTATCAGCCATTGGACCAACAATCGTAACGTTACTAAATATAGGTTTGGTGCGAGGTGTATTAAAAGTACCAGTATTATCGTTATCTGATTCAAAACCATTACTACCACTGATGTCAGCTATATTTGGATCTCGTAAAATAAAACCAAATTGAACATTACCTCTAAAACCAAAATCAACATCAAAATCATCATCAACTGCGTTAATTGCCACTAAATATTTTGCATTCACTGTTCCACCGAACCATTCATAAGAATCGTCACCACAATAGCTAACTTGAATGTACTCTAAAGTTGTGCCTCTACCAACACCCCCCATAGTTAAACCATTAATTTCATTATCAGGTGCTAATGCGATGCCGGGAAATTCAATACGGACATATCTCATAACGCCACTGTTATCATCATCATTTGGAGAAGAACCACCCCCATAAATTGTTCCGGTTCCCCCCTCTATAGTTGCTGTTCCACCGGGGACATTAATTGCTGCTTTTCCGGCGAGAATAATTCCACCCCAATCACCTGCCCCTCTCTGCCCTGCAGGTTGTTGTGATGTAAATACAATAGGTTTTTCTTTTGTACCATTTGCATTTATTTTAGCACCTCTATTGATAATTAGCGTCCCTTTACTATCTTTTTCCCCATAAATAATTGTTCCAGGAGGAATTGTTAAAGTTGCGGGTTCACTTACATTTACAAATCCGCTTAGTAAATACTTCTTGGATGCTGATAGAACTGCGTTACTTGTAATATTACCGGATATAACGCTATCAACCGGTGCTAATTGCCCAAATGTTATCCCTGACATTAGAGCTATGAAGAAAAGAATAAGATTTTTTTTCACTTTGGTCTCCTATATAGTTTATATTTTATTGTTCACTTGATTGATTAAAACTTGACTGAAAATCCTAAAGAATAGGATGAAACTTTAGAGTTTTTTCTTGCGATTTTATCCCCTTGATAAAAAACTTGTTCTTTACCCAATATATCTTTGGCGGTAAATTTCAAATCAATATCTTTTAAAATTGTTTGTGTAAAAGAGAAGTCTATCAAATCTCTTGGCTTCTCAATAATATCTTCTTCATATGCATTTGCAACTTCAATAATTCTTTCACCTATTTTATTGTAAAGTAAATTTATATTAGTGCCGGTTTCTTTATTCTGATAAGATATCCCGGTATTAATCGAATATGGTGACTGCCCTTGTAATGGGCGTCCTGAGCGTGGTAAAGTTGTTTCAGTCTCGAAAATTGTGACCTCTGACTTCACTCTAGTGTAATTTGCGTTTATTGAAAAGTTTGAAAGTAAATCTGTAATGTATCTAAGTGAAGTTCTTGCTTCGATTTCAATTCCATAATTGATTGCCTTATTAGCATTCATAAAAGTACGCTCTGAACCTAAAGCTCCACCGGAAATAACAACTTGCTCAATTGCATCTGTCATATCTTTATAAAAAAGACTTGCAGATAAAAACTCACCAAATCCCGGATAACTTTCGAACCGTACATCAAAGTTTTTAATCAATGCTCTTTTAAGTTTATCGTTACCTCTGAGTGAAGTCTGAGTTGCAAAATCGTAGTAGATGAATGGAGCTAATTCTCTAAGTTCAGGTCTATTGACAGTATTTGAATATGCAAAACGAATATTGGTCACTTCTGAAAGTCGATATGTAAGATTTAATGAAGGAAGCACATCGTTCTTTTTAAGGTTTACAAATAAAGGATTAGTTTCGGCTATATCCATTGTGCTAACTCTTTGATCAGATGATTCAAATCTAAATCCACCAACAATCTTTAACTCATTTCCTAAAAGATATACTGGGAATTCAGTCATTAAATAAGCTGCACTAGTGGTTTGATTTGCATTATAGTTGTTTGTTCCGTTGCGATATTCATCAATTGATAAACCGTTTTTGCGGAAATTTTCTGGTGCAAATATTTCATCGATAGGCAGTGTATAGAGACTAAAATCTGTGTACCCATTTCCGGGAGCATTAACAATAACACCAATTAATCGTGAGTTAAAACTTCTAAATCTATAGTCGTAATTAAGTCCGGTTTTAATTTTAAATTGTCCTAAAGGCAAAGTATAGTCTGTGCCGCCACTATTAGAGAACTCTTTTAAATAAGAAAAAAATCTTCCACCATTTTTCAGATTCGCCTGAAAACCAAGTACTACATTCATCGGATCTTTAGAACCCATCTCTCGGCCATAAATCACTCTCTTGTAATCCGGTTCATTTCTAAGAATGCTTGAATGATTATATCTCCATTGCAATTTGGAATCAAAAAAATCTCTTAGTTGATGTTCACCACTCAATTGCCCCGAGTAAACTTCACGTTCAACATATCTAAAAGCTGTTTGTTCTTGTTCAGAGCCTGCATCAGAATATTGAAATCCTTTAAGAAAAGTTGTTTCATCATCTGCGGTTCTGCTGTAAGTATTCTTAAAACTTATTTTGTGCAAATCTGATATTTTATAACTCAGATTTAGCAATCCACCCCATAGAACTGAGTACGTTGATTGACGACCATCATACTCAAAGCGTTTTTCGCCACTTGCTTCATATTCGTTTCGATTCATATCTGTATTTTGGTATGATGACTTATAAGATAACGCAGCAATGAAACCGAATTGTTGCCCAATTAAACTTGTTCCATCACCAATAGAAAAAAGAAAACTCTGATTTAGCGGTGCTTTAACTGATTCAGTTTTCCAATTATTGCTTAGAGTTTTCGCATAATTAACAACTTCATCAGGCTTAAAAGATGAGTTGAACTTTGCCGGAAAGCTTGACGGTAAAGAACGACTTCCATCATCAATACCTAGAAAATCCGTCTTTCCACCGGAATATTTTGAGAAGTCCGAAAGGTTTGCATTTCCCGAATAAGATGTTGAATAACTCAGATTAATTGTCATTTTTGAAGGGAAATCAATTGTGTTAACTTTTACTAAACCCCCCGAAAAATCTCCGGGGCTGTCTGGGGTAAATGATTTTGTAATAATTGTATTCTCCAACACGTTTGCTGGTAATAAATCAAAAGCAAAAGTTTTTTTATCCGGTTCAGTACTCGGCAATGTTGCATTATTTAGTAAAGCTACGCTATAACGCTCACTTGTTCCTCGAACAAAAACAAATTTATTCTCATTTATTGTTACTCCGGTTACTCTTTTTAGTGCATCTCCCGAAGTTGCATCCGGCGCTCTTTTAATTTGCTCAGCACTAATTCCATCACTTATTGAAGAAGACTTTTTTTGTTGATTTAGCAAAGCTGATTCATAGGCGCTTGAAGCATTCGCTTGAACAATGACTTCTTCTACCTCTATGATATTTTGTTTAAGTGCAATATCTAATTGTTTTGTAAGATTTGAGGAGATTACTACACCGGTAATTTTTTGAGTAGTATGGGTTATATAGGAAAATATTACAGAATATGTTCCGGCTGGAATTGCCTTTATATAGTATTTACCTTCTAGATCTGTTGCTGCACCGAGAGTTGTATTTTCGAGTAACACATTAGCACCGATTATAATTTCACCGGTTTCAGCATCCACAACTTTACCGGTTAATATTCCATTTGATTGAGATAATACTGCCGCTTGCATCAACAATATTATTACTGCACATTTGAATAAAAATTTCATTTCCACTCCTAAAAAAAAATAACTTCGACGCTTCAAAGTTACTTTTCTAATGTTAAGAGAATGTTAAGGGAGTGTTAAGAGATTGTTAACAAATTTGTAGGAGTTCTAAAACTTTATTTTCTTATTCAAAATCCCAAAATGAGATATAAACTGAGTTCCGAATAATTTTTTGTCCCTCACGACTGTTGACCCAATCAAGAAATTTCTTTGTTAATGCGTCCGGATTATTTTGGGTATAGAAGTATAGATAACGAATTATTGGATAAGAATCATTTTTTACATTTTCTATATTTGGTTCGATTAAGTCTAAAGATTATTAAATTCCTATTTTTAATGCTTCGTCAAATATAATAACTGGTAACGTCATTTGAAGTAGAAGAATTGTAGGAAGTCCGTTTTTCTTGAATTCATTAATTAAGTAAAATATTATTTTGATACATACCTCATGTTAAAATATTTTATATTTTAGCGTTGAGTTTTCGAAAATTTTAGGTTTTGTTGATTTCTCTTCTTCCTTAGTGAAATAAATATTTGCTAATTGAAAATAACGATGATTAGTAAAATGATTTTAATCGATTTAATATATAATTTATCAGTATTAGTCGCACTGAGTATACTTTCCGGCTTCATTGATACAAGATATTCCCGCACAACAGTTCAAGGGAAGATGCTTCAAGGAATTTTATTTGGTGCAGTTGCTATTATTGGAATGATGTATCCATTCAAATTTTTAACCGGGATAATCTTCGATGGAAGATCGGTTGTAATTAGTTTATGCTCCCTCTTCTTTGGACCCATCTCAGGGTTAATATCAACAATTATGGCACTTGGTTTCAGAGTCTATTTAGGTGGCGGCGGAATGACTATGGGAATTTTAGTTATTAGTGCTTCATTTATTATCGGAGTCTATTTCCATTTTAGAAATCTTAAAGAAAAGTTTGTCCTCACAAGATTTAATTTATACTCATTTGGTTTTATTGTAACTGCAGTTATGATTGCCTTGATGTTAACTCTTCCCACTCCTGCAATTAAAAAAACCTTTGAGATTGTTGCTTTTACTGTTCTTTTAGCTTACCCATTAATTACAATGTTAATAGGGAAAATACTATTGGACCACAAAAAGAATTCTGAACTTCTATCGAGCTTAAAGAATGAAAAACAACTTTATGAAAACACTCTCTCTGCAATTGCTCAAGGAGTTATTACAACCGATTCAAATTTGAAGATTACTTATATCAATCCTTTTGCAGAAGAATTATTGCTGGTCAATAAACAAATTGCAATTAATGCTCCAATTTCAGAAGTGATTAGTTTTTTTGATGATGCAAGGAACAAGTTAGATATTCCTTTCTTTCATCATCTTGAGAAGAAAAAGGACTTCATCAAACTTGATGAAAATCTTTCGATTAAATCCGGCAAAAGTGATATAATTCCCATTACTATGATGTATGATGTCAAGAATAAGTCGTATAGTAATCCTTCGGGATTGGTAATCGTATTCACAGATAACCGTGAAGCTAAATTAAATCAAACTCTTTTGCAAAGCCGATTGGAGCTACTTGAATACTCTGTAACACATTCAAGGAATGAAATTATTGATAAATCAATCAACATTGTTCATGCTCTTTCAGGAAGTGAGTTAGTTGTATTATATAAACTTGATTCCGAAACAGAGAAATTTGTTATACATAAAGTATCCAATCTAACTGAAGATAATTTATACTACAAAAATATAGAACACATTCTTCCCTCTCTTGAAACATCTTATTTCTCTTCAATAAAGTACTTTAATTCTCCCGAATCACTAAAAGATGTTGCCGATATTTTTAAAGGGAAAATCAAAATAGAAAAGATGATGATTTACCCATATAGCGGTTACAAAAATAATTCTTATATAATAGTTCTTTTCAACAAAAAAACCGATTACAATTATAAAGACGCCCACATTCTCACTTATATGACTGACATTATAAAACTCCTCATCGAAAAGAAGGATAGTCTAGAAGCTCTTTCAGAAAGCATGAAAAATTTTGAAGAAATATTCAACTCAACAAGTGATGCGATTTTTATTCATGATGCAATTACCGGAGAAATAATTGATTGTAACCTAACAACAGTAAAAATGTTTGAATTCAGTTCAAAGCATGAAATTATAAATGGTGGTTTGAGTTTGATAAGTAGCGAAGAACCTAGGTTTGATAAAAATATTGCCTTTAAGAAAATCCAAAAATCGTTAAGTGAGGGATTTCAAGTTTTCGAATGGAAATCAAGAAAGAAAAATGGGACTTTATTTTGGACTGAAGTTTCATTAAAAAGTACTGAAATCGGTGGGAATGGAAGAGTCTTAGCTGTTGTTCGTGATATCTCCAAAAGAAAATCTGCAGAAGTTGAACTAACAAAAAAAATAAACGAATTAGAATTTTTTAATAAATTCATGGTCAATCGTGAGCTGAAAATGATTGATTTAAAAAGTGAAATTGATGGACTTAGAAAGCAATTGAATTTACCACCCAAATACAGTGGAAGCACATAGTTTTAATTGATGAATTTTCTATGTGTAGTTAACAGATATCATTGTAGGATAAAACACGCTTCACTTTAAATGAAGCGTTATAATTTAAATGAAATAGCGATGGTGGAGGTGGCGGGAGTCGAACCCGCGTCCGAAGCTATGCTTCAACGAACTTCTACACACATAGTTTGTCTATTGTTTTACGCTTTTAATACTCCGACAAACAGGATTACAAAAAGTATACTTTCTTAAATTTCACTTTGTTGCCAAAAGCATTCAACAAAGCCATCCTATTTAAGCGACGTTCAAATAATTCCCAATAGGAAAAGAACTACTGAACGGCTGCTACAAATTAAGCAGCGAGGGCGTAATTAGATTCGCCAGTTATTGTTTTATCCGAATTTTTAACGTGAGTTTCGGGAAACCACGATGCGCAGTTCGATGCATCATTAACCCCGTCGAAACCAATTTCACCCCCAATATTTTGGGGAATTACTTTTCCCACTTGATATCGGGTTGGTTTAAATATTTGTTCTCGTAACGGGAAAGAACAAAAAGTAAATCCGATAAACGGTTCACAAATATAATTATATTTTGATTTATTTCATCATGCTTTGAGAGTGTAACAATACAGCGTTCACAACGCCTACATACAGTTCTGGCAAAGTGAATTATTGCTGCTCCCTTACTCCCACCCGGTAGAATAAAGTCTCTTAAAGGTTCAAGTTTAGCTTCAAAAAAGTCTATCGATTTTTCCAGTAAACTAATATCTTCATTGGTAATCCTCGGTATTTCAAAAGCTATATTTTGATGCGAAAGTGGAGTTGCCAAATCGGAGCCAAGAACAAATAATAAGTTTTGAATTTTTATTAATAAATCTTTTATTTCTTCCGATTTAATCTCGGTCAGAGCAATACCTAAAACTGCATTAAGCTCATCAGATGTTCCGTAAGCTTCGATTCTATAATCATCTTTTGAAACTCGCTGACCACCGAATAATCCTGTTTCACCTTTGTCACCGGTTTTTGTATAAATTTTCAAGTTAATCTTTCAATAATCTGATAATAGAACAGAAATAAAATTCTTTGAGTTCAAATTAACGGGAAATTTTTGGGAATGACATTAATCTTATCACTATTTACTTTAATGTGAAGTTGGCTATTATCAGAATTCTTCTTTAAATATCCCATTCCTATCATGCGGTCTTTCTCGCAATCACATGCTGTTGAAGTTACAACACCAACTTCGTTTTCGTCACCGTCAAGAATAGGAGAAAACGTGTCCACAAGAATTTTTCTTTCAAACTCAAAACCGAAAATCGATTTTTGAACTTTGTCATAAGCATCGAGGCGAGCAACAACCTCTTGACCGATGTAGCATCCTTTTGTAAAACTTATCTCTTCTTTCAGATTAGCTTCTAAAGGATTAAATCTATCATTGAGCTCATTTGCTGAAAGAATTCCTTCTTCTATGCAAAATATTTTATATGCATTTTCTCCAATTAATTTAAGTTCAAACAGACCTTTATTGCTGAGTGCATAATTAATTAAATTAACTGCTTCATGGTGTTTGATAATTATTTTGAATTGAAGTCCATTAAGGCGATTTCTCTCCTTTATCAAATAAAGATTTGAAATATCAAAGTAAAGTTCCTTTGCTGAATTTATTTCAATTGCCTCAACTTGTTTTCCAAAGAGAAGAGTAATAAATGAATCGGCTTGCGGACCTAAAAGTTCAATTAAAATATAATCATTTTGTAAATTCTCAACTTTTACATCATCCGTTATTATGAATTTATCAAGCCAACGATGAAGAATAGTGCCGGTATTTTGATGTCCGAGTAGAAATAGTTTTTCATTCAAATTCACTACATTTACACAATCTAGAATTCGACCTTTATCTGTTGTTAAGATTGTCTTTGCAACTTTACCTTCGGGAAGTTCCTTAATATTATTGGTTGAAACGCGGTGAAGATAGTCTAAAGAATCTTTTCCTGTCAATTGCAGAATTGAATGCTCCATTTGGATTCTAAGCCCTACTCCCCTTCGTAAAGCATAATACTCATCGTATACAGACGAAAAAAGTTTAAATACTTTTTTGTTATTTATTTCTTCAGCGAAATATCCGTCTTTAATCAAAGTATCGGTTAATAAAGAGTTTTGCTTATCGAATCCCGTCATCAATTCTCCTTTTCTTAGAATGGTCTAGTTTGTTTTGGATTTCGTGTATTAACATAAACTGTATCTTTCCAGACAAATGTAACAGTATCAACAGATTTTACTTCAATACCTGTATCTACATATAAGTGTTCGATATAATCGGGGATACTATCTCTATTTGCATCAACCATTTCTCTAAGCGAATTAATGGTTTGATATGTCATCAATAGATGAGGTTTCTCATAGATCCCCTTGTCAAAAAAGAAATTATATTCGATATGCCCAATTCCAATTGCATAGTGGAAATTAACTCTCATATAAGTCATTTTTCTTGGTTTCCAAGTATCCAAAACCATATAATTAAAGCCTGCATTATCCGGAATTAATGCTTCCCAAACAGTTTCAATATTTTCGCCGGTACACCTGAGTAAAGTAAGATAAAAATATGCCATACCAAGCGCTGTACTATCCAAATTGAAAAAACTTTGGTCATATCCGACAACATTTTTTAACTCAACAACTCGCTCGTCCGGTTTTGATTTTATTATTATAGCAAATATGAGAGTTGTATCTCCCGACTTTTTATATAAAACTGCATTACGAGGAACAGTATAAGTATTCGGTTTGTCGAGTTCAGCGAGATAACTCCCTTCAGGATAATTTTTTAGAATGAACTCCATAACAGCGATAGTATCGCAGGGAAATCGAACTGTTGCAAGCTTTTTCCTTCTTTCGATGTTGTAAGCTTGAATGTCAGAATCTTTCTCCGGATTGTAAGCAATATCTTCCTGACCTTCTGAAACTGAACCTTGCTTATCATCTCCTTCACAAGACATTTGAATAAATGTAAATGAAGATATGATAATCAAAAAGATGATATACAGATGTTTCATCGTAATGATTCCGTTTTATTAAATAAATTATTCAGCAAAGTACTTAAAGAAGAAAGCTGAACTTTTAATTCCTAAGTGAAAATGTTTTAAATTAAAATGTTCATTTGGAGAATGTAAATTCTCTGAATTTAAGCCTAACCCCATAAGTACAGTCGGAGCTTTTAATACTTTATCAAAAGTTGCAATAACAGGAATACTACCACCTTCTCGCATGAAAACTGTTTTCTTTCCGAATGCACTTTCCATTGCTTTTGAAGCCGCAACTGTTGCTTTATGATTAAGTGGTGTTAATACAGGATAACCTCCATGTAAATCAGTTACTTTTACTTTTACTGATTTCGGGGCTAATTTTTTGAAATATGATTCAAATAATTTTGAAGCTTTTTTTGGTTCTTGATTAGGAACAAGTCTCATACTGATTTTTGCTGTAGCCTTGGAAGGAATAATCGTTTTAGCACCTTTCCCGGTGAATCCTCCAAAAATGCCGTTACAATCTAAAGTAGGTCTTGCCCAAGTTCTTTCAAGTGTCGAAAATCCTTTTTCACCTGAGAGTTCTGCAACTTGTAAATCTGCAGCATACTTCTTTTCTGAAAATTTAAGTTTCTTAAAATTCTCTCTCTCATTCTTCGTTAAGGGAAGAACTGAATCATAAAAGCCGGGGATTGTAATCTTTCCGTTTTTATCATGTAACTTACTAATCATTGAAGCCAAAACATTTACCGGATTGGCTACGGCTCCTCCATAAGAACCTGAATGTAAATCACGATTTGGACCAGTAACTTCAACTTCAAGATAACTTAAACCTCTCAAGCCGTATGTTAACGTCGGCTGTCCCGGTGCAAACAAGGAAGTATCTGATACAAGGACTGTATCGCATTTTAATAAATCTTTATTTGCTTTAATGAAAGGTTCAAGATGTGGACTTCCAATTTCTTCCTCACCTTCGATTAAGAACTTTATATTTATCGGTAAACTGCCCACTGATTTGAAGTATGCTTCAACACTTTTTATATGTACAAAAAGTTGGCCTTTATCATCGGTTGCACCGCGAGCAAAGATTTTTCCGTCTTTGATTACCGGTTCAAATGGGGGGCTATCCCATAAATCGATTGGATCAACAGGTTGAACATCATAGTGACCATATACTAATATTGTCGGTTTTCCGGGAGCACCTAACCATTCGCCATAAACGATAGGGTGTCCTTCAGTTTTAAATATTTGAACTTTGCTTAATCCCGCCTCTTTCAATTTATCTGAAACAAATTCAGCACATTTTTTCATATCAGCTTTATTTTCCGGAAGAGTACTTATACTTTTTATTGTTAAGAATTGTTTTAGCTGTTCTACATAGCTATCATAATTCTTATTGATATATGCAATTACTTGTTCCATGCTGTTCTCCTAATTTTGATTTATTAAATTGTACTTATAAATGATCGGGATATATGATTTAAAATTTTTTACTGTTTCCTCAGGCAATTTTGATAGAACACTTTCTCCCGGAATATAAAACCTCTTCCAAGGATCATCAACTAAATAGATATTATTTTCATTGTCAAATGTAATAGATTCTATAGCAGAAATGTAGGATAAATCTTCTGTACCCGGGATTCTACTTTTAAAATCAAACTTTTGAATATCCACAACATCCATTTTTTCATTTAATCTCATTCGAAAGACATTAAAACCATTTCTATCAACACCCCACAAATCACCATTATGATTTTGCAATCCACAGATTGTCCCAATTTTATATTGTTTTGTCGAAATTTCTTTAATTATCTTGAGCGTTTTTTTATCAACTACATAGATGTATGTGCTATCAGCAAAAAATACTCCAGACTGAAATCCCTCTAAACCAAGATAAATATAATTCTTATCGACAGTCATTCCTTCATAAGCGACATTGTTGTCGAGATACTTTTCGAAAGTTTCTGCAGGAGTAATATTTAACTCTTCGAAATCTTCAATCATGTTACTAAATATAGAGTTATTTTTAAATTTAACTTTTACAATCTTTGTTGATTTTCTAAAGTCGGGCAAATTACCTTCAATGGATAAATATACTTCACCGGTGGAGCTATCGAAACTAATCTCCTCAAAATCTTTCTTCGGAAATTTTGAAAGATACTTAGTTACTTTTTCAGAAAATTTGTAAGTAGTAAATTCTTTTAATTTATCATTAGTATATTTTATTCGATGCATTGAGCCTACATCATCAACAATTAAAAAGGTTTTTGAATTACCTTCAGCACCGAGGAAACAAATCCCTGATGTTTGGTCTGAGAACTTGTCTGCAAGTCTAATCCATTGGGGGAAATTTTTATCAAGTACAATCTCAACCCTATCCCAATAAGGTAAGTTTGCACACGATAAAACAAATAGCAGAGTTATTGTTAATATATTTTTAAGCATAATCTAAATCTAATGATTATCTGATAATTTTTCAAAAATTGCGTTATTTTAGAGTTTATAAAAATTCTTTTTTCGATTGACAAATTTTATATCAATTTAATGATTTTAACCTTATACATAATACGGAATCATATCGCTCCATTCCTTTTTTCGATTGGGACATTGATGTTCATTTTTTTGTTCCAGTTCTTGATGAAGTTTGCCGATAGGCTTGTCGGTAAAGGATTGGATACTCTCGTAATTATCCAATTGATATCGTACAACCTAGCATGGATGGTTGTGCTTGTGGTTCCAATGGCGGTACTTGTTGCCACACTTATGGCATTCGGCGGTATGTCTCAAAACAATGAAATTACTATAATGAAATCCTCCGGAATAAGTCTTTATAAAATGCTTATCGGACCATTTATTTGTAGCATTGCTATCGCCGCTTTGTTAGTAGTTTTCAATAATGATGTTCTACCTGATGCAAATCATGAAGCAAAAATATTAGGACAGGATATCTCTCAAAAAAAGCCAACCTTATCTCTTGTTCCGGGCGTATTCTCGCAAGAAGTAAATAATTATGCAATTCTCATAAGACAAATAGACCAAACTACAAATAGACTTACCGATGTCACCATTTATGATTATACTAATCCTTCGAAGATTAATGTAGTAACTGCATTACGAGGTAAAATTTATTTTGCAAAAGATAATTCTAAACTCTTAATGGATTTGGAAGACGGTGAAATTCATGAATCTGATGTTTCAAGCACAGGCCTCTATAGAAAACTTAG
>JAHBUO010000086.1 GCA_019638025.1 Ignavibacteriaceae bacterium
AGAGGCATGAATTACTACATCAGCAATTTTATTCATTCCGATGATTGTATCATTTACAACTTTTCCACCGTGTTGTGCGATTTTACCGGATTTCTTTGCTGAATCCGAAACTCGTGTAACGTTATTTGCAGTTTCGATAATAGTTTTAGTCATCTGTTCAATGCCACGAGCAATTTCGGTTGTTTGAGAACTCTGTTCATGCGCACCTGCCGCCATTTCTTCGGCACTTGATGAGATTTCTGAAGAAGCACTTGCGGTTGCATTTGATGCTTCCGTTACACCAACCATTGCTTCGTGCAATGAGGTGGATACTTGATTAATACTGTTTTTGATTTTCTGGTGGTCTCCTCTGAAATCACTATTTATTCTAACTGTTAAATCCCCTTTCGATAGAAATTCAAGAGCATTAACAGCTTCATTTATAGGGGTTAAAAGTGAATCAAGAGTTGTATTCATTCCTCTAATAATCTCTTTATATTCTCCCTTAAATAAATCTTCCGTTCCCCTAAGTGAAAGATTCCCTTCAATTGCAGCAGTATTGAGAACTTTAACTTCGTGAACAAGTTCTTTTATTGTAGAAATCATTTTGTTCATACTTTGGGAGAGCTTATCTTTTTCTGATTTCACTTCGATATCAACATCAAAGTTTCCTTCAGCAATTTTCTGTGCGGCAGAAGATTTATCGAGATAACTCTCTGCAATTGTGTTAAATGAATTTTCGAGAACAGCAATTTCATCCTCAGAAGTAACATCAATCTTAAAATCTGAATCACCTAAAGCCAATTGATTAGCCGCCGACGTAAGTATTTTAAGTTTGCGTACAACAGTTTTATTAATAGTATAAATTATTATTCCGGTTAACCCTATCACTACAACAAGAGCAATTCCCAGCATCATAAATTTGAAACCATCAACATAGTCATCGATATCAGACATTGATGCAGCAGCTATTATTTTGAAGTTCCAATCTTTGTACTCAGTTACAGAATGATCCCATACTTCGTGAGACAACTCCAATCCATTAGCAAAAATCTCTTTATATTTCTCATCAGCAATGTGATTAGAATTGAAAATCATCTTATCATTCATATCAAAGACGGCAATAAAGCCATTTTCGAGTATCCGGGTCTCAGCGATTGTTTTTTTCAACTCATCAAGAAGAGTTAGTTTGAAACCGACATACCAAATACCAATAACATTTCTGTTATTATCATAAATAGGTTCGTAACCCGTGAGATAAAGTTGACCAAGAATATCCACAATTCCATAGAACGATTGATTATTCAATATCTCTTTAATTGCTTTCCCGTTAGGGTCAAGTTGAGTACCGATTGCACGGTTTCCGTCATCTTTAATTACATTTGTACTTATTCGATAGAAACTGTTCCCCTTTCTGGTAAAGAGCGTTGCAGTCCCACCATTGTAATTTTTAATAACATCAACCGAATTAAATTTTAGTGCTTGAGGAGTATTTCCAAAATTGATGTCATTAACAATTTCATTTCCAACCTGTACCGAAGAACCCACAGACGGTTCGCCTTGTTTTAAGTATTCATTTTTAAGCACGTTCATAGAAGTCTTAAGATGCTCGAGCATTAAGTTATTGGTAAAACTAAATGCAGTAACTATTTTTGAATTATTTTGAGCAATAACTTCATCAATATTTTTGTGAATTTCATCTTCCAATTGGCTACCTATGAAGAACACCAACAGAGCGATACCAACTAGTAAAATCCCGATAATCGGGGAAAGGATTTTGAAGTCAATCCGCTTATTATAGATTTGTGCTAATTTTAACACATTTCCTCCGTGAAAATTGAATTAGAACCATATTAATCTCGTGTTTCCACAACATAATCAAATTATCGAAGAAAATTGAATTTAGTTTATTCCCAATTGTCAAAAAGGTTTTGTGGAATGGGTTAAATATTGGAGGTGACTTAAAAATCATTCACTTCTCTCGGGACAAGCATCAGAATTTGAAGGGATAGAAGTTGAAGCGGCGTAATCAATCCAACTTAATCCCAAAACATAAGGACGAACAACCAAGAGTTAACGGGGTCCGGTCAACCGCAGTCGATTGTTCTGGGGGATAGTGAGAAAGAGTTTTATTTGATTATGGGAGAGTACTATTAAAAATAAAGTGGAAAAATTTGAATGATTAAGGTACATTTAAATATAAAGTGCACCAAATCGGACAAATTAGCGCACAATATAATATTAAGTATATCGAATCTGACAAGTGAAGGCACGTTATAATATCATGTCCCTTAAATTAATGAAATGAGAGGGTAAATGAATATAAGGTGAGGTGAATTTCATTTCTTTAAGGAATAGTTAAATAATTTGTCTCATCAGCGGAAAAAATAAGGGGACTTTTCCTCCGTCAATCGAGGTCCACTCCTCAACAGAGATACCATTAAAAATAAACTCCATTACACCCCGAGAAAAATTTTGAACCACTTGGTAACTATTAGGAAAGTTGAAACGCCTTAATTATTTTTTATCGATTAAAAGATTTACTTTAATTTTACAAACATAAGTTTTGAAGATTGAAGTAAAATGTTAATGAATAAAAGTTGCGTGATTTACTTGAAAGTTAAAGTTATTACTCAACTACAATTTAGTTAAAGTTGGATATTCGTAAGTTTGCGAGTATAACAGAGTTAGCTGTAATTTTAAAAAAACGAAACTCAATGACTGATAAGACAGAAATTTGGATAATACATGGATATGAATCTTTTGCTTTGTTAGGTGATAAAGGACTAATAATTGAACAACTTGCAAAAGAAGTTGGAATAAGTAAATCATCTTTCTATCACCATTTTGCTGACTTGGAAATTTTTCGAGAAAAAATATTATTACATCACTTGAGCAAGTCGTCAATAATTGCTGAAAAGGAAAGAAAAGCTGAGAAAATAAATCCGGATTTGATAAATATCCTAATCGAACATAAAACTGATTTGCTTTTCAATAGACAGCTCAGAATAAACTCAAACAAATCAAACTTTAAAGACACGCTAATTAAATCAAGTAAAATAATTGGTACAGACTTTATTAAGCTTTGGCTGAAAGACACAAAACTGAACTTGACCTCAAAACAAGCAGAAGGTATTTTTGAGTTAGCAATGGAGAATTTTTTTCTTCAAATCAACCAAGACAACATCAACAAAGAATGGTTATCAACTTATTTTGACAATCTAAATAGTATTGCACGAAACTTTGCCCCCCCCATTGTACGGTAGCGACTAAAATGAAAGATGATTAACTACTAAATTTGCAAAAAAATTAAATTTAAAAATTATGAGCAATAACAATCTCTTTAAAACTCTTTTAATCGTTCAGACAATTGGATTATTGGCATACACGTTCTTCGCATTTCAAACAGAAGGTGCAGACTTATTTAGTGTCTTTACTAATAATGTGTTATCGTTGAATTGGTCGGGTCAATTTAATCTTGACTTTCTTTGCTATCTAACTCTTTCAGGACTTTGGATAATGTGGCGAAACAAGTTTACAATAAAGTCAATTCTTTTAGGCTTAGTCGCTATGGTACTTGGTATAGTGATGTTTGCACCATACTTGCTTTGGCTTACGAATAAAGAAAATGGAGACTTAAAACGTCTATTAATTGGTGACAGATAGAAGAAAACCCACAGCTAATACGCGATATAGTTAATTACCGATGCAGTGCGTATTCGAGCAGCACAGCTCGTATCAAAAGTAATTGTGCCTTGATAGTAAAGTGTTTCAAAATCGGCAACTAACCATACCGCCAACAATTAGGGGTAATTGATGATTAAACCAACTACTGAGGGTAATATAGGGTAAAGTAGCCATCCAACAACCACTGACACAAAACAGCAATCAGTTTACTGCTACAAATTATCCGGTTAATTCTGAATTGAGAACATTCAAGTCTACAAAAAAGTTTACAAGGAGTGGAGATGTTTTACTTCGAGTATCGTATCCTATAAATATTACACCAAAGCTAAAATTAACTGCAAGTATTTTACCAATCTATCACTTGAGCAACGACAAGTACATAGATGAATTCAATGTAGATAAAGAAATAAAAGGCTCAGAAGGCCTTACATTGAATGGAAACGCATACTTAGATTATGAATTAAATAATAAAAGTATTATTCAACTTAATTTAGGAATGCCGTTCATTGTTAGAGAGCTTCGACCAGATGGATTGACAAGGAGTTTTATTGCGAACTTAGAATACCGAATAAAATTTTAACTGCCCCAACGTTAAGAATGAAAGCATTCTCAAACTTATCAAGCACCACGCCTAAGTGAGGATTCAATAAGCTTAAGAATAAAATATTAATCGAAATAAAAAAAGGCTGTCTCTAAATTAATCATTAGTGACAGCCTTAATTATTTTTTGAGTCCGTTAATATCTGTAATATTCCGGTTTGTATGGACCTTCGGGGGTTACACCGATATATTCAGCTTGTTCTTTTGTGAGTACATCAATTTCAACACCGATTTTTCCTAAATGTAATCGAGCTACTTGTTCATCAAGGTGTTTTGGAAGAGTGTAAACTTTGTTTTCATATTTATCTGAATGATTCCAAAGTTCTAATTGAGCAAGCACTTGATTGGTGAATGAGTTTGACATTACGTAAGAAGGATGTCCGGTTGCACAACCAAGATTCACTAATCTTCCTTCAGCTAATACAATAATATCTTTTCCATCAATTGTATATTTATCAACTTGAGGTTTGATAGTATCCTTTGTATTACCGTAATTTGCATTTAACCAAGCCATATCAATTTCAGTATCAAAATGACCGATATTGCAGACAACAGCTTTATCTTTCATTAATCTGAAATGTTCTTCAGAAACAATTTTCATATTTCCGGTTGCTGTAACAACAATGTCAGCTTCTTTAACTGCATCAATCATCTTCTTAACTTCATAACCTTCCATTGCGGCTTGAAGCGCACAAATAGGATCGATTTCTGTTACTATGACACGCACGTGTGCATTTTTAAGAGATTCAGCAGAACCTTTACCTACATCGCCAAAACCTGCAACAACTGCTACTTTACCGGCAAGCATTAAATCTGTTGCTCTTCTTATTGCATCAACTAAAGATTCGCGGCACCCGTATTTATTATCAAATTTAGATTTAGTAACTGAATCATTAACATTAATAGCAGGTAGCGGAAGAGTTCCTTTTACCATTCTTTCGTATAAACGATGAACACCGGTTGTAGTCTCTTCAGAAAGACCCTTGATTCCTTTTACCATTTCAGGATATTTATCAAGAACCATATTAGTAAGGTCACCGCCATCATCAAGAATCATATTTAACGGTTTACGTTCTTCGCCAAAGAAAAGAGTTTGTTCGATACACCAGTTAAACTCTTCTTCGTTCATTCCCTTCCAAGCATAAACAGGAATTCCAGCAGCAGCAATTGCGGCAGCGGCGTGATCTTGTGTAGAGAAGATATTACATGATGACCATGTAACATCAGCACCAAGTTCAATTAAAGTTTCAATTAAAACTGCAGTTTGAATTGTCATGTGAAGACAGCCGGCAATTCTTGCCCCTTTTAAAGGTTTTGATTCACCATACTGTTTACGTAGCGCCATCAATCCGGGCATTTCTGCTTCGGCTAATTTAATTTCTTTTCTTCCCCACTCAGCAAGAGACATGTCCTTAACTTTGTAAGGGACGTATGTTACATCATTTTTTTCTAGAACGTTACTCATTTATTTCCTTTTATTATTTATGAACCTTTGCAACTCCAAAAAGGGGCTACAAGAAATTATATTATTTACTTAGATATTTTTTAAACAACGGAACCAGGTCTAATTGTTCCCAAGTAAATAAATCAACTGATTGTTCAATTGATTTAGTTTTACCGTTTTCTTCACCGACAACAACTTTAACTTTAGCTCCCTTTTGGTATTTGCGTCCGAAATGACCATAAGAGGAAGTAGCCTGATAAATCGGGGCTCTTAGTTTTAATCTATCGATAATAGATTTTGGAGTCATCGGAACAAGTTTTTTTATCATTGCTGAAATTTCAGTATCAGCAATAACACCGGTGCCGTAAGTATCTACGAAAATTGACATCGGCTCGGCAACACCGATAGCATAAGAAACTTGAACTAAACATTCTTTAGCTAATTTAGCGGCAACAATATTTTTTGCGATATGTCTTGCAGCGTAAGCAGCGCTTCTATCAACTTTGGAAGGATCTTTTCCGGAGAAGGCTCCACCACCGTGAGCACCCCATCCACCGTAAGTATCAACAATAATTTTTCTTCCGGTTAGACCGCTATCACCGTGAGGTCCACCGATAACAAATTTCCCTGTAGGGTTTACATAGTATTTTGTTTTCTTATCTAGATATTTTGCCGGAATTACCTGAGGAATTACATGCTTCTTAACATCAGCTTCAATTTTTTTCTGATTAACATTTTCATCATGTTGGGTTGAAATAACAACAGCTTCAACACGGATTGGTTTTCTTGTTTTCTCATCGTATTCGATTGTAACCTGAGATTTTGCATCGGGTCGCAGATATGGCATCAGTTTCGGTTGTTTCTTTCTGATATCGGCTAAACGTTTAACAAGTTTGTGTGAATATTCAAGAGTTAAAGGCATAAAGTCGGCTGATTGATCACATGCATAACCAAACATCATTCCCTGATCCCCTGCTCCCTGCTCTTTATGAAGACCTTTTCCTTCATCAACACCCTGAGCTATATCGGGTGATTGTGAATGAATTGCGTTTAACACTCCGCATGAATCATAAGAGAACATATATTCTCCCTTTGTATAACCGATATTTTTTACGGTATTTCTTACCACTGCTTGAATATCAACATAAGCTGAAGTTGTAACTTCACCACCGACAACAACAAGACCTGTAGTAACCATAGTTTCGCAAGCAACGCGAGCTTTAGGGTCTTGAACATAGATTGCATCAAGAACACCATCGGAGATTGCATCGCAAACTTTATCCGGATGCCCTTCAGAAACCGATTCTGATGTGAAAAAAAATGACATAATGTGCTGTTCCTTCTCTAATTTATTTAATATGAATAATTTACAAATTTAATAAAAATCTAATTCAGATGAATCGCCTGTATTGATTCTTTTATAATTTCCTTTTACGCTGGAGTTATTTCCGATGATAGAATTTTCTAACAAAGCTCTTTTAACTTCGGCATCATTTCCGATGATTGAATTTCTGACAATCGATTCACTTATTTTTGCCCCGTCTGAAATTGTTGCAAAGGGACCAACAATTGAATTTTCGATTTTACAATTCTCACCGATAAAAACAGGAGGTACCAATACTACCGATGGAATCTCATTAGGTGTTACGGTTTTTTTAAGAAGATATTGATTTGTACCGAGTAGAGTTTCCGGTTTACCGCAATCATACCACCCCTCGACAGGGAAAGTTGTCATCTTTACACCGCTATCAATCATCATCTGAAGCGCATCGGTTAGCTGAAGCTCACCGCGAGTTCGAATATTTTTATCGACGAGTGTGTTTAGTGCATTTACAAGTTTATTCGCTTCGGTGATGTAATAAAGTCCAACGAGGGCTAAGTTAGAAACGGGTGTTTGAGGTTTTTCGATAAGTTGTTCTATGTAACCATTAGTCATTAACGCAACGCCAAATCTTCTTGGATCTTCTACAGCTTTAACCCCGAGTGAGTTTACCTTTTTTGCGAATACTGATTTTAAATCGACATCAAAAATAGTATCACCAAGAATTATGAAAACCTCATCATCATCAAAAGTAGGAATGGCAGTATAGATAGCATGACCAAGCCCTTCAAGTTCTTTCTGTTCAACAAAATCAGCTTGAAGTTCCGGATATGTTTTCTGAACATATTCAACTATTAAGTTTCCTAAATGCCCGTAGATAAATGTAGCTTTATTTATCCCTTCAGAAAGAAGTTTATCGATGATATAACCTAACATCGGTTTACCTCCGACATTAAGCAATACTTTTGGAATCGTATGTGTGTGTGGTTTCAATCGGCTGCCAACCCCTGCAACCGGAATAATTGCTCTCATTTATTTCTCTGAAAATTTGAACCGTAAATTTATTTAATTAGGGAACTATAACCAAATAATAATAGCGTTGAACTTAATGATGTTTTTGAATGAATTTTCCGTTTGTAAATCAAGTTTTGAACCTTCATTTTGCATAATAATTTTTGGACAAAAAGATGAACATCAACAATAGAATTACAAAACTTTTTAATATTAAATACCCGATTATTCAAGCTGGAATGGTATGGGTAAGCGGCTGGAAACTTGTGTCTGCCGTTTCAAATTGCGGTGGTTTGGGATTAATCGGTGCAGGTTCAATGAAACCCGAACTTCTTAAAGAACATATTAACAAGTGTAAATCTGCAACAGATAAACCATTTGGTGTTAATATTCCATTGCTTCGTGGTGATGCGGAGGATTTAATTAAAACTTCGATTGAAAATGATGTAAAAATATTTTTTACTTCAGCGGGTAACCCGGCAAAGTTCATCGATATTTTGAAAAAGAAGGATGCGATTGTAGTTCATGTCGTTCCAAGTGTTAAGCATGGATTAAAAGCAGAGAGTGTTGGTTGCGATGCAATTGTGGGAGAAGGATTTGAAGCCGGGGGTCATAATGGTCCCGATGAAATTACAACTCTCTCACTAATTCCACAGTTGGTTGATGCATTAAGTATTCCTGTAATTGCTGCAGGAGGAATTGCTGATGGAAGACAAATAGCGGCTTCGTTTTGCTTGGGAGCGGATGGGGTTCAAATTGGAACTCTTTTTGCCGCAACTGAAGAATCTTCGGCACATATCAATTATAAGAATGCTATTGTAAACTCAAATGATGTAGGAACTACCACAGCATTCAAGCAGATTGGATTAATTAGAATGATTAAGAACAACTTTGCAACAAGCGCATTAAATGCGGAAATATTGGGTGCCGACGTAAATCAGCTTAAGGAGATACTTGGTTCTAAACGGGAGCAACTTGGAATATTCGAGGGAGATTTAGATGAAGGGGCACTTGAAGCAGGTCAAAGTGCCGGACTTGTGAAAGAAATTCTTCCGGTTAAAGAAGTATTTGAAAAACTAATTAATCAATTTTCACAAGTCCGGAATAGCTTTATTAATTCATTCTAAGAAAATCAAACTTCCCTTTTCTTATAAAGTATTTAGTGATTTCTACTAAAATTAAGACTGAGAACGATGCTATAAAAACAATAGCCCATTTTTCTAATTGAATCGGGACAGTCTTAAATGGTTTATTCAATGGTTCAAAATAGATTACAGCCAATGTCATAAAAATCGATGAAAGTGCGCCAAGTAAAATCGCTTTGTTTGACATAAGAGATAATTTGAATGTCGATTGCTCAAGCGATCTACAGTTATAACCATTAAATAACCTTGCTGCAATCAATGTAGCAAAGAAAAGTGTAATTGCTTCATCTTCTGTGTAACCGCCATAGTTAAGTGCCCAAATAAAGACAGCTAAAGTAATTACTGCAATCCATGCGCCCACACCACCGATATAGAAAAGTGCAACTTTATTTAATATTCCTTCACCAACTTTGCGAGGAGGCTTATTCATAATTCCGGGTTCCGGGGGTTCAACACCCAATGCAATTGCAATCAATCCATCCATAATAAAATTGATGAATAATATTTGTACTGCATAAAGAGGAATAGGCAGTGCAAGCAATAATGTCGCAATTAAGGCGAAAACCGTCCCCATATTACCGCTTAATAGAAAAACCAAATATTTTCGGATGTTTTCAAAAATACTTCTACCTTCTTCAACGGCAGAAACAATTGAAGCAAAGTTATCGTCGGTAAGAATCATATCGGCGGCTTCCTTACTTACATCCGTACCGGTAATTCCCATCGCAACACCTATATCTGCTTTTTTGAGAGAAGGGGCGTCATTAACTCCATCACCGGTCATTGCAACGATATGACCTTTACGCATCAACGCATCAACAATTTTTAATTTATGAGAAGGAGAAATCCTTGCATAAACTTCGGTTGAATCGACAGCTTTTTCAAATTCTTCATCAGACAGCTTTTCTAGCTCAGTCCCCGAAATTGCGCCCCCATTTCTCATAATACCAAGTTCTTTAGCTACAGCAACGGCAGTTACCTTATGATCTCCGGTAATCATGATTGGCTTTATTCCGGCTGTATCACAAAGTTTAATCGCATCTTTTACTTCAAGCCGAGGGGGGTCAATCATACCGACAAGCCCAAGAAAAACGTGGTCTTGTTCGGCAAGTTCATCGTTCACTTTTTCAGTGTTTAATTTTTTATAAGATACCGCCAATACTCTAAGTGCCGCTTCACCCATTCCATATGCGGCATCCAAGATTGATTTACGGAGTTCAGTTGTTAGCGGGACATCACCACTACTGTTCATCAAATGTGTACACCTATCTAAAATAACCTCAGGAGCCCCCTTACTAAATGAGAGTATTTCATTTCCATAATTATGAACTGTGGTCATTTTTTTAGTTTCGGAAGAAAATGGGATTTCATAAAAGCGATTATTTTCATTACGAAGTTTTTCCCAATCTTCTCCGGATTTGTTTAGAGCAACAATAATTGCGCCTTCTGTTGGGTCACCGATTATTTCCCATCCATCTTCATTATTTTTGAGTCTTGTATCATTACATAAAGAACCACCACGCAAAAGCATCATTAATGCAGGTTCTTCAAAAGGATTAACATTATTATTTTCAAATTTAAATTCACCTTTGGGATTGTAACCTGAGCCACTAACGTCAAAAAGTTTTTGATTAGCGTATATTTTTCGAATTGTCATTTGATCTTGTGTTAGGGTTCCGGTTTTATCGGAACAAATAATATTTGTTGCTCCAAGTGTTTCAACTGCAGGAAGTTTTCTGATTAAAGCTCTTCTCTTCACCATACGTCTAACCCCGAGAGCTAAACTGATTGTAACAACAGCAGGAAGTGCTTCAGGAATTACAGCTACAGCCACCGCAACTCCCCAAACAAACATGTGAAAAATATCATGTCCTCTAAGAACTCCTAAAGCACTCATTGAAGCAGCAAGGATTATAGAGAAGATACCAAGCTTTTTGCCGAGTTGGTCAAGGTTAATTTGAATAGGAGTTTTCCTATTTTCAGTTGATTGAAGAAGTCCGGCAATTTTACCAAATTCGGTTTTCATACCTGTACTGACAACAATAGCTTTTCCTCTACCATACGAAACTGCAGTCCCCATATAAACCATATTCTTACGGTCACCTAGAGGAACATTTTCTGAATCTAATTGATGAGTAATTTTTTCAACGGCAAGAGATTCACCAGTAAGTGAAGCTTCTTCAATTTTAAGATTACTCGATTCAATAATCCTTGCATCAGCAGGAATTTTATCACCGGTTTTGAGAATAATTAAATCGCCCGGAACAATTTCTGAAGATGTTATTTCCTTCTCCTCGCCACCTCTTTTAACATGAGCAAGAGGAGCAGCCATTTTCTTAAGTGATTCAATAGCTTTACCGGCACGAAATTCTTGAATAAATCCTAAAACTCCTGCAAGAATTACAATAATGATAATTGCAATTGCTTCAACAATCTCACCGATTGAGTAAGAAATTACCGCAGCTGCAATTAATATAACTATCAGTAAACTTTTAAATTGACTGATGAACAGAAGAAATGGGGATAATTGTTCCTCGACCGTGAGTTCGTTTTTACCATATTTTTTTATTCGATTTTCAACTTCAGATTCTGATAATCCATCATTTGAAGTATGGAGTATGTCTAAAGTCTCATCGACGTTTTTTGAATGCCACAAAGTAGTATGTATCGAATCGGAATCGTCGATTTTATGAACCATGAATTTGCCCTTTAAAACTTCAAAAATATATTCAACATAGCACACAATGAAATGTGCCGGAAATTTAGCTAAAGAATGCGACTAAACAAATTATTGACTTTTCAATAATTATCACACACCAAATTACTCAACCGATGCATCTTCCATCAACTTATCTTTATATAGTTGAAGATTCTTAATTTGTTCATCATTCAACAACGGATAAGAGATATCGAGAGATTCCAGTTTCTTAACAATTACTTCAGAAATTACTAATCTCGAAAACCATTTTTTATCTGATGGGATTACATACCAGGGTGAATCTTTTGTTGAAGTAGCACTAATCGCTTCACTGTAAACCGTCTGATAATCATTCCACAAAGCTCTTTCTTTTAAGTCTGAAGTTGAAAACTTCCAATTTTTAGTAGGGTCTTCAATTCGCTTTAGAAATCTGTTCCTTTGCTCTTCCTTTGAAATGTGGAGAAAGAACTTGAGTGTAATTGTTCCATTTTCAAAAAGATAACGTTCAAAATCTCTAATTTGCCTGTAACGATTTTTCCAGATATTTTCATCAATAAGAGACGGATGTATTTTTTGTTTACTCACTGCATCGTGAACTCTAATTACAAGTACCTCTTCATAATGTGAGCGGTTAAAAATTCCAATTCTCCCCCGCTCCGGAAGTGATTTATTTATGCGCCATAAATAATCGTGATCAAGTTCTTCGGCAGAGGGTTGTTTGAAGCTATAAACTTGAGTTCCCTGCGGATTCAAGCCACTCATCACATGCTTAATTGCGCTATCTTTTCCGGCAGCATCCATCGCTTGAAAGATGAGTAATAAAGCATATCTGTCATCAGCATAAAGCTTGTCTTGAAGCTTTGCCATTTTTTTTATGTTCTTTTCCATTAAGGAAAGTGCTTGTTCTTTTGATTTGATTTTTCCGGATGAGTCTGTAGAATAATCGGCGAGGTTAATTTTCTTGTTTGGTTTAATCAAATACTTTGATAGCTCCATAAAACCTCCGAATGATAGAATTCTTAAAAGCCCAAATAATTGCGGAACAATTTTAATGTTTTAGAATTTTATAATCAAGAATTTATTTGCTGATGTGATACCGCACACGCTGGCAAAACATCTCTTACCTTAAAAAGATATTTGATTAGTAACAGATAATTATTTCCGTTAAATTGTAATGTTGATTGTTTTAAAGTCACACTATTTAATTTATTATAAGGAGGCGCAATGCCCTTACAACCAAACCAAGTAGTTTCAATATTATTTACACTTAAAGATGCTGATGGAGAGATAATTGATTCTACATCTGATGGAAGACCTTTTGCTTTTCTTAGCGGTAATGAACAAATTCTTCCAAATTTAGAGTCAGAAATCGGAACGATGTTAATCGGTTCAAAAAAAACAGTAGTCCTTGAACCAAAAGATGCTTATGGTGAATATCAGGAAGAAGCTGTACAGATTCTTAATAGAGCTGAGTTTCCGGA
>JAHBUO010000087.1 GCA_019638025.1 Ignavibacteriaceae bacterium
ACCGGTGTTATAGCCGTTTCTTTTATTCTCCCACGTTATTCCGTTATCAGTTGAGCGATAAATTCTTCCTTGGAAATTTGTACCGACCCAAATATGATCTTCCGTTGTTATGTATATTGCATATACCTCAAAATCTTCAAATTGTGTTTCGACTTTAAACCAACTGTCTCCGTTATCAGTTGATTTATATAAGCCGGAGTAATCTAGAAAAAAAGGATACACTCCGGCATAAATTTCACCCGAAGAATTAATAGATATATCACCGACAATACCCCCCATCGGGCCACCGGTATGCTTCCAAATTAATTGTTGAGGGCTAATATATTTTGAAAAAATACTCATAACAAAAAGCAAAATAATTATTCGTTTCATTGTCAGCAGCTCCTTTCTTATCGGTGATATTGTTTTTACAATTTTACTTCGCTAAAAGCATTTTCTTGGTTAATGAATAACCATTTGCTTTAAGGGTGTAGAAATATATACCACTCGAAAGTTTAGAAGCATCGAATGAAACTGAATAATTGCCAGATTCTTTTAACTCATTTACTAATTCAGATACTTCATTTCCTAAGACGTCATATATTTTAAGTGAAATAAAAGAATTTTCAGCAACAGAATATGATATTATCGTTGCAGGATTAAATGGATTGGGGTAGTTTTGATTTAGTTGATAAGTAAGAGAATTATTCTCAGAGCCAAAGTGTTGCTTGAACCAACCGGAAGTTCCGATAGAAACTGTATTGCTAAAATCAGAAGTAGAAGAACCATTGTAAGCTTGAACTTTATATTCAGCAACTAATCCATTTCCAATAGCAAGTCCTTCGTGTGTATATTCAAAGGTGCTTGAGCTTACCGTCGTAAGTAAACTAAAATTACCGGTTTGCCCATAACGCCAGTAAACTTTATAACCGGTTGCAGAAAAGTTTGGGATTGGGCCCCAAATAACTCTTGGCGTATATGGTTGAGCAACTGATGGAACAACAACTAAAACATTGCTCCAATAATTTTGTAGTCCGGAAGTATTTGGTGATTCTTCGTGGATATCCCAAACTCTAACAACTTCACCTTGCGAAATTGAACCAGCATATCTATGATTATATACACCACTACTATTATTAAAAACAATGAAAAAATCAGGATTATAAACAGCACCACCGAAATCACTATCTCTTGCATCGAGATAGAAATACTTATCAGTTTGTTTTGAGTTTGTGACTTTATATAAACCTAAACTCCAGGTAGGGCTACCGTTGTTAGGTAGCCAATTAAAATTAAAACCAGGCCAATTTGAACTACTAAAATTTGCGTTACCTACAGTTACAAGTGAATTATTATAAACACCTCCAGTAACGAAAGTGCTACCATTCCACTGCCATACTTCTCCAGCCGCATCAATATAATGTGTAACTTCCTCTGAAGAACCAACATTTGTGCAACCAAGCATAAACTGCTTGTCTGGTATTGTTTCTTTCTGTGCAAATAGAACAGAAGAAAAAAGAAAGAGTGCGAAAAAGAAATTTAAAGTTTTCATTGTACCTCCAATGAATTTGTTATTGATATTGTTATTTAAGCGAGCCATATAACGGCGTCGCCAATAAGCGGTCGCCCCAGAACAGCAATGCCACTTACTAAACAACTGCCAATAAATTTAAAAACATTTATTTAACAGAACTACTTTACAAAACAACTTTACACGGAAGAACAAAACCAATAATTATACAAATGCCGAATGCGAAAACAGCGTCCGCTTGATTGGCTGGTTATATTTACGATTTTATTCTTTCTAACATATCTATTCTTAAAACAGCATTATTGCCGCCACTTTTTTCGGCACCTTCAGCAGCAATGCCAACGACCTTATTATTACTATTCAATATAGGTCCACCACTATTACCTTCTCTAATTAAAGAATCAATCTCAAATTTATTTATAGTACTTTGACAATAAATAGATGCAATTTTTGCATCAACAATGTATGGTGTTTGACCAATCTTATATGCTGGATAACCAATCATTTTAACTGTATGTAAACTATCAATAGTTTCGCTTGATTGTTCGAGTGGTTGAATATCTTTAAGGCTTTCTGGATCAACTGGTTGAAGGATAGCAAGGTCAAGTATGCTATCTATTTTCTGGATTGTGCATCTAAATTTTTCAGTAATTTTATCATATCGAAATACATCTATATTATCAAGTGGATTGTTTTTATCATCAGTAACTACATGTGCACAAGTGACAATGCCAACATCCTTTAAATAAAAACCAGTTCCTTGGTTACAAACACATTCACCTTCTGAATTGTCATATAGTATCTCAATAACCAAAACAGATTGCATTAATAATTTCTCTTCTGGTGTGATTTCCAAATATTCTAAATGTGGTTCAGAAAATTCGTCAACTAATTTATTGAACCATTTTGCGTACTTGATATATAATACATCTCTTTTGCTTCTCACCATTTTTAAATAGTTAAGTTTACCACGTATGACATTCCTATATTCTGGCAAGCTCGAAAATACTCGATGCCGCTCTGTTAAATATTTGCTTTCAAATTCTTTCTTGGCATTGATATAACCATGTTCTTCCCAAGAATATAACATCGATCTTATTTTAGATATATATTTCCTTTGAACATTGGTAAATTCATTTACTTTAATGCCAGTGACCAACATCCTTTGATTTTTTTTGTAAAGGTGGACTTTATTGTAATTAATCTTAAAACCATTATTTTCAATTATTTGCTGTAGAACGGGACTAATAGTAAGAACTTCAGTATCCTCAACAATTTGTTTTGAGATTTTTTTCTTATTAGTTGTAAACGAGAATGTTATATCATCTGCATATCTTGTATAAGTCGCATTACAATGTTTTGCCAGATTTTGCAATTCTTTATCTAGTTTGTAGCATATCATATTTGTCAGAATTGGAGATGATGATGCACCTTGTGGCAATTTATTTTCATGGCAAAATATGTGGGCAAGTATAGTGGCAATTGTTTCGTTACAATTAAATGGATGTGCCATGAACAAATACTTAATTCTGCCATAATGTATTGAATCAAAAAAATTTTCCAAGTCTATATTTAGTATACTTTGTTTATTCAAATGCTTTTCTGCCCCAGAAATAACACTTCTTTGTTTAACAAAACCATGTACTGATGGACGAGGTTTGTAAATTGAATAGAGTGTTTCAGATAACTTATTTTGTATCTGTTTTAATTTTTTATTGGGTTTTGATATTAATCTTTTTGTGCCATTTTTCTTTGATATTTCGAAGTATGTATATCTGTATTCGAATGGTAATTTGTAAATAATTTTTGATAATTCTTTATATGACATGCCAAATATTTTCGCCAAGTCTTCGGAAGTTTCAATCTTTTGGAATTCTTTTAATTTCATATCATAAATAATTAGGAGGCAGTTCTAATTTCATCTTATAAAAGAAAACATACAATAAGGACATAGTTTTCATACGCAAAAGGGATGAAAACGGATGCTTACATTGTAGTGACCGACGCAGATAGACATCGGAAAATAATTAAGAACATGCCTCCAATTTTAGTAAATATAACGGCGTTGTGCATAAGCCGCAGCCCAGAACAAGAATTTAGCTTAGAACACAAATACCGATTATTTAAAATAATTTTGTTTAGCAGAACTACCTTGAACAAGATAGCCGACACGGAACGACTATCTTGAAAATTATAAAAATACCGAATGCGAAAGCGCTGTCGGCTTGATGCACTTGTTATACCGCTTTTTTTCATTACTCTTTAAAACACTGCTTGGTTAAAACTAATTTATATTTGCAAAAATACTTATTTAATATTTTCTTCTATTATATTTTTTTCGTTGACCTTGAAGAAACGAATAAAAACTTTTTTCCCAAGTGGTGGTGCAACAGCACGACCACATTTTAACAATATTGACTAAACCAAACCTAAGCCAATTGTGCTTTGATAATTTTTACAAGTTGAACAATTGAAATAAAACATCTAACCTTTTTTATTTAGATAATTTTTACAGCACAGTTGGCGGCGAAAAAGAAAACTCTGAGTGACCAACGGCTAATTTACTTAAAAGTCTGCACCTTATTCCTATTTTTTCTCGTTACCATATTTTAATACTTGAGTTAGTGTGAGTATAAAGTAAATTATTTTGTTTGGATAATATCATTTGCATATTTGCTCAAATGTTAGCTATATTTGGGTTATGAAAAAAGATACAATAACACCAGTTTGTGAAGTTGATTTTATTGACGAAAAGAAAGTAAAATATGTTAAGAAACGAATACCGGATGATTTTCTTATAAATGAATTATCAGAGACTTTTAAAAGTTTAAGTGATTTTACAAGATTAAAAATCTTACTTTCTCTTGCTGAAGATGAATTGTGTGTTTGTGATATTGCTGCTTTAACCGGAGTTTCTGTTTCAGCTATCTCTCATCAATTAAGGTTGTTAAAAAATAACAGACTTGTTAGTCATAGAAAAGAAGGCAAAATGGTTTATTATTCTTTAGATGATGAGCATATAAATAAAATTGTAAATGAAGCGTCGAAGCATTGTAAGGAATATGCAGAATAGTATGCTGATACATTACATAAATAAAGCAACAAAAATTATTGCAGCAATCATTCTTTCAGTGATTGTTTTTACATTTCTTCATTCCGAAGCTGGTTTGCTTAACTATGATGGGGATAATCACGGTTCACACGATTATTGTGAAATTGTAAAGACAGCTACAGCCAAAGTTACCAAAGATTCTTCACAAGATATTTATAAGCTGCAGGTTGATAAATCAATTTGCTACCATTGCATTGATGAAACGAAACAATCAACAAAAGCATTTTCAATATTAGATTCTGAACAATTCTACACACCACAAAAAACAACTGAAGTTTATCTTTTTAACAGAACATTTCTGATTTAATCTTTTCTCTTTTTCCACTTACTAATTATTCCGCTGTGGGATAATTACATCTTCGCCAAAGGCGAATAATCGTTTTTTAAAAATACTTGGAGAAATTATGAACCTAAAATTTATCTTTCTCTTGCTGCTCTGTTCATCAATTATTGTTCAGGCACAGCAGGATAAAGATTCAATCAAAGTAAATGATGAAGAAATAACTTTACAAGAAGCAGTTGATACGGCTTTAGTTAATAATCCCAACTTAAAAGCATTTGTGTATGAAATCTCTTCTTTGGAGAAACAAAAAATACAAGCCGGGTTAATTCCTAATCCCGAAGCTGATTTTGAAGCCGAAGATTTTCTTGGCGGTAAAGAATTAATCGGGATAAAAGGAAGTCAATATACTCTTTCTGCAAGTCAGCTATTTGAGCTTGGCGGAAAAAGAAGCAGCCGAATAAATCTTGCAGAAACTGAAATTGTCTCTTCGAGGGGAGATTATGAGTTATTAAAGCTTGATGTTATTGCAAATGTTAAATCAACTTTTTTTTCATTATATCAGATTCAAAAACAGATAGAGCAGCAAAGAAAATTTGTTGAGCTTAATGAAGAAATTTTAAAAACGATTTCTGAGCGTGTTAAAGCAGGAAGAACTTCACCGGCTGAGGAATCAAAAGTAAAAGTGGCTCTTACTAACAGCAGGATTGAATTAGACAGACTTCAAAGAAGTTTTTCTTCTATCCAGGCACAACTGAATTCACTTTTGGGGACTACTGGAAAGAATCTAATTCCAGCTACAGCTTTATTTGACAGTATTTCAGTCCCACCAACAAGAGAAGAGATAACAGGAAATATTGAAGAGATTCCTTCCATTAAATTATTACAAAATGAAGTAAATATAAGAGAGGCAGCGCTTGAACTTGAAAGATCATTAGCAGTGCCGGATTTAACTGTAAATGGCGGCGTGAGGTATTTAAATGAATTAAAAACTAATTCATTCGTTGCCGGAGTTTCAATCCCGCTTCCATTTTTCAACAGGAACCAAGGAAATATTCAGGCAGCAGAAGTAAGATTAGAGCAAATGGATGCAATTAAAAATACACGAAGGTTAAATGTAATAGCACAATTAAACACAGCTTATAATAATCTTTTGAGTGCTTACAATAATTCGCAGCAGTTGAAAAATAGTATCATTCCGGAAGCTGAGAATGCTTACGAAGTAACAAGACAAGGATATATACAAGGGCGTTTTGCTTTTATTGATTTATTAGATGCACAGAGAACTTTGTTTGAAACCCAAACACAATTCTTACTTGAATTATCGGATTACTACAACTCATTGATAGAAATTGAAAACATAACAGGAATAAATTTAATAAAATGAAAAAGTATTTTGGAGAAAAACAGATGAAACTAATTGGAATATTGTTCATAACATTCTTGATGGTTTTTGCAGTTGGTTGTTCTGATGAAAAGGCAGAAAATGAAACTGCTGAGACTGAAGAACATAGTGAAGCTGAAGGACAAAATGAAAGTGAAGAACATTTAGAAGAAATTGTTCTGACAGAAGAAACAATGAAGGAATTCGGCATTGAAGTTAAAGAAGCAGGTCCAGGTGTAATAAAATCACATATTGATTTAACGGGTGAAATCATCGCCGAGCCTTCAAGGATTTCGCATATAATACCACGGTTTAACGGTATCGTTAAAGAAGTTTATAAAACTGTGGGCGATAAAGTAACAAAAGGAGAAACTCTTGCATTAATAGAAAGCAATGAAAGTCTATCGCCATACGAAGTTCAATCTTTGATCGATGGAACAATAATCGAAATGCATATGACTCAGGGTGAACTAATTGGAAATGAAGCACACGCTTTCACAATTGCAGATCTCGATAAGGTTTGGGCTAACTTTAATATTTATCAAAAAGATCTGGGTAAAATAAGAGCTGGGCAGAAAACTCTAGTTTCTGTTGGTTCAATGGATATTGAAGAGACGGGAACTATTTCCTATGTGAGTCCTATTGTAGATGAAAAAACAAGAACAGCAACTGCAAGAGTGATATTGAATAATCAAACCGGTAAATGGCTGCCGGGAATGTTTATAACAGCTAATGTTTATGTAAGCGAAAAAAAGTATCCGGTTGTGGTTGAAAAAACGGCATTGCAAACTTTGGAAGAGCAGGTGGTGGTTTTTGTAAAAGATGAAGATGGCGGATTTAGGCCGCAGGCTGTAAAAACAGGTAATGAAAATAATGACAATATTGAGATATTATCTGGATTAAATGCCGGTGATCAATATGTATCTAAAAATTCATTCATACTCAAAGCCGAGATTTTGAAAGAATCCTTCGGTGGCGACCACGGACACTAGGAGGAGATGAAATGAATAGAATAATAGATTTCGCAATTAAGAACAGACTTCTGATTCTTGTTCTAGGAATAATAATAATGGCTGCCGGTTATTTAAGTTATAAGCAGCTTCCAATAGATGCATTCCCGGATGTCTCACCTTCACTTGTTCAGGTTTTTACAGTTACAGAAGGATTAGCGCCGGAAGAAGTAGAGAAATATGTTACGTATCCAATTGAAGTAACAATGAACGGACTGCCAAATCTTGAAACAATAAGGTCTGTTTCCAATTTCGGCTTGTCGGTTGTAAATATTTATTTCGAGGATGGAACTGATATTTATTTTGCAAGGCAATTAGTAAATGAAAGATTAACAGAAGCACGAGAGCAAATACCGGAAGGATTTGGCGACCCACAGATGGGACCAATTTCAACCGGAATGGGCTTAGTATTGTTTTATTATCTCGATGATACTACCGGCAAATATTCTCTTGAAGAATTAAGAACAATACAGGACTGGCTTATAAAATACCAGCTTCAAACAGTTCCGGGAGTTACTGAAGTGCTCGGTATTGGCGGATATGAAAAACAGTTCCAGGTTGCTGTAGATCCAAATGCTCTGCTTCGTTATGATGTTACAATCAATGAAATTGTTGAGAAGATAAAAGCAAATAATTTAAATGTAGGCGCTCAGTTTATTGAAAAGGATGCTGAGGAGTTTGTTGTAAGGTCTGTAGGTTTAACACAAAAAATAGAAGATATAAACAATATTATAATTAAAGCTGAAGATGGAATACCCATTTACCTTTCCCAGTTAGCAGATGTTGAAATAGGCGGTGCAATCAGACGTGGTGTTCAAACAAGGAACGGTATTGGTGAAGTAGTTTCGGGTATGGTAGTAAAATTATACGGAACAAATTCTTCTACTGTAATTGGCGCAGTTGAACAAAAGCTAGCCGAAATTAATAAAATACTTCCCGAAGGAATCAGAATAGTTCCTTACTATGAACAAAAATCTCTTGTAGAATCTGCAGTTACAACGGTAACAGATGCATTATGGCAGGGAATAATTTTAGTAGTAATTATTCTGATGGTTTTTATGGGTTCGCTCAGACCAAGTTTAGTAGTTGCATTATCAATACCATTCGCAATTCTCTTTGCATTTATAGGGATGAGCTACTTTAATATTTCTATAAACTTAATGTCATTCGGCGGGCTGGCTATTGCAATAGGAATGATGGTGGATGCGACAATTGTTTTGGTAGAAAATGTTGACCGGCTGAAACGAGAATCATCTAAGGAAGAAAACTTCATTCATATTATCTCTGTGGCAAGTAAAGAAGTAATTCAGCCAATAACATTTGCAATAATAATTATTATTGTAGTTTTTATTCCGCTGTTTACACTTCAGGGGGTTGAAGGAAAAACATTCAGTCCCCTTGCATTTACAATTGCACTTGCAATGCTGGGTTCATTAATATTTGCCATTCTCATTGCTCCGGTTCTTTCCTCATATATGATGAAAAGAAGTAAAAGAGAATTGAAAAAGAGTAAAGAGCAAAAAGAATTATGGATTGTAGTGCAACTGCAAAAAGTATATGAACCGGTTGTAAGATTTTTTATAAAAAGAAGAATAACAGCAATAATATTAGCTTCTGTAATATTACTATTTGGAATAATAATTTTTCCTCAGCTTGGCTCCGAGTTTACCCCAACCTTACAGGAAGGTACAATTGTAATGAGGATGTCAATGGCTCCTTCAATATCATTAACAGAAAGCACAAGATTAACATTGATTGCTGAAAGAAGATTAATGAAGATACAGGAAGTAGCGGGAGCAGTTACACGTATAGGCAGAGGTGAAGTAGGTGCGCATACCGATCCAATAAACAGCGCTGAAATGTATATTCTTCTTAAGCCGAAAGATAAATGGCGGCGGGATATGACTCAGACTGAATTAGAAGAAATTATCCGTGAAGAATTTGGAGAAATACCCGGTGCACTTGTTAATTTCACTCAGCCGATTCAGATGACTGTTGATGAACTCCTTGAAGGTGTAAGAGCAGAATTAGCAATAAAATTATTTGGCGGTGACCTAGAAGTATTAAAGAATGAAGCTGAAAAAATTGCTTCAGTTATCAGAACAGTAAAAGGATCAGAAGATGTTCAGGTTGACCAGGTAACCGGTGCACCGCAGTTGAAAATTACAGTGAACAGGCACAGCATTGCCCGTTATGGAATTAATGTAGAGGATGTTCAGCAGGTAATAAGAACAGCGGTTGGCGGTGAAACGGCAGGACAAATATTTGAAGAAATAAGAAGGTTTGATATACTTGTCCGCTTCACACCCGAAACAAGAAGAACAGCACAGACAATTCGAGAAATTCTTATTAAAGCACCGGATGGAACAAACGTTCCATTAAGTCAGCTTGCAGAAATAGAAGAAGTTATTGGTCCAAGACAGATAACACGAGAAAACAACCAAAGGTTTATAACTATACAAGCAAATGTTGTTGACAGAGATATAGGTTCATTTGTAAAAGAGGGACAGCAATTAATTGAATCAAGTGTAAAACTTCCACCAGGCTATCTTGTTACGTGGGGCGGACAGTTCAGACTTCAGCAGGAAGCAAATGCGAGATTTGCAGTAGTTATACCGATTACGTTACTTCTGATATTCTTATTGCTCTTTTTTAATTTTGGATCAGTTAAAAACTCGCTGCTTATTCTTTTAAATATTCCTCTTGCACTTGTGGGCGGTGTTGCTGCACTCTGGATAACAGGTCAAAATCTTTCCGTTCCATCCTCTGTAGGATTCATTGCTCTTTTCGGAATTGCTCTTGAAAATGGAATGATCATCGTAACTTATTTTAATCAATTAATGAAAGAGGGATTAAAGATAAATGAGGCATCAGTTAAAGGAGCTTTGTTAAGAGTTAGACCGGTTTTAATGACCGCTCTAACAACTGCTCTAGGTTTAATTCCATTATTGTTTGCAACAGGAACCGGAAGCGAAGTTCAAAGACCTCTTGCAACAGTTGTTATTGGCGGGTTGTTTACTTCAACAATACTTACATTGTTGGTTCTGCCGGCTTTATATAAATGGTTTTCAATTAAATATGAAAATGGAGAGATGTAATGGGAATAATAAGAAAGTGAATAAAATTTCAGTGATAACTTGTCCATTTTGTGGCTTTAAGAAAGAAGAAGAAATGCCGTTGGATGCTTGCGTTCACTTCTATAAATGTGAACCGTGCAGAAAGATATTAAAGCCTAAGGAAGGTGACTGTTGTGTGTTTTGTTCTTACGGCAGTGTTAAATGTCCACCAAAACAATTAGAAGAAATTAATTTTCAATAATTACTCTTTAAGGAATGAATATGAAAGAAATAAAAGCAATTATAAGAGATTTTAAACTGGATGCAGTAATAACTGAGCTTAATAAAATAGAGGGACTGCCCGGTATTACAATTTCAGAAATAAAAGGATTTGGCAAATCAAAAGCCAAAGATGAAAAGGATAAAATCAGCGAAGGATTACACGAGTTTGTGCCAAGGATTAAAATCGAATTGGTTGTTCATAATAAAATTGTTGATGAAGTAGTAGATGCTATTCAAAAAACAGCTCATACGGGAAATCCGGGAGATGGGAAAATATTTGTCACGGAAGTTGTTAATGTAGTGAAGATTAGAACAAATGAAAGAGGAGAAGAAGCGATATGATATATAAATCTAAATATAAAATCTCAAAGATGGATTGCCCTACAGAAGAACAGATGGTAAGGATGAAGTTACAGGGAATAGATTTTATCAAGAATCTTGAATTTGATATTCCAAATAGGATTCTCACAGTAATTCATAAGAACAATACTGATATTATTTCGCAACAGTTAAGTGAACTAAATCTCGATTCGTCATTAATTAAAACTGAGAAAAGTGATGAATTACCAATAATAAAAGTTCATAAAAATGAGAAGAAAACGTTAATAATTGTTTTAGTAATTAATGCAGCATTCTTTCTAATTGAAATGACATTCGGCTGGATTTCGAAATCAATGGGATTAGTTGCAGATTCTTTAGATATGCTTGCTGATGCATCAGTTTATGGATTAAGCTTGTATGCGGTAGGTAAGGCAGTGTCAAAGAAAAAATATACAGCAAAGCTTAGCGGATACTTTCAAATAATACTTGCTATGTTTGGATTTGTTGAAGTGCTGAGACGTTTCTTGGGATTTGAAGAAATTCCGGATTATCAGACAATGATGATTGTTGCAGCCTTTGCATTTAGCGCAAATGTTGTTTGTCTCTATCTACTGCAAAAGCAAAAAAGTAGCGAAGCACATATGAAAGCGAGTATGATTTTTACATCTAATGATATAATAATTAATCTTGGTGTAATAGCTGCGGGATTTCTTGTAAATCTATTATCATCAAATAAGCCGGATTTAATAATAGGAAGTATTGTTTTTATAATTGTGGTGAGAGGAGCATATAGGATTTTGCAATTATCTAAGTAAGAACTATTATGGAAAAAGCAGATAATCATATGTACGAAGTAAAAAATTATAATTAAGTTTTTGGCTTTGGAATTGTTTTAATATAATCTACATAATTGGTGCTTCTTTCTAATAAGACAAATTGGATTAAGTGATTAATTATGTATATATAAATCAGCAAACTCAAGCGGTATAACTTATTCATGAGCCGATTGAAACCAATGATTCTCTGGAATGTTAGCCCGAAATATTTTCCGCATAACATTCCTACTAATTTTTGATTCGCCCGACATAAAACATTTAATTAAAATCACTTAATACATTTCCATACTTAAATTTATTATTTCATAACAAGAAATTAATTCTTGTTAATAAACAATGAACGCTAATCATCTAATGGGCTTTTTACTCCCGCTCCCAAATTTGCAACATGAGTATATATCATTGTGGTTTTCACACTACTATGTCCCAATAATTCTTGTATTGTTCTAATATCATAACCTGACTCCAGTAAATGTGTGGCAAAAGAATGCCTGAATGTATGTGATGTAGCCGGTTTTAATAACTTCGCTTTTCTTACTGCCGTTTTAATAGCCTTCTGTACCGTGCTTTCGTGGATATGCCATCTAAAAAAATTATTACCCTCCTCATCTTTAATAAATTTTTCAGCTGGGAATACGTATTGCCAATAGTAATCTTTGTCGGCATTTGGGTATTTGTTTTTAAGAGCATTTGGTAGTTTAGTTTTCCCCTTCCCCTTTTTTAGATCCTCTTTATGCTGTACATAGACTTTATTCAAATGCTGTTTTAACTCCACTATAATAGATTTCGATAATGTGGTTATCCTATCCTTCTCTCCTTTTGACTCCCGTACAATTATTTGATGCATATCGAAATTAATATCTTTGATTCGCAAATTTAAAGCCTCACCCAATCTCAAACCAGAGCCATATAATAATGAATAAATGAGTTTTGTCACTCCGTCAAGATGTCTAAACACCTCTCTTACTTCATTCTTTGTGAAAACGACAGGTATTCTTTTACTTTTTTTTGCTTTTATTAAATTTTCCATCCAACCAAATTCTTTATGTAAAACACTCTTATATAAAAATAGGATTGAACAGAGAGCCTGATTCTGTGTCGAAGCAGAAACATGTTTGTCAACTGCAAGATAATTCAAGAATTGTTTAACTTCTTCTTCACCCATCTCCTCCGGATGCTTTTTATTGTGGAAGTATATATATCTCTTAATCCAAGATATATAAGCCTCTTCGGTTTTTTTACTGTAATGATTTACACGAAGTTCCGCT
>JAHBUO010000088.1 GCA_019638025.1 Ignavibacteriaceae bacterium
GTCCCTTCATTGCGAGAGACTAATATTTTCACCGTCTATAATTCATCAAGTTTTGCGAGTGGGTTAAGTTTAAAGATTGATTCAAGAGATGATCCTTACGCCCCTACTAAAGGAATTTATTTATTCAACTCCTACTGGTTGAGTCAAAAGAAAATTCATGGACCGGAAGAATTTATTTCTGAAAATCTTGAAAGAAGTTTACGAATTTTCAAAGTCTATTTCGATTTTTCAGTTTATTATGAACTATTCAATCGTCAAGTGTTTGCTGCTGCTATTCATGCACGCGAATTGAATTCATCAATAACAGAGATAAGCGATTTATTTTTTCTAGGCGGAACAAATTCACTTCGTGGTTATAGAGAAAATCAGTTTCAAGGTGGAAGAGTTATTTGGAGCAACTTAGAATATAGATATCTTTTATCAAAGCGAACGTTTGCTTTTACCTTTGTCGATGTCGGATATTATTTGAGAAAAGAGGATTCGAAATTAAAGATTAATCAATCTGAGGGAATAAAGCCCGGTTATGGAGTAGGATTAAATCTTGAAACCGGACTGGGTGTAATTACAGTCAGTTTTGCATTAGCAAAAGGTGAATCATTCTCTGAAGGTAAAATCCACTTTGGGTTAATTAATGAGTTTTAGATTTTTTCTCCACTGATTTTTGAGTAGCATATTTTTTTAAAAAGTTGAATACTTTTTGTTTGTCATGTCCCTTGTCAGCTTCAAGTTCTCCGGTATTTTGTGAATGAATTAGCTTTCCATTTTTATCCAATACAAAAAAGTGTGGATATCCGTCAGCCGGTGGATACTTTGATAGAACAGCTTCGTTTTTATTTTCTTTACTATAGTTGACCTTAACTAAAATATAGTTCTCTTTAAGAAAATCACTTATGTCTTTATTGGTTTCAAAAAATTCATCAAGTCGATGGCACCATATACACCACTCACCACCGACATCCAATAAAATTCTTTTATTTTCTTTCTTCGCTTGATTAATCGCATCTTCTATATCCTTTGCAGCATCTCGATTAGGGTCAAATTTAATTCTTTCTGATTTAGTAGACGATTCACCCTGTTGAGAAAATGAATTTATAGAAAGCATTACAACAATCACTAAAACTGATAATTTAAACATATCGTAAACTCCATAATTCTTACATAAACACTTTTGAACGAAAAAATAATAAACTATTTTCGTTTATACTAATTCAAAAGATATCTCGGTTTGATTTTAATTAACTATATAAGACTTACTCGACCACTTAATGGAGTAATCTCATTTATCTCGATTTTATTGGCGATATACATTGCCGGTGGAGTCTCGATATCTTTGATAAACTACATTATTGCTGCGACTGCCGGTATGCTTACCGGAGCTGCCGGGAATGTAATTAATGATTTCTTCGATGTAGAAATTGATAAAATCAATAGACCGGATAGAATGATTGCTTCCGGGAAAATTTCAAAAACTTCTGCATTAAAATTTTATTTGATGCTTATTGTTGCTGCATTAATCCTTTCACTTAGCTTAAATGTGGAAGCTTTCATTGTAGTGGCAGTTGCATCGATATTCATATTCTTCTACTCTTCAAAGTGGAAAAGGCTCCCACTTATTGGGAATGTTGTTGTTTCATCTGTGACCGGTTTTGCTTTTATATATGGTGGAATTGTTGTGGGAAATATTCTTCCTACAATATTTCCTGCCCTCTTTGCTTTTATGACCACATTAATAAGAGAAATTGTTAAAGACATCCAAGATATTGAAGGAGATAAAGCAAGAGAACTAAAAACTTTTCCGATTTCGTATGGAGAAAAAAAGTCTATTAAACTAATTAATATCCTCACACTGATTTTGATTTTAATGACAACCTTCCCATTCTTTTTGTCATTGTACAAGATAGAATTTTTAGTTTTTGTTATGATGATTGTAAATCCATTACTTATAAGAACAGTAAAGATGCTGTCAGTTGCAAAAACTTCAAATGATTTTTATAAAGTTAGTTCATTAATTAAGATTGTAATGATTTTAGGTATAATAGGAATTATTCTCGGTATATGAAAAATTTCGACTCAGAATATCGAATAAGTGAAAATATTAAATTAATAGCCGGAGTTGATGAAGCGGGACGAGGACCCTTAGCGGGTCCGGTAGTCGCGGCTTCTGTAATACTTCCGATTGATTGCGATATAGTCGGAATAAATGATTCAAAAAAATTAAAAGCTAAAGAACGGAATGCTCTGTTTGCTGAAATTATTAGTAAGTCGATTTGTTATTCTTACTGCATTGTTCATCATAATGTCATTGATAAAATAAATATTCTTCAAGCTACTCTTTTAGCTATGAAGAATAGTATTTCAAAGCTTTCTGTTAAACCCGAATTAATTTTAGTTGATGGGAATAAATTATTTAATTCTGAAATAAAAGCTATTTCAATTGTTAAGGGGGATTCAAAATCAGAATCTATTGCTGCTGCATCTATTTTGGCAAAAGTTATTCGAGATGATTACATGGAAGAATTATCTTATGAGTATCCAAAATATTTATGGGCAACTAACAAAGGGTATCCGACAAAGAATCACATTATGGCGATTAAAAAGTTTGGATTAACTCCTTATCACCGTAAATCATTTTTAAGAAAAATTTATCCCGAGGTAGCTAATGAACTCTTCCAATAAAGAAATGGGAAAAGTTGGTGAAGAAATGGCTGAATCTTTATTAAAAGATTTGGGTTATGAAATTATCAAAAAGAACTACCGATATGGAAAAGGGGAGATTGATATCATTGCCAATGATGGCGACGTTTTAGTTTTTGTTGAAGTAAAGACTCGCTCCAACTTACATTTTGGTGAACCGGAGTTAGCTATTACAAATACAAAGATTAATCAACTACGAAAAATTGCAAATATGTATTTATATGAAAACAATATTGAAGATACTCTTGTAAGATTTGATGTAATTGCAATATTAATGGATGAGAAGATTGAGCCCAAGATTAATCATATCATTAATGCATTTTAAGAGTTGATTTTACAAGATGAGATGGTGGTATTGTCTATCGATATTATTTTATCCAATCGCAAAATTAAACCTGATTCAAGTTTGAGAAACTCTGCCCCATCATTCGAAAAAACATCCACTGCTTTTGCTCCGGATATTATCTCCTCATGTTCATCATTATAATATTCAAGACTAAAAGAAGTTTTTTTAATTATGAGTTGTTCAATTAAATCATACGTTCCACAGGCAATGGGGATATATTTCTTGTTCACCTTAACCTCACTCGATTTATGGAGTAACTCCATCATGAGTTGTTTAAATAAATAAAATCGAATTATTTTTTTGATTAATTAATAATTCTTATTTTTCACTGCATAAAAGATAATACAACTCATTTGAATGAAAAATAATTGACACAAAAGAATAGTGAAATATTATTGGGCAAGAATATCCGGAACTTTTTAGCTTCATTTGGAGAGTTCACCTATTTCATAATCAGATTTCTTAAAAATGTTTTTATCCCCCCATATGAATTTGTCGAAACTAAAAAGCATATGGATGAATTGGGCGTTAAGACACTTCCAATCGTAAGTGTGACAGGATTTATTATCGGATTGGTATTAGCGTTGCAAAGTCATCCTGTTTTAGCTCGTTTCGGCGCAGAAACATTTTTGCCGAGTATGGTTGCGTTATCAGTTGTAAGAGAATTAGGACCGGTACTTACCGCATTAATTTTTGCAGGAAGAGTCAGCTCAGGTATTGGTGCTGAATTAGGCTCAATGCGCGTGACAGAGCAAATAGATGCGATGGAAGTTTCTGCAATTGATCCATTTCGTTTTTTAGTTGTAACAAGGGTATTAGCTTGTACGCTAATTCTCCCCATGCTTACTGTATATGTGATTTTTCTGGCTATTTTAGGAGGCTTCATTGCTGTTATTCTTGTTCAAAATAGTTCTCTTCAACTTTATACCGGAGCGGTTATAGAGGCAATAACATTCAGTGATATCATACCGGGTGTCGGAAAAACTTTTTTCTTCGGATTTATTGTCGGAATAGTAGGCGCTTTTAAGGGTTATAATGCGGACAAAGGAACCGAGGGTGTCGGGAAGGCTTCAACTACTTCGGTTGTGTTAGCGTCTCTGTTAATATTGATTGCCGATATGATTCTTGTTAAAATATCGTTGGTACTATGGCCGAATTAATTGTTGAAGTTAAAAATGTTTCAAAAGCATTTGGTGATTTTGTAGTATTGGATGATGTTTCATTAGAAGTAAATCGTGGTGAAAATTTAGTTATATTCGGTAAAAGTGGAACTGGGAAAAGTGTTTTGCTCAAATGCATGGTTGGTTTACTCACTCCCGAAAAAGGGAGTATATATATTGATGGTCAAAATGTTGCTACGCTTAATCCGAATGAATTAAATGAGATGCGTAAAAAAATAAGCTTCTTATTTCAAAGTGCAGCTCTCTATGACTCGATGACAGTGAGAGAGAATCTAGAGTTTCCGTTAATCAGAAATTACCATTTTAGTAAAGAAGAAGTTAATAAAAAAGTTGAGAAAGCACTCGAAGCTGTCAACCTCATTTCTGCCATTGATAAGATGCCATCTGAATTATCGGGTGGTATGAGAAAGCGGATTGGACTTGCAAGGGCAATAATCACGGAACCGGAACTTATTCTCTATGATGAACCAACAACCGGACTTGATCCAATTACAACAAAGGGGATAAGTAAGCTAATCCGTGATTTACAGAAAGAATTAAAAATGACCTCAATCAGCATAACGCATGATTTAATATGTGCAGAAATAATTGCTGATAGAGCAATAGTACTTAAAGATGGCAAGATTAGACATCAAGGGTTGCTTCATGAATTGACAAATTCAGACGACCCATTTTTACAAAACTTTTTTACAAGCGAAATTATCGATGAATAATTGTTTTAGGAGATGAAAATGTCGAAAACAGCTTTAATAAGATTAGGATTATTCGTATTCATCGGATCTCTACTTCTAATAATTACGATTTTTACTATCGGAAACAAAGAATCCCTATTTACACCTACTTTTAATGTGCGCGCATATTTTACTAATACAGAAGGTTTGCGTTCCGGCTCACAAGTACGATTAAGTGGAATCGGTGTTGGAAGTGTAACAGACATAAAGATTGTTCAAGACTCTGTTGGTAAAGTAGAAGTTGTTATGAGATTAAATCACGAGATTTCACCTTTCATAAAATCTGATACACGAGCGTCTATTGAAACCGAAGGGTTGGTTGGGAATAAAGTTATTGTATTAACCGTCGGTTCTTCTGCAGCTCCTCAAGTGCAAGACGGTGGAGTTATTATTGGTGTAGATCCACTTGGATTTGGGGCAATAATTCTAGAAACGAAAGAAATGTTAACCTATACAAAAGATTTGACTAAAAGTCTTTCTGAAATTGTTGAAAAGGTAAATCAAGGCGATGGTTCTGTTGGAAAACTAATTAACAAAGACGATTTATATCAAAATACAAATAGACTTCTTGTTACTGCAGAACGAAGTTTGAACACAATTACATCAAATTTGGATACATTAGCCGGAGTTGTAAATTCATTGAGTGGCGGGGTTGAATCGGTTGTCTCTAATGTCGATCAAGTTATTTTTAATATTAATGAAGTTATCAATAATGTGAATGATGGTAAAGGTTTGTTAGGAAGATTGATTTCTGAAAAAAGTAATTACGATTCATCAGCTGCTCAAATTCTTGCAAATTTAATTATGATTTCTGAAGAAACCAGAGTTGGTGCCTCACGATTTTCAGAGAACATGGAAGCACTTAAACGTAATTGGCTTTTCAAAAGTTATTTTGACCAGCGTGGATATTACGATAAACTTGAAACGGAAAATAAGTTTAACGATTACATCAACGAGATAGATAAAAAATTAAATATGCTAAACGACAGAATTGATGCATTAAAACGATTGGAAGAAAGAGCCGCTCAAAAAGAGAAAAAAGCGAAAGAATAGTTTTACAATCTCAAATATCTATTTAACTAATTTCGAAACTTGCTTGAATTCCTCTGTACCACTTTTTTCCAGCAACTCAAAAATAATTGCTTCAGTAGTTGAAATATCTACTCCGTGATGTCTCATCCTTGACAAAGCAATATTATAATCTATCTCTTTTCTTGAAGAGCAAGCATCAGCAGCAAGACTAACTGAAAATCCATTTGCAATTAAATCAAGCGCAGTTTGTTGGACGCACACATGAGACTCAATTCCGGTTAATATTAATTGGGTTATTCCGGTTTCCTTCAAAGCATTAAACAATCCCGGTGCACCAAAACAACTAAAGGTTGATTTTTCTAGCTTTATTGCGTCTGATAAATAAGGCGTTAAGAAATTTGTTGTGCTTCCCAAACCCTTAGGGTACTGTTCAGTTAAGTAAATTGGCACTTTCATTACTTTACATGCTTCAATCAGTTTTTTTGAATTGCCTAAGAACTGTTCCGTATTTCTAATGACAGGTAGAATTTTCTCCTGAATATCTATAACTAGTAAAGCGGTTGTTTTTCTATTTAATATTGAACTATTTCTTATCACTATAAATCCTTTCTAATAAATTGGATCCATACCATATTTTCCGCAAGAGTACATCATCAGAAGAGAAGCTAAATCAATTAAAGCTTTTTTCCGGTCTTCAGAATATATCACAAGGTCATATACTTCTGCAACAAATTTTAAGTTACTTAAAATTTTTGTTAATTCGTTATAAGATGGTGTTCCATGCCAGTTTGCAACTTCTTTAACAATTAATTTCTCGTGCCTTCGTAAAAACTCACTGAAAGAAATTATTCTTCTTGAATTTGGGGCTTGAGGTCTGCAAATATTTATTAAATCATTAAAATATGTATCCCATTTTTCGGCAAGATTTTTATTTCTTGCATGCATTACTTTTCGAGCTTTTTCAAGTGTGAAACTAGCCTTAGTTTTTACTTTGTACTTAGGTACAACCGCATAACAATCGAAGCTGATTTCTTTTGTCTCTTCATCGGTATAAATCCACCGCTTTAATAATTGTTTTTCAGAATAAATCGCAATTACTTTATCGAGAGCACTATCAACAACAACAAATTTATTTTGCTGAACATTAATTACAGTGAACCAATGTTCCCAGTTGTCGACACTTAATATACATGGAAAACCTTTTTTTAGCTGATTAGTTAAAGCGTAAACCGCATCATTAGTATTCTGTCGCTTTATATATTTCATCGAACACTTATATGAACGCGCTGCTTTGGCAATTCCAATTTCGTCAGTTCCATACCACCAATTACTACCTGCTCTCTTCCCAATTTCTTTTTCGTGACGAAATTGTCCTAACATTACCAATGCATATTTTAATGCAAATGGACCGCATTGATATTTGTATGGTTGAGGGTAAAAACTCATTTTATTTCAAGTTGATTTTTGATTAACACTCGAATCTCGTAAATTTATTAATTAGAAAGAAATATTTAGAAAAATAAAATTATTTTTTTTTATGAATAAAAAAATCAAGGTTGCTGTCATTTACAATGAAGCATATCCTGAACTTTATCAGTACAAAACCGATTTGAAAGAAAGCAAGCTGGATTTTGTTCCATATTTTGAAGTTGATAATATTACACCAATGGATGAATATGAAGACTTAGTTAATCGTCTGAAAGAAGAAGGATTTGATGCATATTCACTCAACATAGTTGATGATTTTAAATTATTGATTAACAATCTTGAAAAAGAAAAACCCGATGTTATCTTTAATTTTGTGGAAATCTATCTTAACGATGCAAAATTAGAAATGAACATTGCCGGTATTTATGAAATTTTAGGTATTCCATATACCGGAGCCTCTCCAATGGGGCTTGCCAATTGTCAAAGCAAAGTATTGACCAAAAGGATACTCTCTTCGAATAAAATAAAAACAGCCGATTTCTTTTTGGTAAACGAAATTCAGAAATCATACCGACATAAATTAAAGTATCCCCTAATTGTCAAACCTGCTTTTGAAGATGCAAGTGTTGGAATTGAAAATGCCTCTGTTGTTAAAAATTATAAACTGCTAAAAGAAAGAATTGAGCATGTTATTTTACAATATAAACAACCGGCTTTAGTTGAAGAATTTATTGAGGGGAGAGAATTAAACGTTGCAATTATCGGAGATATTAATCCTGATGTACTGCCAATAAGTGAAATTGATTTTTCAGAGATGCCCGAGCATCTTGCGAACATTGTGAGTTATCAAGCAAAATGGGATCCGTTAAATGAGGCTTATCATAAGACTATTCCGATTTGCCCGGCTCCTTTGAACGATGAGTTAAGAATTAAAGTTGAAGAGACGGCACTGGCAGCATTTAAGCTTATGGGAGCAAGGGATTATTCAAGAGTTGATATTCGTCTTACTAAGGATGATGAAGTTTATGTTTTAGAAGTTAATCCTAATCCTGATTTAACCGAAGGTGCCGGATTTATGAGGTCAACCGAAACAGCCGGCTACACATATAATCAAACATTAGTTAAGATTGTAAGTTTTGCTTTAGCAAGGGCTGGAAAAATAATGAGATAAGAAAGAGGTCTCTTATCATTGATAAAAGACCTCATCAAAATTTTATATTTCAGATGTAACTAATGTGGGGGCTTTTTGTTTAACTAATTCATAAGCTCCGAATAAAACTCCGGAGTAGAACAAATCACCTATAATAGCATTTTGAAAAAATGGAATGGCAGCTAAATATGATTGTGCTAAACCTGCCAAATTTGTTGGATAATAAAGTCCCATCAGCCAGACACCAAAATTTGTTACTGCAAAAAAGAGAATGGAAGAGACTAAAGAAGCTGCAAATACAGTTCTAAACTTAATTCTATTTTGTAGCATGAATCCGATAGATACAATAAGAATAAATCCAAGATATACAAACCACATTCCTTCATGTAATCCTATCACTAAATCAGAAATAAACATAGCAAAAATCGGGAGAAGAAAAGCAATTCTTTTATCCTTAATATAAGCCCCTCCGAATAATGCCATAGCTGCAATAGGTGCGAAGTTCGGTGGGTGAGGGATAAATCTTGAAAATGCTGCAAGCAGTAAAAGCCCTGCCATTAATAAAAATTTATTAGACGAAATTTTACTTAACATATTTTACCTCAATAATTTATTATAATTCTATTTTAATAATTAGTTGCTTGAATCAAAATTAACTTCCAAAATATACAAAATTCGCTTTTATAAAAGCAGAAAACACGATTAAAAATTATTTAATTAAGTGCATTTTTTTTACTTCAGAAAAGCCGTCAGCTTTTATACTATAAAAGTACATCCCACTGCTTAATCCTTTCGCATTAAATTGAACTGTATGATTCCCTGATTCCTTTTCGGAATTAACCAAGGTTGCAACTTCTCTCCCTAAGTAATCAAATACTTTTATAACTACTTCCGAATTCTTTGAGAGTGAGTAATTTATGTTTGTAGTTGGATTAAATGGATTCGGATAATTTTGGTATAAATTGAATGATGATAACTTCACATTCTCTTCATTTACTGAAGCCGGAATACCATTATACTTTAATACAACTCGCCGAGGAGCTAATCCTGTATTAAATACATTCTGTTGGACTCCGGATTGATTGTAAATAATTAGCTCTCCACTTACCACAAAATCATTCGCATCAAGTACATAGTGGACTTTGTTCACATAGTCAAATGAATAACCATAAAAAAAGTTTGCCGGAAAAATTGATGGAATAATTACAGCTGAAGACTTACTTGATAAATTCATTTTAACAATGTCATTTGTGTAGGCAATAAAGTAGAGTTCACCAGTGTTTTTATCAACATTGATTTCTTTTCCAAAACCACCCGACTGAATCACATACGTTTCTATCAAGTCATGATTGGTAGTACTATACTTGAAGATTCTTCCACTCTCAGAATCACCGGGACAACCAACTAATAGATTTCCATCGCTTGAGATAGCTAAAGAAGCCGGGTCTTTTCTGACGAGAAGTGTATCAAGGAAAGTATCTGTAAGTGCATCAATTACACTAATTGTTGAATCTGCGGCACCTCCCCAGACACTTGTATTTGCAACATAAATTTTATTTTCATGAGCAATTATTTCTTGGGGATATGCCCCAACAGTAATCTCCTTGAGCAAACTGAAATCAGATAAGTTCAAAACCGAAAGTTTACTTGTCGGACCATTAGTGATATAAATCTTAGAATTTGCGATAGCTAATGAGTATGGATTAGTTCCGACTACCGCAGAATTAATAACGGTTCCGTTTGTATCAAGTTTATAAATCTTTCCGCTTCCACCATAATTTCCTTGTTCAAGAAGATATAGATGATTTTCATAAATGATTAATCCATCCGGATATGAACCTATCTGTCCCGGGTTGAAAGAATTTAATTGGAATGTGTTTGTATTTACGTCATAAGTTGAAAGTTTTGACGAGGCTGGCGAGAAGCCACCTTCAGATAGAACATAAACTTTACTCAATGTTTGAGAATAATTGTCCATCATTAAGAGGACTGTAATAATCATAATTCTGAAATAATATTTCATAATACTCCTGTTAGTTTTTAATTGAAAATGAAAGTCTAAAGTTTCTTAAAGGCATGGGATAGCCTGAAATTACAGCGTAGTTTTCGTTAAATATGTTATTTAGTTCGAACCGTATCGATAACGCATGTGATAATAGAGTTGTATTAATTCCGAGGTTGCCATCCCAAACTCTAAATTGATTAATTTTATTTTTGTTCTCGTAATCTGAGTATCTATCAGAATTCCAAGTAAAAGATAAATTTGCAAAAAAATGTTTAATTGATAAGCCCAAATTCCAATTTACAGTTTCTGATGGAAGGAAAGGGAATTGTTTGTTAAAAGATGGATCACCAACGTACTGTGAACTTGTCTTACGAGAATCGAATCTTTTGCCAATCAACTCGGTATTAGCTCCAAATATTTTGCTGAACTCTTTTTCAAATGAGAGAGTAACTGAAAAAACTTTAGAAACAGATTCTGCAATATTCTCAGGTCGCCAAAGAAGATTTCTCTGTGGTATCCAAACTATTTTATCTTTTGCTTCGATATGAATGTAACTTATATCGATTTTGCTGAAAAACAAATGTGTGTATATGTAACTTATTCCTGTTTCAAAATTATTTGAATACTCTGTTCTTAGATTTTTATTTCCGGATCCTTTCCAATGTAAATCATTAAAAGTTGGAGCACGAAAATTCCTTCCTTTGTTCAGTCTAAGGTTCAATCTATAGTTCTCGAATGGTTGATAATTCAGACCAACAGAATAAGTCAATATATTTTTCTTCAAATCGTCCAGATAATCATTTCTTAAAGAAGGCTGGAACGATACTCCATCGAACAAAATGATTTGAGCAGCAGTGTAGATACTTTTTTGATTTCGTTTAGCAACAGAATCAACTTCATTACTTTTAAGAAAAGCATGTGTATAGGATAAACCTGAAGTAGACGTCACGACAGAATTTTTGAAAGTATAATCTGCAGAAGAAGAGTATATAATATTTTTATAAAAACTTTTAAGAATCGGTAAAGTGCTGTAATGGAGATAATTATTCTGAAAATTAAAGTTTACTTTCAAACTTGAATGTTCTGAGACAATATTCGAATATGTAATTATATTATTCCAGTTCTTATCTTTTTGATTTGAAAGAGTTGGAGGGCTTCCGGTTTCTATACCCGGAATTTCTTTATCATGAAAAGTGTAGTGAGAATAAATTTTTATTATTTGATTTGTCCCGATGATATATTGACCGCTTAAATTCAAATCGTTCATTCTATACTTAGAATTAGTTCGTCTCTTTTTAAGTAAATCATCACCGGATTGAAAAAAATAGTCGTAATTCCCATCAGAAGTTTCCGTGCTTCCGTTGAAAGCAAAGGATAAGGTTTTTAAACTTTTTTTCAGATTGAAGTAAATTCGATTTGTGTTATATGAGCCAGTTAAATAGTTAATGCTATAATCTAAAATTTTATCACTTACATAATTGTTTCCGTTCTTAGGGATTATATTAATTACACTACTCATCGCATTACTCCCATAAAGACTACTCGCCCCATTTGAGATGATTTCTATTCTTTCAATATTATCTTTTTGAATCAGTGATAAATCAAAAATCGAATTTTGAAATGAATTAAGTCGCACTCCATCAATTAATATTAAAGTATGTTCTGCTGATAACCCGTTCATTGAAACAGATTGAAGTTGGGGTGCGTGTCCGTAAGATTTAACAAATGCACTTCCTGAATTTCTTAAAATATCAGAGAGTGAATAACCATTTGAATTTTCAATTTTCTTAGCGTTCAGTACATCAATTTTTGTTGATGATTTTTCACTCGGCAGTAGAATCTTGTTTGAAGAGACAACAATACTTTCAAGTTGATAAGATTTTAACGAAGATGTGTCATTCACATTTGATTGTGCAAATTGAGTTTTAACCCAGAGTGCATGAAAGCATATAATATATAAAATGGACAAATTTTGACGTATCAAAATACTTCCTTCTTGCGAGAAAAATATTTGGTTGTATATTAAACAACGGTCGGGGGAGATGAGTTAAGATTATTTGAAGATGCCAACCTCACCCGCGAAGGTTGTTAATAAAAAGTATCTACGGCAGGTCTCCTGACTTAAAACAACTTAGCACGCCTTCCCGATTCTCAGTGGCATTTTGTACTAAGCAATAGTTTTTTACAGTTGCGCGACAGCACCGGATTTTCACCGGTTTCCCTATTCTC
>JAHBUO010000089.1 GCA_019638025.1 Ignavibacteriaceae bacterium
TAGCTAAGTTAAATTGATAGCTTTTGTAATCGGCACGATTTTTTAAGGCAGTGTTAATCAATCCGGATAAGTCAGAATCAATCGTAAAGTCATCTGTTGAAGGATCAATATCATTTGATTTATAATTTGGGTCTTCGAAAGTGTAATCGGTTAAAACATCTAAACCTAAGAAATACAACATACCGCTTCTTATAGTTTCGAGATTATTTTTAGCTTTTATTAATTCAAGCTCGGCATTCCCAAGTTTTACTTGTTGTGCGTAAACATCTGCTAACGTAACTGCTCCGAGTTGATTTCTTTCGTAAATAATCTCATAGTTTTTTTGATTCCACTTTAAATCTTCTTCTTTTACTTTTAATAATTTTTCTGCATTCAAAACATCAAAGTAATAACTGACTGTTTGATACATAATATCTTGCTTTGCCCGTTCAACACTATATTTTGCAGACATCAAATTATTTTTGCTTCTCGCAATATTTGCATAACTTGATAATCCGTCGAACAAATTCCAATTACTGCTTAATCCGGCAGAAAATACTCTTGATTCGGTTGTTTTTGCAGGAAGTGTAATAATACTCCCTCCGACGTTAACTTCTCCTCCTTCATCTTCAGTACGGTTCCAATTCCATCCTGCATTTCCGCTGAGTGTCGGTAGAATTGCTCCGAATGCCGCTCTTGCATTTGATTCGTAACTTCTAATCGATTCCGCCGCCTTTTGAAGTTGAGTATTCTTATTCAACGCAATTTGAACTGCATCGGTAAGCGTCATATTTCTTTGTGAAAATGTAACAGTCGATACTATTAAGAAAATTAAGAGGATGTTTATTCTTTGCATTACTTTCTCCGAAAGTGGATTTTAAATTTGTCTCATTTAATCTAATAATGTAATCATGTTTACAATGAATTGAAATTCAATAATCAGCCAACTCGATTAAATGATTTTATTTTCCGATGCTAAATTAGTGAATGTCTTTTAGGAATGGTTGATTAATTTATGAGCGGTAAATCTGTTAGATATTCGGTTGATATTTTCAATCAGCTGATTTTCCGAGAAAGTATTGAATTTACTTTTTCGAAGAGTTAAAGTCAGCAATCCATTTTTTATAGTTGGTCATCATATATTCCAAAGATGCATCATACTCATTCGGAATAATTCCTTCAAGTATAGCCTCTTCTATCGATGTTTTTATAATTCCGACAATCTTTGATGGTTTAAGATTAAGAATACTCATTATTTCTTCTCCTCTTACCGGGCTTTGGAATGCTCTTAATCTGTCCTTTTCTTTAACTTCTAATACTCTCCCCATCACTCTATCATAGTTTTTTAGATAACGAGTAACTTTATCCGGATTCTTGCTTGTAATATCTGCTCGACAAAGTGTAATTAAATCTTCAAGATAATCGCCTGCTTCAACAATTAATCTTCTGATAGCTGAATCAGTTACTATTTCTTTTGCAAGTGCAATCGGTCTTAAGTGGAGTTTTACGAGAGTTCTCACATAATCAAGTTTATGCATCGGGAGTTTCAGCTTTATGAAAATCGATTTCATCAGTTTTGCCCCTAAATCTTCGTGTCCGTGAAAAGTCCAACCGGTTCCTTCTACAAATCTTTTTGTATGAGGTTTGGCGATATCATGAACTAATGCGGCAAATCGTAAATAAACATCATCGGTATTTTCACTTATATTATCAACAACTTCGCATGTATGATAAAAGACATCTTTGTGATGATAATCTTTCCTTTGGTCAACTCCGGCAAGGTTAGAAATCTCAGGAAATATTATCTTCATTACTCCGGTTGAGTATAAATATTTTAATCCGATTGAAGGTTTTGGTGAAGCTAATATTTTGAATAGTTCATCAGTGATACGCTCTTGAGCAATAATCGCTAATCTTTCTCGCATATCAGACATGGCTTGAAGAGTTTTTTCATCGATTTCAAAATCAAGTTGTGAGGCAAACCTGATTCCTCTCATGATTCGAAGAGGATCATCATTAAATGTAATTGTTGGGTCTAACGGGGTTTTTATTACACGCGATAATAAATCTTCATAACCTTTGAATCTATCTACAACCTTACCGAAATCATCTTCATTTATTGAAACGGCAAGTGTATTAATAGTAAAATCTCTGCGTGAAATATCATCTTCAAAACTGCCGGTCGTAACAATCGGATTTCTTGATGAAGGGGTGTATGATTCCTTTCTTGCTCCTACAAATTCTAAATCAAGTTCTCCGAATTTGAAATGTGCGGTACCGAAATTCTTAAAAATGTTTAACTGCTTAACTCCGAGATTCTCCGCCAATTTTGAAGCGAATAACGGTCCATCCCCCACTACTAAAAAGTCAATTTCATCTCTATCTCTTCCAAGGATTATATCGCGGACATATCCTCCAACTATATAGACTTTTATATTGAGTGTTTCAGCCAGAGTAGAAGCACTCTCGAGGAATTTCAGCTTTTCTAATTCTTTTTTAAATGATCTTCTTTTACCCATTACTCACTCTTCTTCGTTGCTTCCCATTAGCATTGCGAACGGTCGAAGTGAATCTACGCTACCGAATACTATTTTTAATATAGCCGCAATCGGAACAGCTAAAAACATTCCGGTTATTCCCCATATCCATCCCCAAAATATCAATGAGATTAATACAAACACCGGACTCAAGTTTAAATGTTTTCCCAAATAATGTGGTTCAATAAAATTTCCTATTATAAACTGATTAATACTCAACAAAGAGATTACTAACACCGAATAAAAACCGAATCCGAATTGCAATAAAATAATTATTACCGGAAATATTGTAGCCACCATTGAACCAACGTTTGGAATGTAATTTAGTGCAAACGTCAAGAAACCGAATAATAGTGCAAAATCAACCCCAAATAATGCTAATATAATTGAAGCTATAAATCCGGTCACCAAACTGATTATTGTTTTAATGAATATGTACTGCTGAATTCTACTGTTAACTTTGTTCACAGTTTCAAATAACCCGCTTCCGCCGGTACCGAATACTTTATGTAATTTTAAATCAAAATTACTCTTCCCGAAAATCATGAATAGCCAGAAGATTGTTACTATAAGTACATCACCAAGAAAAGCAGATACAGAAACAAAGGTCTGCTGTACAATTCCTGTAGAGAACAATTTTTCGATTATTTCATTGGCAATATTTTGTTCTCTTGATAATTGAAGCATTGCCAATAACTCATCCATTGTGATATCTAACGGCTCAATTATAGACTGAATCAAAAGAGTTAATCTCTCAAGATAAAATGAACTTTTTATGGTGATAGAACTGATTGATGCGGTTATGATTGATATGAATAAATATGAAAGAATCATTACCAACATCAAGATTACGATTATTGAAATACTTTTTGGTATTTTATATTTGAGTGCATAATCAACCACCGGATGGAATAGAAATGTTAATATTATCGCAAATGTTATCGGCATTAAGATAGATTTTATTTCTATCAATACGAACATTATTATAAATGCAGTTATTATGCCGAGGAATATGTTTGTTAATTTTAAGTTTATTCTGTCATTATTCATTTTAATACTGAATAAATTTTTACAAGTGAATTAATATTGCAATATACAAAGCAAAATGTTTATTAACAGGATTATGGAAGATGCGAAAGTAAGTTAAATCTCTTTTTTGTAATTCGATTGTTTGATGAAGAATCGCTTATCAATCGGGAAAGGTTTCTCCCCTTTTCAATATCACCGTTCAGAAAATAGTATCTGCACAATTTGATTAGAAGATAATCTTTTTCACGAATAGTTGAAGAATCAAAGCTCTTCGCTCCATCGATGATTAGTCGATAAGCATCATCCAATATCTTGCTTCGCCTTTCGGAATTCATCTCCGTCGAGAGTAATACAGCGTAGAGAATTGGCAATGATAGTTTTGTTTCAGCCTCTTTGAGTATGAGATTAATTTTTGAATCTCCTTTAAATTCCAAAAATAACTTTAAACTTTTTCGACTAACTAATTCAAGCCTAAGTTTTGCTGAAAAAGTGTATGGAATTGATATATCAAAATTCAATATTGAATCATAAATCGATACAGCTTTCAATGTATCTGATTGAAGATAATGCAAATCGCCAAGTTTCATCAGCAAATTAAAATAACTTCCGCTCGAGTAATACTCTCCTATTTGAGAAGTCAATAATCTTCTTGCGGAATCGATGTATCCAAGTTCGTTTAGCATCGATACCCTTCCCATTAAAACTGACGGCGAATTTGTCTTGTGACTAATTTCTTCAAATACATTCAATGCTTTATGATAATTATTATTTTCAATATAAGAATTGGCTTCATTAATTTTATTTGCAACATAACGTGGGCACTCTTTTGTGAAAATTGAGCTTCTTCCGAACAAGAATTTCAAAGTATGATTTGATAATTCAGTCTCCGTTTTTTTCTTTAAATATTCTCTAAAATCGCTATCATCCTTTTGAAATTCTTTTGGGAAGATTAGTTCATAATTTTCTCCATTATACCATCTCATTACTGATGAGATTCCATATTTATCAACCAAATACTCAATATAAGCACCGGAAAATATATATGATGATGAAGATGCATTCACAAAAAAAGCTTTATTTGAGAAAAGTTTTTTGGGATTAATATAATAATCACTCTTCAGCGCAGAGTGAGTAATATCAGTAATAGAAGCAACATCGTATTCACTATCTGCAGCAGTTGCTATACCCTCAATCAATGCGAAATTCAACCTGGGGTCTACTCTTAACAGATTATTGGCAAACTCTCCCGCAAATATATGTGCTAATTCATGCTTTAAAGTTGACTCATAACTTCCTTGAGTGATAAAAATTTGTTTAAGCCATGGCTTTGCAACATCTGCATTTTTAGTCCCGAGCAAATCCCCCTTTTGCTCCCGATTCTTAAAAATGTAACATTTTATTTTTCCTTCTACTCCCCGCTTAAAATATTCTTCGAGTTCAGAATAAAATATTTCACTAAGGTTTTTAATGTATACGAGTTCGGATTTTGTTATCGATTCATCACAGTAAAAAATTATATTATTTGATTCAACTTTTTGAGATAATTGAGTCTCTAATTCTCTATTTGTGGTAATAAATCCAAGTGTCGGAAAAATCAAATAACTTAACACCGGAAGCAGTAAAATCAATACTCTTATAGCATTCTTAGTACTTCTTTCAAATCTATTGCATGTGAATTTCAATTGAAGAAAAAATATAGTTATCGAAAGTGTCACCAATATTATTTTATATAAAACAATTCGAAAAGTAATAGGTATTGATTCATCATATATTGTTCCGGGAAAGTATGTAACTAAGGGATTGTAAAAATATACTTGCGGTAAAAAGTAGATATCGATAATGGGTAAAAGAACTAGGACAATTAAAATTATCGAATAGAGTAGATATTTCTTTCTCTCAAATAATATGAGTGCTGTCGATGCCAAACCGATTCCGATTATTGGAGCCGGTACGGTAAATACTAAATAGTAATAAATTGCTTCTTCAATTGAGCATATTCCAGCACTTATAGCTTTAATTAAAGCTATACTAAGCGGTATAATCAATAACAGAATAAATCTTGTTTCGGCAAAGATTCTTATAGCGTTAGAAGTGAGATTTTTTTTCTCCAGGAAAAATATTCCTGCAAATATCGTTATGAATAAACCATTAATTGCGAAATATTCATAACTGACATATTCTGTTAGTGGTAAGAAGAGAAGAATAATATTAATTATTAGGAGTAAAGTGAATAGAATATGAAAAAGAAAATTTCTTAGAAGTAATCTACTCATATTAATATGTACTTAACTAAAACTCTGAAGTTGAAACTCGCTCTATTTCAGCACCAAGTTGCTTTAGTTTATTTTCGAGTTTTTCATAACCTCTATCTAAATGATAAACTCTTAAAACTTCAGTCGTCCCTTCAGCAGCGAGTCCGGCTAATACTAAAGATGCACTCGCCCTTAAATCAGTCGACATTACTTTTGCCCCCTTTAACTTTGGAACACCCTTAATTATAGCACTATTATCTTGAACAGTAATTTCGGCTCCAAGTCTTGTAAGCTCTGAAACATGGCTAAATCTATCGAGATAAACGGTATCGGTTACAGTACTAACTCCTTTTGCTGCTGACATGTAAGCAATCCATTGTGCTTGCATATCTGTAGGATATCCGGGAAAAACTCCGGTTGTTACATCAACGCTTTGAATATCAATATCTGTTGCATCAATCGTAATTTCATTTTCCGAGATAAATATTTTTGCATTTGTATCTTCAAGTTTTGAAAGAACCGAATAGAGATGACTATCTATTCCTCCTTCAATAGTTATTTTTCCCTTTGTAATTGCAGCTGCAACCAATAGAGTTCCTGCTTCAATTCTGTCGGGAATGGTATTTACCTCAGCCGGCTGCAAAGTATCAACTCCCTCAATTTCTAAAATCGAGGTATTAATTCCGTTTATCTTTGCCCCCATGTTGATTAGTAGTTGAACAAGATTTGTAATTTCAGGTTCCATTGCGGCGTTGTTAATTACAGTGGTTCCTTTAGCCAAACATGCAGCCATTAATATATTTCCGGTGGCTCCAACCGATGGTTTATCGAAATTTATTTTTGCTCCATGGAGTCTATCTGATTTAGCAATGATATAACCCTGTTCAAGTTCAATTTCTGCGCCTAGTTTTTTTAGTCCTTCGATGTGAAGATTTATCGGACGAGGTCCCCAAGCACATCCCCCCGGGAGTGATACTTTAGCAAAACCATATTTCGCAAGAAGGGGTCCAAGTACATAAACCGATGCTCTCATTTTTTTCACGTGTTCATAAGGAGCGGTTTGACTAGTTATATTTTTAGTATCAAGAGTAAGCAAGAAATCATCGTTAAAATTTGTTTCGACTCCAAGCTGATTCAATAATTTTATCATTGTGTAAACATCATTCAGTGCAGGAGTAAAATTCAACTTAGAAACTCCTGAGGCTAAAAGTGTTGCCGGCATAAGTGCAAGAGAAGCATTCTTAGCGCCACTTACTCTAACTCGTCCTTCTAATTTTTTTCCGCCGGTTATTATGAACTTATCCAAAATTTTTCCGTTCTATTTTTTTAACTTAAGAATGGTTCCATTTACTCCTGTAACAAAAATATCCTTTGCAGGAGTTACCGAAATTGAAGATAAGGAATAGTAACTACCGCTATTTGAAGTATTCCAGACCTTTCCTCCGTCATTCGTTTCCAAAATTTCACCTTTATTTGAAACTGCATATCCGATTAACTCATTAACAAATTTGATACTACTTAGCCCTGAAACAAGTTTAGTTTCGTGCTTCTTCCAGCTATTTCCACCATCAGTTGTCTCAAATATTAAACCACCACCGGCAGCAATGAATCCTCTATATGCATCTAAGAAGTGTACATCTCGCAAATAATTCTCGGTAAATGTTTCAAGTTGTTTCCAGGTATTTCCAATATCGGTTGTTTTTAGAATTGTACCATTCCACCCGACGGCATAACCTATTGATTCTGTTGGGAAAAACATACTGAATATCAAACTCTGACTATTAGAATTAACTTGTCGCCAGGAGTTACCACCGTCATTAGTTTTTAAGATTTTCCCGTTAGTACCAACTACAAAACCAGTATAGCTGTTAATAAAAAATATTTTAAAGAAAGTATCTGTTGATTCCAGATTTATATTAAACCATGTTTCTCCACCGTCAATTGTGCGGAGAAGATTTCCATTTTCACCTGCTATAAATCCATTAAGAGAACTTATAAACTTTATATCATTAAAATTCATGGAATCTTTTTGTGGAATCTTTCTCCATGATTGCCCGCCATCTGTAGTTTTAATTACAAGTCCTTCAGAACCGGATGCAAAGCCGTTGACCTCATCGATAAAGAAAATCGCTGAAAGATTGCTTTGTGTCGGCTTTGGTAACGGAATCCAATTAGATTTAGAGACGTAAGATGGATTGGATTTATAAGTTACAGTTGAATCAGTCCCTTCGGAAATATTTTTACTGAAGTCAGGCCAATATTCATTGATTGCCGTAACAACTCCATATCCAACAAGTGTAATTACGATTAGCGCAATAGCCCCGAATAAAAATGCCTTAAATTTATGAGAAGACTCCGAAGGTTCAACAATTTTGCTCTCTTTTTTCCTCGGCTGCTCCTCACTATACTTTGAGAGAATAGAATTCACTTCGTCTAAAACTTCTTCACATCTCTTATATCGTTTATACACTGTCTTTTCAAGAGATTTCGCAATTATTTTATCAACCTCCGGCGGAATAGCTGAGTAAGTTGAAGAGACTCTTGTTGCAGTTTTTTTAAGATGAGCTTCCATAATTTCATATTCAGTTTCTAGATCAAATGGGGTTTTCCCAATCAACATTTCATAAAATGTTATCCCGATTGAATATATATCACTCTGTTGTGTTGGTTCTTCAGCTCTTATTTGTTCGGGACTCATATAAAGTACTGTCCCAATTTTAGTCCCGGTTTTTGTAATACCTTTCTCGAAAATAGATTTTGAAATTCCAAAATCCATTATCTTCACTACACCCTCTCTATTAATAATTACATTGGAAGGTTTAATATCTCTATGAATGAATCCTTTTTGGTGTGCATATCCGACACCTGCTAGAATTTGTTGTAATATGATAAGTGATTCTTTAACATCGAGGTGCTGTTGTCTTAAAATCATTTTTTCAAGAGTTTCCCCTTCAACATACTCCATGACAATTCCAAGAATCCCTTCAGCATCGGTAAAACCATATACCGAAACAATATTTGGGTGAGTAAGTTTCGCTTGGTTACGGGCTTCTCTCTTAAAACGTTCAATGAATTGACTTTTATTCACCGATGATGAATTAAGAATTTTTAATGCGACAAATCGTTCCAACTTTAAGTCGAGGGCTTTATATACAATTCCCATTCCCCCTTCACCTAAAACAGAGACGATTTTGTAATTATCTAGTACGCTGCCAACCATATTTTTTCATTAATTATTTGGTGTAATATTCTTATTAGCTACAACAATAAACGTATAATTATCGGGTGCTCCTCTTTCTTCAATTTCTTTTGAAAGAAGATGAGAAATTTCATTTAAATTTTCGTTTCTTAGAAATGAATAAAGTTCGTCTCGTTCAAGAACTCCGCTCACTCCGTCAGTACACAGTAAAAATTTCCAAGGTTCATCTTCATTAAGAAAGAAGTAATCAAAATCAACAACAACTTCGGGTTTATCACCTAAAGCTCTTACTATGATATTTCGTTGAGGATGAATTTCAGCTTCTCGTTCAGAGATATAACCGTTGTCAACTAACTTTTGAACAAGCGAGTGATCTTTAGTCAGCTGAACTATTGAATCTTGTTTACTAATGTAAATTCTCGAATCTCCAACGTGTCCCCAGCAAGCTTTATTTTCGTGAATGAAAAGAACAACAACAGTTGTTGCCATCCCTTTATATTGTGAATCAGAACGGCCAACACGATATATCTGCTCGTTAGCTTTTAAGATAGCATTGCTAAGTCTAGTCAGATGTTCTTCATGCGGATTACTTCTAAAATAATCTTCAATTGTTGCCACAGCTAGTTTAGACGCAGTATCGCCGGCATTATTTCCACCTAACCCGTCGCAAACAATACACAGTAAACCATCCTCCATTTCGAAAACATTTGCAAAGTCTTCGTTAGCTGACCGTTTTAATCCTGTTTTTGATGTATAGATATAACTCAAAATCATAGAAATCTCTGTAGGGGTCTATAAAGTTAATAATACAATAGTTTAATATTCTGTTCCCCGGAACTAATTTTATCTCTTAAAATTTATTTTGTAAAGTTAGTCATTTCTCAACAAAAAGATAATATTTTTTTCTTACATCTTAATCGTTCCACTTTCGTTGGAGTAAGACTCAAAAAAACTTTAATTTTTTCTGATTAATAAATTATTTGGTAAAAAGTTGGTTAGCAGTTATATTTGGAATTCATTTTTTGAGTTACTCTGACTGCGAAAGTGGCGGAATTGGCAGACGCGCTAGACTTAGGATCTAGTATCGCAAGGTGTGGGGGTTCGAGTCCCCCCTTTCGCACAGTTCTTTACTTATATCAAGACAACGTATTTTTAGCAAGAGGTAAAATTGGAATCAGTAATCACAAACCTATCCGAATCAGAAAAAGAAATATCTTTTACATATACCGCCGAAGAAATTAAACCAGTACTTGATGCAGAAATTTCAAAGCAAATTAAAAAAATTCAAATTGACGGCTTCCGAAAAGGAAAAGCACCTATGCATATCATAAAAAGAGTCTATGGTGATGCTCTTGAGTATGATGCCGCTGAGAAAATTTCAAATAAATTATTCTGGGAAAATGTAAAATCTCAAAATATTAATCTTATCGGTGAACCGGCTTTAGTTGATTTGAACTTTAAACCCGGAGAAGATTTTTCTTTCAAAGTTAGATTTGAAGTTTTTCCTGTAATTGAAGTTAAAAATTATAAAGATAATGAAATTGAAGTGCCAGATTTAATCGCAACAGATGTTGAAGTTGAACAAGAAATTCGGCGTATTAGATTATCTAATGCAACTAACGAACCTGCCGATGTTGTTTTGGATGATAATTTCATTATCGAAGTTGACTTACAAAGATTGTCCAATGAAGGGACTCCAATTGATGGAGCTTTCCAAAAAGGAGTTAAGATACAACTATTTAACGAGCAAGTAAATAAAGAGATAGTTGAGCAAGCCAAGGATAAGAAAGTTAATGACACATTTAAGTTTTCTTTCCATGACCATACGCATCATAATCATGAGGAGCAAACTGAAAACCATGACGATCATATTTATACTTATGAAGCTACTATTAAATCAATAGAAAAAGTAAATCTTCCTGAACTTAACGAAGAGTTCATAAAGAGAATTACAAGGGAAAAATCTACTACTGAAGAAGAATTAAGATCTAATATTCTGAAAGACCTTCAGAGTTATTATAACTCCACTGTTGATGAAATGACCGACATTCAACTTGAAAAGAAGATTCTTGATAGTAATAAATTTTCAGTACCAAAATATTTTGTTGACAATTATTTGCAAGAAATGTTTAAACAAGAAACAGAACGTGCTAAGCAAGAGAAAAAAAGACTTCCCGAACAAGCAAAATTTATTGAATCTAATAGAATGAAAGCTGAAAACTCGGTGAAGTGGATTCTGCTCCGTGACGAAATTACTAAATTGGAAAATGTAACTTTGTCAGATGAAAGAATTGAAGAAATTGCAAAAGAGAATGCAGAAAAAATAGGTCTTACTGCCGATGTTCTCCTAAACTACTATAAATCTGATGAGATGAAGTCACAACTCCTTTCAAAAGAAATTTATCGATACCTTAAAGAGAACAACAAGATAGTTAAAATTAACCCGGATGATTATAACAAGAAAATGAAGAGTATATAAGATGAAGAAGCCAGAGATATATAATCAACTTGTCCCTTATGTTATTGAGCAAACAGGTCGAGGTGAACGTGGGATGGACATATATTCCCGCTTACTTAGAGAAAGAATTATTTTTCTTGGTTCAGCAATAGATGATCATGTTGCAAGCTTAACAATTGCTCAGCTAATATTTTTAGAAGCTGAAGATTCTCAAAAAGATATTCAACTTTATATTAATTCGCCGGGGGGTAGTGTTTCAGCGGGTTTAGCAATTTATGATACTATGAAATACATTAAACCTGACGTTGCAACTATATGTGTAGGGTTGGCGGCTAGTATGGGTGCAGTCTTATTAGCAGGAGGTGCCGCTAATAAGAGAACAGCTCTTCCTCATGCTAAAATTATGATTCATCAACCTTGGGTCGGCGGATTGCAAGGTCAAACTTCTGATATTGAAATCCACGCTAAGGAAATGATTAAAACAAGAGATACTCTTTACAAAATCCTAGCGGAACACACCGGTAAATCTTATGATGAGATATATAGTAACTGCGAAAGAGACTATTATATGACATCAGAAGATGCTAAAGAGTATAAAATTATAGATAACATTTTAGAAAAAAGAATTTAACTTCCTCAAATTTTTTGGCTGTTGAAACATTTATTCAAAAAGGATTGATGTTTAACAGCCTTTTTTATAATAAGCTGACATACATGACTATCAGAATACTTCTTTTTTTAATCCTCAGCATTTCAATTTCATTTCCACAAAACGGGAATGAGAGACTTAATAAATTTCTTAAAGATTGGGTTTCATATTTTGGAGCTCCATCGATTAGTGCAGGTATTTCCAATAACGGAAAGATTGTCTGGATTAACAGCTCCGGTTTATCAAATCTTGAACAGTCTGTAACAGCTACACCACAAACTCCTTACCGAGTTGCCTCAGTTTCAAAAGCAATCACGGGTGTTGCTATAATGCAGTTAGTCGAAAAGGGTAAATTAAAATTAGATGAAGATATCAGAAAGTATCTTCCGCAATTTCCCAAGAAGAGTTGGACATTCACAATTAGGCAAATATTAAATCATACATCCGGTTTCAGAAATTATAAAAATAGTGCGGAGTTTGATAGCAAAGTTAATTTCGAAACTACAGATGAT
>JAHBUO010000009.1 GCA_019638025.1 Ignavibacteriaceae bacterium
CGCTTTAACACTTTTTAAAAAATCGTACTCGAATGAATTGAAACATTTTATCGGAGCAGTGCGGGGATTGAATCCAATTCATTCCACAGCTCACGATGCCCTCTCCCGAATGAAAATAATTGAGAATATGTATAAATCAGCAGCTAAAGATGCCGAAATAAATTTATAATTATGAAATATAAAGTTTTATTAGTTGATGATGAGAAAGATATTGTTGAATTTCTTTCTTATAACCTTAATCAAGAAGGTTTTGAAGTAATTGTTGCATATGATGGAGAAGAAGCCATTTCAAAAATGAAAGAAAATCCAAATTTGGTTATTCTGGATGTAATGATGCCAAAACTTGATGGATTTGAAGTCTGTAGGAAAATTCGACAACTAAAAGAATTCGAGAATATTCCAGTGATTTTTCTTACCGCAAAAGTAGCAGAATCAGATGAAGTCCGTGGCTTAGAACTTGGTGCGAATGATTTTATTCATAAACCAATTTCACCAAAGAAATTAATTGCACGAGTAAAATCAAATCTTCGGAAAATTGAACCTGAATTTATTGCTGCTAAAATTACAAATATCACAATTGGTCCGCTGAACATCAATAAAATTAAATATGTTGTTAATATCGGTTCTAATGAAATCGTATTTCCTAAGAAAGAATTTGAACTACTATTCTTTTTAGCATCAAATCCCGGGAAAGTATTTGGACGTGATATATTATTGAAAGAAGTTTGGGGAACAGATGTATATGTTGTGGATAGAACCGTGGATGTACATATTCGTAAAATCCGTGAAAAGTTGAGTGACCATTCTGATATAATTGAGACAGTTAAAGGTGTCGGATATCGCTTCAAGGAATTTTAAATCTCGTATTTCAGGTTTAACTTCAAACTTACCAATTCTTATAGAATTAATCGTACTTCAGTTTCTTCTTTCAGTAATAGTATATTCAGCTCTCAGAGATTCTTTTACACTTACTGCTTTTTTTATTCTGGTTATTATTGAATCGATTCTATTTCTACTTTTTCTAATTTACAAGAGAGATAAAGAGTTGGGGAAAGTAATAACTCTTATCAAGAGAATTACAAATAAAGAAATAAGTGATCAGAGTGAAATAAAATTGCCGCAATCATTAAAAAATCTTGAAACTGAAATTAAGTTGATGCATAAAAAAAATAGAGAAGATATCGATTACTTGAAAAAACTTGAGAGAATGCGAAGCGAGTTTCTAGCTAATGTATCACATGAATTACGAACTCCCATATTTGCAATTCAAGGCTACTTGGAAACCTTACTTAACGGAGCATTAAATGATCACGAAGTAAATACTTCTTTCCTTGAAAAGGCTAACGCTCATACTCAAAACTTGAACAACTTATTAAGTGATTTAATAGACATTTCTATGATAGAAACAGGGGAGATGAGGTTGAGTTTTCGATATTTCGAAATTAATGAACTCTTGGATTCTTTAACTTCTGAATATGAACAGATAGCGCAAAGTAAGAATTTAAAATTGATATTCTCTCCATGTCAGAAAAACATTAAATTATATGGCGATAAAAATAAACTTAGGCAAGCTGTAGGCAATTTAATCCAGAACGCAATTAAATACACTGAAAATGGTTTTGTTGAAGTTTCAGTTGTTGAAGAGAAAAATTTTGGCAGAATCTCAGTCCGCGATACAGGAATAGGGCTTTCAGAAGAAGATTTAACTCGGATTTTTGAACGATTTTATAGAGTTGACAAGGCTCGTTCTCGAGACATAGGAGGTACGGGGCTTGGGTTGGCGATTGTTAAGCATATAATTGAAGCCCATGCTTCACAAGTAAAAGTGACGAGTCAACTCGGTGCTGGTTCAGAATTTTCTTTTCATTTAAAGAAATAGATTTATTTAGAAAATAATTGACTTATAATTGAATATTCATTACCTTTGTGGTCTATTTTTAGAATATGTGAGGTATAACTATGTTTGCTGTAGTTGATATAGCAGGCCAACAATTCAAAGTGACAGAGAAAGAAAAGCACTATGTTCCTCGCTTAGCTTCAGATGTTGAGAGCGAAGTAGTCTTTGATTCTGTTTTATTACTTTCTGATGATTCAGGTACTAAAGTTGGCGCTCCATACGTTGATGGTGCAAAAGTGTATGCAAAAGTCTTAGAACACTTAAAAGATAAAAAAGTAAGTGTTTTCAAAAAGAAAAGAAGAACCGGGTATGAAAAATTTAATACCCACAGACAACATTTGTCAAGAATTGAAATTATTAAAATAGCTTAAATCTTAGGAGATAAATTATGGCTCATAAGAAAGGTCAAGGATCTACAAGAAACGGTCGCGATAGTAATGCCCAGAGACTTGGTGTTAAAAGATTTGGCGGCGAGCAAGTTACTTCAGGAATGATTCTAGTTCGTCAACGTGGTACAAAATTTCATCCGGGCGAAAATGTAAAACGCGGGGGTGATGACACACTTTTCGCAGTTTCTGATGGGGTTGTAAAATTTGAAGTTAAAAGAGGAAATAGACAGTATATAAGTGTTTATCCAGTTAACTAAAACACCAGAAATTACTACAAACAAAAAATCCTCCATGCGGAGGATTTTTTGTTTTAAATCAGAACTAAAAACCGAGTCTTGTCATATCTTCTACCAATTCTTTAACAGCCTTAACGGAATTATTCATTAATCCTTGTTCGGTTTCATTAAGTGATAATTCAACAATTTTTTCTATTCCATTTGAACCGAGAATTGCCGGTACTCCAACATAATAGCCATTAACTCCAAACTCACCATTTAAATATGCACAAACCGGTAGAACTCTTTTTTCATCTTTTAAGATAGATTCAGCCATAGAAATTGCAGCGGATGCAGGTGAGTAAAATGCTGAACCTGTTTTTAAGAGTTTTACAACTTCACCACCAGCCATTTTTGTGCGTTCTACCATTGCGGTCATAACTTCTTCAGCTTTTTGTTTGTCATTATATTTTCTTTCCAACATCTCCATTACCGGAATTCCATTTACGTTTGCATAACGTATGAGCGGAACCATAGTATCTCCATGACCGCCAAGTACAAGCGCATTAATATCTTTTACTGAAACACCAAGTTCCCAAGCAATAAATGTTGCAAATCGAGATGAATCCAAAACACCGGCCTGTCCAAAAACTCGATGATTTGGAAATCCGGAGATTTTCTGGAATAGAGTTACCATTGCATCAAGTGGATTTGAAATAACAATTACAATGGAATTGGGAGCGTATTTTGAAACATTTTCAGCAACCGATTTCATTATGTTTGCATTTGTTACCAATAAGTCATCACGACTCATACCCGGTTTTCTGGGTAATCCTGCAGTAATGATAACAATATCGGAACCGCTTATATCTTCATAATTATTGGTGCCGCTAAGTTTTCCATCAAAGTTATCAATTCGTGATGCTTCAGCTAAATCGAGAATTTTTCCTTGTGGTAAATCCGGAACAATATCAAATAAAACGACATCAGCAAGTTCTCTTTGAGCTATAAGTTGAGCTAAAACTCCACCAATTTGCCCACCACCGATTAAAGAAATTTTCTTTCTACTCATTTCTATCTCCCTAAAATAAATTTTTATGAATAACAATTTTGATGTTAAATATATGAATATTTAAAATTATAACAATCAGCGGAAATAAAAGAAAATGAGTTTAGGGGAGATTAAGGATAAGTATGGTCTCTGTTCCGTTTGGAGTAATATTGTACTTCAACTCATCAGCGAAAACGCGCATTAAATAGAGTCCTCTTCCGGAATCTTTTAATAGATTTTCGGGTTCGGTAGGGTCAGGAATTTTTGTTGGGTCAAAGCCTTGACCTTGGTCAATAACTTTAATAATTAGTTGTGAATTTTGTAATTGAATATCAAGAACAACCTTTTTGGTAACATCTTTTTTGTTAGCATGAATGATAGCATTGGTAGTAGCTTCAGTAATAGCAATCAATAATCCCGGTAGTTTTTCGGGATCCAAATTTACATCAGATGCGACGTAATTAATAAACTCCTCCACTGTGATAAGATTATTTGAGTCACTCTCAATTTCAAGATAGTATTTCTTGTCTAGCAAAATTCCTCTTTTTTTTTCTCGTAAAATAATAAAAATATATAACTATAAAACTAAAAATTCCAATGAAGATTAAAATTAACAGTTACAATATCTTGTGTTTTATTATGGCCTGACTTAATAGATTCCAACCAACTTTCCAGATGCAAAGTAATTTTAGAAATTAAATTATATTCTATTTCAGCAGAAGGTCCTGAGCTTGAATAGTATGCCTCTTCAGATTTAATTTCTTTTTTGTACAAAAAAGTTTTGAGCGAAAATTTGCGATAGCCTAATCCAAATTTAATTTTGTTGAAATACGTTATTAGTTTCGGATGAAAAAATGTTTCTACTAATTCACGAGACGGTTTCATTGAAAAATCATTCCAATTTAAATCTCCTTGTTCTGAGAGTCGTATATAACCATTTAAATCAAAAAATAAGTTAGAGCTTAATCTAATTATTGTTGAATCAGAAAAAAGAAACTGCCTAAATGTATAGCTTTTATAATTTGGATTGATATCTTCGAAATCATATACCGTATAATTGGCAAGAACTTCAAAGCTATTAATACTCTTAATTGCCTTGGTTTGATATCTTGTGCCCGAATTAAGTTTGAGAACGCGATTAATGCTGTTGTTGGAACTTCTTTCGGAAAAAATATAAACGAGTCGATTTAAATTACCCTCAACTCCCAAAAACACATCTAAGAAGGGATTAATAATACGGTTATATTTAATTCTAAGAATAGTAAACAATTCATCTCTGTCATCAAAATTATCATCACTTGGGGTATCGTACTGTAATTTATTTTGAACTATATTTATGTTTATTAAATCTCTCTTCGAGATACTAATATCCGAAACGATTGCGATAGAAAATCTCTGAGCTACGTTATTTTTCTGACTTTCATTTTTTGAACGTTGTTCGAAAAATATAGGATTTATTCCACTAATGTTTTTTGTCTTATGTTGTTCGTCTCTTTGGCTATAGATAAATCTGATACTTGATTGAGTGATTTGTGTTGAGTAGTTAAAGGTATTTTCACTTTCAAATTTAAGTTCTTCAATTTTCGTATCAAAAAGGGAATTAGAAGGCATGCTCAAGTTCTTATACTTTGTATTCCTATCAATCGTTCTCCAATTAACAGAGATTAATGATGAGAATGATAAATCAGAAAATATGTTTGAGAAATTAAAATAGTTAGTCAAGTGATAAGAAGTTTCAGAGCGATTTTGGATGTTGTTCTTTATAGAAAATATCTGTTGAAGGGATGTATCTGCAAACTGATAAAAATCTCTAGAGTTTTTGATGTATCCAAATTGTAAAGTATTATTGATGTTACTATCAAAAGTGTTGACTAGTTGAAACCTCAAATCGTGAACTCTGTTTCTCCTCGGTAAAATGTCTTCATTCCGAAAACGAAGTGAAGATGAAACTTCGATATCTGAGAGAGCAAATTTTTTTATTACTCCTTCAACACCATAAATATTACCTTCATCAATTTCCCCGATTTGTCTATTAACTTCGATTCCAAAATATGGAGATATTGAGATTTGATCAGAGGGGAAAATCTGCACAAATCCAACCAAATTATTTGATGAAGCAGAGTTTATCTCAATTTTTCGTGAGTCTGATAAAATGCTGCTTTGTGCTAAAATCCCTGTTGAAAAAATTGGCGAAAGATTAAGACTTCCGGACAACAAAAATTGATTTTCATCTCGAGTGCTCTTGTCACTGCTCTTTATAAATGTGGATAAAAAATCTTCTCTTATCTTCACTTGAAAATTGTTATTTTGTAATTGATAGCGGACGGATGAATTTAAGTTAAAAATATTTAACTGTTTGTTAAATTTCTGGGAGTAGAAGTTAACATCGTTAATTGGAGAAATGAGAAGTAAACTATCATTAGTTTGAGCGATTGTTAATTCGCATAAACTAAATTTCACAAGTATTAATAAAATAGATACATATTTTATACGGTGACCCATAGTTTTAGCTAAATCTGAAATTCATCAGCACGAGTAGGAATTATGATATTCAAGAATCCATTCTCCTCTAAACGTGATTTAAATTTTTGCTGCTGGTCTAAATCACCATGGACTAAAAATATCTTTTGTAATTTACTCTTGTCAAAATTATTGCAATACTGAAGCAACTCATTACTGTCTGCATGTGCACTCAAAGAGTTGAAAACTACAACTTCGGCATTAAGATTATATTCTTCACCAAAGATTTTAACCACAGGTTCTCTTTCAACAATTTTTCTCCCGAGAGTATGTTCGGCAGAATATCCAACAATCAGGATGATGTTATTCGGATTTTGGATGTTATTAGCAAGATGATGCAGAATTCTTCCGGCTTCTGCCATACCGGATGAGGAGATTATCATACAAGGACCACTTAATTCATTCAACTTTTTCGATTCTTCTACATCAGTAATGTATGTGAGATTGTCAAATCCAAAAGGATCTTTGTTCTCAAGAAGAAACTGAGAAGTTTCTAAATCAAAACATTCAGGATGCATTCTGAAAACACCTGTCGCACTAACAGAAAGTGGACTATCAACAAAAATGGGAAATTTCTTAACAAGCTTTTGTTCGAAGATTTTGTTAAGAACTATCACTAATTCTTGAGTTCTACCAACACTAAAGGAGGGGACAATTATTTTAGCTTTTCTTTGTTCAGCTCTCTGCAAAACCTCAATCATTTTTGATTGGGTCATATCGAAGTTATCATGAAATCTTCCGCCATAAGTACTTTCACAAATAAAATAATCGACATTTGGAATTTTTTCAGGGTCGCGTAAGATGGGTAAATTCGGTCGTCCGATATCCCCACTGAAACCAAAATCAATTATTCTACCCTCTTCTTTTATTCGGAGATAAGTTATCGCTGAGCCTAGAATATGTCCGGCATCAAAAAAAATTATTGAAATATCTTGAGTAATTTCGAATTCACGGTGATAATTTAATCCAACAAAAAGCGGAATTGTCTTGTCGACATCATTTTGTGTGTAGAGTGGTTCAAAGAGATTTTTCCCTTGCTTTCTCCTTCTTTTGTTAACAAATTCAACATCTTTTTCTTGAATGTGAGCACTATCTGTTAACATTAGAGAAGCTAAATCACGGGTGGCAAAAGTGCAGTAAATATTTCCATTAAAGCCATGTTTAACGAGGTTGGGAAGATTACCTGCATGATCAATGTGGGCATGTGATAAGATAACAAAATCAAGTTCTGAAGGGGCGAATTGATCGAACTTTTTGTTAAGCTCAAAAGATTCTTTTCGTTTACCCTGAATTAATCCACAGTCCAAAATAAATTTTTTCCCTGCAGCTTCAATATAATGCATTGAGCCTGTAACAGTTTGTGCAGCACCAATAAATTTTATCTTCATATACTTTCTCAATTTATTAATTGAAAAATAGTGAAAAAGGGAGTAGAACCAATTAAAAAAAAATTTGTTTTAACTCAGTTCGAAATGCGAAAGCATTTTTTGTTTAAATTGACATTCAAACAGATTTGTGATATTTTTGAAGCTAAAATTTTTATAGATTGACATGTTAGAATCATACATCCCAATTTTACTAGTTCTCGGATTTGCAGTGATATTTGCTCTGGGAGCAGTATTTTCGTCCAAATTATTTGGTCCACAACGACCAAACCCAGAAAAACTTTCCACGTATGAAAGTGGTGTAAAACCCATTGGTACTACTCACGAACGAGTTTCGGTAAAATATTACTTAGTTGCAATGCTTTTTATTGTTTTCGATATAGAAGTAATTTTTGTTTACCCGTGGGCAGTTCAATTTAAAAATCTTTTCGGAGAATTTGGAATTTCTGTCTTCGTTTCGATGTTTATCTTTTTAGTCGTGTTTGAACTAGGATTCCTTTATGCATATAAGAAGGGAGGATTTGAATGGGATTAGAAGCTAAACTTCAACAAGACGGCTTTTTTACTACAACAATCGATGCAATTATTTCTTGGGCGCGTAAAAGCTCGGTTTGGCCTATGCCGATGGGTATTTCATGCTGTGCTATTGAGATGATGGCAGTTGGTGACCCCAAGTATGACATCGCAAGATTTGGTTCCGAGGTTATGAGATTTACTCCGCGTCAATCAGATTTAATGATTGTTGCCGGAACTGTAACTTATAAAATGTCGCACGTAGTAAAGAAAATTTATGACCAGATGCCTGATCCTAAATGGGTTATTGCAATGGGTGCGTGTACTTCCTCAGGTGGAATGTATCGTTCATACTCAGTGGTTCAGGGTATTGACCAGTTTTTACCGGTCGATGTCTATTTAGCCGGATGTCCACCGAGACCAGATAATTTACTTAATGCGTTAATGCAAGTTCAAGAAAAAATTGGTCGAACTAAAGCAAGAGATTTTCAAGATTTACCACAACCTGATTTTACGAAACAATATTAATTATGGATTTCAAAGAAAAAGTTATTCAGCAACTCAATTCACAATTTCCCGAAATGAAGTTAGAGACAACTGATTTTAGGGGTGATTTTTGCATCAAATTTTCACCTGACAATCTTTTAATGATTTGTGAATTTTTGAAAAATAATGACCAACTTAAATTTCTATTGTGTGAGGATATCACTGCGATAGATTGGGCTTCCAGAACAAATAGATTTACTATGGTTTATCATCTTTTTTCACTAAAGAATAAATTTAGACTTCGCCTTAAAACTGATGTTGATGATTCAACTACCTCAATAGAAAGTGTCTCATCAATTTGGCGGACTGCTAATTGGCAAGAACGTGAAGTCTATGATATGTATGGCATCAATTTCCTAAACCATCCTGATTTGAGGAGAATGTATATGCCGGAAGAGTTTGAGTATCATCCTCTTCGAAAAGAATTTCCGGTGATGGGTATTCCCGGTTCATTGCCGCTTCCAAAAAAATAAATTTTGAGTATATGGAAAAATTAACTAAAAACGACGTTCACCCAAAAATAGTTCAAGCATTACTCGGAGCTGATACAACTTTTACTGTTGAAGATGCTTTGGACAATGAAATGATTCTGAACATGGGTCCTCAACATCCTGCAACTCATGGAGTATTAAGGCTTCTTCTTCGACTTGACGGCGAAACAGTAATCGCTTGTGTGCCTGAACTCGGATACTTGCATCGTGGTTACGAGAAGATGGCAGAAAATATGGGTTATCTGGATTTTATTCCACACACTGATAGGTTGGATTATCTCTCCCCTCCTGCAAACAACGTTGCATATGCCCTCGCAGTAGAAAAATTAGCCGGAATTGAAGTCCCTAAAAGAGCTCAATACATAAGAATGATGATGTGTGAACTTTCAAGAATCGCTTCACACCTTGTAGCTGTTGGTGCACTGGCAATGGATGTGGGGGCTTTGACTGTATTCCTATGGACATTGCGCGAGCGTGAAAAAGTTCTTGATATGTATGATGTTATTTGTGGTGCAAGATTTACAACAAGTTATACCCGAATAGGTGGTGTGGCTCAAGATCTTCAAAAATCAACAATTATTGAAATTCAAAAGTTTATTGATGAATTAGAAAAGAGTCTTGAAGAAGTTGAACGACTTCTTAACAGTAATAGAATATTTATTGAGAGACTTGAAGATATCGGCGTAATTTCATATGATGATGCTATTGATTTTGGTTTGACAGGCCCAAGTTTGAGAGGAAGCGGTGTTGATTTTGATTTAAGAAGAGATGCTTCATATTTATATTATAATGAGGTAGAATTTAAAGTACCTGTTTATTATGAAGGCGATTGTTTAGCGAGATATTTTGTGAGGATGGATGAAATTAGAGAGAGTGCGAAAATTGTGACTCAAGTATTAGACAAGCTCCCTTCAGGTGAAATTATGGCTAATAATCCTAAAAAGGTACTTCCACGAAAAACTGAGATTTATACAAAGATGGAGGAGCTTATCCACGATTTTATGTTAGTTAATTTTGGTATAAATCCACCTGTTGGTGATATCTATCAAGCGGTCGAAAACCCAAAAGGTGAATTAGGTTTTTATATTGTTAGTAAGGGTGAAGGTCATCCGTGGAAATTGAAAATTCGATCACCTTCGTTTGTCAATATTCAGTCAATTCCCCATATGACAAAAGGCTATATGGTTTCTGATGTCGTTGCAATAATTGGTAGTATTGATCCTGTGATGGGTGAAGCAGATAAATAATTAATTCTAATAAAAGAGAACTATGGAATTCAAATTTACAGAAGACAATCTTCAAAAAATCGAAAAAATATTAGAAAAATATCCTGTTAAACAGCCTGCTGTTATGCCACTTCTTTATTTGGCACAGGAACAGAACGGTTGGATTTCAGTTGAAGTTATGAAAGAAATTGCTTCGATATTGGAAATGGACGAAGAAGATGTTCTTGGTGTCGTAACATTTTACACAATGTTCTATAAAAAACCTATGGGCAAGCACCATATTCAGGTTTGTACCAATGTTTCTTGTATGCTTCGTGGTGGTTATGAAATTTATAACAGTGTACGTGAGAAATTGGGACTCGAAAATGGGGGAGTTTCAGAAGATTCAAGATTTTCATTAGAGGAAGTTGAGTGTATGGGTTCTTGTGGAACAGCCCCAATGATTGCGGTCAATGAGGATTATTTTGAAAATCTGTCAAAAGAAAAAGCATTACAAATTTTAGATTCACTTAGCTAAAAAAGTATTAAATGGAAAAAATAGTTTTACCGGAAATAGAAAATCTTCATCAAATTGAGGTATATCTTAATAATAGTGGATATACAGCTATACGGAAAGCATTAACCCAATCCCCTGATGATATAATTGATCAAGTAAAGAAATCCGGGCTTCGAGGAAGAGGCGGAGCAGCATTTTCTGCCGGATTAAAGTGGAGCTTCATGCCCAAAACTACAGATAAACCTAAATACCTCTGTATCAACGGTGATGAAAGTGAACCGGGTTCATTCAAAGATAGACAAATATTTGAATTTAATCCCCACCAACTTATTGAAGGTGTGCTCATTACTTGCTATGCTATTCAAGCTAAGAAAGCTTACCTCTACATTCGTGGAGAATATCATAAGTGGATTAAGCTGATGCAATCTGCGATTGATGATGCTTATTCTCATGGTTTCCTTGGTGAAGGTATGAAGGAAAATTCAGGACGGATTTCTCTTGTGACTTATATATTCATAAGGGTGCCGGTGCTTATATTTGTGGTGAAGAATCATCTTTAATGAATTCTATAGAAGGGAAAAGAGGGTATCCTCGCGTTAAGCCACCTTTTCCCGCACAGAATGGTCTATGGGGCAATCCTACTACAATAAATAATGTTGAAACTCTCACTAATGTTCCTCCAATAATAAACAAAGGATGGGAATGGTTTTCGTCAATCGGTGAACCTAAACATCCGGGAACTCTGTTGTTTGGGGTGAGTGGTCATGTGAATAAACCTGGTGTTTATGAATTGCCAACAGGTACTTTGTTGACTGACATTATCTATAAGTTTGCGGGAGGCGTTCCGGGAGATAAGAAAATTAAATGTGTAATTCCGGGGGGCTCATCCATGCCTCCTCTGAGAGGAGATGCTCTTGAAGGAATAAAAATGGATGCTGAATCGCTACGCGCAGCAGGTTCGGCAATTGGAACCGGTGGAATCATGGTAATGGATGAGGATACCGATTTAGTTAAAGTTCTTGCCCGAATTGCCAAATTTTATCATCATGAAAGCTGTGGACAATGCACTCCCTGCCGAGAAGGGACCGGCTGGATGTTAAAATTGCTTAATCGAATAGTTGACGGCAAAGGGGCATCAAGAGATATAGATTTACTTGTGAGTGTAGCAAACAATATCGAAGGAAATACAGTTTGCGCTCTTGGTGAAGCCGCTGCTTGGCCTGTAAAATTTATGGTTACCAGATTCAGAGATGAATTTGAAGCGGCTGTTAAAGAAAAATTAGCACTCGAAGTTAAAAACAAAGTTCACTCCATGCGTTCAACTGCAACTCCGATTGCAAATATAGAAATTTAAGAATTGGCCCCATCGTCTAATGGTCAGGACCTCGCCCTTTCACGGCGGTAATAGGGGTTCGAATCCCCTTGGGGTCACTTGGTTAAGCTGTCTTTTTAAGTTAATTAAATTGACAGCTTTTTTTATTTTATACAACTCATTTAATTGTGAAAGTGTGAAATGATAAAACAAGAAAATTTCTGATTACTCGATTTTTCAGAAGATGATAAAAATGAAATATTGGAATTAGGATTTCTTTTATTCCCATTCGATTTCGATAATTTATTAATCAAATATTGTTATACAATTATTTATATTGATATCGATGGCATTTAAAACTAAATTAAAGCAATGGAAAAATATACTTTTACAAAAATGAATGGTGCCGGCAATGATTTCATCATGTTTGATCTTGATGAAAATCCCGGGTTAAGAATCTCAACTGAATTTGTGAAAAAGATTTGTTCAAGACAATACGGAATAGGTGCTGATGGTGTAATTTCTATTCGTACTGATGATGGAAAAGATTTTGTGATGGAATATTTTAATTCTGATGGTTCATTGGGTTCTTTATGCGGTAATGGTGCAAGATGTGCAATTAAGTTTGCTTCATTAAAAGAGAAATTTCTTGGTAATGAAACTTCTTTCATTTGTAATACCACTGTATACAACGGAAAAATTCAGGATTCTGATGAGGTAACTTTTTACTTGAATCAACCGAGCAAGGAGAAGTATAATTTCAAAATTAAAGCGCATAATCAATTGATAAATGCTTCATTTGTTGATACCGGTTCGCCGCATATTGTAATTCTAATTACTGATATTCTTAAAGAGGGTAATAATCCAAATTTGAGTTACAAAAACTTGAGTGATTTGGATGTTCTTGACATAGGACGTGAAATCAGATATTCCAAGGATTTTCATCCGGATGGTGTTAATGTTAATTTTATTGAATTATATGGTGACAAACTTAAAATTAGGACTTATGAAAGAGGTGTTGAGAATGAAACTCTTGCATGTGGCACCGGCTCAGTCGCTGCAGCAATTGTAGCTAATAAATTGTATGGTTATGTTACACCAGTCGTATTAGAAACAATAATGGGTGATACATTGTTAGTTGAATTTTCAAGAGAGAATGATGCGTTTAAAAATATTTCATTAACCGGACCGGCAAAAGTAAATTTTATAGGGACATTTGAGTTTTAAATACAAAATAAAAATATATTCGGAGAAAAAATGGGTAAAGTGAAATTTTCTGTTCAATATGAGATTGATAGTACAAAAAGAGATGAATTTTTGATTGCAATAAAAGAATTAAGAACCTTTCTTAAAGTAGATGGATTACTCAGTTATTCAGTTTATGAAATAAAAGGAAAGGCAAATAATTTTGAGGAAGTGTATGTCTTTTCTTCAAAAGAAACATATGATAATTATGATGATGGTGAAAATGAAAGGATGCAAATTTTGATTTCTAAAATTGAAGACTTAAAAGTTCCAAGTACTACAAAATATAATACTCTATACGAAGTAGTTTTCGAATAAAGATTGACCCCTTAAAGCATCGGTAATTCCGATGCTTTTCCTTTCAAAATTAGCTATTGGATTTTCAAACAAAAAAACTTACTATTTAACCTATGAATAAAAATCTTCATCGATTATACATAGGTAGTTTTGTCGTAGTTGGTTTCTCTTCTTTTATCTTCTTACTCTATAATGGTTTTGATTATTATAGACTTTCGATGGAAGTAAGACCCTTCTCAGATGAGCACAATTTATTAAAACCGAGCGGAATAATAGGACACGGACTTGGAATCATCGGTTCAATAATGATGATTTCGGGTGTTGTAATTTATATGTCTAGAAAGAGATTTAAATTTCTTTCTCGAATCGGGTATTTGAAACACTGGTTGGAGTTTCATATTTTTTTATGCTCTGTCGGACCCCTATTAATTCTGTTTCATACCGCTTTCAAGTTTGGTGGGATTGTAGCGATTAGCTTTTGGTCGATGATTGCAGTTGTTATTAGCGGAGTTATCGGTCGGTTTATATATATTCAAATTCCGAGAACTATGAATGGAGAGGAAGCAAATCTTAATCAACTTGAAGCCGATTATAATAAAAAATTGATTGAGTTGAATTTGCCACCACTATTTTTAAATGATTTGGATATATTATCGTCGGAACGAAAATTTAAATCTGTTACTATTTCAAATAGCATGATTTTAATAATTAAAGATTTCTTCTTTCTCAGAAACTATTTGAAAAATATTAGAAAAAAAATTAGTATTGAGAGAGCGATTAATAAATCCGAAGCTAAAATTTTAAGTGGTTTGTTAAAAAATAAATTAATCTTGGAGAGAAGGATTAGTATTTTATCAACGATGAAAAAATTATTTGGTTATTGGCATATTTTTCATCTTCCATTTGCAATTATCATGTTTCTCATAATGATTATTCATATCTCTGTTACATTAGTATTTGGTTATAAATGGATTTTTTAAGGAGGTTTAAATGAAATTTTCAGCGAAATTATTTTATCCGGCTTTTTTGGTCATTTTAGTAGTAGGAATTGTCTTGGTTACTCAATTTGAAAAAGATAAAGCATCTACTCCCCTGAATGAATTAACTGAAAAACAAATCCCGAATGACGATGTTCATAAAGGCATGGGGAATCCCAATTCACCTTCAGGAGCCAATGTCAATGAAAGCTTTAAACAGCAACTAGAATCGCTCAAGAATAAAGTAGAATCAAATCCAAACGATACTTTATCAATGAGAGAATATGCTGATTTACTAACTGAAAGTCATAAGGCAAAAGATGCTATTCAATATTATGAGAAAATATTAAAGGTGAATCCAAAACGTTCGGATGTGCTGTTTAATCTTTCAATTATTGCATTTAATGGTGGTGAATTAAAAAAAGCTGAAGATTACACCAGACAAATTTTATCTTTCGAAAAAAATAATGATCAAGCTTTATATAACCTTGGAGCTATAGAAGCAGCTAAAGGGGATAAGAATAAAGCTAAACAACTTTGGGAGGATATAATTACAAAATTTCCCGGAACACCAACTGCCGAATTAGCTAAATCTTCAATCGAAAGATTATAATTCCAATAATGGAAGTCTTTCTTGAAAATTTAATTTCGTACTCAATACTGATTATAATTAGTAGTCTAGTATTTTATTTTTACACTCGAAGAAAAAATATAAGTACGAAACTAACCGAAGAAAAAATTTCAAAAGCAAAAGAAGATGGGTTGTACGAACCTGTCTCATTGCATCCTGTTATAAATTTAGATACATGTATAGGGAGCGGGGCTTGTGTTTCTGCATGCCCGGAGAAGGATATTCTCGGATTAAAAAATGGGAAAGCCTCTGTAATTAATGCTTCAAGATGTGTAGGACATGGGGCATGTTTTAATGCATGTCCGGTGCAAGCAATAACATTATGTATCGGGACAGAAAAGAGGGGAGTTGAACTTCCACACGTTAATAGCAATTTTGAAACTAATATTCCAATGGTTTTTGTCGCCGGGGAAATAGGCGGAATGGGTTTGATAAAAAATGCTGTTGAGCAGGGTAAGCAAGCAGTTAAATATATCGTTGAGAAATTAACTCGTGAAGAAAATTCTATTCATGATTTGATTATTGTAGGTGCAGGTCCCGCAGGAATTTCATCGGCGCTTGAAGCAAAAAAAAATAATTTGAATTTCTTGATATTTGAACAAGACACCATTGGAGGAACAGTTGCAAATTTTCCACGACAGAAAATAGTAATGACATCACCAATGGATTTACCATTACACGGCAAAGTTAAATTATTCGAAACATCAAAAAGTGAGTTAATTGAGCTTTGGAATTCAATTATCAAGAAAAATAATATTACAATTAATCAGCTAGAAAAAGTTATATCGATTAACAAAGAAAAATCTTCCTTTTTTGTTGAGACTAACAAAGGGAAATACGAATCAAAGTCAATTTTAATTGCGATTGGAAGAAGGGGCTCACCACGCAAGTTGGGTGTTACGGGTGAGGAGAAAGAAAAAGTATTTTATCGATTACTTGAACCAGAATTAATTCGAAATTCAAAAATAGTTGTCGTTGGGGGTGGTGACTCTGCTGTTGAGTCTGCATTATTATTAGCACAGAATAAAAACGAAGTCACAGTATCATATAGAAATGAAACTTTTTCTCGATTGAAGCCGATGAATGTCCAAAGAATTAATGAGGCAGTCGATTCATCCAGAATCAAAGTAGTTTTTAATTCTAATGTTGTTGAAATAAAAGAGAAATCAATACTCCTTAAATATGATAAAGATAAGTCAGTAGAGGAAATAGAGAATGATTTAGTTTTCATATTTGCAGGGGGTGAACTCCCGACAAAATTCTTGGAGAGTGTAGGAATTTCAATAACTAAAAAATTCGGAGAGCCATTACTATCAAACTCAAAGAATTAAATCCTATTCTTTTTGGAATTTTATTTCTATTCATATTTGATAATCCAAATATTTACTCACAAATATCTCCGGGTGAATTGTCAAGAGTACACTCAAATTTAGAAGGAATGAGTAATTGTACTAAATGCCATGAGCTTGGGCAAAAAGTCGATTCAAAAAAATGTTTGAATTGTCATTCTGAAATAAAAGAATTAATTAATCAGAAAAGAGGTTATCATTCATCTGATGAGGTTACAAAAAAGGAATGTTGGGATTGTCACAGCGAACATCACGGAAGAAATTTTGAGATAATCCGATTCGACACTAAGAATTTTGACCATGCAAAAACCGGATATCCACTTATAGGCAAGCATAAATCCGCAAGTTGTAATGATTGTCATCAAGAAAAAAATATTCTCAATAAAAAATTCAAATCTAAAAAGACCTATCTTGGATTAGATAGGAAATGTCAGTCTTGTCATTACGATTATCATCAAACAACACTCGGAAATGATTGTTTACAATGTCACAATTACAATACTTTTCGACCCGCTGAAAAATTTAATCATCAGAAAAGTAAATTTAATCTTACAGGAAAACATCTTGAGGTAAAGTGCGAAAAGTGTCACAAAATTGAAGTTAGAAATGATAAAGAGTTTCAAAAATTTAAAGGATTAAAATTTTCAAATTGTAATGATTGCCACGTTGATGTACATAATACTCGGTTTGGTAGTGATTGTCAGAAGTGTCACAATACAAATTCATTTCTGAATGTTAATCAATCCAAATTTAATCATGATATAACAAAATTTCCTTTAACCGGAAAACACACTTCCTTAAACTGTAGTCAGTGCCATGGAGTAAAATTGTCATCTAAGCCTAAACATGAAAAGTGCTCTGATTGTCATACAGAATATCATAACTCAGAATTTATTACTAGGGAATCAAAAGGTGAGTGTAGCGAATGCCATTCAACAAGCGGATTTTCTCCATCAAAATTCACAGTTGAATTACATCAATTAACAAAATTCAAACTAACCGGAAAACATCTTGCAATTCCATGTTATAAGTGCCATTTTGTTGATAAGAAATATGCTTTCAAAATTAATAGTGAAAAGTGTAGTGATTGCCACAACAACATTCATCTAAAAGAACTTAATGAAAAATATTTGGTCGAAAAAGATTGTCTTAACTGTCATCAAGTGGAAGGATGGGAGAAAATTAATTTTGAGCATTCAATCACCGGTTTTAATTTAGTTGGTAAGCATAGTACTATTAATTGTAATTCGTGTCATAGAAACAATCAAGGGGAAATAGTATTTAATTCTGTGCAAAAGAATTGTTCTGATTGCCATCTTGATATTCATCTAGGTCAATTTAATCAAAATGGTGTAACGGATTGTTCTCGTTGTCACACTTTTTATAATTGGAAACCGGATAGTTTTAATCATAACTCAACACGCTTCCCTTTGACCGGTGCTCATTCAAAAATTGATTGTAATAAATGTCACAAGACTACTCTAAAGGACGATAAAAAAATTACTTTATACAAATTTGATGATATAAAATGCGCAGTTTGTCATACTTAACTGTTTTATTAATTCTGATTTCAGAATTATATGCACAATCACCGCATGGTGAAAACTTTTCAATCGAATGTTCTATTTGTCACTCTGATAATAGTTGGAATAAACTTATTGAACCGATAAAGTTCGACCATAGCCAAACAAAATTCCGGTTGCTTGGACAACACAGAAGGTTGGAATGTAAATCTTGTCATCAGAGTTTAGAGTTTAATCTGATTCAAACTGATTGCGCATCTTGTCACCAAGATGTTCATCAGAATAGTGTTAGTAAAGATTGCCTTGTATGTCATGATTTCAACAGTTGGATTGTAAAAGATATAATCAAACTACACCAATCAAGTCGATTTCCGTTAGTAGGCAAACACAAATCAGCGGATTGTTCAGATTGTCATCGTGATTATGATAATCGTATTTTTAGACCGAACGGCATTGAGTGTTTCGACTGTCATAAGAATGATTTCAATAATTCACAAAATCCAAATCACGTGATTGCCGGGTTTGACAAAGATTGTCTATTGTGTCATTCCATGAATCAACAATCCTGGAATAAAAGTAATTTTAACCATGACTTCTTTCCATTAGTAGGGGGACATAAAATTGGAAATTGTTTTGCTTGTCACACACAGTCAAATTTTAAAGGTTTAACTAAAGATTGTTATAGTTGTCACAAATCTGATTATGAAAATGTTTTAAGTCCTAATCACGTCTCCGGAAATTTCTCAAAAGAATGTAGTGAGTGTCATAATATCAATGGTTGGGTTCCGGCTTCATTTAATCATAATTTAACACAATTTCCTTTAACCGGAAGACATGTAAATCTTTCATGTCAATTGTGTCATTCGGGCGGATATTCCGGTACTTCCAGCGAATGTTATAGTTGTCATAAAAACGATTATGAAAATGGACAAAACAATCCAAATCATGTAGTTGCTAATTTTCCAACTGAATGTAGAGTTTGCCATTCTACAAATGGATGGACTCCTTCGAATTTTCAACACGATGCACAGTACTTTCCGATATATTCGGGAAAACATAGAAATAAATGGAGTAACTGTTCTGATTGTCATCGAGTACCAACATCATTTGCAAGCTTTTCTTGTATTGATTGTCACGAACATCGCAAAAGTAGAATGGATGATGAGCATAGTGATGTTAATGGTTATGTGTATGTGAGTAATGCTTGTCTTTCTTGCCATCCCAAAGGAGATTCAGATAAACCGATTAATTTTAATAGACTTCAGACAAGATGAAATCTCTTTTCATAATTTTTATTCTTAATATTTTGACTTACTCGCAAGGTTTCAACGAGTTATTGGGGAAAGTTAGTTATTTGAGCAATCAACTTGTTTATGTTGAATTCAAATCTACAAATGGAATTATTATCGGTGATACATTATTCATAAGAAATAATGGGCAACTTAGTAAAGCTTTAATTGTGGAGTATCTCTCAAGCAAATCAAGTGCTTGTGTTAGACTTGGAAATATTGATTTTGCAAAGGGAGATGAAGTAATAGCCATAATTCTGAACGAAAAAAAAATATCCGATGATAATGTTAGTATCGATACGATGGATTATGCAGTCGATTCAACTCAATTCAAAACAGATTCAGAAAATAAGAGGCAAAAAAAATCAAGTAAAGAATTTTCTCGTGGAAAATTTTCGGTTCAATCATATTCAATGATGGATAATTACGAAAGTTATTATTCATCTCAGCGATGGCGTTACACACTTAAATATTCTTCAAATCAACTTTATGATGAGAAAGTTAGCTTCAATAGTTATATGACATATTCTTTTAGAGGGGATGATAGAAATAAATTTCAAATAACTAATTCCAAATACTTGAAGGTTTATGATTTTTCTCTCAAGTATTCAATAAATAAAAAATCAAGTTTTTCTATTGGACGGGTATATGATAATTCGATATCAAGCATGGGAGCGACTGATGGGGCTATTTACAAAAATGATTTTGATATTTTTGAAGGTGGAATTGTTTTAGGGAAGCGGTCAAATACGTATGACAATATTCAGACAAACATACTTCCGCAGTTTGGGCTTTTTCTAAGTCGTACTGATAAAATATTTCACGGAACTACGTTTAATACAGTATCATTCTTTCAACAGATGAATAGAAGTATAATTGACAGACGATTTTTGTACTTTCAACACCACAATGATTTTATTCCGATTACTCAATTTAATTTTTCAACAGAAGTCGATTTCTTCACCCTGAATAATGGAATTAAAAAAAGTGAACTGACTCTAACAAGCATCTATTTTAATGCTTTAGTTTCACCTAATAAAATCACATCTTTCAATCTTTCTTATGATGGAAGAAAAGATGTAGTCTATATCGAAACCTATAAAAACTTTATCGATAGTTTATATGAAAATGAAACGCGACACGGATTAAAAATCGGTGCAAATATTAAACCGTTTCAAAATGTTTTTGTTGGTTTAAATTTTGGGAAACGATTTATGGATTCGGATAATAGAAGAAGCGAAAATTATGGAGCGTATTTCTCCTGGTATCAAATCCCATCTTTAAATTCCAACTTTTCTATGAGTTTTACCAATCTTGTGAATTCCTATTCAAAAGGAATCTCATTACAATTTCAATTGAGTAAATTATTTTATGAAGACTTATTCAACACAAGTATTTCTTATGGTTTCACCGATTTGACATTTTTAAATAATGTGTCTCGCTTAAAGTATAATTCAATAGGATTTGAGCTTTCACATAATCTGTTCGATAATTCTAGTATAAATCTTAACTCAGAATTAGTTACCTCCGAAGGGAAATATAATCTCCGCATTAATGTTGAGTTATCAATAAATTTTTAGAAGTTCTCAACGTTATTTGTTGACAAAAGAAATAATCATGCATAAGTTTGAATTGTAGTTAATTATTATTTACACATTATGGAGATTAGTTATGAAAAAGCTATTAGTAGTTGCCCTGCTTTTAGTTATGAGTGCAAACTTTAATATTTTCGCACAACCTGTTAGCGGTAGTAAAGCGATTCTATTTCAATTCAGTGGTTTGAGTTTCTTACAAGCAAATGAATTTGAAGGTGGAGCCGGCGCAAAATATTTCTTGAACAACAGAATTGCAGTAAGAGGTCTCGTTAAATTTTCCAACAGTTCAAGTGTAACACCTTGGAATGGTGTTTCTGCAGGAAATGATGGAGAATCTTCAACAACTATGTTAGGACTAGGAGCTGCAGTTCAGTATTATATGACTATCGGTGAAATGTCACCATATTTTGGCGGTGGCGCAGCTTTCTCAACAACTTCAAGTGAAACCAAAAGCGCATATCCAAATGGTGGTTCACAAACAGTTACAAAAGATGATCCTGCAACTAACGCTGGAACAAGAATAGATGTTTATGCTCTTCTTGGCGTTGAATATTTCATCAAAGAGAACATAAGTCTTTCAGCTGAATATAGACTCGGTTACGGAAGTTTATCACGGGCTGATTATTCCATCACTTCAGGTGGTACAACAACTACAACTAAACAAGGAAGCTCTTCATCTTTAGGAATTAACAGCCAAGGTTTGTTAACAATCGCTTTCTATTGGTAAGATAAATTATTTTAGTTTCTTAAAGCCTGCTGGATTCAGCAGGCTTTTTTATTCTGCTTTTATTACTTAGTCAATATTTCTATCTTTGTAAGATGGATTTAACACTTGATAAATATGAATACGTTGGTGCAGTTCACATGCATTCGAATTTTTCGGATGGCTCCGGTGATGCAGGAGAAATTGCTGAAATAGCGAATGAAGTTGGTCTCGATTTCATAATTTTAACCGACCACAACACTCTCAGAGCACTTCATGAAGGTTTTGAAGGATTTTATGGCAAGACTTTCATGATGGTCGGGTGTGAAATTAACGATAAAGAAAATAAAAACCATTATATCGCTTTAGGGATTGATGAAACAATCTCTACAAGGCTCCCGGCAAAAGAATATGTGAAGGAAGTTAAAGAAGCCGGAGGAATAGGCTTTTTAGCACATCCGCATGAAAAAAGAAATTCGATGAAAGAACATCCCCCTTATCCATGGACTGAATGGGACACGGATGATTTCACCGGAATAGAAATTTGGAACCACATGTCTGAGTGGATGGAAAACTTAACCGAGCAAAATAAATATCAATCGTTTTTGCATCCGTTAAAAACTATTGTTTCTCCGCCTGAAGAGACTCTCCGAGTCTGGGACAAGCTGAGTCTTAAAAGAAAAGTTGTAGGCATCGGTGGAATTGATGCACATGCTCACAAAGTAAATGTCTTGGGTTTTGTTGAAGTGGAAGTTTTTCCATATAAAGTGTTGTTCAAATCAATTAGAACTCATATTTTAACAGATAAGAATTTTGTTATTGACTCCGGTAAGGATAATATCGCTGCAACTAAAGAAATTATACTTTCAGCATTAAAATATGGGAATTGCTTTATATCTAATTCCTATCACGGAGATGCTAGCGGATTCAGGTTTTATATTGAAAAAGATAACAAGTTTTATGGGATGGGAGATACAGTTCCATTCGATACAGCTTTAACGCTAAAAGTTTTGCTCCCCGGAAATAGGGGAACAGTGAAAGTGATTAAGAACGGAGTTTGTGTAAGCGTTCTCCGCGATAATCAAAGTAAATTTGATGTTGATTCCCCGGGTGTTTATCGGGTTGAAGTGTATCTTGGCGAAAAAGCTTGGATATTTTCGAATCATATAAGAATCGAATAAAAATATTTATAAAATAAATTAATCGGAGTGATGAAATAAATGTTAGGTCAGAAGAAAAAAATTTCTCGAAAAGAAATCAAAGAAGATCGTTTGGTTACTTTCTATTATGAAGCTATTGCACTTTTCGAAGAACATAAAAAGAATATATTGATAGGTGCTGGAGCACTTGCCGTTATTATTCTTGCATTTGTACTTTATACAAATAACAAAATGGCTGATAATGAAATTGCAAATGTTGAATTGGGTAGAGTAATCTCCCTTTATGACTCAGGTTCTTTCATGGAAGCTATTGAAGGAAAACCGGGGACAAATGTTATCGGATTCAAAAAAATAGTTGAGATGTACGGTAGCACCGAAAATGGTGAGATTGCAAAAATTTACCTTGCCAATTCCTACTATGCACTCGGCAAATTTGATGAAGCAGAAAAATATTATGATGACTACAGTGGAGGTATCGATTTATTTAAATCTACCGCTCTTGCCGGACTCGCTGCTTGCAAGGAAGCAAAAGAAGACTTCAAATCAGCTGCTGAATTGTATATGAAAGCTGCTAAAATTACCGAAGAAAATGTTCTCAACCCGAAGTATCTTGTATTAGCCGGAATTAATCTCTTACATTCAGATAACAAATCGCAAGCTAAAGAGATTTTTACACAAGTTAAAAAAGATTTTGCAAAATCAGCTTATATCAGAGAAGTGGATAGATACCTTTCTCAAAGTGAATAAGGGTTAACCAAACAAACAAAGGAGAAAAAATGAAAAAATTACTAACAATCGTGTTTTTTATGCTACTTGGCGGAACACTGACTTTTGGGCAAACGACTCATGTTGTAACAGGTTATAATTATCCTGTCGAAGATCCAGTTTTATCAGGATTAAAGTCAATCAGAGGTATGGGGTATGTTGCTAATCCATTCAATAATGGAACTTCATTAATGGCTTTTACAAATTACAACACACAAGGGGTTGTACATGTATTTGCGAGTGCCGGGAATGATTCCTTGAAATTAGTTTGGTCGAGCCCAACTCCGGCAAATGGTGGTGCATCAACTCCGAGATATGTAATGTTTGGAGATTTGGATAATGATGGTTTAATTGAGGTTATTTACCAAAGCAACAATAATGGTATTTTTATTTATGAATGGGATGGAGTTTCAGGAAGTTACAATTTTGGAACCCAACCTTCACAGACCATCGACATTACTTATTTCCCCGGAGTAAGTGGAAATTGTGAGTATATGGAAATTGGCGATTTTGATGGAGATGGAGTTAAAGAGTTGTCAGTTGCATATAATTCTGCTCCGAATGATAATGATAGATTTTATGTCGTAAGCGCAACCGGAGATTGGGCAACTGATAATCCTGGTTTTTCTGGATTCAATGTTGAGTTCCAAGGAATCAGAACCCAATTAGCTGCATACGGATTATCAAGTGGTACTCCTTACGCAATGATTGCCGCAAATTTTGATGGTACTGGAAATCCTGAGATTTTATTACATAACTGGAATTTATTAAATGTTACACCTATGAGAGTTCCTGCAGCTGACACTTATGTACTAGCTGATACAAATACAGGAAAAGCTAACTATTTTGCCGGTGGAGCATTTGATGATGTTGCGCTTTTTGGAGGAATGGCTTATGATATAGATGGTGATGGTCGAGATGAGGTTTACTTACCTGTTTATCCTGCTACAGGTAGCACTAACGCTGGTAAAGCTGTTGGCATTCATTATGCAACCGGACAGACAACCGATAGAATTGATTCCACAAATATTTTTATGATTGATTTTTCTGAAATCATGAAAACTGCTCTTTTCGGTTATGGTTATGGAGATATAGATGGGAACGGAAAGAAAAACCTCTATTTTTCATCGAGTTATCCTTACAACATTCTCACAGCAGAATTTCAAGGTGGCGACAAAACTAATCCTGCAAATTGGCTGACAAGTGTTCTTTACAAGGGAGATTCAACAGTATACACCTCAATTACTACTAAGGATTCTCTTGGTAATATCGATACAATTTATAGTCGTCAAACTGCATTCGTGTCAAAGTTCCATGGTCGATTTACCGATTTTGATAATGATGGATTAGAGGATATCATCATGCCATATCAGGCGTTGAGTGATAGTATTACAATTCGGAATTTAGTTTTCAATTCTGGAACTCAACAATATGATACTACATTAACTATGGTTCAAAACCCAAAACGATATTCAATTAGAGTTTTGGAAAGAAATTCGGGTACTGGAATTGAAGTAAAAGAACTTACTTTAATCACACCAAGTGATTATATCCTTGAACAAAATTATCCAAATCCATTTAACCCTGAAACTAACATTAGATTCACTCTTCCGCTGAATAATAAAATATCATTGAAAATCTATGATATTTTAGGTAAAGAAGTAATCAGCCTAATCAATAATCAAGAATTTAATAAAGGTGCTTACGAAATCAATTGGAACGGAACTAACAGTTTCGGAGCAAAAGTTGCAAGTGGTACATATATCGCAGAACTAAAGTTTGGAAACTTTGCTAAAACAATAAAAATGTCATTAATGAAATAATTTCATTATCCATATCCCTCTCCCATTTCGGGAGAGGGAATTTTGGGCCAAATTCAAATACTCGCCATTTATTAGACAAATCTTAGATTCCTTGACTTAGTAGCTCATTATAACTATTTTTGAACCGTTTTTGAATACATTTATTCTTTCTTTCAAAAACCATCTAATGGGAGGTTTGCCTTTGGAATTTTGTATATTCCGAGGCACAATAAAATCCGAAAAATTTATTTAAAGGAAAAGAAATGGATTATAATCTAATCAAACGTTTAGTTAAGTTAGTAGAGAGCAGTGAAGTTACAGAATTAGAACTCGAAGAAGATAATCAGTATATAAGAATTTCAAAAAAGGTTAAAACCCAAGCGATCGCCTACCAACCGCAATTTCCGGTAGCTACTCAACAGCTTCAATCTTCTCAATCAAAAGAAGTTGAAGTTGAAGCTAAAACAACTCCCAAAGAAGAATCAAAAGCAAATGTACACGAAGTTCTTTCTCCAATGGTCGGAACATTTTATCGTGCCCCTGCTCCTGATGCAGACCCATATGTGAAAGTTGGTGATTCGGTCTCTGCAGGCAGTATCCTTTGTATAGTTGAAGCGATGAAGTTGATGAATGAAATCGAATCAGATGTATCCGGAAAAATTGTAAAAATTTTAGTAGAAAACGGAAAACCGGTTGAGTACAATCAGCCATTATTCTTAATTCAGACAAATTAATAAAGTTTAGGATTCAATTGTTTAATAAAGTATTAATTGCCAATCGTGGCGAAATAGCCTTACGAGTAATAAGAACTTGCAAAGAACTTGGATTAAAGACTGTTGCAGTTTATTCAGAAGCCGATAAAAATTCACTTCATGTAACATTTGCAGACGAAGCAGTTTGTATCGGTCCTACATTCAGTAAAGATAGTTATTTAAAAATCCCATCAATAATTTCTGCCGCTCAAATCACCGGAGCTGATGCAATTCATCCCGGTTATGGTTTCCTTGCTGAAAATGCATCATTTTCTGAAATATGTGGTGAATCAAACATTAAGTTTATTGGTCCATCACCGGATATGATTTCGATGATGGGAGATAAATCAGCCGCAAAAGATACCATGAAAAAAAGTGGTGTGCCGGTCATTCCGGGTAGTGATGGAATTGTGCCCCATCTTCAAGATGGAAAGAAAATGGCTCAAGAAATTGGTTATCCCGTCATCATAAAAGCCTCTGCGGGCGGCGGCGGAAAAGGGATGAGAATTGTTTGGGAAGAAAGCGAATTTGAGAACGCTTTTAAAACTGCTAAAGTTGAGGCTGAAGCAGCTTTTGCAAACGGTGATGTTTACATCGAAAAGTTTATTGAAAACCCTCGCCATATTGAAATTCAAATTTTAGGCGACCAGTTTGGAAATGTTTATCACTATGGTGAACGTGATTGTTCAGTTCAAAGAAGACATCAAAAATTAATTGAAGAAGCACCATCTCCAATTATCGATGCAGACTTACGTCAACGTATGGGAGAAGCTGCAATTCGTGGTGCGAAAGCCGTTAATTATGAAGGTGTTGGAACGATCGAATTCCTTGTTGATAAACATAAAAATTTCTATTTCATGGAGATGAATACAAGAATACAGGTTGAGCATCCTGTCACGGAAATGGTATATGATGTTGATTTAATTCGTCAACAAATTTTGGTTGCAATGGGAAAAGAAGTTGAAACTTTACCTAAAGAACCAACAGGACATTCGATTGAGTTTAGAATTAACGCTGAAGATCCTGAACACAATTTCAGACCATCTCCCGGTAAAATTGAATCTCTTCATTTCCCTGGAGGTTTTGGTGTAAGAGTTGATTCACACATTTATCAATCCTATGTAATTCCACCTTATTATGATTCGCTAATCGCAAAACTTATTGTTTGGGGCAAAAACAGAGAACATGCGATTAACAGAGCAAAAAGAGCGCTTGAAGAATTTACGGTTGAGGGAATCAAAACCACAATCGATTTTCATCTTAAAGTTTTAGAAGATGAGCGTTTCTTAAGCGGGAAGTTTGACACATCCTTCCTTGATTCTTTCTTGAAAAATAAACATTAATATTTTGAATCGGAGAATGAAATGAATATTCCATCAAATCTTAAGTATACAAATGATCATGAGTGGATTTTAGTTGACGGAAATATCGGAACAATAGGCATCACTGAATATGCTCAAGGCGAATTGGGCGATGTTGTTTTTGTCGATATTGATCCGGGGTTAACTTCAATTACATCAGGACAAAATTTCGGAACAATCGAAGCTGTTAAAACAGTAAGTGAACTTTATGCTCCTGTTACCGGAAAAGTTTTAGAAATCAATCAAATATTGACTAATAATCCGGAGACAATCAACGTAGATCCTTATGGTGAAGGCTGGATGGTAAAAGTTGAAATCGAAAATCCGGGAGAATTAGAGTCATTATTAGATTCTGAAGCTTATAAAGCATTAATCGGTCGATAAAATTTTTGTGGAGTTGAGACATCAACTCCTTTTTTTTCTAATTAATTTCAATTAATCCTCACTTAATTTTAAAAGATGTATCATTCTGAAGAAATTTTAATTATTGATTTTGGCTCGCAATACACTCAATTAATAGCACGCAGAGTGAGAGAAAGTAATGTTTTTTCAGAAATAGTCCCACACACAATTCAACTTTCCGAAATAGTATCGAGAAGACCAAAAGGAATTATTCTGTCCGGTGGTCCAATGAGTGTATATGATATTGATGCTCCCACAATTGATGAAGAAATTTTCAACCTCGAAATTCCAATATTAGGAATATGTTACGGACTTCAATTAATTTGTACAAAACTCGGTGGAAAAGTTGAATCAGCGACTGACAGAGAATATGGAAAGGCAATTTTAGAAATAGATGGAGCTTCAAAACTATTAGCGAATTTGCCGCAAACTTCATCAGTTTGGATGAGTCACGGGGATTTAGTAACTAAAGTTCCGGATGATTTTGAAATTATTGGTTCATCGGCACATACAACTTTTTGTGCTCTAGAAAATATTAATCGAAATATTTTCGGAGTACAATTTCACCCGGAAGTAAATCATACCGAATTCGGAATAACTATTATTAAGAACTTTGTGTATAATATTTGTGGATGTTCCGGAGATTGGACTTCATCAAATTTTATTTCTTCATCAATAGAAGAAATAAAAGGAAGAGTTGGAGATAAAAAAGTTATTTGTGCTTTAAGTGGTGGTGTGGATTCAACTGTTGCAGCAGTATTAGTGAACAAAGCAATAGGCGACTCCTTATACTGCATACATATCGATAATGGTTTGATGCGAAAAAATGAGAGTGAAAAAATCATTAAAATGTTCGGAGAAAGTCTTCACTTAAATGTTCAATTTGTTGATGCTTCAAAATTATTTTTGCAAAGACTTGAAGGCATATCAGATCCGGAGACTAAAAGAAAAATAATTGGTAAAACTTTTATCGATGTTTTTGAAGAAGAAGCCCGAAAAATTGAAAGTGCTGAATTTTTAGTGCAGGGGACTCTTTATCCAGATGTAATTGAATCAGTATCAGTTAAGGGCAATTCGGTTACAATAAAAACTCACCACAACGTTGGCGGTTTACCTGAAAAAATGAAGCTCAAACTCATCGAACCTTTCAGAGAATTATTTAAAGATGAAGTGCGGAATGTCGGAAGGGAATTGTTAATTCCGGAAGATTTAGTTGCGCGTCATCCATTCCCCGGTCCGGGTTTAGCTGTTCGTGTTTTAGGCGAGATTACTGAAGAGCGATTATCAATACTGAAAGAAGCTGATGAAATTTTCATAAATGAAATAAGAAAAGCAGATTTATACTCACAAATTTGGCAAGCTTTTGCTGTCTTATTACCGGTTCAAACAGTTGGTGTTATGGGAGATTCTCGTACTTACGAAAATGTTCTTGCATTGCGGGCGGTAACTTCAACAGATGGAATGACGGCAGATTGGTTTCGGTTTGATTTTGATTTTCTTGCTAAAGTTTCGAATTTAATTATTAATAAAGTAAAAGGAATTAACAGAGTGGTTTATGATATTAGTTCAAAACCACCATCAACAATTGAATGGGAATGAAAGTTACAATAGAACAGCAGCAATATCGGCATAAAATTTTAAAAGCAGAAAATCTAGCTTCAGAAGGAAAATATCTTCACGCAATTCAAGTTTTTTCATCACTGATTGAAGAACATCCCGAAGAGAAAGAATCCTACTATAAACTTGTAGCTGTTTATGAGAGGACTGATAATATTGATGCCGCTCATAAGCTTCTCTTGAAATTGTTAGAAGAAAATCCTGAAGATGAGGAATTGCGAATTTATCTTTCGCATTTTTTGCTTCGAAATGAAAAATGGGATGAAACTCTTGAAACATTAGAGTTCTTAACTCCAGAAGATCAACCGAGTGTAGCTTTTTTTAACGGTTTTGCTTACTTCAAATTAGGGAACTATCAACTTGCCGAAAGAAGCTTGAAAAAATTTATAAAGCTTGATAAAAAATCGGAATTTATACCGGACGCTTATGTTTTTTTAACCAAGACTTGTGTCCATCTCGAGAAATATGAAAGTGCTCTAAAATATATAAAAATAGCAGAAACATTTTTTGCGCATGACCCCGAAATTCAACTCCTTTTTGCAGTGGTATATACCAATCTAGATATGAATCAACACGCTTTAGAACGAATTAATAAAACTCTAAAATTTAAAAGGAAGCCGGTTGAAGTATATAAGTGGGCAGGTATAATATTCTATAAAAATAATGAATTAGATAAAGCAAAAAACTTTTTTAATAAATATTTAAAAACATCCGAATCTGATTCAGCCGAAATTTATTTCTTTCTCGGAGAAATCGCTAAACTAGAAGGTGATTTAACAAGAGCAGATGAATTTGTAGAAATCTCAACTAAGCTCGTTAATAAATTTTTACTCACTGACGTTGAGCAAATTTCAAATAATATACTAACTCTTAATACCGCAACTTCAGACGGTTAATATGAAGATTTCACTATTTCTAATTCTTGTTTTATTTTTTAGTATCAATGCTCAGACAGTCAACATTTCTGAGTATGAAATAGAAGCAGAATTTCAAATAGCAGTATCTCTATATGATTCTAGTCAGTATAATGACGCACTTGAGTTTTTTAATCGTATTGCATTTCAATATCAAAAATCCACAAAAACCTCAGCCGCTGAATTATTCATAGCAAAAATTTTCTATAATCAAAAAGAATTTGAAGCATCTGCATCAAGATTGAATGATTTCCTTAGAAATTTCTCAAATTCAAGTTATAAAGATGAAGCTCAGTTTACGCTGGCTAATTGTTATTTAAATTTAAAAGACTATAGCCGATCGATTTCAGAATTGTTAGAGATTATTGAAAATTCGAATTCAAAAATTTATGCTTCAAAGTCGAAAAAACTTCTTGAAACTATATATTTCAAACATCTCGATTTAGATAGGTTAAAATCACGTCTACCTGAAGTTAACAATTATAAATCACGTGCAGCATTATTGTTAATACAAGCTAAACTCCAATTATACTATGAACAACATTTTGAGTCGCTACAATCATTAAATTCAATTGTTGCTTTATATGACAATACCGATGAATCAAATGAAGCCAAAAAGATTATAGATTTAGTTTCTAAGTCATCGGATAACGGGATTACAACTGCCAGGTCTATTCTCGTTCTTCAATCGACAAACTCAGATTATGCTGATGTTAGAAAAGCAAGTCAGGAGGCACTGGAAGGTATTAAGTTTGCTTCAGACGAATTCAATCGGAACAAGAATGAAAAAATTGGTTTATTGATTAGAAATATTAAAGGTAATGAAACTGAAATCAAACAGATTGCTGATGAGTTAAAAGATAGAAGATTTTGTGCGATAATTGCTCCACTGCACTCGAAAGAGGTTGGGTTTATTCTTAAGTATTTTAATCATCGAGGAATCCCAATACTCAGTCCGACTGCTACCGAGGATAGTCTCACCATTAAATGGGAAAATTTTTTCCAAGCAAATCCATCATTTGTAATGCGTGGAAAAGTAATGGCACAATATATAAAATATGTTGAAGATAAAATTAGAATTGCAGTTGTCTACTCAAATGATGGATACTCAAAGATATTGTCTGAATCTTTTATAGAAGAGTTTGAAGCAATAGGTGGGGAGGTTATAAAAAAAATTCCATATTCTGAAAAAAATGCTAACTTAACACAAATATTATCACCCCTAAAAAAGCTGAAGTTGGATGGCATCTATTCTCCAATTTCACATTCATCAACAGCACCGATTTTACTTTCTGCTCTTTTGAGAAATGGGATTAATGTGCAAATCTACGGTAATCAAGATTGGATGGATGCAAGGGGAATTGAGAGTTTTTCTCAACTTAGTAAAAAGTTAACATTAACTTCAGATTATTTTGTTGATTACCAAGATTTTGCCTATATCGATTTTGTTAAAAAATTCTCAAGTCTAACTCGAAAAGAAGTAAACAGAAATGTTATCTATGGTTATGATGCAGCATCCTTTTTGTTCGGAGTTCTTCAAAATAAATTGATTTTTTTCAATAGGTATGTAGAGATGATGAAAAGTCAAGAAGAACAATCCGGATTTCATAACTCGGTAAGTTTTGATGAACATCGAATTAATCAATTCTTAAATATAGTTAGATTTAGGAATAATATTTTTGAACTTGTCGATGTGTTTAAATATGAAAATCGATTAACTGAAGATGGAAATTAATGGGAACAGTTAAAGAACTTCCTGAAGATGATAGACCTCGAGAAAAATTATTATTGAGAGGTGCTCAAAACTTATCTGATAGTGAATTAATTGCAATATTGTTACGTACCGGAAGAAAAGGGAAAACAGTAATAGAAATTGCAAGAGAGTTGGTCCAAAATAATGGGAACTTATCGACTCTATCAATACAAAGTCTTGGCTCTCTAACCTCAACAGGTGGAATAGGAAATGATAAAGCAGCAACACTTTTAGCTGCTTTTGAAATTGGGAAAAGAATTGCGATTGCGGAATCTAAATGGGTAATGGAGAAAAAAATTACATCTCCACAAGATGTAGCGGATTTCTTTATTCCCCGTCTAAAAGACGAAATTAAAGAAAGATTTATTGTTGTCTGCTTAAACTCTTCCAATAAGATAATTAAATGGGAGGAAATCTCTATCGGGAATTTGGATTCGAGTATTGTGCATCCAAGAGAAGTTTTCAAAGTTGCAATAGATAATAACTCAAAAAATTTAATTCTAGTGCACAATCATCCAAGCGGAAATACCGAACCAAGCAATGAAGATATTGCCATTACCAAAAAGCTTGTAGAAGCGGGGAAAATATTTGACATTCCGATTTTTGATCATATAATTATAGCCGGAAACTCATATACCAGTTTTGTGGAGAGACGAATAATCTGAGTGGAACTATTTTGAGTTAAAGTTATTTTATTAAATTACGCGGAAGACAATGTTTTGTTTGTGTTTTAATAAGAAATTCGTTTACTTTACATCCTGGTTGTACGTTTTTACTTGAAAAAATTGTTTCTATCAACTAAATTTGAAAATATCTTAAACAAAAAAATATAACTTAAACGGAGGAAATCCTATGAAGATACTGAATGGTGTTAAAAACATAGCAGTAGTTGGCGTATTTGCATTAGTTACTGCTTTCGTTGCTGGATGCAGCAGTGGTCCTTCTCAAGAACAACTCGCTGAACTTGAAGCTCTAAAAAAAGAAGTTTCATCATTAGAGCGAGATCTTAATGCCGCTAAAGATGAAAGAAGCAGACTTGATAAAGAGATTGCTGAAAAAAATAAACGCTTGCAGGAGTGTGCAAAGTTAAAACAAGAAGCTCAAGCCAATCTTGAGAAAATGAATAAATAAGTATTCAATAAATGAAATGTAACCGGAGGAATTCTATGAAATTAAATAAGTTTATCGCAATGTTCTTTACTCTGTCGTTCATTCTTTCGATTTCAACTTTCGCACAAGAAGAAATGACAATGGATCAATGGCAAGCTGAAATGAACCGTTTGAAAGCTCGTAAAGAAAGTTTACAAAAAGAATCATCAGCTTTACAGACTGATGTAAATAACCTAAAAACTAATTTGGCTAACATCCAATCTTATGAAGACTGTATGGACGATTTATACAAATTGGTTAATTCATCAAAAGCTGATGTTGATAATTTCAGAAAAGCTGTTTCTGAATTAGAAGGAAAAATCAGAAGAAAAGAAGGACCTAAAGCAGATCGTGAAAAAGATTTAGCTGCCTTACAAATGAACAAGGCTGGGGCACTTCCAGAATTCTATGATAAATTATTCAATCAATTACCTAAAATGTTAGCTGATTGGGTTGAAGCTCCAACAGAAATCAACTATACAGTTGTAAAGGGTGACCACCTTTGGGGTATCGCTCGTAAAAAAGAACATTATGGTAATGGTTTTGCTTGGAATAAAATTTATAATGCTAACAGAGATCAAATTAAAAATCCTGATTTGATTTTCCCTAAACAAAATTTCAAAATTCCAAACTTAACTGAGGAAGAAAAAGCTAAATATGACAGAATCAGAAAAAATTATAAACCTGCTCCTGTTCAATAATTATTTTCTTAGTTAAAAATTTTGAGCCCTTTCTATTTGAAAGGGCTTTTTTTATGAAAGGGCTTTATGTCAGCTTTAGAACGAAAGATTGTTTTAGAAAATACCGATATGGCAACTCTACTCGGAACGAATGATAACAATTTAAAACTTCTTGAAAATAGATTTAACACAACTATTTCAGTAAGAGGTGAAAATATTCTTATTAAGGGGACTGAATCTGATGTTAATTTGGTTGAGAAAGTTATTCGTGAAATGTCCTTCGTTCTCAACACAAGCGGTAAACTTAAAAACACTGATGTAAATACAATACTCGATATTAATTTACATTCAAATGGTAATCTGAATGACAAAGAGTATGATTCAGTAATTCTATTTACTAAGAATGAAGCCATAAAACCAAAAACAGATGGACAGCAGATATATATTAAAATGGTTCAAGAAAATGATATCTGTTTTGCTATTGGCCCAGCCGGTACCGGAAAAACATATTTAGCCGTAGCACTTGCAGTCGCCGCAATGAAGAAGGGGATTGTGAATAAAATTGTATTAGCACGTCCTGCAGTAGAAGCAGGTGAAAGTTTAGGATTTCTACCGGGAGATTTTAGAGAAAAAATAGACCCATATCTCAGACCTCTCTATGATGCACTTGATGAGATGCTTCCACAAGAGAAATTGAAAAATTTTTTAGAAAAGAAAATGATAGAAATAGTTCCCCTTGCCTATATGAGAGGGAGAACACTTAATTATTCTTATGTTATTCTTGATGAAGCCCAAAACGCTACAGACACACAAATGAAAATGTTTCTTACCCGATTAGGTGCAAGCTCAAAGGCCATTATTACAGGCGACATCACGCAAATTGATTTACCTTCAAAGCAGGTAAGCGGACTTGTTAAGGCTCAAGAGATATTAAAAAACATAAATGGAATTGGATTCGCCTACTTTGATAAGAGTGACGTAGTTCGTCATAAGTTGGTGAAAGATATAATAGATGCTTACGAGAAATTTTATGACCGTGAAAAGAAATAGTTATTTTTTCTTACTTTCATTCCAGTAGAAATCCATTTCTTCCAAATTTGATGAACTAATGTGCTTGCCATTTTCCTTAAGTTTCACTTCGATATATCTGAAACGATTATCAAATTTACTACATGCTTTTCTCAAAGCATTTTCAGGATTGATGTCTATGAACCTTGCATAATTTGATAGGGCAAAAAGTAGATCCCCAAATTCTTCTTCGATATCATTTTTAATTTTTGTCTCTTCGGCACTCTTCAGTTCAGAAATTTCTTCAATAACTTTTTTCCACACATCCTCACTATTAGTCCAATCAAAACCTACTTTAGAAGCTTTTTCTTGCATTCTGTGGGCTCTAAGAAGTGCCGGCATTGCTTTTGGCAATCCATCTAAAACTGAAGAACGACCTTCTTCAAGTTTAATTGTTTCCCAATTCTTTTCAACATCTTTGGAGTTGTTGACAGTCGTATCACCAAAAATATGCGGATGCCTACGAATCATTTTGTCGGTAATAGATTGAATTACATTTTCAATTGAGAAATGGCCAAGTTCTTCAGCAATTTGTGTATGAAAAACTACATGAAGCAGTAAATCACCTAATTCCTTTTTTAATTCATCAAAATCATTTTCGTCAATTGCATGAACTACTTCAAAAGCCTCCTCCAGAGTTGATGCTTTAATGGAGTCATTTGTCTGCTCTTTATCCCATGGACATTCTTTTCTTAATCTTTTTACTATATCTACAAATTCATTAAATTTGATTTCAGACATATAGGATTTCCTTCTAAAGAAATTTTGAATATTTACAGTATCAATAAAAATAAACTAATAAGGTCTAAAAATGAAACTGATTGAAGAAAAACTCAAAGATTTAAACATTGAAATTCCTGAAGCCGCAAAACCTTTGGCAGCATATATCCCGGCAATAAAAGTAGATAATTTTGTTTATACATCCGGTCAACTTCCTTTTGTTAATGGTGAGTTAAAATTTAAAGGCAAAGTTGGACTTGATGTATCTGAAGATGATGCACAAATAGAAGCCTCAAAAGCAGTTCTAAATTGTCTTGGTGCCGTTAAATCAGTCATAGGCTCGCTTGATGATATTGAACAAATAGTTAAACTCACAGTATTTGTGAACAGCGCTAATGGTTTTACAAATCAACCAAAAGTTGCAAACGGAGCGTCTGAATTATTACAAAAAATATTTGGTGACAAAGGTAAACATACAAGAAGTGCTGTTGGTGTAAGTGAATTGCCAATCAATGCTCCGGTTGAAATCGAAATGATTGTAAAAGTAAAATAATTAGATTTAGAATGACTCAAAGTTCAAACAAAAATAGAGTTATTTTTCTTGATTTAATCAGAGCTTTTGCGGTACTGAATATGGTTCAAGGGCATACGATTGATGTCCTTTTAGGCGATGAATTCAGAATTATGTCTAATCCATTTTTTTCTCTCTGGTTTCACAATAGAGGAATGACGGCTCCAATATTTTTGTTTACTGCAGGAACAACTTTTACATATCTTTTTAGATTACATAAGGAAAAATTTTTTTCAAACCCCCGTGTAATAAGAGGATTACAAAGAGGTTTGTTACTCATCGGTTTAGGTTATTTATTGAGATATCCTACTCCTTATATTTTCTATTTTAAAAATGTTACTGAAAGTCAGTGGAAAATATTCTTTGCAGTTGATGTGCTACAATTAATTGGGTTTGGACTATTATTTGTTTTGTTCGCTTTTTATCTATCAGAAAAATTTAAAGTATCAGATTATTTGATATTCCCCATATTCATTAGCCTAAATATTCTTGGATATGCGTTTTTTGAGAACATCGATTGGAAAGATTTTTTACACACTTCGATTGCAGGATATTTTTACAAGGGGACTGGTTCAAATTTTCCCCTTTTCCCATGGCTCTCTTATCTATTTGCCGGGGCAATCTTAGGAAGCTATTTAGCAAACAATGCGAGAGTATTTAAAACTATTAAATTTTCATTTGCTGTAATTTTAGCCGGAATCACTTTAATTGGGCTCGCTTTTATCTTCGACCAATTCGAAATTTTATTTTTCGGGAAAAGTTATTTTTGGACTACAAGTCCGAATTTAGTTTTCTTAAGATTAGGGATAGTTTTAATTCTCACATCAGTTTTTTCTTTCATTGCAATTAGGATGGAAACCATTCCTAAGATATTGATTTTATTGGGAAGAAATACTTTATTAATATATATTGTTCATCTTTTGATTCTATATGGTAGTCCATGGAATATTGGACTGAATAGATATTTCAACCATGCTTTAGAACCACTTTATACAATATTGTTAGCCTTGTTGATGATTGCCGCAATGATTGGCTTAGTCCTATTAGTTTATTTATTTAATATTAGAAATAAAACTTTGGTTACATAATTTTGAGAAAATCAAACTCTACAAACAGTTTTTCAAACGATGAAGATAAGAATACTGATCAAACATTAAGACCAATCAGTTTTGGTGATTTTGTTGGTCAATCAAAGATTACAGATAATTTGAAGGTTTTTATAACCGCTGCTAAGAAGCGAGGAGATGCACTCGATCATGTTTTACTCACCGGACCACCGGGACTCGGGAAAACTACATTAGCTCACATAATCGCTAATGAAATGGGGGTAAAACTAAAATCAACTTCGGGACCTGTTTTAGAAAAACCCGGTGACTTAGCAGGAATACTCACAAATTTGGAAGAACACTCGGTATTATTTATTGATGAGATTCATAGATTAAGCCCTGTGGTTGAAGAGTTTTTATATTCAGCAATGGAAGATTACAAACTCGATATTATGATAGATAGCGGTCCAAATGCACGTTCAGTTCAAATAAGTCTTCCTAAATATACTCTTGTTGGGGCGACTACAAGAGCGGGAATGTTGACCTCTCCCTTGCGTGATAGGTTCGGTATTAAGTCGAGATTGGATTATTATGATTCACAACTCATAAAAAAAATCATCGTCAGGTCTTCTCGAATCTTAGACATTCCGATTGATGAGGATGCCTCTTATGAGATTGCTAAAAGGTCACGAGGAACACCTCGAATTGCAAATCGACTTTTAAGAAGAACTCGTGATTTTGCCGATTTTGCTGATATGAAGAAAATAAATCTTGATATTTCTAAAAAAGCTTTATCAGCATTAGAAGTTGATGAATTTGGTTTGGATGAGATGGACAAAGAAATTATCCTTACCATTATAGATCGATTTAATGGTGGCCCTGTTGGGTTAAATAATCTTGCTGTAGCGGTGAATGAGGATGCAGGAACTATTGAAGAAGTATATGAACCATTTCTTATTCAGCAAGGTTTCATACAGCGAACCCCGCGAGGACGCGAAGCTTCAGATTTAGCATATTCGAGATTTAATAGGAAGAGAAAATCTAATTCTAACTTATCAATTTTTGATTAATAGGTTTTAAATGTTCAAAATAGAAAATATTAATATCGGAAATAACAATCCTTTTGTTTTGATTGCGGGTCCATGTGTCGTTGAAAACGAATCATTAATTAAAAATGTCTCATTTGAAATTAATGAAATGTGTATGAGGAATGACATCCCATTTATTTTCAAATCGAGTTACAAAAAAGCGAATAGAACAAGTTTAAATTCATTTACTGGACTTGAAACTGAAGAGGCTTTACAAATACTGAAAAGTGTTAAGGATGATTTAAATATCCCAATTGTAACAGATATTCATACTGAAAAAGAGGCTGAAATCGCTGCGGGTTATGTTGATGTTCTTCAAATACCTGCGTTCTTATGTCGGCAAACTGATTTGTTAATTGCTGCGGGGAAGACCGGTAGAGTTGTAAACATCAAAAAAGGACAGTTCCTTGCGCCTGAGGATATGAAATTTGCTGCAGATAAAGTAGCTTCAACAGGAAATAAGAATATTATGTTAACTGAACGAGGTTCAACATTTGGATATCACAATTTAGTTGTTGATATGCGCTCACTGGTAATTATGCGAGAGTTAGGTTATCCGGTAGTAATGGATGCAACACATGCAGTACAACTCCCGAGCCGAGGTGGATTTTCCGGTGGTGATGCTAAATATATTAAACCACTTGCAAGAGCCGCAACAGCAATCGGAATAGATGCGCTTTTTCTTGAGGTGCATCCAAATCCAAAAGAAGCTTTAAGTGATGCTGACAGCCAACTCCCTTTAAATCAGTTAGAGGAATTATTGGTTGAATTAAAGAAAATTGATAAAATTACAAAGAACTATTAATCTAATTGAGCGATTGAATAAAAGTGACAAAAGAAGAGATTTTAGAAATTGGGAAAAAAGTAATTCAGATTGAAGGTGAAGCAGTACTAAACCTGCAGACAAGCATAGATGAAGCTTTCTTTCAAACTGTCGAAAAAATTTATAACTCCCGTGGAAGAGTAGTGCTGACGGGAATGGGAAAATCGGGATTAATCGCAAGGAAAATTGTTGCTACACTAAATTCAACCGGTACTGCTGCAATCTTTCTTCATCCTACTGATGCTTTGCATGGTGATTTAGGAATGGTCAGAAAAGAAGATGTTGTTATCCTGATTTCGAAGAGCGGAGCAACTGAAGAATTGGTTAATTTACTTCCCATGTTAAAAAGACTTGAAGTTACACTTATCGGAATGGTTGGGAATATTAATTCCAAAATTGCGAAAGGTGTAGATATAATTTTGAATGTTGGAGTTAAAGAAGAAGCTTGCCCGTTTGATTTAGCTCCTACTGCATCAACAACCGCTACATTGGCTATGGGTGATGCGCTCTCTGTTAGTTTACTTGAGCGAAAAGGTTTTACAGCTCAAGATTTTGCTTTATTGCATCCGGGTGGAAGTTTAGGGAAAAGACTTTCGTTAAAGATTAGTGAGATAATGATCAGCGGAGATGATATTCCAATTGTACATCAGAATGCTTCTTTGAAAGATACAATTTTGGAAATAACTTCTAAACGTTTGGGAACAACTTCAGTTATAAATGATGATGGAGTTTTAATCGGTGTAATTACTGATGGTGATTTAAGAAGGTTATTGGAAAAAACTTTAGAGATCAAAGATTTAACGGCTAAAGATATAATGTCAAAGAAACCAAAAACAATTTCAAGTGATTTGCTTGCTTCATTTGCATTACAAACGATGGAATCTTATAAAATTACTTCGCTAATTGTAACTGATTCAAATAAAAAACCTATAGGAATTGTGCATCTTCACGATTTGTTAAATTTAGGTTTACAAGTGAGATGAGATTTCTCGTACTTATACTATTCATCTTAGTAATTGGATGTAGTCAGGAAAAAGTTAAACCCACAGTTGATGAATCCATCAATATTCAGGAATTACCGACACAGGAAAGTTGGAAATCAAAAATAGTTTTCACTGATTCCGGAAAAACCAAAGCGATATTGTGGGCAGGTCATATTCGTGTTTACTCAACTTCAATGGAAACATTATTAGATGATAGCGTAAAAGTTGATTTTTACAATCCGGAAGAAATTAAAACAACAACCATGACATCAATGAGGGGAAAAATAGATGATAACACAAAAAATCTCTATGCTTTTGAAAATGTTGTTGCTGTCAATGATAGTGGTGTTACTTTAAAAAGTGAAGAACTAATGTGGAGAAATTCTGACCAAAAAATTGTTACCGATAAATTTGTAACAATCACTACTCCAACTGAAAATATTCAAGGCTACGGATTTGAATCTGACCAGCAAATCAAAAATTACATCATATATAAACCTGTTTACGTTACTAATTCTGATTCACTGAAATGAAATTATTTATTTGTCTATTTGTATCATTAATTTTTTCATCCGAAGTATTTTCACAGACTGAATCTAACATTATAACAGTTGTTGGTCGAGAATTGATCGGGAGAGTTGAAAACGGTGAATCGATTCGTGAGGTTAGAGGAGATGTAATTCTTACACAGGGGAATGTGGTTATCACTTGTGATTTAGCCATTCAGTATCTAGCTCAGAATAATGCCAAGTTGATTGGTAATGTGATTATTACTCAAGATACAGTCACTATAACAACTCCAGAAGGATTTTATTACGGCAACGAGAAAAGAGCTTTTTCAGATAAAGGTGTTAAACTTGATGATAAAAAAATAATTCTAACCGCACAGATAGGAGAATATTTTTTTAATGAGAGCAAAGCATTTTTTAAGAATCGAGTAAAATTGTTTGATACAGTTTCTACAATGACTTCGGATTTGCTGATCTATTATAGAGCTGAAGATAGAGCTGTCTCAGTCGGAAATGTCAAAATTATGGATAGTGAAAACATTATTTATGCTGATAGCTTAATACATTTTCGAAATGAGCAAAAATCTTTTGCATTTGAGAATGTTGCGATAAAGAATACCTCTAACAATTCAATTATTTACGGAGACCATCTCGAGGATTATCGGTTAAAAAGTTATTCACTTATTGATGAAAATCCTGTGTTAATTCAAATTGATTCTTCAAAAAGTGAAAATGATTCATTATTGAGTATTGATACTCTTATAATAAAGTCTAACTATATGGAAGCCTATCGAGATTCTTCCAATAAGTTTTACGCAAAGGATTCTGTTAAAATTTTAAGGGGTGATTTCGCATCATTGAGTGATAATGCAACTTATTATAGAGACGACGAAATTATTACTTTAATTAAAGAGACTGATTCATCGCAAACACCAAGAATGTGGTTTGAGAATTCACAACTATCAGGTGATACAGTAAATATTTTTCTTTTCGAACGAAAAATCAATAAGATGGATATTTTTAATAACTCATTGATTGTTTCACAAAATTTAAATTTTCTAAATCGATTTGATCAAGTATCCGGACAAAATCTTACACTTCATTTTGATGATGACGGATTAAAAAGAACTGAAGTTTTCGAGAATGTACTAAGTATTTATTATATCTATGAAGAAGAAGAGCCGAATGGACTAATAAAAGCAAGTGCTAAGGATGCTGTTATTGAGTTTCAAGAAAAGAAAGTGTCTAAAGTACGTTTGTACGGTGATCCAAATAGTGAGTATCACCCGGAAAATTTAGTGACTGGAAAAGAGCAGACTTTTTTATTGCCAAAATATATTTTCTTCACTGATAAACCGGATAAGGATAATCTAATCAAAACAATAAAAAATGATTTTAACTTTAATCGATAAAACTATGTCATATAACACATTAAGATCTGAAGAACTAATAAAGATTTACAAAAAGCGAACCGTTGTCAATAAAGCGTCTGTAGAAGTTTCACGTGGTGAAATAGTTGGTTTACTTGGACCAAATGGGGCAGGCAAAACAACAACATTCTATATGATGGTTGGAATGATTAGACCAAATCAAGGAGATGTTTTTCTTGATAACGAAAATATTACAAAAGTTCCGATGTATAAGAGAGCAAGGATGGGAATTGGATATCTTCCACAAGAAGCTTCCATATTTCGAAAGTTAAGCGTTGAAGATAATATTATGGCTGTGCTTCAAATGACTAAACTTGGAATCAAAGAACGAAAAGAAAAAATGGAACAACTTCTTGAAGATCTTAGTATTACTCATATTCGTAAAAGTCTGGGAATGCAATTGAGCGGAGGTGAAAGAAGGAGAACAGAGATTGCAAGAGCCTTAGCAATGGATCCCGGATTTATTCTCCTCGATGAACCTTTTGCCGGAGTTGATCCGATAGCTGTTGAAGATATTATGACAATCGTTGCAAGTTTGAAAAATAGAGGAATCGGAGTATTAATCACTGATCATAACGTTCACGAAACTTTAAGCATTGTAGATAAAGGATACATTCTCATAAGTGGAGTAATTTTTAGATCAGGAACGGCTGAGTTTTTAGCCGAAGACCAAGAAGTACGTAAACTTTACTTAGGTGAGAAATTTAAACTTGATCGTTACGAAGGTTAAAAAAATCGGACTGTTTAACAAGATCAAAATGCTAAACAGTCCATTAGAATTACATCTCTTTTTCTGCTATAAGTTTTTTCCCAATTACGAATTGACCTGATTCAAAGTGGTCTTTGGTAATGTAAATAATACCTGTTTCATTGTGAGGTTCACCAATTTTGGAGTGAATAGATTTCAGTCCACCCAGATACCAACGGGAATCAGATATATATACTAGGTCTCCAACTTCAGCAGACATCTTTTGAAGTTCATCTGTTGAGAAAAAAATCACATCGTCATCGCCTTCTTTAATTTTCCAATCAATGATTACTTTTTCACCTTCTCTATTATTTATCTTTCCGCCTTTGAAAAACTCTTTAGCTTTATCAAGTGACCATGAAGTTAAACCCAACGTCTGAGCTTCTTCATCGTATTTAACATAATGAGTTGTTGCTATTGCGACTAAAATACTAAGCAGTATTGATAACGCTAATAATAGCCATACACTGCCTAAATTCATCACAACTACACCGAAAAATATTACAGAAGCAATAACAAAGGAAGAAAATATTAGTTTTGCATTTGCAGATTTTCTTATACTTTCTACAATACCTTTTTGCCATGGAGTAGTATAAGTTATTGCAACAGCGACTACTGTACATGCAAAAGTATTATATAGGGCTTGAATATAGGTGTAGGGGTGTTTTAGATCCATTGGTGTTCCGTGATCAAAAGGTGCAATTAAAATACTTGGATACTTTGCCCCGAGTATCATTAAGGCAACTCCTCCAATGAAGGAAGAAATAACTGCTGCTGGGGTAAATCTCTTCCAAAAGACACCGAGAAATATAGCCACAACCAAAGGTGGTGTCAATGTAGAATGAAAAAATCCATGAGCTTCATATACGGTAGGGAAATCTTTAAATACTAGAACAGCTAATACTCCCAAAATAGTAATTGCAGCTGATGAATATCTTGCAGCTGATAATTCTTTTTTCTCCTGTTCGCGTTCTGTTTGGATTTTCGCTTTTAGGTATTTTTTTATTGGTCGGTGAACATCATTGATATAAATTGCTGCAGTTGCATTAATCAATGTATCAACAGTTGACATCAAAGCAGCTGTTAATGCTGCCATAATAAAACCAAATACTCCCGGGTGTGAAACTAAGTTTGCAACAACTACGAATATTTGATCCGGGTTAGTATTCGGACTAACCAAATCTGGGTTTGCTATCGATATTGCTTTCCCTATCCATCCTGCATTAGAGACAACAATAGCAGATATAGGAAGCATAAATAAAATATTGAAGGTAGCGGCTTTACGCCCTTCATCAACACTCTTTGTTGCCATGAAGCGCATAATCAATCCCATGTTCATAAATAGAAATCCAATGGAGCCGGCGACACCATCTTGCCAGAATATTCCGATGAAATTAAAACTTGCAGGCTCGTTAAAGTGGGCGAGAGGCAATTTCCACTCAGCAGGGAGTAGATTCCAAAAGATGTTGAAACCGCCAACATAATCGATACCCAACGCAAACAGAAATAGTCCGGCAAAAAGTAGAATGAAACCCTGAAGAAGGTCTGTAAATATAACGGCAGTTTGTCCACCAAAAGTGATATAGAAGCCTGTTATTATTGCAATTAAAACTACAACCCCCATCAGAGTAACATCAAATGTTGAACCAAGAATTGTAAAATGTTCAGGCAACAATGGTAGTGCGGCTTTACCAAGTGTAAGAAATCCAATGCCAATATACCCAATCATATAAAAAAGTAATAAAACAGTTGCAATAAATCTTGCGGATGGGCTAAATCTTTTTTCAAAGTATTCTGGAATTGAACGAATTTTTGTGTACACTATAATTGGTAACCAACCAAATAAGAAAAATGGAACGAAGAACCAATCATTCATATATGCCATTGAAGACGACAAGCCTTGTTCAAATCCTTTTGCTGAATATTTTATGAAGCTATGACTTCCTACTCCTGTTGCTACAATTGAAAATGCAATTAACCACCAAGAAAATCTCCTTCCACCAAAAAAGAAATCTGAGGTAGTTCTATTGTATTTCCCAAAATAACTTCCGAAAAGCATTACAAGAATGAAGTAGACTAACATTATTATCCAGTCGACTGTAGTACCTATATTATGATAATTTTCCATATCTCACCAATACAATGCTGCTATGATTAAGAAAGCGTGGATAAACATAAAATAGAAAAAGCCCCACAACATAATTTTCATCCATCTTTTGTGACTTTTTCTAGTTGTATCTAATGATCCACTTTTTTTAACAATTATTAACCCGGCAAAGAAAAATATTCCTCCTACACCATAGAGATATAGAAAAGGAATCCAGGTATTTAGTAATGAGGGCATAGATTTTCACCTAATAATTATTGATTAAGTTTTCAATGTTAAGAATGAAGAGAGTATTAAACAAGTAAAATCGGAGTAGTTCTATGTAAAACCTAAAACTTAACAATTTCTTAACATTGGAATAACTTCAATTCAATTAAATTTAGCATCTGATTTATAACTTATTAAGTGAGGAGTTTAAAATGACAAATAAAATATATTTTGCTACAATTTTATTCTTGATTGCAACATCTACTCTATTTTTTTCGTGCAAGCGTAAGGATGAGGTTAAAAAATCTGTTATTTCAATTAAAGGATCAGATACCATGGTTAATCTTGCGCAGAAATGGGCAGAAGTTTACATGAAGATGAGTAAGAATATTTCGATTCAAGTTACCGGTGGTGGTTCGGGGACAGGTATCGCGGCACTTATCAATGGGACAACAGATATTGCAGCATCAAGTAGAGAGTTAAAACCAAAAGAAATTGATTTAGCAAAATCTAAAAACGTTTCTTACAATGAAATTGCTGTTGCATTAGATGGTTTAGCTGTGATAGTACACCCGTCAAACCAACTTGATAATCTTACTCTCGAACAAATCAGAGACATTTTCATAGGGAAGATTAAAAACTTTAAAGATTTATCGCAAGAAGATAAACGAATTAACTTATACGGAAGAGAAAATAGTAGTGGCACATATGAATTTTTCAAAGATCATGTTTTAGGAAAAGATGAAAAAGGAAACCCGTATGACTATGCCACATCAACACAAGTTTTGCAAGGGACTGCATCATTAGCTGAAGCAGTTGCAAAAGATATCAACGGAATTGCTTATGGTGGTGTTGGATATTTTGCACATAGAGACGATGTAAAAATTTTACATGTAAAAAAGGATAAGGATTCAGAACCGATAGCTCCGGCTGAAAACAAAATCTTGAACTTCAAATCTATTTGGTCAGGCGATTATTCAATTTCAAGAAACTTGTATATGTATATATCATCAACAGATAATGAAGCAGTAAAAGGATTTATTGATTTTGTTGTTTCCCCTGAAGGCCAGAAATTAGTTGAAGAAATGGAATATATTCCACTTCCTCCCAAAAGCAATTGAGAAATGATTAATCAATCACAACTAGCTCAGTTCGAAATTCAACCGGAAAATTCTTCGTTATCGAAAAGTGTTTCCAAGTTTGCCGGTCTAAAAGAGACTTTAATAAAAGTATTTTTTACACTTAATGGTTTAGCCGCATTAATTTTTATCATCCTTATTTTTATCTTTTTATTTAAGGAAGGAATAAAAGCTTTTGGGCACATCGGATTGATGGATTTCTTATATCTGCAAAGACTCGATGCAAACAATATTTTGCTGAGAGTGTATGAGTGGTATCCAACTTCAGAGATTGCAAGATATTCACTTGTTCCCTTAATTACAGGTACTCTATTAACTGCAATTCCGGCAACCATTATCTCAACAATATTTGGCGTGGCTGCAGGAATCTATCTTTCTGAAATTGCTCATCCGAATACAAAAGAATTTCTAAAACCAATTATAGAACTATTTGCTGCTATTCCTACAGTTGTTATTGGATTTATAATGCTTGCAATAGGAGCAACTTTTTTTAATGATTTATTAAATCCTTTAAACAGGTTAAATGCTTTTGTTGCATCGATTGGATTATCGATGGTTATTATTCCGATAATTGCTTCGTTGACGGAAGATGCACTACGATCTATACCTGTTGATTTAAGAATGGCTTCTTATGGAATGGGTGCAAATAAATGGCAAACTATCAGTAGAGTAATCCTACCAGCTGCTTTCAGTGGAGTTTCGGCAAGTATAATTTTAGGTTTTGGAAGAGCAGTCGGAGAAACAATGATAGTACTAATGGCTGCCGGGAATGCCTCAAACTTAACGACAGATGTTTTTCGGAGTGTAAGGACCATGACTGCAACAATAGCTGCTGAGATGGGAGAAGTCTCTCAGGGCTCAGACCATTATTATGCATTATTCTTCATTGGTATTGTACTTTTTATAATTACATTTTTTCTGAATCTTTCAGCAGAAATCATCATTAACAAGATGAGAAAAAAGAATACATTTTAGGTAATAATTTGGATATTCAAAAAAAACAGAAAGATATTCTTGGTTCACTTTTTATTAACTCAATTAGAGTTTTATTCGCGATACTTGTTATAGTCCTATTTTTATTGATTGGGAAGATAGTACTTGAAGGGATCGGAATGATAAGTTTCGAGTTTATTTTTGACGAACCCAAAAATAACATGACTGAAGGTGGAATTGGTCCGGCAATATTTGGAACAATTGCAGTAACAATTATAATGGTTGCTATGGCAGTACCTCTTGGTGTCTTCTCTGCAATATATTTAAGTGAATATGCAAAAGATTCATTCTTTTACCGAATCATAAGGACCTCAATAAATAATTTAGCAGGTATCCCATCAATTGTATTTGGATTATTTGGTCTAGGATTTTTTATTCTGTTTGTCGGAAAAAATTTAGACAATGTCCTCGAAACCGGATTATTATTTGGTCAACCTGCTTTGTTGTGGGCATCATCAACTCTGGCAGTATTAGTTTTACCTATTGTTATCGTGTCGACATTGGAAGCACTAACCTCTGTTCCTAAAAGTCATCGAGATGCTTCTTACGGTATGGGGGCTTCAAAATGGCAAACAATAAAAAATGTTGTTCTTCCACAGGCAAGACCAGGAATTTTAACCGGAACTATTTTAGCAGTAAGTAGAGGTGTTGGTGAGACTGCACCAATATTATTTCTAGGATGTGCTTTTTTCTTACCCAATCTTCCGATAGTAGATTTGTGTATCGGAGATTATTGCATCCCGATGATTAATCCGACGGAACAATTTATGTATCTTGCATATCATATTTTTATATTAGCCACACAATCGTCAAATCCTACAAAAACATTACCACTACAATACGGGGCAACGTTAGTTTTAATAGGTTTGACAATTTTATTGAACATTACTGCAATTATTTTTCGTTATAAATTTAGAAAAAGTTTAGGTAGAAATTAATTAGAAAATGAAAGAATTAAAAATCACAGTAAAAGATTTGAATCTATATTATGGTGCAAAACAAGCACTAAAAAATATTACTATTAATATTCCATCTAAGCAAGTTACGGCATTTATTGGTCCCTCGGGCTGTGGAAAGTCTACGTTCTTGCGAGTATTGAATAGAATGAATGATCTCATAGATCATGTGAATTTAGATGGTGAAGTTTTAATAGACGGAATTAATATTTATGATAAATCAATCGATGTTGTAAATTTGCGCAAAAGAGTTGGAATGGTTTTTCAGAAATCAAATTTATTTCCAAAGTCAATATTTGAAAATCTCGTTTTTGGATTACGATTGAATGGAATTAGAGATAAAAATATTCTTATGGAAACTGCGGAATTGACTTGTAAACAGGCAGCAATTTGGGATGAAGTGAAAGACCGGCTTGATGAACCTGCTCTTAGTTTATCCGGTGGGCAGCAGCAAAGATTGTGTATCGCCAGAGCATTAGCCATTAAACCTGAAATTGTATTAATGGATGAACCGGCAAGTGCATTAGACCCAATTTCAACAGCCAAAATTGAAGAACTTATTCATCACCTTAAAACTAAATATACTATAGTAATTGTAACGCACAACATGCAACAAGCGGCAAGAGTTAGTGATTACACAGCATTCTTTTATATGGGTGAATTAATAGAATATGATAAAACCTCCAAAATATTTACTAATCCAACAATTAAACAAACTGAGGACTATGTAACCGGAAGGTTCGGCTAATCTTACAAAGGAAGTTATTATGGAACGACATTTTGACCAACAACTTGATAAGCTCAAAACAAAAATCATTAAGATGTGTAGCCTTGTGGATGAACAAGTCGAGTTTGTTATAAAAGCACTGGAAGAGGAAAACAAAGAACTGGCTCAACTTGTAATCGAAAGAGATACAAAAGTTGATAAATTTGATTTAAAGATTGATAAAATCTGTCAAAAGATATTTGCTTTGAATCAGCCGGTGGCAATGGATTTACGATTAATCATGTCGGCTTTAACAATTAATAGCAATCTTGAACGTATCGGTGATATTACAGTCAATATAGCCGACAGCTTTTTAATAGCTGGGCGAAAACCTGCATTTTATCCTAGACTCAAAATATTCGAAATGTCGAAAATTGTGAAAGAGATGATTAAAAATGCAATTGATTCATTTATCGATAATAACGCAAGTTTAGCAAAAAAGGTCATTGAAACGGATGACCTTTTGGATGAGATGAACCGATACAATCACAAAGTATTGATTGAAATTATGAAAGAGGACAAAAACAATATTGAAGAAGCTGTTTCGTATCTTGTGATTACAAGAATGTTAGAAAGAATGGGAGACCATGCAACTAACATTGCTGAAGATGTTTATTTTATTGTCGAAGCTCAAATGATAAAACACAATTACGAAAAATTTATTTTCAATGGTAATGAAAAAGAAGATGATGAAGACTAAATTCAACCTTAAGAAAAAATCAGTTTTTCGAAATAGTTTGTTATAGAATTTGCCATTAAATCAATGCTTAACCCATCATTTATGCTTTCAAATTCATTGATAAATGAAATAGTATAACTTTGAATAACAAAAATCTTTGTAAACTCTAAAATTCGATCTTCAGGGAGAGTTGATGTTGAAGATATAAACAATTTTACTATGCTAATCTCTTTGTAGAGTAAAGTATTGAATAACTCCCGTTCTTCCTCAAGTCTTAAATCAGAAAAATTATTTCTTACTAACTGAAAAATGAGGGAGTAATTATCATTCAAGCTTCGCTTGAGTGAGACGAAATTTTGAAGTCTATTTTTTATAGTTAATGACTCATTGTTAAAGATGCTGCTAATGGAATCAATTATATTATTAATGTCAGCTGAAACGGTATCGTAAAAAAGGTCCATCTTTGAATTAAAATAATGATAAATAGTGGCTTTACCGATTCGCAAGTCCCGTGCAATTTCTTCGACCGAAGTTTTTCGGAATCCGTGCCTCGCAAATCGCTTTCGAGCAGCTTCAATAATTTCATTTTTTCTATTTTTCATATATTCTCATAATCATTCCTCTACAAAAATAACAATATTCCCTTGAAAATTACTTTGCTTTTTTTAGCTATTGTGTCTATTTTTATATTCTTAAAATTTAATACAACTTATCTGGAGATAATGATTTATGGCTATGATGGCCAAGATGCGAGATTTAGCACCGGCTTTTATAATTACAGTTGGTGTGTTGTTTGTGCTTTTTATGGTGGTTTCTGATTCCAATGTGTTAGAAGCTTTTGGAGGAAGAACCAATAATATTGCTTCAATCAACGAGACTGATATTACATATCAAGATTTTATGATCTACGTTGAAAGAGCACGTGAAAACCAAAAAGCTCAAACCGGTCAAGATATTGACGAAGAAAATATGGAACAGTTTCGTGATCAAGTTTGGGATGCTGTTGTGACTCAAACTTTAACCGAACAAGCGATAAAAAAGTTGGGTATAAAAGTTTCTGATGAAGAAATTAGAGAAGTTATTTTAGGCCCAAATCCACCGGAATTCTTAAAAAGAAATTTTATAGACTCTACAGGAAGATTTAACAGAGAGTTTTATGAACAAGCTTTATTTGATCAGCGAAATAAGGAAGCCTTATTACAAGCTGAAGAAGCAGTCCGACAAACCATTCTGAGTCAGAAATTAGAAAGTACTCTGTATGCTTCTATTACTGTTAGTGAGTCTGAAATTAAGCAAAGGTTTATTGATCAAAATGTAAAGATGACTGCAGATTGGGTAATTGTGGATATAAATTCAATTTCTGATTCGATTGTAAAATTTGAAGAATCAGAATTGCAAAAATATTATAAAGAAAATTCAGATAAGTTTAGCATTGAATCACAAAGAAAATTAAAATATGTAAATTTTAAACTGGCTCCCTCGAGAAAAGACAGTAATGCAGTTTTCCAAAATTTACAAAATGTTGTTGATAAATTAAAAAATGACACATCTGACTTCAAATCTTATGTGGATATATATTCAGAAAATCCTTACAGTCGAGATACTGTTTCTGTTGAAGCTTTACCTGTTTCAATTGTAAGTAGTCTTGTTAATGCAAATCCCGGGACAATCGTTGGACCAACTGCAATTCCTCAAGGGTTTGGTATTTATAAGCTAATCGGAAGTGCTCCATCTAATGATGTGCTGGTCAAAGCATCACATATATTGGTTCAAGCCACCGGAGATGATGTAAAAGATTTTGCTGAAGCTAATCAAATTTATGATCAATTGACTAAAGGCGCTGATTTTGCATCCTTAGCAAAGCAAAAATCAAAAGACCCGGGAAGTGCAGCCAATGGTGGTGATTTGGGTTGGTTCGGAAAAGGGAGAATGGTAAAAGAGTTTGAGGATGCCTCGTTTAGCGGCAATATTAATGTTGTCCAAAAACCGGTTAAAACTTCGTACGGTTATCATATTATCAAAGTAACAGATAGAATCAATAAAAAGTTTATTGTTGAAAAAATTATTAACTCAGTAAAACATTCAGCAATAACTCGCGATGAAATATATAATCAAGCTAACGATTTCGCATATCTTGCTGAAAAAAATGGTTTCGAGAAAGAAGCTAAAATCGCAAATTATCAAGTTGCTGAATCTACTCCTTTTAATAAAGATATTTATGCAGTTCCGGGAATTGGATATAATAAAGGATTGGTTGATTTTGCTTTTGATAACGGTTTAAATACGGTCAGTAGCGTTTACAAAACCACTAATGGATATACTGTTGTAATGGTTAGTGAAATTATTAATGCTGGAATCAAACCATTTGATGAAGTTAAAGTCGAGGTCGAAGGTTTAGTCAAACGAGAAAAGAAATTCGAAAAGGCATTAGCAATTGCCAATAATATTAAATCTAAAGTTGGAGGCAATTTAAGTAAAGCTAAAGAGGTTTATGAATTCGCTCGCTATGACACCTCAGCTAATTTTACGACTGCAGGTTCAATCCCCAAAATTGGAATCGAATATGCTTTCAGTTCAGCTGCATTCAAGTCAGAATTGAATAAGGTGTCCGGTCCTGTTAGAGGTTTAAGAGGATATTATTTATTCAGAACACTTTCAAGAAATGATTTCGATAACACAGCTTATTCTATGCAAAGAAATACTCTTCGCGATAATATTTATCAAGAGAAGAAAAATTCTTTTTATCAGCAATGGATTACTCAACTTAAAGAAACTGCAAGCATAAAGGATAACAGACATTTATTCTTTGGTAGATAATTATTTATTTTCAAATCCCTCTTCATTAATTTGAAGAGGGATTTTTTATTTTAAAGTATACTTCTATTAAATGAATGAAATGTAAAAGAATCTTTCTAACCGGATTTATGGGTTCAGGCAAAAGTACACTAGGGCAAATTATTGCTAACACCTTAGGATGGAATTTTCTTGATTTAGATAAAGAGATTGAAAAAAAAGTCGGGAAGAGTATCACGGATATTTTTAGGGATGAGGGAGAAAGCAAATTTCGGAGTATCGAATCAGATGTTCTCAAGCAAACTTCAAAGTTGGAAGACTCTATTATTGCACTTGGTGGAGGAACTTTTACTACGGATGAAAATATTAGTATCATCAAATCGTTAGGTAAATCAATCTATATCAAAAGTAAACCGGAAGATATTTATGTGAGGCTTAGATTTAAAACTAATCGACCACTTTTTCAAGGACTTGACCAGAGAATACTTTCAAAAGAGGAAGCTCTTCAGAAAATTTCATTTCTAATGAGTGCTCGCGAACCATTTTATTCAAAGGCAGATATTGTTTTCTCGGTTGACAATAGTAATGTGGGAAAAGTCGTTGATTTACTAATTAAGACAATCTATAAGAAATTCAATATTTAAATATGAAGAAACTAACCATAAAAACAGATAGTAGAAAATCACAAATATTTATTGCTCATGATTTTTTACTCTCCAAAATTGAAAAGTTGATTGTTGAGCAAAAAATACAATCGTTATTTATTGTAATTGATTCTAAAGTTCATAAACTGTATCCACACATATCCGAATTTCTTAAAACTAAAACTGAAAAAACGAGTATTTATAAATTTCATTCTTCTGAAAAAAACAAATCATTATCCTCAATAGAGAAAATTCTCTCTCAATTAACCAAAGAAAATTTTGGGCGAGAGACATGGTTCATGGTAATAGGCGGGGGAATTGCAGGTGATGTTGCAGGTTTTGCTGCATCTATTTATATGCGTGGTATAAAGCTAATTCAAGTGCCAACTACTTTGCTAAGCATGGTTGATAGTTCGGTAGGTGGCAAAACAGGAATTAATTTCCTGGATAGAAAAAATTTAGTAGGCACTTTCTATCAACCTGATTTTGTGATTGTTGATTTGATGTTTCTTATGACACTTTCCCAGAGAGAGATTATTTGTGGTTTAGGAGAAATCACAAAATATGGTTTTTTGTATGACAACGGATTTTACATTTTCTTAAAGAACAATTTTGAAAGTCTTATTAAAAAGGATTTTACGCTATTTGAACGGGTTGTATATCAATCAATTAAAATTAAAAAAGTTGTTGTGGAACAAGATGAAAAAGAACAAGGAATAAGGAAAATATTGAATCTTGGTCACACTTTTGCCCATGCTCTAGAATCAGAATTGCAGTTTAAAGTTAAGCATGGGGAAGCCGTAATTGCTGGACTTCGTGCCTCGATATTTCTTTCTCAAATAGCCGGTTTAATTGGTGAGAAAGATATGCACCAACTACTGTCGCTACCTCTTAAATTTTCGCTTAAAAGGTCTAATTTCAGAATTAATCACGATAACTTGTATAAGTTGATGCATTCAGATAAAAAAAATCGTGATGGAAAGATTAACTTGGTCTTGCTTAAAGATGTTGGCGAAATTATAATTGATTTTCAAGTATCGAAAGAGGATGTACTGAAAACTCTGATTTTTTTGGATAGTACACTTCTCTAAAAACCTCCTTTACTTGCCATCCGACAATCATTTTCACGTTATGCGAATAAAATTTTCTTATTAAATAGAAAAATTACGCTAAATAATAAAGAAATCAGTTTTAACGTTCAAAAAATGAGTCAAAAACAGATAATTCTTGGCATTTAATATGTTTAGTTAATAGTGCATAAAACTGAAAAAAAATGGCAGTTGGAATTATTAATACTCTTGAAGCTCGGTGTCAAAGATGTTATTCTTGTATTCGAGAATGTCCTGCTAAGGCAATAAGGGTTTATAATGGTCAGGCTGTGGTTTTATCAGATAGATGTATCGCTTGCGGACATTGTGTAAAAGTTTGTTCTCAAAAAGCAAAAATAATTAAATCGTATATCCCCGACGTTAAATTCAAAATTGCCGAAAAAGCAAAACTTATTGCAGTAATTGCACCATCTTTTGCTGCTTCATTCCCCGGAACTGCCTCAAAATTTATTACCTCGCTTAGAAAGATTGGTTTTGAAAAAGTTATTGAGACCTCTTTCGGGGCTGATTTAATAAGTCCTTTATACATCGAAGATTTGCAAAAAAATGGAAAAGGTACAATAATTAGTTCGAGTTGTCCTGCTGTCTATGGATACATTCAAAAGTATTTTATTGAGTTAGTTCCGAAGTTAGCGAAAATAGTATCTCCCATGGTAGCTATTGGAAGATATATTAAAGAGAACTTGGGAAATGATTATTATGTGGTGTTTATAGGCCCATGTATTGCCAAGAAAGAAGAATTGCAAGATGAAGAGGTTATCAACTCGATTGATGCAGTTGTTACATTTGATGAAATAAAATTGCTTTTGACTGAAAAGAATATTCATATCGAAAACTTAGAGCCATCAGATTTTGATCCGCCACATGCTTATATGGGAAAACTCTATCCGCTTGCGGGAGGACTACTTAAAACAACGAATCTTTCAGATGATTTACTCGAGAAAGAAATTATTGTAGTAGAAGGAAAAAATAAAGTTGTCGAGATTATTGAAGAGTTATCTCAAAACCAAATAAATGCACGATTTGTTGATATTCTTTTCTGTGAAGGTTGTATTTCTGGTCCGGCAATTGATTCAAATTTAAATTACTATTCACGTCGTGCAAAAGTTGTTGAATATATTAATGACAGTATTAATCATACTGAAAAACAAGTTTGGAAGAGTGCGATTTATAATAGTAGAAATTTAAATTTAAGAAGAACTTTCAACCAGAAAAATCAACGACGCCCTGTCCCTGATGAAGTTACAATAAGTAAAATTCTTGCTGAAACAAATAAATTATCTGAATCAGAACAGTTAAACTGTGGAGCTTGCGGTTATCCGACCTGCCGTGAATTTGCAATCTCTATAGGAAAAGGATTAGCCGAAAAAGAAATGTGTCTCCCTTATCTAATTGATGAACTTCAGACTGCATATCAACATCTTAAAACTACTCAAGAACAGTTACATAATGCAGAAAAATTAGCTTCGATTGGTCAATTAGCTGCAGGCGTTGCACATGAAATTAATAATCCACTTGGGACAATAATGTTGTATTCATCATTAATCGAGAAGGAAGTCGATAAAATCTCTAATGGAGAAAATCCGGTGAAAGAAGATTTGAGCTTAATAATGAACGAAGCAAAAAGATGTAAAAATATCGTTGCGAACCTTCTCAATTTTGCTCGACAAGGGAAATTAAATTTAACACAATGTGATATTTCATCGATACTTAAAAAATTGTTAAAAATCATCTCGATTAATCCAAGTTATTCAAATATCGAAATAAAATTTAGTGATGAATTGTTACATCAATATATCGATGCAGATAAAGAGCAACTCGAGCAGGTATTTTCGAATGTATTGAGTAATGCATGTGAATCAATGTTGAATTCTGAGAATAAATTTTTGCATGTAAGGCTTCATGAATCATCTAATATGGCGGTTGTAGAAGTTAGCGATACAGGGTCAGGAATTTCAGATGAATTCAAATCAAAATTGTTTAGTCCATTTTTCACTACCAAAGAGATGGGAAAGGGAACCGGTTTGGGTCTTGCCATTTCGTATGGAATAATAAAAATGCACAAAGGGGAAATTTATTTTGAAAGTGTCTTAAACAAAGGAACGACTTTCTTTATAAAAATCCCGGTTAAATTATCTTTAAACTCTATTCAATTTAATTAGAAAGAAAAATATGAAACAGATTAATAAAATATTATTAGTTGATGATGATCCGGATATTCTTGAGCAAACTAAGGTTATGTTAGAATCGCGTGGATACAATGTTGTAACAGCAGACAGTAGCGATGGAGCATGGAAAATGTTCAATCAAGAAAAGCCTGATGCCGTCCTCCTTGATTTAATAATGGAAGAACATGATTCCGGTTTTGTCCTCAGTTATAAAATTAAAAAAGATGAGTACGGAAAGAAGATTCCGGTGATGGTTTTAACTTCGGCTACTTATGTTACCGGTTTTAAATTTGATTCTTCAACCACTGAAGAACGAGAATGGCTAAAGTGTGATGCTGTCTTAAATAAACCGGTAAATATAGATGACTTGGTTAAAAGATTAGACTCTTTTCTAGCTTAAATTAATTTTGTCATGTCATACTCCGGGACAAATAGTAAGCCAAAAATTCTCATTGTTGATGATGAAGATGCACTTCGATTTGGTGTAAAAAAACTACTCGAAATTGAGGGTTATGAAGTATCAACTGCTGCAAACGGAACAGAAGGAATCGCTTTAGGCACAAATGAAGATTATGATCTTGCAATTATCGACTTAAAAATGCCGGACATTGATGGCATCACTGTGCTAAAATCTATAAGAGAAAAACAACCAAACACTGTCTGTTTTATTGCAACTGCTTATGCAAGTTATGACTCAGCCGTACAAGCAACAAAAATTGGCTCACACGGTTATATACCTAAACCATTTTCAGCTGAAGAATTGCTTCATCACTTAAAATTGGGATTGGAGAAAAGGTATTTAATTTTAGAATCCCAAAAACTCAAATCTGATCGCGAAAATCGATTGCTTGAGCTTTCATTTGAAAGATCGAGATTAAATACTATTATCAATTCAATTGATGATGGAGTATTAGTTGTAAATCGAGATGAGCAAGTTGTCTATTTCAATTCTGCCGCACTGAAATATCTAAATCTTCACGAAATATTTTTAGGTGAAAGCATTAAGGATATTCTTCCGGTAAAAATTAGAGAGATAATCGGTGTCCATTTTTTCCAATCAGAAAATCGCTCTTATTCTGAAGAAGTTGAACTACTCCCCGAAAAAAAACTCTTCGTGTTGGCAACATCAACAAAAATCTATCAGCATGATGGTACACTTGCAGGTGTAGTTTTAGTCCTAAAAAATATATCTGAATTCAAAAGAGTTGAGTTTATTAAATCTCAATTTGTTTCTATGGTTGCCCATGAATTGAAAGCACCGCTTGCGGCAACAATCGGTTTTATCAATTTGATGACTCAAAAAGATATTCAACTATCGGAAGAACAAAAATATGATTTTCTTTCACGCTCAAATTCACGATTGGCGTCACTCCTCAGTATGGTAAATGATTTGCTTGATATTTCCAGAATTGAGATGCAGACAGTAGTGCGCGAATTAAAACCGATATTTCTAAAAGAAGTGATTTGGGATGTCCTTCATTTGTTTGATATAGAAATAAAAAATAAAAACATTCAACTCAGTTTTAATGAAGAAGAAGTTAATCCAATTATTAAAGGTGATTTAAACGAAATAACAAGATTGTTTACAAACATAATCAGTAATTCGATTAAGTATAATAAACAATCCGGAAAAATTCTTATTTCGATAGTTGAATTACAGCACTTCACAATAATAAGAATCGAAGATACCGGGATTGGAATGAAGAGTAATGAAAAGGAAAAACTTTTTCAAGATTTCTTCAGAGCTAAAAATGAGTACACAAAAAATATCCATGGTACAGGTTTAGGATTAGCAATAGTAAAAAGAATTGTTGATTCGTACAACGGAACCATTGATGTTGAAACAGAGTATGGAAGTGGAACAAAGTTCATAATCAAATTACCTTTGATGAAATCAGAAGAACTATCTGTATATAAAAATGAATCTGAAATTGCGTTTGAAAAAATGATTGGTCCAAATAAATAATAAACATAAAACTCTCATAGAAGGGGATCCTTTATGGCAAAAATCATTATTATCGATGATGATATAGACATCCTCGAAGCCAGTAGTTTAGTTTTAAAGGCTAAAGGTTTCGAAGTTCTAACCGCGCAAAATCCTGACGATGGATTTAAACTTGTAATGGAAAATAACCCTGATTTAATAATTCTGGATGTAATCATGATTGAACCTGATGACGGTTTCTTTTTAGCACAGAAGTTAAGAAAGAATGGGTTCGCAAAACCTATTTTAATGTATTCCTCTGTTTCAAAAAGCACAGGTCTCAAGTTTGGAGTAGGAGAATTAGTTCCGGTTAACGACTTTGTCGAGAAGCCAATCTCTCCTGAATTATTAATCGAAAAAGTTCAAAAATTTCTAAATGTATAAGGGAGTGATTTATAATGTTAGTATATGAAAAAAATTCTTTATCAGATGAAATTGAAGTTTTAATCGAAAAGTTTGGTAAAGAAAGATCAGCTCTTCTTCCAATTCTACAAATTATTGAAAAACGTCATAATTATATTTCTGAATTTGCTCAACAAGAAGTTGCAAGACTTCTTGATATTCATCCGGTTGAAGTTTATAGCGTAGTCTCCTTTTATAATTTCTTGCATAGATATCCTCAAGGAAAAAACATTGTTCGTTTGTGCAAAACTATATCTTGTGATATGGCAGGAAAACGTGAGATTGAAGAAGCTTTAAAAAGAGAATTGGGAATAAACTTTGATGAAACGACCCGCGATAAGAAATGGACTCTTGAATACACAAGTTGTTTAGGTATGTGTGACCAAGGTCCGGCAATGCTAGTTAATGATAAAGTTTATACCAAACTTGATCCGGAAACAGCTGTTCAAATTATTAACGATACGAAGTAGGGGATAATATGGAAGCCAAAATAAATAAAACACACAGAGAAGGAGCCGTGCTATTTTCACCTTATGATGCAGGTAGCAGTATTAAAAAAGCTCTGGAAGTTGGAAGAGAAAATATTCTTTTCGAAGTACGTGAATCAAAAATTAAAGGACGCGGTGGAGCAGGATTTCCAACCGCTACTAAATGGATGTTAGTAGCTGCAGCAAAAGCGGATAAAAAATATATAGTTTGTAATGCTGATGAAGGTGAACCCGGAACATTTAAAGATCGTGTTCTTCTGACTGAATATCCTGATTTAGTATTTGATGGAATGGTCGTTGCCGGTTATACAATCGGCGCTGAAATCGGAATTCTATATTTACGCGGTGAATACATATTTATGCTTGAACAACTTGAAGATTATCTAATATCTATGCGACAGAATAATCTCCTTGGGAAAAATATTCTTGGTAAAGAAGGATTTAACTTTGATATCTCCATCAGACTTGGCTCAGGAGCTTATGTCTGCGGTGAAGAGACAGCACTTATTGAATCTTTAGAAGGGCATAGAGGAGAACCCCGTAATCGGCCCCCTTATCCGGTAAATACCGGTTATATGGGCTATCCGACAGTCGTCAATAATGTAGAGACACTCGCTTCTATTTCAAAAATCATAACAAAAGGGGCTGATTGGTTTAAAACTCACGGAACTGAAAAATCTACCGGTTCAAAATTGTTTTCGGTTTCAGGTGATTGTAAAAAACCGGGAGTTTATGAATTACCCTGGGGAACAACTCTAAATGAGCTAATCAAGATTGTTGACGCTGAAAATACTAAAGCTATTCAAGTTGGTGGTGCTTCTGGGGTTTGTATTCCCAAATCACAGTTCGACAGACAACTTAGTTATGAAGATGCTTCGACCGGTGGTTCAATAATGATATTCAATGAATCAAGAAAAATGTTACATGTTCTTAAAAATTTCATGGATTTCTTTGTTGAAGAATCATGTGGCCAGTGTACTCCATGTCGAATTGGTAATGTGAAATTACTCGAATGTGTTGAAAGAATTGAAAAAGGGGAATACACTTTTTCTTACATAAATTCAATGAAGGATTTAAGCCGAACAATGCAAGTTGCTTCTAAGTGCGGATTGGGACAATCCAGTCCAAACCCTTTCCTTTCAATTTTAGAAAACTTTAAAGATGAAATTTTTCGTTCCAAAGAGAATGGAGTAAGTCATGCCTGATACAATTAAACGTGCCCCGGTTAGTCAACAACCTTTTAAAGTCGAAAAACCACAAGACTTAAATACAATCGGTGGAATGATTTCAATCGAAATTAATGAGAAAAAAGTTTCTGTACCACTTGGTACTACAATTTATGAAGCTTGTAAAGAAAACCAAATTCATATCCCTACTTTATGCCATCATCCTGACCTATGTATTGCCGGAGTTTGTAGGGTTTGCGTTGTTGAAGTTGAAGGGATGAGAACTCTTCAAGCATCCTGCTCGTTCCCGATTACGGCATCGATTAAAATAAAAACAACATCGGAACTTGTTAGAAAAGCTCGTAGAAATATTATCGACTTACTATTAAGTGAGCATCATGGTGAATGCTATGCTTGCGTGAAGAATAAGAATTGTGAATTGCAAACACTGGCTCAAGAGTATGGTGTTGACAAAATGAGATATGGTCATATATCCGCCCCAATTCACGAAGTGGATAATTCCTCAACATCTGTAATTAGAGATATGAATAAGTGTATCCTTTGTCGACGTTGTGTTAGAACATGCATCGATTTACAGGAGGTAGGTGTTCTTGAAGCTATCAGCAGAGGAGATAAAACTGTAATCGGAACTTTCTATGATAAATCGCTTCAGGACGTAATATGCATAAATTGCGGACAGTGTATCAATCGATGTCCAACCGGAGCATTGTATTCAAATGATCCTTCGGATGAGATTTGGCAAGCTATTGATGACCCAACTAAACATGTTGTAATTCAAACTGCACCATCCCCTCGTGCAGCAATTGGTGAAGAGTTTGGACAACCTCCAGGGAAATCATTCACTCCAGAATTGAATACTGCCTTAAAGCGTATCGGTTTTGATAGAGTGTTTGATACTAACTTTACTGCGGATTTAACAATTCATGAAGAAGGTACTGAACTCTTACATCGTCTGAAAAAAGCTTTAGTGGATAAAGATGAATCGGTAAAACTTCCGCAATTCACTTCATGTTCCCCCGGTTGGATAAAATTTATTGAGCACTTCTATCCGGAATATCTCGATTATTTATCAACTGCAAAATCACCTCAACAAATGTTTGGAGCAATTATAAAAACATTTTATGCTCAAGAAGAAGGTATAGACCCGAAAGACATAGTCTCGGTTTCACTGATGCCCTGCTCAGCAAAGAAATTTGAGTGCAACAGACCTGAAATGAATTCTTCCGGATTTAAAGATGTTGATTATGGATTAACTACTCGTGAACTTGGTAAGATGATTCGTGAAGCAGGAATTAATCTTCCTGAGTTACCAAAAACCGGTTTTGATGAACCTTTTGGAGAAGCATCTGGTGCCGGATTAATTTTTGGTGCTACCGGTGGGGTTATGGAGGCAGCACTCAGAACGGTTTACGAATTAGTTACCGGTCGCGAAGTACCGTTTGAAAACCTCAGAATTGAAGTTTGTAGAGGATTTGAAGGTATAAAAGAAGCTTCAGTAAAATTAGAAAATGTTCTCCCGGATTACAGTTTCTTAGAAGGTGTGGAAGTTAAATTTATGGTAGCACACGGGACTGCTAATGCTAAACAAGTTATGGAGTTATTAAAAGCAGGTAAGTTATCAGATGTTCACTTTATTGAGATAATGGCTTGTCCCGGTGGCTGTCTTGGTGGTGGTGGGCAACCAATTCCAACTTCTGAAGAAATCCGTAAACAAAGAGCCAAAGCAATTTATGCTGAAGAAGAAGGGTTACCAATAAGAAAATCTCATGAAAATCCACATGTAAAATTTATCTATGAAAAGTTTATTCCTGAAGGTCCATGTTCTGAACTTTCACATAAATTATTACATACTCATTATACAAAACGTGGAAGGTATATAATTTAAATCAGTTTATTGGAGAAACTTTGAGGAGACTGAAAGGTCTCCTTTTTTTATGCACCAGATTGTTTTAAAAGAAAACTGCCGTGGAAGAGGGCAAGACCACGGCAGTTGTGTGTGTTACTATAAGGAGGGTGCTATGTTGAAAACATTTCCTATATTCTTTCTTCGCCTTAGATAATCAACTCTTGTGCCAAAGAAAAATATTTCATTTTTTACTGAATTGTTATATAAATCACAATATTTGTTATCTTTGGGAAAAGATTTTCAATTTCAAGAAAGAAAATTCATTTTTCTTGTTTTATAAGGATTTGTATTAAATGTTCGATATAAACCAATTGGCTGAAAAAATAGATTTTGTAAATGAAATCATTCGACTTAAGAAAGAAAAGAATGCCGTATTATTAGCTCATTATTACCAAACTCCGGAAATTCAAGACATAGCTGATTTTATAGGAGATAGTCTAGAGTTAGCCAGAAAAGCTAAATCAACAGATGCTGATATTATCGTTTTCGCCGGTGTTCATTTTATGGCTGAAACCGCAAAAATTTTAAATCCGCAAAAAACAGTTTTAATTCCTGATCTAGAAGCGGGGTGCTCACTTGCGGATAGTTGTCCGCCTATTTTGTTTAAGAGATTTAGAGAAGAAAATCCTAATCATATAGCAATAACATATATTAATTGTTCTGCTTCTATTAAAGCATTAAGTGACATCATCTGTACCTCAAGCAATGCAGAAAAAATCATTAGGCAGATACCTGTAGAACAACCAATAATTTTTGCACCCGATAGAAATTTAGGGGCATATTTATCAAAACAGACTCAAAGAGAAATGCTACTTTGGGATGGTACTTGTATTGTTCATGAAGCATTTAGTGAGGAGAAAATTATTTCGTTGAAATTAGAGTATCCTGAGGCTAAAGTAATTGCTCATCCGGAATGTGAAGAAATAATATTGAGACATTCTGATTTTATTGGTTCAACGAGTAAATTATTACAATTTGTTCAGAGTGATTCAGCTACACAATTTATTGTTGCAACTGAGTCTGGAATTATTCATCAGATGGAAAAAGCTGAACCGGATAAAATTTTTATTCCTGCGCCGCCACAAGAAAATTGTTCATGTAATGACTGCCCATATATGAAATTGAATACTCTGGAAAAGATTTATAATTCACTTATAAATAATTCTCCCCAGATAATTATGGATGAAGATGTGAGATTGAAAGCCGTGAAACCGATTGAAAAAATGTTGGAGATGAGTTAAGATTTAGCGAGTACAATTTTGAAAATTGTTCCTTCACCAATAATTGAGGATTTGACAAATATTTTTCCATTGTGATATTCTTCTATAATTCTTTTAGAAAGACTTAATCCAAGTCCCCATCCACGACGTTTGGTACTATAACCCGGTCTGAAAACATCTTTTCTTCTTTTGATATCGATACCCTTACCATTATCAAAAATTTCGATTTCTATATTATTCTTATTTTCTTTAATTGAAATAGTAATTTTTCCATTTGAATGATCAATTGCATCAAGAGCATTTTTAATCAGATTTTCAATAACCCATTCGAAGAGAGGTGCATTTATTTTACCAACAAGATTATAATCGCCATTAATAGAAAGCTCTACACTTTTTCCGGTTTGCGGAAGCCTTCTTTTAAAATATTCAGTCACTTTCAAAAGATTATCATAAATATTTTCTGATTTTAATTCAGGCTTTGAACCAATTTTTGAGAAGCGATAAGTAATTTTATTTAATTTTTCAACATCACTTTCAATTTCATCTGCAGTATCAAGGACTTTATCAGGGTCTCTGTAATTCATCCTCAAAATCTCTAACCATCCCATCAAACTTGAAATTGGCGTTCCAAATTGATGAGCAGTTTCTTTTGCCATGCCCACCCAGATATTACTCTGCTCACTTTTTTTAATTTGGCTAAATCCTATATAGCCGATAATTATAAAAATTGCCACAATCAAGATTTGTATAAAAGGGTAGAACTTTAGCTGGTTAATTAATTCAGAGTCACCATAATGAATTTTGGTAAGTACTATTGTATCAATTCCTTCGATATACTTAACCAGAATTGGGCTTTGAACTTCATCCATTTCGCGGATTTTATTTGCAAAAAACATTTTGAGCTCTGTTTCAGAGAGAGTTGAATCATATCTGATATTCCTAATTTCGGTTGACGCACCTGATAGATTAACCTCATCATTAGCGTTTGTAAGTATCATCGGGAAGTCGATTGGTTTTATTATATTCTCAAAAAGAAATGTGATATCGCCGTCAGATTGAGATGAATTTGCTACATACTCGAGTCCATTTGCAAAAAATTGAACATACTGTTTTTCCTTCTCTTGGAGTCTGCTAACAAGATTATTGGTGTAAAATAGTGTTCCTCCACCTATTGCAAATGCGATTATCAAGAGTGAAATTTTTATGTTAACAGATGCCGGTCCTCCGCTCATTTTCATTCGGAATATTCCTCAAAAAACTTTTCTAATGCATTAACAATTGATATTGCAATTCGATTTTGAAAATCATCTGACAATAAAAGTTTTTCTTGATAAGGATGAATGATGAATGCAGGTTCAACTAATAAAGCAATTGTTTCCGGAATTCTGCACATATATAAATTATCCCAATAAAGTCCAAAATCTCGAAGCCCCAAATTTTTCATAAATTCTGAATGAATATTTTTTGCAAGTGGCAATGCTTGAGAGTAGTAATAATAAACTGAGGCACCGTTATGAATTAAGGGATTCACATTCTGAGGGACAGCATTATTATGAATACTAATGCTAATTTCACCATTAAAAGTATTTACTTTTGCTTTTCTTTTAGTAAGCTGAAGCCCTTCACCATTATGTGTAAGAAAAACATTTGCTCCTTTGGATTGTAATAAATTTTTTACTTTGTTGCTGATTGCCATGTTGATTACTTTTTCGGTGTTACCTGCTGGGCCAACCGCACCCGATTCAGGCGTATGTCCCGGGTCAATCACTATTTTTCTATTCTCTAACTGATTACCCCAAAATAGGAAAGTGGAATTCCTTTTTGGAGGTTTGTTAACTCGCACATTTAAAACATTATTAGTATAGTAAGTCTTATAACCCCAATGTGTTTTTTGATTGAGTAAAATCTCAATTGTGATTACACTGTTTTTAATTTGGTTCCATCTTATTTCTTTTAAGAATTCAGTAGTTCTTTGATACCTTATAAAATCAATATTAGATGTAGAGTTGTATAGTGTCAGCAATAGTCTATTTGGAGAGTCCAATTGTTCAATTTTAAATGGGACTCTCTCATCAAGTCCAATTTGAATGAGAAGTGAATCTTCAAACTCTTCAGACCTAATTATATCGATAACATTTCGAGGAATATTTGACCCTTCAGCAACTAAATCAACTTGATTTTCATTCAAATAAATATTCTCATCATCAGCAATCTGACATCTGAAAAATCCATCACTTTTTCCTGTAACAAGTAATCGAACATCCTTATCTAAGAATAATGCATAGCCTAATCCGGCTCCATACCTTGCAACAGTTTTATTTTCATTATACCTAGTTTTAATTATTTGAGGAAGATTTTGAGAAATAGTTGAGATTCTCGCATTAAGATTATGCTCAATTTTTTTTCCATTCTGGAGTATTCCTGATACTGTAATTGTTGAATTATGTAAAACCGAGTTAACTTTAAACGAACCTCTATAAATTCCATTAACAACATACTTTTCACCTATAAATCCATCACCGAAGATTGCATCAGGTCTCAAATACTCTGTTACACTTGATTCTTCGCAGAGGGGGAAAGTAGAATTAATTCCACTTAATTTGTAAAACAATTTTGCACCTGGTGCAGCTTTAATTTCCACATCAATAAACTCACCAACTTGCACCAAATTATCGCCAAAAGGTTTGTTCTTCCATTCTTTATCAATCGAACTATTATTAAAATCTGTGGTTTTAATTCTTTGAGTGATATTGAAAACTTTCTCTATTTTAGTGTTTTCGGTCTTCGATTCAATATCAAAAACAAATTTGCCTCTCTCTACATTATTATCGTTGAAAAGTAATATTGGGGCATAAACAAGAAATGCCCCATCGGAATCAATGGTGGCGTCGATTCCGTTTACTTTTAGTTTTACATCTTTTTGATTGATGTTTCCTAAGAGATAAAAAGGTTTTCCGGTTAATTGAAGTGTTTCTGAAGTAGTAGGAAAAATAAGTTGAACAGCTAGCTGAGAATCACTTTTTGCATTATAAATAGAAACAAAATAGATAATTGCAAAAATGACAATCCGAAGGATTAGCTTTTTCATCTTTTATAAAAAGTTTGTTTACGCTTTGGACCAACAGAAATTATTTCAACTTTTATACTTGAAGCTTTTTCAAGGAATGAAAGATACTCTTTTGTTGAAGAGGGGAGATCTTCATAATTTTCGCATCCGGTAGTATCTGAGTTCCAACCGGGTAAAGTTTCATAAATTGGAGTAATCTTATTTAATACTTCAGAATCAGATGGAAAAGTTTTAACTTTTTTCCCGTTTAATTCATAGCTCACACACACCGGAATATTTTCAAAATGGTCTAGCACATCAAGTTTTGTGATAGCTACAGTATCAATACCGTTAACCATTTGAGAATACTTTACTAGGGGTGCATCGAACCAACCACATCTTCTTGGTCTCCCTGTGGTTGCACCAAACTCACTTCCAATCTTACGAAGTTTTTCACCCATTTCATCAAGAAGTTCTGTTGGAAATGGACCTTCTCCAACTCTGGTTGTATAAGCTTTAACAATCCCAATTACGTTAGAAATCTTATTTGGAGGAATTCCGGTACCTGTACAAGCTCCTCCGGAAGTTGGATTTGAAGAAGTGACAAATGGATAAGTTCCAAAATCGACATCAAGTAATGCTCCTTGAGCACCTTCAAGTAAAATCGATTTCTTTTCTGAAATTGCGTTGTTTAGGTAATGGGGAATATCTTTTATAAATGGGTCAATGATTTTATCAAATTCTTGATATTGTTCAATCATTTTTTCAACATCAAGTTCTTCTTTCCCATATATATTTTTTAAGAGTAGATTTTTTTCATCGAGATTCATTTTGATTTTTTTTGCAAGAAGCGAACGATCTAACAAATCGTTTATTCTGATTCCTTTACGTGCGTATTTGTCAATATAGCAAGGACCAATGCCTCTACCTGTAGTTCCAATTTTCTGAGCACCACTTTCATTTATTGAGTCTAACAATTTATGATAAGGCATAATCAAATGAGCGTTTTGACTGATGAATAATCTGTCTTTGACTGAGATATTATTCTTCTCTAAAACTTCAATTTCTTCAAGTAATGCAACCGGGTCAATGACAACTCCACTCCCGATTACACATGATACCCCCTCACGAAGAATACCCGAAGGAATTAAGTGTAAAATATATTTGTCATCACCAATTTCTACGGTGTGTCCGGCGTTAGCGCCTCCTTGATATCTTGCAACGATATAGTAATTCTCACTCAGGAGATCGACAATTTTTCCCTTACCTTCGTCTCCCCATTGACTACCGACTAAAATTGTCACTTGCATTTTATACTCCGTATTAAGATTTAAATAAAATTGAATGAATTTTATAGAGTGGATATCTTATAAAAATAAAACTCCGGACAAATCCGGAGTTTAAAAACATAAGTAAAACTTACTTTGAAAAGCTCTTTACAGCAGCATCAACCGAATCGTAATGATCAAAAATACTTATTAATTTTGTAATCATTAATAAGCTCTCAATTTTTTCAGTGACATTAGCCAACTTGAGAACCCCATCTTCTTTCTTTACAGTGGTTAATCCGCTAATCAACATTCCTAATCCGGAACTGTTCATAAATTTCACATCTGCAAGATCAAAGACAATATTCTTTTTCCCTTCAGAAAGCAACTTGCGTAATGTTTCGCTGAGTTCACCCGCATCTGGTCCCCCCATTACGTTTCCCTTTAATTCAACTATTGCTGCACCGTACTGTTCAGTTATTTTTATTTTCATGGAAAAATCCTTTTGTTTGTTCAAAATTTAACGAGTTATGATTTTGAAATCAAGCACGTTTAAACAAATAATGAAATTAACGTAGAAGAATCTTAACCATTCATACTGATTTTTGACCATTGGATTAAGATTATTTCTTTAGGACAATTTACAGCTTTTAAGTTTATATTCAGAGTGTAAATTTTGATGGATATTTGATAATTTTTTTGGAACAATATTTCTAACAAATTCGTCTTAAGCTATGAACAAAAACAAATTTAATGAAGACGTGCAAGCACAAACAATTTTAACATTAGACGACGATTTCTCGTTAATTAAGAGATTCAATAATGGTGATGAAACAGCATTGCGAACTTTAGTTTCTCGGCATAAAGATAAGGTGAGAAACCTTATTTATTTGACTCTTGGTAATACTGATGCTATTGATGATATTTCGCAAGATGTGTTCGTCTCAGTTTATAGGAAACTTAAAACTTTTAGATTTGAATCTCAGTTTACAACTTGGCTTTACCGAATTACTGTTAACAAATGCCGAGATCATTTAAGAAAAATAAAAATCAGAAGTATCTTTTCTCCTTTTACAAATGAAGAAGATACTCTAATCGCTCCCGAACAGCTTCCCGATGATTTTGACATAAAAATAATAGTTCGGCAAGCGATTGCTAAACTTCCGGAAAAATTAAAAGTCCCATTGATTCTTAAAGACTTTGACGGATTAAGTTATCAAGAAATCTCAGAAACAATGGGCGTGGAAATTGGAACAATTAAGTCAAGAATTTTTAGAGCACGTGAAGGATTAAAAAAAATATTAGCTCCCTACCAAAAGGAGTTGTTATGAAAATGAATAATAAAAAACTTGAAAATATTTCTGCTTTTATAGATGATGAATTAAATAACACTGATAAGAATATCATTTCTGATGAATTAAAAAATGATTTAAATCTTCAAAAAGAAATGAATTCTCTAAATCAATTGAAAGAATTAGTTAATGAATTAAAACTGTTACCGCAAGATCCATATTTCGAAACCAGACTTTTTGAAAAAATTAAACAAGAGAACGCACGTTCATGGCATGCTTTCTTCCTGAATAAACCAATAATGGCTATTTCAGCTGTTACATTAATATTAATGGTAGTTTTCAAATTTTATCCA
>JAHBUO010000090.1 GCA_019638025.1 Ignavibacteriaceae bacterium
AGAGTTCACCGGATTTGAACCGAAAATGTGGGGTCCATCAATAATTGGTTTTGGAAAGTATCACTATAAATCCGATCGAAGCAAACAAGAAGGTGATTGGCCTCTTGTCGGATTTTCACCCCGCAAAGCAGCGATCTCGCTTTATGTTTTCACCGGAAGAAAAGAGCACGAGTATTTATTAAAGGACTTAGGGAAATTCAAAATGGGTAAAGCTTGCATCTATATTAAAAGACTTTCGGATATTAATTTGGAAGTACTCAAAGAGATAATGAGAGTATCTATCAATTATCTTAAGGTTAAATATGAGTAAGATTAAAATAGAAATAAAATGGGCAATTATTTTTGTAATAATGACATTACTATGGATGATTTTAGAAAATATTTCCGGACTGCACGGCAAGTATATTGATTATCATCTTTATTTGACAAATTTGTTTGCCATTCCTGCGGTTTGGGTGATGGTATTGGCACTGAGGGAGAAAAAGATAAAATTCTATGAGGGGAATATAACTTATTTACAAGGCTTGATTTCCGGAATAATAATCTCTTTAATAATAGCAGCGTTTAGCCCTCTCACTCAATGGATAATTTCTTATGTGATTGCTCCGGAATATTTCCCGAATGTGATAAAACGGTCTGTTGAACTCGGGTTTTTCAACTCACCGGCAGAAGCAGAGGCAAATTTCAACTATAAAAACTATGCACTTCAATCAACAATTTTTGCATTCGTATTTGGAACACTAACCACAGCTATAGCAATGATTTTCATCAGAAAAAAATAATAACCAAACAAGAAAGGACATTAATATGTCAGAGCAAACCAAAAATCCATTTACTTGGGTGGAAATTTATGTAACAGATATGAGTAGAGCTCGGAAATTCTACGAAACTGTATTAGAAATTACTCTCTCTGAACTTCCAATGCCCGAAGGAATGGGGGATATGCAGATGTTTAGCTTTCCATGGGCTGAGGGTGAATCCAATATCAGCGGTGCTTTAGTTAAAATGGAGAATATGAATCCGGGAGCAGGAGGTACCTTAGTTTATTTTACTTGCAATGATTGTTCTATAGAGGAGAGTCGTGTGGAAGTAGCCGGAGGAAAAGTTCTTCAATCAAAAATGTCTATAGGGACTTATGGTTTCTGTTCAATCGTCATGGATACGGAAGGTAATACAGTTGGTTTGCACTCAATGAATTAAGAAATTCAATCAACGAATGTATAAGTTTTTACGGTTGGCATTTCAGAATTTTATTATGCCAACCGTTGTTAAAGATTAATCCTTCATGTAACAAAATCATCTCTAAAGTATCTTGCCTTCATTCTACAAACTTATTATATTTGCGCATTATCTTCTATAAAGTAGGCAAAACACCGAATGATTGACGAAATCGACAAGCAAATCTTGAATATTCTGCAAAATGATGGCAGGATAACAAATGCTGATTTAGCCCGCCAAATTAATATGGCCCCCTCTGCTGTTCTTGAGCGGATGAGAAGGCTTGAGTCAAAAAAAATAATTCAGAAGTATAGCGCAACAATTGATTCAAATAAGGTGGGTCTAAATTTAACAGCATTCGTAATGATTAAATCTAACGGTCCCGTTGTAGATACTAAAACAGCCAAAGAAATTGGGAAAATTCCTGAAGTACAAGAAGTTCATATTGTTGCCGGAGAAGATTGTTTTCTTGTAAAAGTTAGGGTGGCTGATACAAATTCACTAAATCATTTATTGCGTAATAAATTCGGCAAAATCGAAAATATAAAATCGACAAGTACAACGATAGTTTTAGAAACGGTAAAAGAGTCAACAAAATTAACTATATAAATAATCGGAGGATTGATGAGTAATTCACTTGGAGTTAGGGGTTATCATTTTATTGAGTTTTATGTCGGTTCTGCAAAAATGTGGACCTACTGGCTCGCTAAAGCATTTTCAATGAATATTACAGCTTACAGCGGACCGGAAAAGGGGGTTAAAGATAGAGTTTCTTACTTGCTAACTAAAAATAATATGAAGTTCCTAATCACGTCTGCAGTGAAGCCTTCGAATTTTGATGTACTTAGTTTTGTTAATAAGCACGGTGATGGTGTTAAAAGATGGTCGTTAGAAGTCGAGAGTGTAACCGACGCTTATAACTTTGCGATTAAGAATGGTGGTATCCCTACAAGAAGACCAAAGAAAATTGAAGATGACTTTGGATATGTTGAAGAAGCTGCTATCAAGTTATACGATGACGCTGAAATTGTTTTCTTCAACAATGATAACTATGGAGGAAATTTCAGACCCGGCTTTGGTGAACCGGTATTAAAAATCAACATTGATACAATTGATACCGGCTTAGATAAAGTCGATCATATTGTAGGAAATGTAAGAGAAAATGAAATGGATTTATGGGTTAATTACCTCAATAAAACACTTGGGTTGGAGACATTCCTCGAGTTTGGTGTTGGTGATATATCAACTAAGTATTCAGCACTTCTTTCAAAAGTTGTTCGCTCAAAAGATAAGATAATCCGAAATCCTGTTAATGAACCGTATGAAGGGTTAAAGAAATCTCAAATTGAGGAGTATATTGATGAATACACAGGCTCGGGAATTCAGCACATCGCAATTACCACAGATAATATAATCGAAACAATTAAGAATATGAGATTAAACGGAATTGAGTTTTTAACAACTCCTCCGGATACATACTATGAAATGTTAAAAGAAAAAGGATGGGAAATAACCGAGGATATTGACGAACTGAAAAAGTACGGAATACTTTGTGATTTGGAAGGAGAAGGTTATTTACTACAATTATTTACAAAACCAATCGGCGATCGTCCGACATTCTTTTTTGAAATAATCCAAAGAAGAAAAGGGGCTGAAGGTTTTGGTCAAGGAAATTTCCAAGCGTTATTTGAGTCGATTGAAAGAGACCAGATTTTACGCGGAAATTTTGATAAAGAGTGATTATCAATCAACCCTTTTAAGGAGACAAATTATGCCATTTTATGTTAAACTTGGAAAAGTACCGAAGAAAAGACATATAACATTTTACAAAGGAGACGGTAAATCTTTATACAGGGAAGAATTATTCAGCACAAAAGGTTTTTCCGGAATATACTCCAATAAGTATCATCTCTACATGCCCCCTCAAGTAGAGGCAATTAAAGAAATTTTTCCTTTTGAAGATAATTCATGGAAAGATGCCCCGTTACAATACTACCATTTTGTAACAGGAAAGAAAAAGGGGAGTGGCAATTTTCTATCTGCAAGAAATGTATTTTTAAAAAATGCCCATTGTTCGATTGCAACTGCAGAAATAACAGAGGATACCGATTTGTTCTACAGAAATAGTTATTCTCATGAGTTACTTTTTATTCACTACGGTGAAGGGGAATTACTTTCGGAGTATGGAAGACTTCAGTTAAATCAGTGGGATTATGTTGTGATACCGAAAGGGACAACATATCAACTTAAATTTAATGATTACTCTAATGTAAAAATCTTAGTGATAGAGTCTGATTCCCCTTATGAAATTCCAAGACATTTTAGAAATGAATATGGACAACTTAGAGAGGATGCACCCTATTACGAAAGAGATTTTGGAGTGCCAAATTATATGGAACCCTTTGATGCATTGGGGAATTTCCAGTTAATCATAAAAGTTGCAAATCGATATTTTGAATATCAGTTGCCTCACCACCCATTTGATGTCGTGGGATGGGATGGTTTTTTATATCCCTACACATTTAATATAAAAGAGTATTCACCGAAGGTTGCCAAAATTCACTTGCCTCCACCAATACATCTTTTATTTGAAACTGATCATTTTGTTGTATGCAACTTTGTTCCTCGATTATATGATTTTCATCCTGAAGCAATTCCAGCTCCCTACTATCATTCAAATGTAGATAGCGATGAAGTTCTGTATTACGTGCATGGCGATTTCATGTCCAGGACTGGTGTAACTGAAGGGAGCATAACCTTACACCCGATGGGAATACCACATGGACCACAACCCGGGAAGACTGAGGCTTCTATCGGAAAGAAAGAAACTGAAGAGTATGCAATTATGATTGACACATTTGAACCATTAGAAGTTACACAAAACGTAAAAGAGACTATGGTTGATGAATATTCACAATCATGGCTTGAAAATAAATAAACCCAACTAACTATAAGTAAAATATATGATTACTATACCTGAGTTCGTTCAGAATCTCGTCCCTTACAAAGCCGGAAAATCAATAGATGAACTTGCGAGAGAAAAAGGATTAACAAAAATAGTTAAACTTGCATCTAATGAGAATCCTCTTGGACCGTCCCCAAAATCAATGGGAGCAATGAGCAGTTATATTAACGAATCGCATCGATATGCAGATCCACTTTGCCACAATTTGGTACAACACCTCTCTCAAATCAATAATCTTGCTCCCGAAATGATTTTCGCTGCAAGCGGTTCGGATGCTATTCTCCAATACATCATAATGACATGCTCTAATGAAGGGGATGAACTGTTAACCTCAGAAGGTTCGTTTATTGGCTGGTATGTTAATTCAGATAAATTGGGTAGAAAATCAGTAAAAGTTCCTTTGACGAAAGATTATAAATACGATTTAGATTCAATTTCGAAAGCAATAACTGATAAAACAAAAATTATCTATTTAGCGAATCCAAATAATCCTACCGGTACAATCTTTTCATCAAAAGAATTGGAAAGCTTTTTTGAGACTGTTCCTTCAAATGTTTTAGTTGTACTTGATGAAGCATATACGATGTATGTTGATAATGATTTAGATTTTCCTAATGGATTAAACTACCTCAGAGAAAATCTAATTGTCACTCGAACTTTTTCTAAAAGTTATGGACTGGCCGGTTTAAGGGTCGGCTATGCTTTCGGTCATCCAGAGTTGATAAAGAGTATGTTCAAAGTTAAGTTGTCATTTGAACCGACATCATTATCTCAGGTTGCCGCAATTGCCGCAATTAGTGATGACGAATTTATAAGAGAGACTATTGAATTAAACAAACGCTCCCTTTCAATGCTCCGTGACAAACTTGATTCTCTCGAAATAAAATACACAGATTCAGCTGCAAATTTTCTAATGATGATTTTTGAATCTGAGGAGCAAGCTAGGAAGTTCACCATTGAGTGTCTGAATCGGGGATTAATTTTACGTCATGTAGATACATTTGGAATTCCTGAGGGTGTTCGAATTAATTCCGGTACCGATGAGGAAACTGAATTTGCTGTGGAAGTAATTGAGCAAGTCTGGGAATTAATAAATTAGTTGAACTAACATAACTAATAGTAAAATAATTAATTAGGGCATATTAAGTTAGAGGAAAGATGAAGTTCGTATCGTTCGATTTTGAAGAAAAAGTAATTGCTGGGATATTAGTTCAGGATAAAGTGTTACCTATCGGTAGCAATTCTGAGTTGATTGGATATATACTACCACATCAGATTGAAGATTTGCTGGAAGATTGGGAGCATACAATTAAGATTTCAAATTTAATAATTGAAAACTATAATAATTCAAAGGAAGTTATTAGTTATAAACTTTCCGATTTAGTGCTCCGTGCTCCCGTTCCAAAACCAACTTCTTGTAGAGATGGTTATGCATTTAGGCAGCATGTTATGACTGCAAGGAGAAATCGGGGTGTAGAAATGATTCCTGAATTTGATCAATATCCGGTTTTTTATTTTACTAATCACAATTCTATTATTGGCCCCGGTGATGTAATAGTTGAAGAAGATCATCTCAATCAGTTAGATTTTGAATTGGAAATAGCAATTGTTATAGGCAAAGAAGGGAGAAATATTCAGTCTTCAGGAGCGGATGAGTATATTGCCGGATTTCTTATAATGAATGACCTATCGGCGCGCCTTCTCCAAATGGAAGAGATGAAGCTAAATTTAGGTCCGGCAAAGGGGAAAGATTTTGCTACATCAATTGGACCTTTTTTAGTAACACCTGATGAATTATTATCGAAGAAAATATCAACTCAATTTGGAAATTCATACGATTTACAAATGAGGGCATATCATAATGGTAAGTTAATTTCAGAGGGAAATGCCAATCAGATGAATTGGACTTTTGCCGAGATAATAGAACGCGCTTCTTACGGAGTTACTCTTTACCCGGGTGATGTAATTGGTTCTGGAACAGTTGGGACAGGTTGCTATCTTGAACTGAATGGTACACGCGCATTAGAAGCAAAAGCTAAGGGTGAAAATTTTACTCCTATTTGGCTCCAAGAAGGAGATTTAATCGAGCTTGAAATAGAATTACTCGGAAAACTGTCAAATCGAATTGTAAAAAATCAAAACTCTTTTTCAATCCTTAAGAAGAAAAAAAATCTTTAATCTTTTAATAATTCCTCTATTTCACTTTGTGAGATAGAGGAATTTAAATCATCTATTTCAACTACAACCAGATAGCTTGGCTTAATAATCATCTTACTAAATCTGTCCATAAATTTTTGTTGATCACTAAAAATCCTCTCCCCTGAATTTTCATCCCAAAGTTCTAATGAACAAATACATCCAAGGGTTGGAGTATATGGAGCGTAAGGTTTTCCTGTGTAATATGAAGTGTCGACAGTAGTACCATGGAAAATAATTTCATTTCTTCCGGCTTTGCCGGCATAAAAAGCTTCGTATATGGGGAAATATTCTTGCCAGTTTTTGGGTAGCATATTTTTATACATTTGATGAGAAAATTCATCTGTATAAATAGTTGAGTCATGAAAAAAATGTGAAGGTTTAACTTCAAAGGGAAGCACAGTTTGAATGTTTTCTGTACTTCCAATAAATCGATTAGATGAATACGCAGTCCCTTGAATTGAAAAAATTCCTTGCGGAGTATTTCCGTTTGTAATAAACCCGGGTAAATCAGAGATAGCGCGTGCTAAAACCGGAATTGAGAAAATTTTAGTATCTTCGATTTCAAACTGGTTTTTATGATTTCTAATGATTGCTCTTCCAATAAAATCCCTCTGTTTTCGCTGGAATACAAAAATCACACTTTCATTCGGAAATGTATTTAGTACTAATTCCTTAATCGGAGGAGGCTTTAACTTTTTATCTTCGGATAATCTACTTGCTAACATTTTGAGAATTGGGTTTTGTGTGAAGTCAGGAAATCTACTTCTGAGAATATTTAATAGGGAATCTTTTGCGAAGTTATTTCTGAATAGATGTAATGCCGACATAGCAAACAATTTTGGGTTATCAGTTCTAAGGATAAATCTTTTTAACTCGGGTGTAAAATCACTCGGATAGAGAGTGTAGGCAGATTCCAAAGCTGAACGGATAAGATTAATATTTGTTATCTTTTCATCAGAAATTACTTTGGCGAGTGATTCTTTTATTATAGGAGATTTTTCTAAAATCAAACCAGCAGCCCAGAATGCTTCTATCCATTGTTCAATATTAGAGTCTGTTAGTTCAAGTTGTAAATTATTTATAAGTACATGATTTTTTAGTTGAAGATAAAATGAATCACGAACTTCTTTCTTCGTAAAATTTGAGATTGGTATCTGCTGTGAAAATGTTGAGCAGACAAATACAAATAAAAGAATAAAAATGCTTTTCATAGAACTTCTACTCCAAATAAAAAACTCGATTTTTTCCCGGGTAGAATAGTTATTTCATCATAAAAATCTTTTCGATTAAACGAATTAGTTAAACATTGCATCGGCTCAACAGCAATCGATTTTCTTTTTCTATCTGCTAGAGAGTCTCCGGAAAATAAAAGTGTAACTCCCTTATTTTGATATACTCTCAATTGCAAATTATTTGTTTCATCAATAATTTTTGTAGAGTAAAAACCATCTTCATCACTTACAATGTCTGCATAACATAAGTCAAAAATTTTACCATTAACTCTACTCTCTCCAATATGAGGATTTCCACGCAAATCAAAATCGGGATAATTTGAGATTTCTCCATAAGCTTGTTCATCAGGAAGCGGAATAAAACTCTCATCCATAAGAATTATTTTCGTTGCATTCAATTTAAGTTGGAGATTTTCAATACCTTCTTCATCAGTCTTAAAATAGGGATGCCAACCGGACCAAAAAGGAATTGGAACATCTGAAAGATTTTCTCCAGTAACTACAATTGAAAGTTTATTCTGAGAGAGTTCGAAAGAGATAAAGACATCAACATCAAAAGGATATCCTACAAATTTTTCCTTTCTGATGGAGCTATTTTTTAGAGTTACTTTAGCATAAGCTTCGGAAACAAGACTATCAATAATTTCGAATTTCTCCATCGCTGTAAATCCATGTATTACTCGCGTTTTAGGAGGTATAGGATGCAATTTGTAATTTTTACCATTAAAAGTATACGAATCTTCAGCAATTCTATTTGCAAAAGGAGTCATAATCCAGTTACGTGAGCCATTTCCGGAGTCAAATTCCTCAGGAGTTCTAAATCCATCGAATATATCAAAAAAAACATCTCCATTTTTCTTAATTTTGTAAGAGAGTGGAGTGCCTCCGGTTAAGCAAAATGAGAATTTTTCAGTTGCTGAAGCTAAATTGATTACAGTATGTGCTCCGAACTTTTCATGGGAGATTGTGTACATTAAATTACTTTCATTTTAAGTTTTTGTCGACGTGATTGACAACATTTGCAGCTCGTATCATTGCATAATAAATTTTGAAAATTATTTTTAAAGAATCCCTCAGTTAATTGTAAAAATTCACGTAGTCTGATTGAGTGATAATCCAATCCATTATATTTAGTTATGGCAATTAACCTATTATTTAACAAGTAGTTAGTGATGTTATTGAAACCTTTGCTGCAGCCGGGAACTTCGACTAATGGAGTTTCATAATCTTCCGTTACGCCAACCGGGAGCACGTTATTCTCATCCCAACAAAATTCATTTACCCAAGGCAGATTGAAGTAAATTTCCAAATAGTGAATGAAACTGAAAGAGGTAAAATCTGTTCCAACTAACAGGGCTGTCCCATCATTTTTTAACAACCATTCGAGAGGACTATGTGCTCCCAGAGGAGATTTTGGATTATTAAATTCTGAAATTTCTTGGCATGCTCCCCATAAATAGAATGAATGTGTTTGAGAAGAAGTTCTTATCACACCGGGCATTTTTCCAAATTCTTGTGATAAAATTCCTGTCTGCGAAATAGAATTCATTTTATCAAAAAAAGGATGCGTTCCGTCTTTCTTTTTAAAATTATAGGTGAAAGCGGGTATCATAATCGAACCATTTTCACCAATAAAATTCATTAATGCACTAAGAAATTCTTTAGGAGTATTTACACGCCATACAGAGTGAATTTTCTTGAAAGAAGCATGAATTATTACGTGAACTCCTTTTGTTAATCCAATTTCTCTAAAAAATTTTTCTAACATTAAATAAACTAAAGAACAACTTCAACATTTATAACATCTTCAGTAAAGTTTTCAACAATGAGTAGATTATCATCAACTAAATTTCCGTTTACTTTAATCAATGAAAATCCTGAATTTTTTCCATAAGGATTTTTAACACTTAGATTAATCGTTTTTCCCCTGAACTTACGAACTGCTGAAAACTCTTTCCAAGTTGATGGTATATTTGGATTAATTAATAAACCTTTAATTGAAGTCCTAAAACCGATAATGTAGTCCATCCCATTACGTAACATCCAAACTGCTGTGCCTGTTAGCCAACTGTGACTTGCTTGCCCTTCGGTTGGATGATCTGGACTTGTAACATACTCTGCAAATACATAAGGTTCAACTTCATACTTGTCAATTCGTGAGGAAGAATTTATTGGTAACATTCGTGAGTAGATATCATACGCTGTTTCAATATCTCCATTAATAATTGAAGCTAAAACAAACCAGGAAGAGGCATGATTAAATATTGCACCGTTTTCTTTTTTACCCGGGACGCATCTACTAATCAGTCCAACATTCTCTTCGACTTGAGTGTATGAGGGCCAACAGATTTGAATTCCGTTTGGTTTAGCAAGTAGTTTCTTCACCGATTCAAGAGCCTTTGTCCCACGTTCCTTTGGGGCTAGTCCGGAAATAACAGACCAAGTTTGTGCGTTTATAAAAATCTTTCCTTGTTTAGATTTATTTGTCCCGAGTGGTGAACCGTCATCTTTGAAGGCTCTAATATACCATTCACCATCCCATGCGACTTTGTTCACTACTTTACCGATTTTTTCATATTCCGTTTTCCATCTTTCTAGAGTAGTTAAATCTTTTTTGATTCTTAAAACTTCAAAAGTTTTTTTTATTACATAACCTAAAAAGAAAGCTCCCCAAATTGTTTCTCCTTTTCCTTTTGGTCCGACTTTATCTAATGTGTCGTTCCAATCTCCATTCATAATTTTGGGAATACCTCTTTTTGTGGTTGCGGATAGAGCAAAGTCGATAGCTTTTTTCATGTGCTCATAAACCGTTCCGCTGCCGCCGTCATAATAAGTTACTTTTTCATTTAAGAATGATAAATCAGCTGTTTCATTTAAGTATTCGACAATTCCAAATGGAACCCAAAGTGGAGTGTCTGAATGGTTAGTTTTTTCACCCCATTCGGTAATTTTAAAAAAGTTGTGTAGAGTTGATCCATCATTAAATTGGAATCTAAGTGCATTCAACAATCTTTTTCTCACACGCTCCGGCTCAGCGATAACTACACCGAGAATATCTTGAAATTGATCGCGCATACCTGTGCCAAATAACAATCCTCCATGATAGTATCCTGAATTTCTCGCCATATCAAATGTTACTGCAGCTTGATACTGATTCCACGTATTAATCATTGTGTTAAATTTTTCATCAGGTGTGCAAACCTGGAAATTACTTAAGTAGTTTTTCCATTTATTTTTCACTTGTGCAAGTTTTTTGTCGATACTTTTTATTCGAAGAAGATTGTTCCAATCGAGTGTTTTATATGGATTTTTATCTTCCTTCGGATTTACAGCAAAAACGATTGCACAATCTTTACTCTTATTTCCTTTCAAAGAAAGCTTTGATTGAAGCGCTGCAACCGGGTCACCTGCAGTGATTTCAGAGTTGAACATTTTACCTCGTTCAATGGCTTCAGGATTAGCTTCAGAGCGCCATTTCCCTATGAATTTGTCCAAGCTTCCATCAAAACCTGAAATTGGAAGAGTTGAAGAGAAGAGGATATTATATTTCCAATCAAGATTAGGTTGTTCAACACTAACCTTTCGGTTTAACACCCAGTATCTTCTTGTTGCAATAAGAGTTTTATTTTTCTTATCGAATTTGATGTCTGTAAAATGCTTATCATTGGGTTGATTAATGATATCATTTAATGCATTCCCCATCATTAATTCAGTAAAAGCATAAACTTCCAATTTTCGATTTTCGGTAGTTAGGTTTGTTAGTTTAAACTTCCAGATTTCCGCATTTATATCGGTAGGAACAAAGTATGTAAGTTCTCCTCTGATGCCATAAATTTCTGTAATAATGGTAGTATAACCTAATCCGTGATGACATTCATAAAGGTCATATTTTTTATCAATTGTTGGTGCCCAACTCAGAGACCAAAATTCTTTTGTGAGTGAGTCTTTTACAATTATATATCTTCCGGGTCTATCCCACGGGAGTGAGTTATAACGCATTCGAGTTAAACGATTATCTCTAGGAGTTTCGAGAAAACTGAATCCACCTCCGGTGTGCGAAATTAAACCACCATAATTCTCGTTCCACATATAATTGAACCAAGGTCGTGGTGTTTTTGGATCTGTTATTACAAATTCTCTAGTTTCATTTGAGAAGTAACCATATTTATTTTTTAACATTTCGTTTCCTTATTGATTAAACTTTAATCTGATTGATACAATTTTTTTTGGAGCCACCGAAATTTCAATAGAATTATTTTGGATTTCCAAATCACCTAGCCATTTTTCTTCAAGGTTACTTGTTGCCGCATAAATTAAATTATTGAAAAAATTAATTTTTGATTTTATTAATTCCGATGTTGGGTTATGAAGTCTCAACACAAAACCGTTTTCATCTTCAGCCTTTTTGAAAGCATCATAAATCAGCATCGGATTATCGATTTTTAGAAAAGAATTTTCGTGAGGAAGATTTCCACTACTATTTCCGCATTGAACTAATCCAAGCGGAGTATTGAATTTCAAGGCTTCAGTATAAACATCGCTCTTATCCCACGTAAAGTTATGCGGATAAAAAGCCATCTTACAAGTAAACTTGCCTAAACACTGTGAACCTTTTTGATGAGAATAATCTTCAACCGAACTTGGTTGTATAATATACTTGAAAG
>JAHBUO010000091.1 GCA_019638025.1 Ignavibacteriaceae bacterium
TCAATACCATTTTCTTTATAAAATTCTGCTGTTCCTCTCGTACCGTAAAAATTTAATCCCATTTTTTTTAGGGAACGGAGTTCTTCAAGAAACTCAGCCTTTTCCTTCAGCGTTCCGGTTGAAAGTAATACAGCTTTTCGTGGAATTTTAAATCCGGTTGAAATTAAACTTTTCAAAAATGCTTCATTAAAATCATCACCTAAACAAGCAACCTCACCGGTTGATGACATCTCAACTCCGGTAACCGGATCAGAACCTTTTAATCTGGTAAATGAAAATTGAGATGCTTTTACCCCAACAAAATCAAGGTCGAAGGAAGATTTATCAATCTTTGCCACTTTTTCTTCTACCATCAACTTTGTTGCAATATCAATAAAATTAATCTTTAGTACTTTAGAAACAAACGGAAAGCTTCTTGATGCTCGCAGATTACATTCTATCACCTTCACATCATTATCCTTAGCAATAAACTGTATGTTGAATGGTCCGGTAATCTCTAAAGATTTTGCAATCTCTTTTGTGATAATTTTTACTCGTCGCATCGTTTCAAGATACGTCCTTTGTGGTGGCAAAACGATAGTTGCATCTCCTGAATGAACACCGGCATTTTCAACATGCTCGGAAATAGCATAACAAAATAATTCACCTTTATCTGCGACTGCATCAACCTCTATTTCTCGCGCATCGGTTATAAATTTACTAATTACTACCGGATGCTCGTTACTAATATCTGACGCTTTTTTCAAATACTCTTCAAGTTCATTTTCTGAAAGAACAATACTCATGGCTGCACCACTTAGAACATAACTTGGTCTTATCAAAACGGGATAGCTAACGTGTGATGCAAATGCCTTGGCTTCTTGTAAACTTGTTAACTCTCTCCACTCAGGTTGGTCAATCTGAAGTTCATCAAGAATTTGAGAAAACTTGTGTCTGTTTTCTGCATTATCAATTTGTTCAGGAGAAGTACCGATTATATTAACATTGTTGTTATGTAGCTTCATTGCAAGATTATTCGGAATCTGTCCTCCCATTGAAACTATAACTCCAAGTGGATTTTCTTTTTCATAAATATCGAGAACTCTCTCCAGCGACATTTCTTCGAAATAAAGTTTATCGCATGTATCATGGTCAGTGCTCACGGTTTCGGGATTATAATTAATCATAATTGTTTTATAGTTAAGCTTATTCAGAGACAACACCGAATTAACACAACACCAATCAAACTCAACTGAAGAACCAATTCGATAAGCTCCTCCCCCTAAAACAACTATTTGATTTTTCTCACCACTGCTGATGTCATCTTCTCCACCATTATATGTCATGTATAGATAATTTGTTTGTGCCGGATATTCAGCGGCTAGAGTGTCAATCTGTTTAACAAAGGGAAGAATATTTTTCTCTTTTCGAAGATTACGAATAAAAAATTCATCCTTATAAATCAAGTCCCCTATTTGTCTATCAGAAAAACCGAGTTGCTTAGCTTTCAGAAGTAAATCACTTGTAATAGTTTCGGCAGACTGGAAAGTTATCTCATTTTTTAGCGAGATAATATTTTTCATTTTGTAAAGAAACCATTTATCGATTTTGGATAGTTCGTGAATTTTATCGATTGAATAACCTTCATCCAATGCTTGAGAAACGTAGAAGATTCTTTTGTCTGTTGGTGTTGAAATTTTTTCATCCAGAGTGAGAGTTTCAATGGGGTCATTGCAAGTAAATCCTTTCATACCGATGTCCAACATACGAATTGCTTTTTGAAGTACCTCCTCAAAGGTTCTTCCAATAGACATCACCTCACCAACCGATTTCATTTCAGAACCAAGTTGAGTGCTTACTTGTCTGAATTTTTGCAAATCCCACCTTGGAAACTTCATTACAATGTAATCGAGAGCAGGTTCAAAACAAGCTGATGTTTCTTTAGTGATTATATTTTCGACCTCGTTGAGATCGTAACCCAATGCGAGTTTAGTGGCTACAAATGCAAGAGGATACCCTGTCGCCTTTGAGGCAAGTGCTGAACTTCTGCTAAGTCGAGCATTTACTTCAATTATTCTATAATCGTCTTCATGCGGATTTAGTGCATATTGAATATTGCACTCACCGACAATTCCAAGATGTCTAATAAGTTTAATTCCGATTGAACGTAGCTTAAAATTTTCCTGTGCTGAAAGAGTCTGAACAGGCGCAACAACAATACTGTCACCTGTATGAATTCCCATCGGATCAACATTTTCCATTGAACAGACAGTTATGCAATTATTGAATTTATCACGGACTATTTCATATTCAACCTCTTTCCATCCGTAAAGAGATTCTTCTATTAAAATTTGGTTGGTAAAAGCAAAAGCACGATTAACTTTTTCGAGTAACTCAGTTTCATTGTTCACGATGCCTGAACCCAATCCACCAAGTGCATAAGCAATCCGAACCATAACAGGATAACCAATTTCATTGGCTGCGATGAGAGCTTCATTAGCATTGGTCACTGTTTTACTAACAGCAATTTTTAATCCGCACTCCAGAACTCTTTCTGAAAAGAGAAGTCTATCTTCTGTATCTTTTATTGTTTCGACCGGCGTTCCCAAAATTCTAACATTATGCTTTTGAAGCACACCTGAATCAAACAACTCTACACCGCAATTGAGAGCTGTTTGTCCACCGAAACCGAGTAAAATCCCATCGGGTTTTTCTTTTTCGATAACCCTTTCAACAAATTCAGGTTTAACCGGAAGGAAATAAACTTTATCGGCTAATTGTTCTGAAGTTTGTATTGTTGCGATATTCGGATTAATGAGGATAGATTCGACCCCATCTTCTTTTAAGGCTTTAATTGCTTGGCTTCCTGAATAATCGAATTCTCCCGCTTGACCAATTTGTAAAGCACCTGAACCAAGGATTAATACTTTTTTCGGTTTCCCTTTTTTAATCATTTTAAACCTCTCACAAACATGTCAAAAATAAATTCTGTATCATCTGGCCCGGGAGAAGCTTCGGGGTGAAATTGCGCTCCGAAGAATGGTTTTGATATATGAATAATTCCTTCATTTGTTCCATCGTTATCATTCGTAAACCACTCACGCCAATCTTCACTTAGTGTTTGTGAATCAATCGCATAACCGTGATTTTGCGAAGTAATATAGCATCTCTTTGTACCGGCTTCATTTACAGGTTGATTATGACTTCTATGACCGTATTTCAATTTGTATGTATCAGCCCCGGAAGCTAAAGCTAGTATTTGACAACCAAGACAGATACCGAGGATTGGGGTTCCATTCTTGATTGCTCGTTGAGTATTTTCGATTGTTGTCTTACATTTTTTAGGGTCACCGGGACCATTCGAGATTACAATACCGTCAACTTCTTCATCCGCAAAATTGTAGTCTGACGGGACTAACTTTACATTTATGTTTCTTCTAAGAAATGCTTGAAGAATATTATTCTTTGCACCGCAATCTACCATTACAATTTTTTTATCACCTTTTGCAAAATATTGTGGCTCCTTTATAGAAACTTCTTCAGCTAAATTTCTTTCGTTAGGATCATTGAATTGGAAATTAGTTTCATCATCATCTTCAATAATTAATTTGCCGGGCATGCTTCCAAACTCTCTCAGTTTTCGAGTTATCAACCGAGTATCCACACCAAAGATTGCCGGAATATTTTCCTCTTCAAGCCATTCATGAAGTGATTTAACGGCACTCCAATGTGAGTATTCGTTTGAATAGTCAGAAATCACTAATCCTTCAAGATGAATTTTTTCCGATTCGAAAAATTTCAAAAGTCCATTTTCTCGAACTCTATCCGGTACTCCATAATTTCCGATTAACGGATACGTGATGACTAAGATTTGACCTTTGTATGATGGGTCGGTCAATGTTTCTGGATAACCTACCATACCGGTATTAAAGACTACTTCACCTGTTGTACTTCTCCACTTGCCAAAGTGAGTGCCTGTGAGTGCCGTGCCATCGTTTAGATGTAATGTCCCTTTTTTACTCATGAATTTTTCTCATTTAATTTCTGAACAGATAAAAAAATAGCCACTCGTTGGAGTGGCTATCCTAAATTATAATTATGTTACAAATATTTTGGGTTTCTTTGGGTTCTTCATTTCAAATTCTTTTTTGTAAATATAAAGTTTATGCAAAAGCGAAACAACTTTCATTCATAATTTATAAAAGTTTTTTGCCCATTTTAAAGTAGATAAAATTCCTGTATCATAGTCGGTTAAATTCAATTTACCGAATGTAGTTCTGAAGAGTTCACCACTTAACAATAACTTTTCCTGTTTCAGATACATCATTTCTGAAAATTCATGAGCCATCTTATTGAATATTCCTGCAAACTTCACAAGCATCAATGAATTAGAAAATGATACCACTCCCCTTTTCTCGCTCAGCTTCACGACTCTTTGCAAAAAATCTTTTGCTGAGATTGGTGAATGAGCCGGATAGTTAAAAATTTTTGAACCATGAAAATCTGATAAACCTACTATTGCCATCGCATTGCCGGCATCTTCAATAAAAATAAATTCTGTTAATGTATTTTTATTCCCATACCAACTTAATTTTTTACCTTTAAGTGCATTAATAAAAAGTTTCTCATACATCCCGTTAATTACATAAGGTCCATAAAAATCGGGAAATCTTAGGATGACATAGTTCAAACCATTCTGTACTGAATGGTGATATAACATTTTTTCCATTTCATCTCTAATTCTTCCTTTTACTGAATTAGGGAAATGAGGATGTGCTTCGGTAACAGGGTTAAATTGCGGCTTCCCATAAACATAAACATTACCGGGAAATACAAGTTTCAAATTGTTTTTAATTGCTACTTCAATCGCTACCGAGAGTAGTTTTTTTGCTTCACTATGCCACTGAGGATATGGTATATTAATACAATAATAGAGAACATCCGCACCTTTTGTAACATTCAAAAGAAAATTTACATCAGCTGCATTACCGATTTCAACAGTGATATTAAGACCTTCAGCATATTTTGCAGCTTTTGAAGAATCTCTCGCTATAGCAATTACTTCCTCTCCTCTATCGGATAAAGCTTTTGCTGTTGCTCTTCCAATTCCACCTGTGAAACCAACAATTAAATGTTTTTTCTTTTGCATTTGATTCTCTAATTATTTGGAATTCTCTTTTCACGTTGATTTTTAAGTGCTTCAAGATACCATTGAAATTCATTTAAGAATTTTTCAGCACGTCTTTCATAATCACCATTGACAGAGGTTCCGTCATCATTTAGACTTTCGTGCGACTTCGAAATCGGTAACGAAATCGGTATAGGTATTGTTCTCAATTCAGAACAAATTAATTTTAACTGCTCCGCAGCCCTAATCCCGCCAAATGGTCCTGATGAATATGAAATTATAGCTGTTGGTTTATAATAATACTCTTGATGATAATGGTCTAATAAATTTTTTAACGCAGGCGGTATGCTGTGATTATATTCGGCAGCAACCATAATAAATCCATCTGCATTGTTTAAAATATTATGAATCTTAACGAACTTCTCATCAGGAGTTTTCATCTGTTTATATACTTGTTCTAACATTGGGAGTTCATATTCTACTGGGTCAACAATCTCAACTTCCCATCCACGTCCTTCAGCTAATTTCTTGGCAAATTTTCCAACTTTATTTCCTTCTCTATTATTTCTAACTGACCCTAGCAATATTGCGATGTTCATTTTCACCTTTCATTTTTTCGATTTACTTCTTCAACAATCCTTGCGATAAATAAGTTCTAATTATTTGCAAAAAAAAGGCGACTAATTGTCGCCCTTAATTTCTATTCACCGTTTACTTCATCCTCTTCGGGGACAAACTTGGCGATATCCGCAATCGAATCACTTTCTTTCAATCGAATCACTCTTACACCTTGCGTATTTCTTCCCATCACTCGAATGTCCTTAATTCCTTGGCGAATCACCATTCCTTGAGTTGAGATAATCATTAATTCTTCGTTATCGGTAACTTCCATCATTGATATCATTTTACCGACTTTTTCACTCGTCTTAACAGTGATAACACCTTTTCCACCACGCCGAGTAATTCTATAGTCATTAATATCAGAACGTTTACCAAAACCATTTTCAGTCACAACTAAAATACTTCCTTGACGCTTGATAACGAGCAATCCTACTACAATATCACTCTTTTCAAGAGTAATACCTCTAACACCGGTAGCAGTACGCCCCATATCTCTAACATCTTTTTCATGGAAACGGATAGCATTGCCATTTCTTGTTCCAAGAACGATGTCGTTAGTTCCGTCAGTCATTCTAACAGCTATAAGTTTATCATCATCATTAAGATTGATAGCATTAATGCCCCCTTTACGGACATTACCGTATGCTGATAAAACTGTTTTTTTGATTGTCCCCTGTGCTGTTGCCATTATCAAATAATGTGTATCGGTAAATTCTTTAACTGCGATAAATGCAGTTATATTTTCATCTTTTTCTTTTTCGATTAGATTTAAGATGGAGCGTCCACGAGTAGCTTTACCGCCTTCAGGAATTGCGTGCACTTTCAACCAATAACATTTACCTTTATCAGTGAAGAATAGTATATATTGATGAGTTGATGCGATGAACATATGTTCAATAAAATCATCTTCTTTAGTGCCGGCACCGGTTACACCTTTACCTCCACGAGCCTGTTTTCTGTAACCGCTAACAGGGAAACGTTTAATAAATCCTTTGTGAGATATCGTTACAACAACATCTTCTTCTGCAATGATATCTTCTAAAGAAAACTCTTCATAATTATAGATAATTTCGGTTCTCCGCTCATCACCGTATTTTTCTTTTAGAAGAAGAAGTTCCTCTTTAATGATGAGATTTCGTTTTTCTTCACTCTCCAAAATACTTTTTAATTTTTCGATTAATTTGATAGTCTCTTTGTATTCATCTTCAATTTTCTTGCGCTCAAGACCTGTTAATCTTTGTAAGCGCATGTCAAGAATAGCTTTTGCCTGAATTTCGGAAAGTTTGAACTTCCTCATTAAGTTGTTTTTAGCAGTCTCAACATCACGGGATTTTTTAATCGTTTCAATTACCTCATCGATATTATCGAGAGCAATTATATAGCCTTCTAAGATGTGGGCTCTTCTTTCAGCGGCATCTAATTCAAACTTCGTTCTTCTTATCAAGACTTCCATTCTGTGAACCAAGAAATGATGCATCACTTCTTTCAGATTAAGAACTTTTGGAACACCGTGAACAAGTGCAAGCATAATCACACCAAAAGTAGTCTGCATTTGTGTATGCTTAAATAATTGATTAAGAATGATTGCCGGTTGTGCATCACGCTTTAATTCAATAACAACGCGCATACCATCACGATCAGATTCATCACGAATATTTGATATATCAGTAAGTTTTCCTTCTTTCACGAGGTCAGCAATCTTTTCGATAAGATTTGCTTTGTTTACCTGGTAGGGGAGTTCAGTAATGATGATGTTTTCACGATTATTCTTTAGAGTTTCAATATTAGCTTTTGCCCTAACAATTACTCTCCCGCGTCCGGTCATGTACGCATCTTTAACCCCTTCGTAACCGAAGATTATACCACCGGTCGGGAAATCAGGAGCGGTGATGTACTTCATCAATTTCTCGATTGTGATGTCTGGATTTTTTATCATTGCGATTAAACCATCAATCACTTCAGTTAAATTATGTGGAGGGATGTTAGTCGCCATTCCCACGGCAATTCCGCTTGAGCCATTTACAAGAAGATTCGGTAAATATGCAGGTAGTACTTTCGGCTCTTGCAAAGTATCATCAAAGTTAGCTGCAAAATCAACTGTATTTTTATCTAGGTCACGAAGCATCTCATCAGCAATTCTTGCCATACGTGCTTCAGTGTAACGCATAGCTGCTGCAGAGTCCCCATCTACAGAGCCAAAATTTCCCTGACCATCTACTAATGGATATCTTAGTGAAAAATCTTGAACCATTCTAACCATGGTATCATAAACAGCAGAATCTCCATGCGGGTGATACTTACCAAGTACTTCACCCACAATTCTTGCAGATTTTTTATATGGCTTATTGTGTGCCATTCCAAGCTCGTGCATACCGAATAATACACGTCGATGAACCGGTTTTAATCCATCTCTTACATCCGGTAGTGCTCTTGATACAATAACAGACATCGAATAATCGATGTAGGATGATTTCATTTCTTCTTCAATTGATACCGGAACTATTTTATCAAAAATTGTTGTTGACATATTTTACTTCAAATTATTAAAATTTATAACTAATTAGACATCTAAATTTCTAACGTATTTAGCATTCTTCTCAATGAACTCTCTTCGGGGTTCAACATTGTCCCCCATTAAAACTTCGAATATTTTATCCGCTGCAGCTGCACTTTCCAATGTAACTTGCATCATTGTTCTTGTTTCAGGATTCATTGTTGTAGACCACAATTGTTCAGGATTCATTTCACCTAATCCTTTATATCGGGAAATTTGAACTCCCTTGATTTGAGTTATTTCACCTTCTACTTCTTCATTAACTTCGGTTTCTACAATTGCTTTTCCGTTGACTTTTAATCGTTTTAATATTTCTTCTCTTTCGGTATCATCATAAGCGTAATATTCTTCTTTCCCTTTTTTAACTCTATATAAAGGAGGTTGTGCAATAAATATTTTCCCTTCAGTTAAAATATCTTTCATGTAACGATAGATGAATGTCAGCAACAATGTTCTGATATGACTTCCATCAACATCAGCATCTGTCATTAGAATTATTTTTCCATAGCGAGTCTTTGATGAATCGAATTCATTTCCTATACCCGCACCAATTGCGGCTATTATGGCTTTTATTTCGTTGTTCTCAAGAATTTTGTTGAGCTTAGCTTTTTCAACATTAAGAATTTTTCCTTTAAGAGGAAGTATTGCCTGGAATCTTCTGTCTCTTCCTTGTTTTGCCGAACCACCTGCGGAATCACCTTCAACGATGTATAACTCACAATGTTCGGGGTCAGTGATTGAACAATCGGCAAGTTTACCGGGAAGATTCATTGAATCGAGGGCATTTTTTCTTCTTGCTAAATCACGAGCTTTTCTGGCTGCTTCACGTGCTTCAGCGGCACGTAAACATTTTTCGATTATCTTTTTTCCGACTGAAGGATTTTCTTCGAGAAATTCAGCTAATTTTTCACCTACTAAGGTTTCTACGGCAGATTTAGTCTCGCTATTTCCCAATTTAGTTTTCGTTTGTCCCTCAAACTGTGGTTCTGCAACTTTCACAGAAATTACAGCAGTTAATCCTTCTCTAAAATCATCTCCCGAGAGAGTAATTTTCCCATCTTTAATTAAATTATTTTTGTTTGCATAATTATTAAAAGTACGTGTGAGGGCTGTTTTGAAGCCAACCAAATGGGTTCCACCTTCATGAGTATTAATATTATTCACGTAAGAAAATATATTTTCGGAATACCCTTCATTATATTGAAAAGCAATTTCAATAGGAGTGTTATCTCTTTCACCTTCAATGTAAACCGTCTTGTGTTGAGGTTGACGGTCTTCATCAAGATATTTAACAAATTCAATTAATCCCCCTTTGAAGTGGAATAGTACTTCCTCTTCATCTCTTTCGTCTCTCATTTTAATAGAGATATTTTTGTTGAGATATGCGAGTTCTCGCATTCTCTCCATCAGTGTATCAAATTTGAATTTGGTTGACTTGAAAATTTCTTTATCAGGAAGAAAAGTTACTTTAGTTCCAGATTCGTTTTTCTTTGCCTTGCCGATTTCTTTAACTTTTCCGACCGGTTCACCACGGCGATATTCTTGGAAATAAATAATACCTTCGCGTCTAACTTCAACCTTGAGCCACTCAGAAAGCGCATTCACAACAGAAACACCAACACCGTGCAAACCTCCGGAAACTTTGTAAGTATCTTTATCGAATTTTCCTCCGGCGTGGAGAACAGTCATTACAACTTCTAAAGCTGACCTATTTTCCTCCGGATGAATATCAACGGGGATACCTCTTCCATTATCATCAATTGTTACTGTTTCATCTTTGTTAATCGTAACCGAAATAAAATCAGCATAACCGGCTAAAGCTTCATCAATACTATTATCGACTACTTCGTTCACGAGATGATGAAGACCCCTTGTTCCAACATCACCAATGTACATTGCGGGTCTTTTTCTGACCGCTTCGAGTCCTTTTAATACGTTTATATTTTTTGCCGAATAATTATTCGAATGTTCTTGAGCCATGTTAATCCTGTTGTATTACTAAATTCTATTTCTGTTTATGCAATTAATTTTATATATCTGATTCTTTTTTCCTTAAAGAATTCATTTATTTTATCTATCATCTCCGTCTCGTGAAACTTAATTTCATTACGGAGCGAGGCATTTTCAACAAATAAATGGAGAGTCGCTTTCTCAACTTTCAACGGTTCTACCATTTTAGAAAGATTTGGAAAAATTTCAAAAAAACTCTCAATAACTTCTGCTTGTTTAATTGCCCTTCTAACCGGTTTAAGATCTTTATTGGTTGATAAAATTTCCTTTAGACTTTTTAATCCGTCATACATAACTAACGTTGCCGTTACTCACCGAAATAAACATATCATTCTCTGTTCGATGAAGAAACGAATGATTTGCAAAATCAGTTAATGTTATAAAAGTTTGTCCAACTTCTCTCAAATATTCACTTATTCTTTGTGCTCGCATTGAATCAAGTTCACCAAACACATCATCAAGAAGAAACAAGGGATTTCTGCCTGAATTTTCTTTAAGATAAAAATACTGTGCAAATCGAAGCGCAACTTGAAAAGTTTTATGCTGTCCTTGAGAGCCATATGTTTTTAATGATTTTTCATTAATCTTGAAAATGAAATCATCTCTATGAGGTCCAACCAAATTTGAAGACCGCCTAATTTCTTCATCTCTTTTCGAAGTTAACTTTTGCTGAAAATAATCTCTATTTATTAAAGTTGGGTCATCACCGAAAGTTGAATATTCAATATGCGGGACTTCGGAATTAAACATTATTTTTGAATATGATTCAGCAACAAACCGATTAAACAACTTAACAAACTCACATCTCAGATTTATGATTAACAACCCCGATTCTACTAATCTCTCATCCCAAGCATCAAGCTGAACAAGCAAAGCTCTTGAATAATTTTGCTGAATAAGCGATAACAATCCGGAACGCTGTTTTAACACGCGATTATAATCTAAAAAAGCATCAAGGTATGACCTCTTTGCCTGAGATAAAATCGAATCAACAAATCTTCTTCTCTCTGAAGGTGCGCCCTGGGTTAGTGAGTGGTCTTCAGGTGTGAGTAACACTAATGGATACTTTCCAATTACATCCGATGCTCGATGTATCTGCTTATTGTTTTGCAGATAAACACGACGCTTTTCGTTTTTGTTAAAATAAACTCTTAATGAATCTTTAGTCAAATCTTCAAACAAGCCCGTAATTTCGTAGTCTTCTTCATTAAATCTTAGAATTTCTAAATCAGTTGAAGATTTAAAATTCTTAGTTGTACACAGATAATATATAGCCTCAAGTATTGAAGTTTTTCCTTGCCCGTTACCACCGACTATATAATTAATCCCATCAGAAAAAGACATTTTCGTATTCTTATGGACACGAAAATTCGTAAGAAACAATTCCTTTAGGATCATTTATTAATTATTTATTCGAACCGGCATTAATAGCATTAACAATTCTTCATTCTCTTTTGGCGTAACAGGTTGAATTATACACGCTTTTGTCGGTGAATGAAGTTTAAACAAAGCTTCACTATCATCTAAGTGAGAAAGTACATCATTCAAGAAACTTGCATTAAACCCAATAGCCATAGCATCACCAATATACTCACATGCAATGCTTTCCTTTGCACTTGAACCATGCTCGATATTCTCTGCATTAATTTCAAGTTGAGTCTTTGATAAAGTAAGTTTCACTTGTTGATAATTATTTGATGTAAATATCAACATTCTTTTAATAGATGCTTGTAAATCTGATTTCTTAATTTTCAATGTAAATTCATTTTCTAAAGGAATCACACTGTTATAATCCGGATATTTTTGATTGATTAATCTTGATGTTAATTCAACATCTTCA
>JAHBUO010000092.1 GCA_019638025.1 Ignavibacteriaceae bacterium
GATTTTTCCTCAGCCTACGATTTGTATGATGAGATTGCAATTTATTACGGGACAAATGTTTTCGGTGAAAAATCAAAACTTGAACTCGGGTTATTAGAACTGAAAAATAAACGCTACGATAAAGCCCTAAAGAATTTCCAAGAAATTATCGGGAAGAAAACTGATGACATCGGGGCAAAGGCTCAATATTACATCGGTGTTACATTGCAAGAGCAGAGCAAAACAAAAGATGCAATCACTGCATTCGTACGCGTATTAAATCTCTTTTCCGCATACGAAGAATGGGTCACAAGATCTTATTTACGATTAGGTGAGTGCTATCAAAAACTTAATGACAAAAATAAAGCAAGAGAAATGTTCAGAACTGTTATAACAAGAAGAGGATCTGATGAACTCGGAAAAGAAGCACAAGCAAAATTAAGAGGTGTCAAATGAAAAAGTTTTTGATAATCTGCTTCTTAATATCAATTAATTTATTTTCACAAGATGCAGGGAAAAGTCCAAATGTTGAATTACCGGACTTTGTGATTACAGGTAGTGAAGAAGTTCAACTCCCAATTGCGGCTAAACCCCGACCTGATTTAGTTTCACCTGTCTCAGAAGAGTTCTTTAAACCTCTCTTTGGTTCTGAAGATTTGCACGTAAAAGAATTTTCTGATCCTCTGAGGAAAAATGCGATTTTTCTTGATTCTGTTCACTATTACAAATTTGTTTCAAATGTTGGGGTCGGAACGGTATCAATGCCAAAGTTTGATATTCGAGCAAATTTACCTTTTACAAATACTTTAATTAATGGTGCTATCGAAGGGGCTTATAACAGTGCGTACACTGACTTTGCGGGTACTTTTGGTTATAAAGGGATGCTAAACTTTGAGCATTATTTTAACAGAGAAGATGGATTCTTACCTGGAAATATTTTTTCACTCAACGGAAAATTTAGTCAACTTCATTATAAATATTTTGGTTCAATTTCTCCTGATATAAAATCAAATTTAACTCTTGGTGATTTTAAATTTGGTCTAAAAAACTTAGGAGCTGAGGTATTCTCTTATTCAGCGAATGTTTATAGTGAATATTTGAATTTGCCTGAACAAAATATTTCAGAAAATAATATCAAAATTAAAGGCTTTTCTTCACTCTCTTTTTCACGAGCAGATTTTAGGACTATTGTAACATACTCAACCCAATACCTTAAAAATAGTGCGCTTCCCGAATTAAATACAAATTATATCGATATTTCAGGTTCAATGAATATCAAATTTTCAAAGTTATTTAAAATTCACATAGGAATGCATTATTCTAAGGCTGATACTAACAGTATGTTCTCTCCCTATGGAGCTATTGCTGTGAAAATTGATAAAGGGTTTTCGCTATTTGCAGAGTATCAACCCGAATCTGAATTCATCACAAACAAAAAATTACTAGAACAGAATAGATATTTTGATGCTTCAAATTTTAGAAATTTCTTTTTTAAGAAAACCGGTAGATTAATTCTTGCATTAAAATATGAGTATGATAAATATTATGAAATTGAAGCAGGATTCGGATATTTCTCCTCCGCTGCCTATCCATATTTCAGCGATATTGCTAAACCCGGTTTTTTCAAAGTTTTATCAACTGATGCAAAAAATGTAAATGGATTTGTAAATCTTCTATTTCATCCCGGACCTTTTGGCTGGTTATACGGTGAGCTTAAAGTTCAATCAGTAGTGGATTCAATGGATATGCAATTGCCATATTATCCAATGGCTGAAGGATTTATCTCTTACGGTAATAAGCTTCCGTTTAATATTACACTAGAAAGTAAATTAAAGTTTCGTTCAAAAATGTTTGCTGATATTTCAAATTTAGTAGTGATTGATCCTTCTATTAATCTCTCGTTAAAATTATATTATCCATTATTTGGTAACTTTAACTTAACCCTAGAAGCTGACAATTTAATAAATCAAAAATCATATAGCTTTATTAATTATCTTGAGCCACCAATAAATATTATCGGTGGAGTAAATTATAATTGGTAGAAAATTATTATTATTGTATATCATTAAAATGATTTTTAAGAACTGTGACCCGTACTGATTTAATAAAAAAAATAATCCGATTTGTTGGTATTCCGGAACAAGAAGCAAAAGTATTTATGGAAGCTTTTTTACGAAGACTTTCAGAAACTCTTTCGGTAGACGACATTTTTAAAATTGATGGGGTCGGTGCGTTTAAAATAAAAAATCTTCAGAGTAATCTTTCACATCCTTCAAATCTAAAATCAAATGTTATAGTTTTCAATGACGATTTCTTTTTTGGTGAAGGGGGTACAGAATTAATCTTTGGAATACCTGAATCTAAACAGATAAAGCCTTCGGAATTAGACTCAGTATTCTCATTAAGCATTGGTAAGCCTGTTATCCCTCTCCGAATTCAAGATAGAGGCGATCTATATACACTCTATTCCGGTTCAGAGATTAATTTTATAATAGATTCAAAGGTTGAAAAATTATTTGTAAACTTCAGTTCAAATAAGAGTAGTGGGGTTGATGAAAAATTAGTTGACTTAATTTCAGATGATGAGAGTCGAATCGCTGATTCAAATTCTGAAGATTCTCAAATCAAATTATTTTCTGAAACTGATTTTGCAAATAGTATCTCGTGGGATTTCGGGCAGACCTGGCAGGAGGAATTTGAAGAAAATGAAATACTTGAATCTGAACCTGAACCAAGTGAATTAAATCTTAATGAATTGGCAAAAGTTGATGAGTCTGATTTGAATCAAATATTTTCATCCTGGGATTTTGGTCAGAAGAAGAATGAGATTAAAGAAGATGATCTAATCACACCTACTATCGACAGACAGCCTTCCATTGAAGATGAAGATGCTATTGATGACGAAGAATTCGAAGAACCATTAACTCCAACTCAAGAGTTTTGGCGTTCAATTGATGAAGAAGGTGTTGATGAAATTGTTAATTCTCAAATTCACGAAGACGATTATAGACCTGTAAAATCGAGGACTCAAGAATTAAATATCGATTTGAGTGGCTTAGACTTATCTGAATATGATGAACCGGAACAACTCTCTGAAGAGACAAATGATGCATGGAAAAGATTAACAAATGAAATTGAGGATGATAACTTCATAGAAGTTAAAAAACCGGGTGAGAGTCGATTCTTTTTAGAACAATATTACGATAATCAGCAAAGAACTGCTGAAGAAGAAGAGATTGCTGCAATCTTAGAAGCGCACAAAAAGGAAACAGAGGGAGAACCGATTGTTCAAAAAACTCCTGTTTCTCGCTTTGAGGTTTATTCACCGTTCAATGGGATTAAACCCGAACCTGATGAAGAACTCGAAGAATATGCTAAACCTAGCCCATTTACTCCATCTCCTCACCCTGACTTTTCGAAAGGTTCTGCACAAGCAATTGACAGAGTTGAAGAAGATTTAGAAGACGACGATGAAGTTCTCGAACAACTTTCTCAGCCAAAGCGGAAAAGATTTGGATTTACATTAAACCTCTCTATCGCAATTATAATAATTAGTGGATTTGCTTTTCTCTATACAAAATTCTATGGTATTCCGAGATGGTTGGGTTTAGAAAAAATATCAATTATCGAAAAGGTTGAGATTAAATCGAACCCGGTGGTAATTGAAAGAGACTATGAACTCCCAATAAATTATCCTTATCCTTCTCGAAATTTATCAGCTGACAATTCAGGAGTTAATAAATCTGAATCCAATAATCAAACTCAAGAAATTCATTTACCTGTAAATTATGATAAACCGGAGACAGAATCATCTGAGATTTTTTCAAAAAATAATCCGGGGAATGTATTAAATCAAAAAGTGAACAATCCCACATCCCAAACGTCTCAAAAAGAAGTTAAGGTAGCAGAACCAAAAGAGACTAAACCTCAACCCGTTCCGACTCCGACACCTACTGAAAAAACAAGTGTGAATGAGAAAAAAATCGCTGAAAATGTATATCAGGATGGTAATGGTTACTCGGTTCAAGTCTCTTCATGGAAATCTAAACCTAAAGCTCAAGCTGAAGTAGCAAGGTTCTTAAAAGCAGGACGCCAGGCAGTTTTAGTGGAGGTTGAAATTCCGGGTAGGGGAATTTGGTATCGAGTAAGAATTAAAGGTTTCGCTTCAACACAAGAAGCAGAACGTTTTATATCACAAAACAGATAGTAAAATAAGGAAATAAAATGGATCTATTAGCAATATTTCTTAAAGGTGGTTTTTTAATGTGGCCGATCTTGCTGCTTTCCATTATTGGGTTTGCAGTGGCAATTGATCGTTATATTGTAATCAGAAAAGCAAAAATTAATGCTCCCTCTTTCTTAATAAAAATTCGTGGATTACTTAGAAAAAAAGATGTCTCGGGAGCTGTTGCTTATTGCATGGAAGAGAGATCACCTGCGGCAAATATTGTTAGAAAAGCTCTGAAGAAACATAAACTCGGTCACGAGCGAGTAAAAGAAGCTATTGAAAATGCAGGCAAACAGGAAATTGTTAAACTAGAAAAAGGATTATCGATTCTTGCTACTGTATCAGGTGTTGCACCATTGCTTGGGTTTTTAGGAACTGTTACAGGAATGATTTCTGCTTTTATGCGAATTGAAGATTTACAAGGTGCTGCTAATCCAAGTGATCTTGCGGGAGGTATTTGGGAAGCACTTATTACTACTGCTTTTGGTTTAGGTGTTGGAATTTTAGCTACAATGTTTTACAATTATTTTTTAGGTGCAGTTACTAAACTTGTACACGATATGGAAGTTATTTCAACAGACGTTCTTGATACTTTACAAGAAGTTACTTCAGGTGCAAAAGATGATGATGACTTAGAAATTGAGTTGTAAGGAGTTTTAATGAAATTCGAAACAACAAATAAACCTTTGGCCGCCTTCAGTTATTCCTCCTTAACTGATATTGTAATGTTATTACTCATATTCTTCTTACTAACATCTCAATTCGTAATTCAGACAGGAGTTAAGGTAAAACTACCGGGGGCAAAAAACAATGAACAGACTTCTCCTTCAAGACTTATTGTAACTATTACTTCAGGCGGGACGGTGTATCTTGGAAGTGATCCAACTGCTATTGATGAGTTGGGTGCAAAAATCGCGATTCTTAAAGACCAAAATCTTGAGAGTAACTTAATTATAAGGTCTGACAAAGATGTTCCGGTTGATCTTGTAATAAGAGTTATTGATGCCGCACGAGGGACAGGTATTGATAAATTTACTATCGAAACCGAAAAAGAAAAACTCTAAGCTTTTGTGGTATTAATGACATTAAGGTATAATCGAAATATATCACTCAGCATCTCAGTTTTACTCCACATTATTCTCCTTTTTATTTTCTATTTAGTTAAGGTTGAAATCGAGTATCCATTAACTGAATTTGTGGAAATCGGATTTGGTACAAGCGGAGAGTTGGGGGCATCAGGTGCTGTGGGGAGTTTACTTGATGAATCTGAAAGAGCCGCTAATTCAGATGAAGCTGAACAAGCAACACAGAAAAACGAAAATATGAAGGAAGTAACTCTACCAACCGCAAAAAATACTTCTGAAAATGATTTGACCGTCTCTTCAAAAAAAGAAGATAAAAAAGTTGCTATAGATAAAATCGGTACTAAAAATGAGAATGCTACATCAAAATCTTCAAGTGATAGCAAAGGGAATAAAAGTGTCGGAGATGGTGCTTTTGGTTTCGATATTGATTGGGGTGGTAAAGGAAAGAGAAGAATTTATAGTTACAGTCTCCCCGCGTATCCACCCGGGGTAAACAAAGAGATTGATATCCGATTGAGATTTGCAATTTTAGCTGATGGGACCGTTGGGACTATCTTTCCACTTACAAAAGCCGATACACAATTAGAGAATGCAGCAATAAATTCATTACGACAATGGAAATTTGAACCCCTCCCCAAAAATCAACCGCAAGGTGAACAAACTGCGGTTATTGTTTTTCCGTATCGTCTTCAATAAAGAAAGTATCTTTGTAATACATCTTATAGAAGAAAAACTCAACTATTGATAGAATCGAGAGTGATAAAGTATCTCGATCAAAATAGACACCAAAACCCTCCGGTTCCATAATCAGTTTAGAGAACATTCCTGTTATTGACCACCCAACTGCAAACAAGATTCCTATTAATGCAAGATTTGTAAAGCCTGATGATAGACCTTCAGACTGCCATTTTTTTGTAAAAACTATTAACGAAAATAAGAGATGAATGAAGAATATTAATGCAGTAATCATCTTATTCCTGTTGACTATTCCGATTTATTAATGTCATTCCTAACAAACCACCTAACATTCCGAATATGGCATTTGTTACTATATTGCTTAGAAATAGGAAAAATGCAAAAGTTGGTGAAAATCCACTTCGTATAATTTCATCAGATATTTTTCTAAGTAATCCGACAATTTCATCTGAAACGGGACCAAGTTCCATCTGCGTCATTAAAATTTCGACTTCCGGTAAAGCTACGGTTAGTTCGTTTGACTTCAGAATGAAAGTTATAAATATTTCCAAACTCGAACTCATTATTGCGAGAAGAATTCCTGTTAATAGCCCAGTAATCAATGCTTTTGAAGCTTTAATATCTTGACTAAAACCATTCATCTTCTTATCAAGAAATAGTGCAAAAACTGATGCTCCGGGGACAAGCAAACAGCAAGCGAAACTTTTTAAACCGGGGACAGTTGTTAAAACTGCTGCAGCAAATGCACTTACAATTATTGGGTAATATTTTTTATCAATCATAAAATTTCGATCAGCTAGTTATTCTTCTCTTCTTCATTTTTAGGTTTATTAATTTCGATATAAATTATTTTCAATACATTTAAAGTTGCCGTAAATCCAAGAAATAATCCAACCGCAAAAACCCTTTTTAAATTAAAATCAATCAGCCCAAAATATTCAATTCCAACATCAATTAAAATTGCGAGTATCGCTAATCCGAATAAGGTTTTTAAATCATACTTTAAGAGATAACTTATCGGGATAAAAAAAGCCGGTATAGCTCCAAAATAAATTCCGCTACATCTTGAGCAAACTAAAAAATGTATATCATTTAGAATGAAAGAGCGCTCTGGAAGTTGATGACAAACATTCCCATAAATGAAATTAGTAAACGGTTGTAAAACTGTGAAGATAGCTGACTCAGGAAAAATGGAATGAATCACAAAACCGGTAATCCATAATATCAGTAATATAAAAATGAGTCCTTTTAGGATTGCATAAGTACTGAATTTCAGAATAAAGTTTAATATCCCCAAGTTTAATCTTCCAATTTAGAAAACACTAAAATACCATTGTGAAGCAATATGTAAAGTGTGTTGTTAATAAGTAACGCAGATTTAAAATCAGAATTAAAATCGAAATCTTTGATGTTAATTGGGGGTGATTCAATATTATTAAGATTAACTTTACTCTTAAATACGAACAATAATATCCCATTAGAAAATTTTATATCAACAAGTCTTTCATTTGTGCGGAGTTTACTTTGACCGTTTCCAAATTCATCAAACAGAAAGATATTTCTTACATCCAGGACAATAACTTTTCCGTTTGTAGTTGTCGTCATTTTTGATGGATTGGATAATGCAAACTCTCCCGAGTCAAATCCGCCAAATGATAATGAGTACTTTCCGAATATATCAAACTTATGGACTTGCTTATTTTCTGAATCGAGAATAAATAAATCACCTAAAGAATTGGTTAATGCTGATAGTGGGTATCCGAATGTCCCTTCCTTATCTCTTGATTCACCTTTAGAGATTGAAGAGATGAAATTCAAATCTTTATCAAATATTTTAACCGAATGATTTCTGTAATCTGAGACATAAACATTTAGCCCTGATAGAAACACAGAAGTAGGGGAGTCGAATGAAGAAGATTCCCAACCGTAACCACCAATAGTTTTGTGCACTACACCGTTAGTATCGACTTTTATAATCTCATTTGCTCCCGTATCACAAACATAAAAATATCCAATCGGGCTATAAGCAAAATCGCTTGCATCCTGAAAGCTTCCAAGTTTCGTTCTGAAAACAAAATCTTGCGAGAAAGAAATTGCGGTTAAGAATATGAGACTAAAAAAGAGTTTAAACATTAAGTACTTTTTCTTAATTTTTGATTAGTAAAATAGTGTATTGTTATCAAGGAATAAAGTAAAAATATTTTACTATTAAATAAACTGCCCCATGGTGTAATTGGCAACACGTCTGACTCTGGATCAGAAGAGTTCAGGTTCGACCCCTGATGGGGCAGCTTTTCTAAGGTTTGGAATTCGATTTCTAAACCTTTTTTTGTTAAGTATATTTTTTCAAAATTTATTAAGTATTGATTAAGGGATTAAATGATTTCAAGTAAAATCGCTGCGAATATTTTGATAGGACTAATCACTCTGGTTATTCTATTTCATATTTCTGTTATTGTTAAACTAATTCCCTTTGAGATTGTGTGGGGTGGACAAATTACAACTGAGCAAGAGATGTATCTTTTCGAAGTGGTTTCGATTTTAATAAATGCTTTACTCCTTTTAACAATCTTGATTAAAGTTAATTATATCACTCTCTCGATTCCTCTTAAAGTTGTTGATGTTATCCTATGGGTTTTTGTTTGGTTATTTTTGATAAATACTGTGGGGAATCTCTTTGCCGAAACTTATATTGAAAAATCTTTTTCGCTTCTCACGCTCGTTTTTTCATTTTTAATTTGGCGAATAGTTAGAGATGGTAAGAGTGAGTAGCTTCTATAATCTTTAAGTTGTAAAGGTTATCAGTTAATTGTTTTTTTTTGAGTGGAAACGTGATTATCCCAACTGTCGATGTTAATTTTATATCACAATTTTACTTCTGATGAAGAAAAGTCAGCTTTCCGGTAGTGTCACACTACTTATTTATACCTACTAATCCTTACTTAAAAGCAAAGACCGGATCTATTCTGAATGTACTCCATTAATTTTGCAGTTAAGCTTGAAGTCTAAGCAAATTTTCATTAGCATCATTGATAGACTTCCCCTCGGTGATGAAGCGCTTCTCAGTTTTACATCCTTATTATTCATATGTATTATAAATCTTAATAATTACTCAGGAATTATGATTGTTCTAAAGATGAAAATAATTATGTTTACAGAGGTTTTTAAAAATTTTTATGAAGGGGTTCCCGTGGATTACTTCTTCAGTTCCGCTTCCGGCAACGGATTTACATTTCGGGGAGTTATATCAACTCTCCCAGACTCATCGATATGCATAAAATTTCTCATCAAAACTTAATTTTGAGTTCTCAATTATTTAATCAGAATAAAATTATCAGTTTAAATTAACTAAAGGTAAATGAAATGAAGACCTATAAACGTTCCACATTTGTACTTATTGCCGTTCTATTTTTTGTTATCGGAAATAGTACTAGTAACGCTCAACAATCTACTCAATCGTTAAAAATTGGGATTTACGATTCACGCGCTATTGCAGTTGCTTATGCAAACTCAGAAATGTTTAAATCCTATATGGCTAATCTGATGGCAGACTACAAAAAAGCCAAAGAAGAAAAAGCAAGTGATCGTGAGAAGGAATTAGAGAAAGAGGGTCCGTTCCAGCAACAACTTCTTCACCAACAATCATTTAGTAATGGAACTGTATCAAATATCATAGATAAAATAAAAGATAAGCTCCCTGCTATAGCTCAATCTAACGGAGTTAGTTTAATTATTTCAAAGTGGGAACTAGCTTATATCAATGAAGAGGTAGAAACAGTTGATTTAACCAATGAACTCGTAAGTTTGTTTAATCCGACAGACCAAGCTCTGAAGTGGATAGAGGGTGTCAGAAAGCAAAATCCTATACCGATTGATAAACTTAATCCGAACCATCATAAATAGAATTTGAGTGCCACAGTATATCGCACCCCAAAATAGTGAGAGAGGGTTAAAGTGGAGAGGAAATAGAGGATTCAGAGGCACAGAGTGAAGCGAAACATAGTGTCTCAGAATCCTGCGAAAAAATTTTACGGAAATTTAATATTTTTCAACTTCTCTTATCGAACCAAATTGAATAATGAATTTTATAACTAAATTAGAAGTTGTTTTGCGAAATACAGTACATCATGTTAAAAACGTAATACAATATGAATGAAATAGTAAAACTTGGATTTGATAAGTGGTTTCAAGATCGAGTTGAAACTTCAAAATTAGATAGCTTTCAAGTTGCCAGAGTAATAGCTGTAAATAAAAACAGTTTTGTTGTCTCCACCGATAGCAATGATATTTATGCGGAATTAACAGGAAAGTATTTATTCAATGTTGAATCGCCGTTGGATTTCCCAACCATTGGAGATTGGGTATATGTGCAATTGTTTGATGATGATACTCTCGCTATAATTCATGAAATATTCCCAAGACGATCGTTACTAAAGCGAAAAACCTCAGGTAAAAAAATCGAATATCAGCTAATCGCTGCGAATATTGATACCGCAATTATTATGCAGTCGCTTGATTCAAATTTTAATTTACGTCGATTAGAGCGTTATATCGTTATGATAAATGAGAGCAACATTACACCGATGATATTTCTGAGCAAAAGTGATCTTATGAATCCAGATGAAATTGAAAATAATGTAAAGGCTATTCAGAATATTATTCCGGATATTAAAATATTAACATTCAGTAATAACAGTTTAGAAGATATAGAAAATCTTAAAACACACTTCTCTCCTTCAGAAACCTTTTGTTTGCTTGGCTCGTCAGGAGTCGGTAAAACTACATTACTAAATAACCTTATTCATCAAGAACTATATAAAACTCAGCCAATCAGAGAAAAAGACGGACGCGGGAAGCATACCACCACACGGCGTGAACTTATAGTTCTAGAAAATGGAGCAATAGTAATAGATAATCCCGGAATGCGTGAACTTGGGGTTATCGGTATTGAAGCAGGTTTAGATAATACTTTTGATGAAATTACCGAATTGTCAAATCATTGTCGTTTTACCGACTGCACACATACTGTTGAGCAAGGATGTGCCGTATTGAAGGGGATAGAGGAGGGAACAATTTCAAGTGAACGTTATCAAAATTATAGGAAAATGTATAAGGAATCTCTGTACAACGAAATGTCATATTTTGAAAAGCGACAAAAGGATAAAAAGTTCGGGAAATTTTTACACAATTATTTGAAGAATAAAAAGGATAAGTAATTCTGGGGTTTTAGGGATATAGAGCAGAATTAATGCTGTCAGACTCCTAATTTCGATTTTGACTTCTGATATCTCAATTAGTGCTTACTCCCAATAAAAAAAAGTAGAATTAAACTTGCATCACAAATTTTATAATTGTACAAGGAGAATTAAATGAGATTGTTAGTGCTTATTTTTTGCTTATTCCAATTAGGAGTACTTTCACAAACTATTACCGAAAGTGAGTCAAAAGAGAATTCAATAAAAGAAATGATGAATAATAAGATGAAAGAATGGATGGAAGCTTATAATAGCGGTGATGCATCCGGACTGATTCCTTTATACGACGAAAATGCTGAGTATATTTCGTCTCATGTAAATGGATTAGTGGCAAGCGGAAGAGACAGATTGATTAAGAATTTTGCAATTGGAATGAAGATGGGTGGACACATCGATAAGGTAGAAATTCTTTCGATAAATCATTCTTGTGAAATTACTTCTCTCGTCTGTAGATATGAAGCTACAAATAATGGGGAAAAGGCAATAGGGAGAAATTTAATTGTTCTAAAAAATATTAAGGGTGAGTGGAAAATTATTACACATATGACTGTTGTTTAACAAATCATTTATTCCTTGGATGTTGAGGAGCATTACTTGATAGTTTTTATAATAGTTTAGTTATACTCAACTACAAATCCATTCTTTCG
>JAHBUO010000093.1 GCA_019638025.1 Ignavibacteriaceae bacterium
TACATTTGAACTTAAAGGTGGATTTGAAGCCGGTGAACTCTTAATCAATAATGTTAAACTCTGTAAACTCGCCGTTAGTTTGGGAGGAGTTGAATCATTAATTCAGCACCCTGCAAGTATGACTCACTTTACTATGGGCAAAGATGCAAGAGCATTAGCCGGAATTGGTGAAGGTTTGATAAGATTATCTGTCGGGATTGAAGATGTTGACGATATCATTGAAGATTTAGAAACAGCATTATCAGCCGTTGGTAACCTTGAGAAAGTAGCTCTTTCATCTGTATAAGATTGATTTAGTTTATTGATTGAATTATCTTTGAAGTATTATTTAATTTGAAAATTTTTATGAGAACAACAGTCACGCTTGATAAAGAACAAATGAGCAAAGCCATTTTGTTAACCGGTATCAAGGAGAAGAGTATTCTCCTCAAAAAGAGTCTTTCGTATCTTATTGAAATTGAAAGTAGTAAAAAGTTGGCTGACTTTGGTGGGACTGAAAAAAGAGTAAAGGATGTAAAAAGAAGACGACCTGAAATATGATATTGGTTGATACTTCAGTTTGGATTGATTTCTTACGTTATGATAATGATAAGCTGAGGCAATTACTAATTAATAACAAAATTGTCACGCATCAATTAGTGATAGGTGAATTAGCTTGTGGGAATATTAAAAATAGGTTAGTGTTTTAGAGTATTTATCAAGTATTAGTAGATTAAATAGTTTTAATTCAGATGAAGTTCTTCAATTTATTAATCGGGAAAAGTTATTTGGGTTAGGGCTGGGAATTGTAGATTGCCATATCCTATATTCAGTGATCAAAACAAAAAATCTTTTATGGACGAGTGATAAAAAATTAAAAAAAGTGGCTGGCTCCCTCGAGTGTATTTATAATCAATAAAATTTTACATTGGCGCGTTCGTCTAGTGGCTTAGGACGCCGCCCTCTCAAGGCGGAGATCACGGGTTCGAATCCCGTACGCGCTACAAAAAAAAGGCAAGTTCAACTTGCCTTTTTTGTTTCCATTATTTAGCTTTTTAAGGTCAAGCTCTTAATTATGGTTCTCTTTTGTCTTGTACTTACAAATATGGAATTTCACGGAGTAGCTTTGTGGTATTAAATGCATTCGAAAATAGTTTTTTCCCTCTTCAATAGTTTTCTTTTCCTCTTCTATTAAGTATAAATCTACATTGCCTTGATATTCTATTACAAGTTATTTTATATTTTCATCATATTAATTTCATGTTGAAGAATATTAATCGTTTTAAACATTTTTTCGACTTAATCAGATAATGGACTGAAAACAATTTTTCATTTTCCAAAAATACTACCGTTAGCAGAAGGAGATTTTAATTTGAACACATTAAATGATTTAACTTTATCTTTAAAAAATACTGACAAAATGCCCGTTTTATTCTTAGGACATGGAAGCCCTATGAATGCTATCCAAGAAAATGAATTTATTCAGGGTTTTAGAAATATTGCTAAAGAAATCGTAACACCAAAAGCAATTATTGTAATATCCGCTCATTGGGAAACATCGGGAACAGAGGTAACTGCAATGGAATTTCCTTCAACTATTCATGATTTTGGAGGTTTCCCTAAAGAGTTGTATGAAATTCAATATCCTGCCCCGGGAATGCCTCAGCTTGCTGAAGAGGTTAAAAATATCACAATAAGCAGTGAGATTACTCTCAATGAAAAATGGGGTCTTGATCATGGTGCGTGGACGGTAATCAGACCAATGTATCCCAAAGCAGATATTCCGGTTATTCAGTTAAGTTTGGACTATCATAAAAATCCTCAACAACATTATGACTTAGCAAAAGAGCTTTATCAATTACGCTATAAGGGGGTTCTAATTGTTGGGAGCGGTAATATGGTACACAACTTAGGTAAAGTTGATTGGCGGAAACTTGATGAGAATTTTGGATTTGATTGGGCTCTTGAAACTAACGATAGAATGAAACAATTTATATCTGACGGAAATCATCAATCATTGCTAAACTACTCAAAACTTGGTAAAGCATTTGAGTTATCAATTCCTACACCGGAACATTATTTGCCGTTGCTTTACTCATTAGCACTCCAAGACAAAAATGATAAAGTAGAGTTTTTTAACGATGCTCCGGTTGGTGGGTCTCTAACTATGACATCTGTTCAAATTGGTAATTAAAATAAATTAACTACGAGAAATACATAGCTTAAGTTTTTGATTATTCGTGAGTAAGATTGAAAGTTTCATAAGATTGATATATTAATATTTATATGGCTGTCGAGGAACATCCCTCGACAGCTTTTTTGTAATAGGTTCGTCATACTCATCTACGATTAAAACAGAAGTCAGAATATAGTATTTAGCTTTTTTTGGAAAAACTTCAGGTAAAGGAATCACGTCGGTATTCAAGATAAATTGCTTACAAACATGATTCAAATTCTTCTTTTCCCATGAGAAGGATTTACTATGAAGGTAACTTGCAGGTCATCGTTAAAAATCATTCCTTGAAGGTAGCTTATAAAAAAGTCAGAATCTCTCAAAATTGAATTTTGACCTCCCCATAATTAATAAATGAAGATGCACTTAAAATCTTAGTAAAAAAATTATTCTGTGGATATACAACCTTTTAAACTAATTTTGGTCTAACTGATTAAAAATGGAGTTACCGATTTGGAAGATTTAACTTCACTAAGTGATAACGATTTAATTCTGGCATCCCGAAACGGGAATAATTCCGCTTTTACGGTTTTAGTCTATAGACACGATAGAGATGTTTTAACACTGATTTCTCACTATTGTAAAGCATCAGATGATGCAAAGGATATTTATCAGGAAGTGTTTCTAAGAGTTTATAGAGGATTAAAGCGATTTGAGTTTCGGAGTGAATTTTCAACATGGCTTTATAGAATAACAACAAACGTTTGTCTTACTCATCAAGCACGTTTTAAGAAATACCAAAAAGTTAGTATTTCTGCTGATGAAGATGACGAGTCTCCACGGTTAAATTTGTTGTCTGCAGAAGAAAATGAACCGGATAATCTAATAATTGATGCCGAGAAAAAGGGGCACATCGATAGAGCTATTGATAGCTTGGCACCAAAACAAAAAATGGCTTTTATGTTAAAGAATCTGCATGATTATAAAATCAAAGAGATTGCAAAAATTATGGAATGCAGTGAGGGGACAATTAAAAAATATCTATTCATTGCTAATGAAAAACTTAGACTTAAATTAAAAACCGTAAACTGATGAGAAAAAAAATGGAACATAATAAATACAAAGAGATGTTAATCCTTTATGGTTACAATGAATTGGAAAAAGAGGATCGTATAGAATTTGAAAGGCATATTAACAATTGTCCTTCTTGTAAAAACGAACTGGAAGAATTACAAAAATTTCATCGAGAAATTAAAAATAATCTTTCTGATATTGTTGATGAAGATACTCTTTTTGAATCAAGACAAGAACTTCTTGCAAGTATCCGTCTTCTTAATCGTAAAAAGTTTAGCTTTCAGGATGTCTGGGAATTTTTAACAACTCCGACAAAAAGTAGTTTATCTTTTTCATATTCGGTAGCAGCTACTCTTCTGATTTTTGTTACCGCTTATTTCCTATTATCTAAGCCGGTTGATGTAACAACCACTATTCAAGATAAACATTCAGTCGGTGAATTGAATGTTTCAAATCTGCAAATAATTAATAAAGATGATACGAATGGTGAGGTTGAGATATCTTTTGAACAATCGGTTCCGGTGAGGTTGAAAGGGAATATAAATGACGTTGAGATTCAAAAAGTTTTGGCAAAATCGTTACTTGATAGCGATAATCCGGGAATCAGATTACAGACTGTAAGTGCAATTTATTCAGATAAACGTGCAAGCACTTCAGATATATTAAAAAATGCTCTTCTGAATGCGATGATGTACGATAATAATCCCGGAGTGAGAAAGGTGGCAATGAATGCATTATGCCTCATCCCATTTGATACAGAAGTTAGGGATGCTATGATTTATGTTCTTCAGAATGATAAAAATGCCGGGTTACGAATTCAAGCCATCAATTGTATGAGCGAAAAGGAAAATTTAAAGCAGCTTTCTGATCAAAATACTATAAATGCTTTAAATGAAAGTATAAATCGGGATGAAAACAATTATATCAAAATTCAGGCAAAAACAATTTTAACAAAAATCTCATCATAAGGAGAGCTGACATGAGAGTAAGATATCTATTCGGATTTACATTAACAGTAATTTTATTTGTTGGATTCTCAACAATTGTTAGCGGGCAGGAGAAAACTACAAAGTCATTTGGAGTGAAGAAAGGGGACATCCTTTCATTAAAAGTAAACGGAGATGTTAACGTGGAATCCTGGAGCAAGGATGAAGTCTATATCGAGGTTTCAGGTGTTCGCAGATCTAATATTGAATTATTAAAGATTAAGCAGAATGAGAATACAATCTTAATCGATTTTGTAGCAAATGAAGCTACATTTTTTATTAAAACACCCGAACAATTCAATTTGGATATTAAGACAAGTGGCGGCGATATCACTTGTTCGGGAAAGTATTTAGGCAATGTAAAATCTTCAACTTCGGGGGGCGATATTCAAGTTGAAAAAGTTACAGGTGATGTAGTCTTGTCAACTTCAGGCGGTGATATAATGACGGGAGATATTGAAGGTAATCTAAAAGTTGCTACTTCGGGCGGCGATATTAAAGTTGGTAATATTTCTGGTGAAGGAAAGCTTTCAACATCAGGGGGAGATATAATTGTTGCCAGCTCAAACAAAACTCTTTCTTTAGCAACTTCAGCAGGAGATATTAAGGTAGGAACTGTCAATGGTAATTTATCTGTAGCCACCTCGGGGGGTGATATTGTGGTAGGGAATGTTAATGGTGCCGCAAATCTTAACACATCGGGGGGTGATGTAAAATTATCAGGTGCAAAAGGAAATTCAAGAGTAATTTCATCAGGGGGGGAATTGAAATTAGAAAATCTCTTTGGTTCAGTTAAGGCAAGTACTTCGGGAGGGAAGGTTTATGCCGAGTTAAATCCTGATGGAAGTGAAGAAAGTAGAATATCAACTTCAGGAGGGAATATTACTTTTCTTATTCCTGAAACCGCAAAAGCAACTATAGAAGCTGTAATAGCAGTGCAATCAAAAAAAGATTTAAACGATGTTTTTTCTATCGTTTCGGATTATAAAATTGATGATTATACCGTCGATGAAGATCGAAAAGAAATTAGAGCAAAAATATTCTTGAATGGTGGCGGAAAATTGATTAGCCTTAATACAGTTAATTCTCAAATTGCTGTAAGAAAGTTGAATAAATAAAGGCTATTGGTAGTTTATTAAATTGTGTGGCTATCGAGGAACACTATTCGATAGCCTTTTTTTTATCGTGTTTAGTTAGTTGCTGTTGAGGAGCATTCCTCGACATTTTTTTATAATGGTTTCGCTATACTCAACTACATTTCTATTCTTTCTACATCCTGTTTTTTTCTTAGCGTAAGAAAAGAACCAAAAGAAACAGGCACTGAAAATAAGTAGATAGTAGTTAGAATTTAGAATTTAGAATTTAGAAGATAGAAGATAGAAGTTAGAATATAGAAGATAGTAGTTAGAATTTAGGTTGATAGCACTATATGAGCAATTTTTTAAGGTGCGGAACAAGAAAACCAAAACAGAAATCTCATGGTTGTAGTTTCCCAATCCTCGACACTAACGATTTGATGGTGTTATACGAATGGTAAATCTAATTTTCTTACTTTAATAAAAAAATTGTTTTAACCAGTGGATGTCGGTTTACTCATTTTGTATCTTCTTAATCGAAAAGGACTTCCTTTTTAACTCGATTCTAATGTGGTTGATTTACTTGATATAAGTTCAAAAGAATGCTGATGACATATGGTAACCCCTTGTTTTAATTATAATTACAAATCCTTCGTTTTTAATTATTACTTATTTATATTTGCTATTCTAAAATAATAGCTAGGAAAATTTTCAAATGATAAAACAGTATGATATTGCGATTTTAGGGGGAGGACCGGGTGGTTATGTAACCGCTATTAGAGCGGCACAGTTGGGGTTTAAGACAGTTGTTATTGATAAAGAAAATCTAGGTGGAATATGTTTGAATTGGGGATGCATTCCCACCAAATCACTTCTGCGTAATGCCGATATTTATGATACAATAAAAAATCATTCGGATGAATTTGGAATTACGGTTAAGGGAGTGGCGTACGATTTTGGTAAGGTGATTAAGCGAAGCAGAAGTATATCGGAGAAAATCACAAAGAATGTCGAACTTCTTGTTAAGAAAAATAAAGTCGATAGAATTAAAGGATTCGGAAAATTAATTTCAAGAAATCAAATCTCTGTTTTCGATGAAAATCAGAAAGAGATTGAGGTTGTTGAAGCCTCAAAAATTATTATTGCTACCGGTGCAAGACCACGAATTCTCCCGAACATTCCTGTCGATCACAAAATGATAATAACAAGTTCCGAAGCAATGAACTTGTCCGAACAACCAAAAGAACTTATCGTTATTGGTGCCGGTGCAATCGGAATTGAATTTGCATATTTTTATTCGGTATTTGGGACTAAGGTTACCGTTATTGAAATGATGGAACAAATTCTTCCTATTGAAGATAAAGAAGTTTCAGAGTTATTGGCTAAGAATTTTAAGAAGCGTGGAATTGAAATATTCACATCTACAAAGGTTGAGAAGGCTGAGATTAAAGGAAAAAATGTTGTTGTAACAATAAATCAAAACGGTCAGCTGAAAGAACTAAAAGCCGATAAAGTTTTGAGTGCTATCGGTGTAACCGGTAACGTTGAAGGTTTCGGGCTTGAAGAATTAGGAGTTGAAATTTACAAGGGACATATCGCGGTGGATAAATCCACTTATGAAACAAACATAAAAGGAATTTATGCAATAGGTGATGTGATTGGTCCACCATGGTTAGCACATGTAGCATCGGCTGAAGGGCTTTATTGCATAGAAAAAATTAAAGGGCTTCATGTAACTCCGATTGATTACGATTCAATTCCGGGTTGCACATATTGTCAACCTCAAGTAGCAAGCATCGGTCTAACTGAACAAAAAGCTAAAGAAAAAGGTTATGAAGTTAAGATTGGTAAGTTTCCGTTTATGGCAAGTGGGAAAGCGTTTGCGGTTGGTGAAAGAGAAGGTTTTGTTAAAATAGTTTTTGATGCTAAATACGGTGAGATTCTCGGGGCACATATAATTGGAGCAGAAGCTACAGAGTTAATCGGTGAAGTTGGAATTGCAAAGTCTCTTGAAGCAACTTATGAATCGATTGTAAAAACTGTTCACGCACATCCGACTTTATCTGAAGCTATTATGGAAGCCGCTGCTCAAGCGTATGGTGAAGCTATTCATATTTAAGCATAAAAACTAGATTAAGATTAATATTGATTAATCTCCATTTATAATATAAATTTTGAATGAATGAAAAATCGGATATAATTCCGGTACGAAAGGGTTTTATGAAAAATGATAATCTCGTTGCTGAAAAAGCAATCGTAAAAAAGAAGAAGAAGGATAATTTGGGGAATAATGTAGCTAAAATACTCCCCGAATTAACTTCTGATAAATTACGAGACGCTTATCATTACATGTTCCTCGCACGTCAGATTGATACTAAAGCCATGAACTTGCTTAGACAAGGAAAAACTTTTTTCCATATAGCCGGTGCCGGACATGAAGCCATTCAGGTAGCATTCGGGCTTCAACTAGATTCAAATAAAGATTGGATTTTCCCATATTACCGTGATCTTGCTTTAATTCTTTGTGCCGGTGTAACCGCAAAAGATTTTTTCCTTCAATGTTTTGGTAAAGCAGATGACCCAGCAAGCGGCGGAAGGCAGTTGCCTTGCCATTGGGGAACAGTAGGTAAAAGACTCCCTTCACAATCGAGTCCAACTGGAACACAATTTTTACAAGCAGTGGGAACTGCATTAACAATTAATCGTGAAGGTTTACCATATGTTGCTTACACTAGCTCAGGTGAAGGAACTACTAGTCAGGGTGAATTTCACGAAGCCGTAAATTGGGCAAGTCGTGAAAAACTTCCGGTAATATTTCACATCGAAAACAATAAATATGCAATTTCGGTTCCGGTTTCTCAGCAAAGCGGAGGACATGATAATTCTATTTCTGAGATGATGGCAGGATATCAAAACTTAAAGCGAATTAGAGTTGACGGTACTGATTTTGTTCAATCATACCTTGCAGTAAAAGAAGCGCTTGAATACTCGAGAGGCGGAAATGGTCCGGTTTTAATTGAATCAGATGTTATAAGACTACATTCACATTCATCCTCAGATGACCAAAAAAAATATCGTCGAAAAGAAGAGCTTGAAGAAGATGAAAAAAATGATCCAATTGAAAAGTTTAAGAGATATTTTCTGGATGAAAAGTTAATTAATGAAAATGATTTAAGTTCAATAGAAAAAGAAGTTAAAGAGCTTCTTGATATTTCTGTTGATGAAGCATTCAATGCAGCTGAACCGACACCATCTTCAGCAGAGAAATATGTTTACGATGAATCAGGACTTATCGATACTTTAGATTATGAAAACTCGACTCCCTCAGGTAAATCCATTGTGATGGTTGATGCAATTAACCATGCACTCCACGAAGAGATGGAGCGGAATAACAAGATGTATATTTTCGGAGAAGATATTGCCGATGGAAAGGGAGGAGTATTTACAGCAACAAAAGGGCTCTCTACAAGATTCGGCGATAAAAGAGTTTTCAATTCACCTCTTGCAGAAGCGAGTATAATGGGAGTTGCAACCGGAATGTCAATGGCAGGATATAAGCCTGTTGTTGAAATTCAATTTGGGGATTATATCTGGCCTGCATTTATGCAAATGAAATGTGAAGTTGCAACTATCCGTTATCGTTCAAATAATGCTTGGGCTTCTCCGGTTGTTACAAGGGTTGCAGTCGGTGGTTATATTCATGGAGGATTATATCACAGTCAAAATATTGAATCGATTTTTGCACATGTACCGGGAATATTTGTTGCATATCCTTCAAATGCGGCAGATGCAAAAGGTTTGCTAAAAACTGCAATTAGATTAAATGACCCTGTTTTGTTTTGTGAGCATAAGGGATTATATCGACAAAGTTATTCGTCAGCACCTGAACCGGATGAAAACTATTTAATCCCATTCGGAAAAGCTAAAGTTGTGAAAGAGGGGAAAGACTTAACTGTAGTATCTTACGGTGCAACAATGTGGGATGCAGTTTTTGCCGCACGTAAACTTGAAGATGAAGGTTTTAGTGTTGAAGTAATTGATATAAGGACTATTGTCCCGCTAGATGAAGAAACAATTTTCAATTCAGTTAAGAAAACAAATAAAGTAATTGTAATCCATGAAGACACTCTGACAGCAGGTTTTGGTGGTGAAATTGCGGCACGAATTGCTGATAATTGTTTTCAATATTTGGATGCCCCTGTTAAACGAGTTGCAGCTAAAGATGCACATATTCCTTACAGCCCTATTTTGGAAGCAGAAATACTTCCGACAAGGAATGGAATTTACAATTCAATAAAAGAACTACTTGAATACTGATTATTATAAACGAATTTATTAAAGGAAGCAATATGAAAATCGAAATTCCAATGCCTAAAATGGGTGAATCTGTAATGGAAGGAACGATTACAAAATGGTATAAACAACCGGGCGATACAATTAAAAAAGATGAGCCATTTTTTGAAATTAGTACTGATAAGGTTGATACTGAAGTCCCTTCTCCGTCAGACGGAATTATATTAGAGTTACTATATAGCGAAGGAGATACAATCGATGTGGGTAGAACTGTTGCTTATATCGAAACTGATTCCACAGCTGCAGCTATCGCAAAATCAACTCCTTCAAAAGTTGCAGAAGCAAAAAAAGAAGTAGAAACAATTGTAGAAAAAGAAGTAAGTCAGCCTCAGATAGTTACAGATGATAAAGAGTCCCTAATCGATATCCCTATGCCCAAAATGGGTGAATCTGTTATGGATGGTACAATTATCAGGTGGTATAAAAAGATAGGGGAATCGGTTAAGAAAGACGAAACTATCTTTGAAATAAGTACCGATAAAGTCGATACCGAAGTTCCATCTCCTGCTGAGGGAATTTTAGCAGAGATTTTGGTAAATGAACAAGAGACAGTAGAAGTAGGTACTATCTGTGGTAGGTTATCAGCTCACGGAAAAGTACATGCCGCACCCAAAATAGAATCAGAAAAAATTCCGGCTTACACAGATGATTCCATGCATTCTATAATAGCACAAAATGTAAATGATGTAATTGAAGAAAAGAAAGATAATTCTTCTTCTAAATTTTACTCTCCGTTAGTATTAAATATTGCACGACAAGAAAAAATCGGTTTTGATGAACTCGAGAATATTGCGGGAACCGGAACCGGTGGAAGAGTTACTAAGAATGATGTATTAAATTATCTTTCAAAGAGAACCAAACAACCTTCAGAACCTCAAGTTAAAATTGAACAAAAAAGAGAATCATTAGAAGCCAAACCTTCTGTGGTCTATTCAACACCTAAAAAAGATTTTGATGCAAGTTATGTAGGTGGTGGCGTTGAACGAATACCTATGGACAACATCCGACAAAAAATAATGCATCACATGATAAACAGTAGAGATACATCCGTTCATGTAACTGCACTAATCGAAGTGGATATGTCTAAGGTTCATAAATATATTCAGAAAAATAAAGATAGTGTTGCTAAACAGGATGGCGTAAAACTTACTTACATGAGTTTTGTTGCTCATGCTTCAGTAAAAGCGTTAAAGGAATTCCCGATTGTTAATTCAACAATTGAAGGAAATACAATCCTTCAGAAAAGATTTATTAATTTAGGAATAGCTGTTGCCTTGGAACCGAATGGATTAATTGTGCCCAATATTAAAAATGCTCAAGATAAAAATGTATTGGGAATTGCACGTTCAATAGTTGATGTTGCTGAGAGAGCCAGAACAAAAAAGCTTACTCCTGATGATATTTCCGGTGGAACTTTTACAATTACAAATTATGGAGTCTTCGGAACCTTATTTGGCACACCAATTATCAATCAACCCGAAGTTGCTATTTTGGGAGTTGGAGCTGTGGTTAAAAAGCCTGTGGTGGTTGAAGTTGACGGAATAGATACAATAGCCATAAAACCAATTATGTACTTAACTCTAGCTCATGACCATCGCTTAATAGATGGTATGGTTGGGGGGCGATTCCTCAAATCGATTAAAGATACACTTGAAAATTTCGATGAAAGAGTATTAGGTTAGAAAATCTTGAATAAGCAAAAGATTAATCTTAATAATTTCTTAACTCAAGAATGATTATTTCCACTTGGCAAGAGAGAAAAATTTAGTAAATTTGAAGTCCAATTTTAAAACTTAGGTTAAATGAAAAATATTTTTGCAATTTTTACAGCTATTATCCTCTTAATACAACCCACATTCTCACAGGATAAAATATTTCAAAAAAAACTTGATGACGACAACACAAAGTTCACTAACGTTGGTAATCTCGGATTAACAGTCACCAACTTTGGGACATACGGAAGTGGTTTTGTCGGCTGGCCTAATCAACCAAGTGCTGAATTTCCACTCGGAAGCGGTATAGAACACATTTTCGACGGAGGATTATGGCTTGGCGCATTTCTTAGTAATGATGCGAACGGTTCGGGAAGGCAAGGTCCATTTGTTACAACCGGAGCAGTTGATGCCGCCTCAGTTGCTGCGAGAAGCGGTGGATTTGAGTTTACTAACGACATCGGTTCAAGAGTAGTTGAAAGATCA
>JAHBUO010000094.1 GCA_019638025.1 Ignavibacteriaceae bacterium
GGGGGATTCAACTGAATTAATTAATTTTTTTAAGTTGAGTTTCTCTGCGAGACCAAAATATTTTGAATATTACTCTAAAGATTTTTCAATGAGTATTGACCCGATAATAGGAATAGGCTATGATTTCAGTAAAAAGGGGTATAGGCAATATGGTGGGGGAGAGATTTATGGTCATGTAGGAGAAAACTGGAATTATTACCTGAATTTTAGAGACAATACTGAGACAGGGGATAAGATAGATAGGAGAAAGCTATTTACAAATGAGTCAGGGATAAGCGTACTTCGTAGTAAAAGTGATTTGATTGATTATAGTGAAACGAGAGGGGGAATAAGTTATGCATGGTCTACCGGAAATATATTTGCAGGGAAAGAATTTCTACATATCGGTTCAAGTCTGGAATCTTCAGTTATATTATCCGAGAAAGCTCCAAGTTTTCCGATGATACGATTTGAATTTTTTCCTGTTGATTGGTTCAGATATAATGTCATACATGGATGGTTGGATTCTGATTTAATTGATTCATCGACAATTCGGAACACCGGAGTTTCTTCTACTGTACTAAAACGTGGGCAAACCTATTCACGGTTAAAAAAGTTTTATGTTGGGCATACATTCTCATTTCAACCATTTAATAATTTTTGGATTACCCTTGGGGAGTCTATTATTTACGGGGATGATTTAGAATATATCTACTTTTTACCTTTATTTTATAGATTAGCTGATCATTATAATAGCATAGGCGGTGACTCAGGAGATAATGCTCAAATTTTTATGAATGCCTCGTACTTTTACAAACTGATAAATTCGAAATTATATTTATCACTATTTATTGATGAATTATCACCCTCCGATCTTTTTAGCGGAGGAGACAATGCTCAAGTATATGCTTTGACTCTAGGAACTAGAGTTCATGATCCGTTATGGAAGAATAGTATTTTTACTATTGAGTTTAATGCTATAAGACCTTACTCATATATGAATGCTGACCAACTCCATAGTTATGCGAGCTCGAGCTATTCACTCGGACATTGGATTGGGAGTAACGCAGTCCAATACTATTTCGGTCTGGAGCAATATTTTGATTCCAATTTTGAATTAAAAACTTTTTTAAATTATGTGATTAAGGGTTCAAAAGAAAACTTGAACTCATATTACAACAAAGATAGATCTACATATCCTCTATTATCAGGTAGTAAGAGTGATTGGGGTGAATCGGGTATTTCAATTATTTATACCCCATTTAATTCAGTCAGTGTAGAATTAAATGCAACTTATGTAAGTAAAGCAACTGGTAGATTTGAAAATGAATATAAACTTACAAAAGGATTTACAATAGGAACTTTCTTCAGATACGGTATATAGAATACCGAAACCTACTCAAAACACTTCTCATTTCACCTCCATAATTTCAATTATGAATTAATCTCCAAGATGATTAGTTTTGCTAACCAAATCATAAAAAATAATTAATGACATATATAGCTGTTTTTTTTATTAGTCTCTTCCTTACGATATTTTTTACTCCTTATTTAATAAGTTATTTGAAAAGTGAGGGGATTTTAGATAAACCGGAGGAGAGGAAAGTTCACAAAGAATCGACTCCGAGGATGGGGGGACTGGTTATATTCATTGTATTCATAATTATATTATTCAGTTTTTATACAGAACTAAATGGTATAAGATTTATGATTATGGGAATGATTATAATTACTATCTGTGGTGTGATTGATGATATTATTGGGTTAAAATGGTCGATAAAGTTTATCGTTCAGTTTTTAGCAGCATTATTTTTAATACTTTTCCTTTCCCCATATTATGATCGAATAACAATATTCGGTATTCTTCTCCCGAGTGGACTGGATATGATAGTGTTATTTCTATTTATAGTTGGAGTTATTAACTCAGTTAACTTAATGGACGGAATGGATGGATTAGTCTCCGGTTTTGCATTAATGGTGTTTATTACAACCATGGCTTTATCGATATATAAAACCGATGAAATGGTTATGTTGTTTTCGGTGAGTTTAGCAGGTGCATTATTCGGATTTTTAAAGTTCAATGCATATCCCGCACGGATATTTTTAGGAGATACCGGTTCACTATTTCTCGGATTTGTTATTGTAATGCTCTCACTTAAAATTTCAGTTGGTTATAACAAGGGGAATCTTTCACTTGGATTTCCTATTTTGCTGCTTGCAGTTCCAATTCTCGATACGTTGAAAGTGATGATAAAAAGGATAACATCAGGGAAGAATCCATTTCTGGCGGATAACAATCATCTTCACCACATCATTTTTTATAATCGAATAAGACATAAAACTACGGTTTTCTTCATCCAAATTCTTGCGCTTTGTTTTATGATTCTGGCAATTTATTATCTGAAGTCAAAATCGCTTTACGTAATCCCTGTATTTATTTTACTTGCACTTATAATGGGGTACTCACATTTAATTTTCCAGAAATTGAATTTAACAGATTTTCTAAAAAAACAATACGAAGTAATTTCAAAAATTCCGTCAGTACTGATTCAGAAATACAGTTTGTTTTTATTGGGGATATCTTCCATTACAATAATTTTCATTTTGTTGAATTCGATAAAATTATCCGGGGTTAAATTCGCCGGCAATGAGAGTATATTTTTAATCATTAGTGGTGTACTAACTTTTGTATTAGCGTATGCCCATAATAGAAAATCCGGAACAATTAATCACATTTATTTCTTCTTAAATATTGTAGTCTTTTTTTTCATAACACATTCAAATAGTATTCTGATGCCAAATTTAACAACTCGGGTTTTCTTCGGCACAGATTATTTCTTGATAACCTCATATATTGTGCTGGTGGCAGTAATACTATTGTTCTTGATGGCTAAAGATAGAATTATTCCGAAGGAAGATATTTTATTTTCGGGAATAGACCTTACAATGATAGTAGTGATTGCTCTAGGTTTTATCGTAACGACCTTTTTATCAAATACGATATTCGTTTTATTATCTGAGAGTCTTTTAGTTGGATTTATTATGTATTTGTGGTATAAGATAGTGGGATATGTACGCCCTGTATTAGTTAATTATTTGTTCTATGGTTCATTTTTAGTACCAATGCTATTCTTAATATATATAATAACAATGGGAAGCTTTTAGTCCAATAAATAATTTAACATAATTTGATTAAGAAGGATATCTGATTAGGGTATCCTTTTTTTTTTGAGTGAAAATATTGGAAGGTAGTAGTTAGCATTCAGTAGGGAGTAGGAAGTAGATAGTAGTTAGAATATAAAAGCTAGCAATTAGAATTTAGAAGTTAGAATGTAGAATTTAGAAGGTAGAAGTTAGAAGTTATTTTCATGGTTATTCAAGAGGACTGCTTAAGGGCAGATTGAGTTGGGGATTATGGCAACTCGGCGAGTTGCGCTACGGTTGATGTTGGAGCATTCTCTATTGTCCAGGTTGTGGGAGTAAGGTTTACATTATACTGACCCACATTTTTTTAACCCAACCTAAATCTTTACCTCTGATAAAATGGGATGACTTGTCGACTCCCTCCTTTTACGAAAAGGAGAGGAGGGGTGGATTTAATTTTAGAATTCAGAAGTTAGTAGATTGAGAATATTGGTTTTGTATGGGGTGGGGCAACTCGGCGAGTTGCGCTACGAGTAGTGATGAGCATCATCTATTGTTCAGGTTGTTGGAGGATGGTTTGTTTAATAATGAACCAAATTTAACTCAACCTAAATCTTTACTTTTCAAAAAAATGTGAGGACTTTTTGCATGTTACTTTTCATAAAAATGATTAGTCCCTCTGATTAAGCTTAATTGATTATCATTGCTATTAGATTTATATTTGATTTCAAATAAAAATGAAGATTAATGCGTTCAACTTTTGCAATTATCCACATAAAAAATTTAATTTTTAATTTTAATCAAATCAGAAAACAAGTATTGAAATCAAAAGTGTTAGCTGTGGTAAAGGCTGATGCTTATGGTCATGGTGTTTCACAAGTTGTGAGTGCTTTGGATGCACTTAAAAATTCACCTGAATATTTCGGAACTGCTCTTACTGATGAAGCAATTGAAGTTCGAAAAATTTCACAAAAGCCGATTCTAATTTTTGAACCTCTCTCTTTTGATAATATAAATGATATCTTCTCCTATGATTTGGAATCGACAATCTTTTCTGATCACCATCTTAATCTTATTTCTAAAACAGAATTCCCTAATAAATTAAAAGTCCATATCAAGATTGATACAGGAATGGGAAGATTGGGAGTAGATTATAAGTCGGCAGTAGATTATATAAAGCGAGTTTCAAAAATTAGTAAAATTGAGATAAAGGGAATTTACACTCACTTTGCTTCATCCGATGCAAAAAATAAAAAGTTTGCAAAGTTGCAATTGAAAAGATTTAATTCAATTATAGCTGCATTAAAAAATGAAAAGATTAAAGTTGGGCTGATTCATGCTGCCAACAGTGGAGCGATTTTAGATTTACCTGAAGCACATTTTGATATGGTAAGACCCGGTATTTCACTATACGGATATTATCCTTCAACAGAGACTTCTGAATCAATTAAATTAAAACCTGTTATGTCATTAATTTCAGAGGTTGATTCGATATCTCAAAAAGAAAAAGGTGAAGCAGTTAGTTACAATAGTTTGTGGCGCGCAAAAACTAAAACAAATATTGCAACAATTCCTATTGGTTATGCCGATGGTTTCAATCGTAATTTAACAAATAAATCAAAAGTAATAATCGGTAGAAAAATTTATAACCAAGTCGGTCGTGTTACGATGGATAGAATTTGTGTAAATATAGGAAATGATAATTATAAAGTTGGTGAGAGGGTTATCTTGTTAGGTAATAAAGGGGAGATTAAAATTGATGCTTGGGATTGGAGTAAAATATTGAATACGATTCCATATGAAATTACATGTGCTATTTCCAAAAGAGTACCAAGAGTATATAAATAATCATGGATTTTATTAAACAATATATTATTCAAGCAATAAGTTTGGCTGCAAATAATCTTAGACTCAGTTCGGAGAAGATTGAAGTGGTTGCGCTATTACGTGATGCAATTCAGCGGTCTGAAAATCTTGATGTCGACATTCAGAATATGAAGAAAATTACCGAGCTGTCAAAACTCGGAATAAGACTTCATGAAATCTCAGATTGTTTGTTGAAAAATAAAATTGATTTTCTTCACCTTTCTGATAAGTTCAAAGAGCACGCACAGTCACTTATTAAAGAAATAAGTTTTTTGTTAGACAAAGTTACTCCCTCAACTTTTAGAACGATTTTAGATAAGCTGTATCCTCCTAAAATTACCGAGATTCAAATTCCGACTGTTGAATTAAAAAAGGAGATGCCTGAGTTACCTACGGAAGTTATGGTAACTAAAAGCGAATTAAAACCTGAAGCTGAAACATTAAAAGAAAAAATTATCTTCGAGGATGAGAAAGAAGATGAAATTGGTTCATTTCAGAATTTTGAAGTAACAATAATGAAACCAATAAAAAAACTTGACAGCTTCTTAAAATCGCTTTCTACTGAAAAGTATTCATTTGAAGAACTTAGTAACTATGCAAAGATAATGACTCTTAATAGTGATTTAGCCGAAAAGTTTGGGACAGAGATCATTGCAAATATGCATCGCATAATCGCTAAAACACTATTCGTATTAAAAAATAAAGAACTTGAACCGAGTAAAGAAATCATCGAAGGGATGAGAGCTTGTTTAATTGTTATTGTAGCACTTGTAAGAAGTAAAGAAGTTGATATAAGCGTTTACTTAAACAGGGCAGAGGAATTCGGTAAAAAGATTCAAGTTTATAAAATTAAGGAACAATAATGAAATTATATGCTGTAATAATGGCGGGAGGAGTCGGTTCACGATTCTGGCCAAGAAGTAGAGAAAAAACACCTAAACAACTTTTGAAAATATTTGGTGAAATTACAATGATTCAAGCAACGGTTAAACGTTTGGAATCAATTATTTCTGCTGAAAATATTTTTATAATCACTAATAAAATCCAAAGTGAAGGAATAAAAGGACAGTTAGCACAGATTCCGGTTGAGAATATTGTTGAAGAACCGTTTGGGAAAAATACTGCTGCTTGTATCGGTGTTGCATCTTTAATGATTAAAGAAAAAGATCCTGATGCAGTTACTATAGTTTTACCGGCTGATCACATAATTCGTGATGAAGATATTTTCACATCGATATTGAAAAAGGCTTCCGAATTTGCTTATAAATCAAATGGTTTGGTAACAATTGGAATTCCGCCAACAAGACCTGAAACAGGATACGGCTATATTCAAATTGATGATAACGAGACATCTGAAAATATTCACAAAGTTCTTACCTTTGCCGAAAAGCCAAACTACTCAACTGCGGTTAAATTTTTAGAGAGTGGTGATTTCCTTTGGAATAGCGGAATGTTTATCTGGAAGGTTGAATCGATTCTTGATGAAATAAAAATTCACATGCACGATTTGTATTATGAACTTGAACATTTGCGTCCACATTGCTTTAAACCTTCTTTTGATGAGATGATGTTAAAAGTTTATGGTCAATTAAAAAGTATCTCTATTGATTATGGAATAATGGAGAAATCGAAGCAAGTCTTTTTAATTAAGGGGACTTTTTCCTGGAGTGATGTAGGGAGTTGGGAAGAAGTTTATCAGCTCTCCGAAAAAAATGAGAGAGGAAATTCGTGTGTGGGGAATGTTTTTACGGAACTAACAAATGATTCTTATATCTATTCTCCGGATAAATTTACAGCAGTCATAGGGCTTGATAACATAATTGTAATTAATACTGATGATGCACTTTTAGTTTGTAGAAGAGACCAATCTCAAGAAGTTAAAAAAGTTTACGATTATTTAAAACATTCAAAATTAAATGAATTTCTATAATGAAAAGACTTATAACTGAAGCTGATATTATCAAAGCTTACAAAAGCGGGAATCACATTTTTGAAATATCAAAGAATGACATATTAACTCCACTTGCTTTAGATAAAATTAAAACACTCGGGATGTCAATTGCTAATGAAGTAAAAAAAACAAAAGAATCCTTTTCAACTAAGAAAATCAAGTTTGCAGTTGGAAGTGATCATACCGGTTTCAAACTAAAATCAATCTTAATAAATTTCTTAAAAGATAATGATATAGAAATCACTGATGTAGGAACATCTAATGAAGAATCGTGTGACTATCCCGATTTCGCAATAGCTGTTGCAGAAAAAGTTAAAAAAGGGGAAGTGACTTTCGGGTTGATAATTGACGCAACAGGAATTCCATCAGCTATCACTGCAAATAAATTTAAGGGAATTAGAGCTGCTACTTGCTATAATGAATTTAGTGCTCGTAGTGCTCGTGAGCATAACGATGCGAATATAATTGTATTAGGAGCCAAGAGTGTCGGGGATGAGACAAACAAATCAGTTTTGTCTGTTTTCATTAAAACAGGCTTTTTAGGCGAACGTCATCAAAAGAGATTAGAGAAAATTTCTCTGCTTGAAAAAAGAAATTTTAAGGAATAACTTAACCGAAAAGGATTTTTATGAAAATTAATTTTACAGTTAAAACTATATTAGTAATGATAGTTTTATGTTTACCGATTTATGCACAACAAGTTAGAGTTGGTGAGACAATGCGTCTAACTTCGTTAAGTGCCGGTAAATTCATGAATCCCAAAGCTTCACCAAGCGGAACAATCTTTTTCACCGGAGAAGGGAATAGAGGAATTTATTATCTCTCTGAAGTAGATAACTTAATCATCAAACTTAATGATGAACTCGGTGCCGGTTATGAATTTGTTTTTTCAAGCGACGGAAAATCTATTTTTTTTAGAAGTGATAATTACGTTGCCGGGAAAAAGTATTCAGAATTAAAAGAGCAAATTATTAATACGAAAGAGATGACTCTACTTCAACCGGAAACCAGATTTTTAGATGTTCCAAGAGTTAGCAGTGATGGTTATATCATTTTCAGTATTGATGATAAATTGCAAGTAATCGGAAGTGATAGAGTTTCAAAAAAAGAATTAGCAGTTCTTAGCGAACCAATTGTTAAATCTGTAAATAATGAAATTTGGGTTTATACAAATGGGATAAAAAAGACTCTGCAGCCACTTGGAGATACTCACTACATATGGACATCACTCTCTCCTGATAAATCCAATATGTTATTTTATGCGGTTGGTAAAGGGACTTTTGTTTCTGATTTGAATGGAAACATCTTATTTGAATTAGGTGATATACGTTACCCACAATGGTCACCTGATGGGAAATGGATTTCGTATATGCTTGATATTGATGATGGGAGAGTTGTTAGTGAATCTGATATTTATATAATCTCTATCGATGGGCAGTCCAAGCATAAGATTACTAATACTGAAAATATAATTGAAGTTTACCCATCCTGGAATAGGAATAGTTTAATCTATTCAGATTCAGAAGGGATGATTTATTCAACACAATTATTTTTCGAATAAGAGGTAGTAAATGAAATTAATATTTAAAGTAGCAATTATAACTTTCGTCTTTATACTTTCGACTAATATGTATGCTCAATCATTATTGGGTTATAAGATTTGTGTTGACCCGGGGCATGGTGGGCAAGATCCGGCAAATGATAGGTATATTGCCGCAACAGGTTTTTGGGAATCAGAGGGAAATTGGGATAAGGCACTTCATTTAAAACAAATGTTAATTGATTTAGGTGCAACAGTGATATTAACCCGAAATGGGAATACAAATAGTGATGATCCTGCTTTATCGGTCAGAGCTGCGATTGCAAATAATAACAATGTTGATATTTTCCACTCTATTCATAGCAATGGGTTTCAAGGTACTTCAAACTATTCTTTAATGCTTTTCAAGGGGACAGATAATTCACCTGCTAATCCGAATTCAAAAGTATATGCAGAAAGAGTCGGAGCTAAAATCTTTGCTGCTCTTAGAACAACCGCACTTTATAATCGTGGTGATATGTCATTTTTAGGATATAACTTGGGGGTATTAAATCCACTCACTATGCAAGGTGTATTAAGTGAAGGTTCTTTTCATGATTATATACCTGAATCGTGGCGACTGATGAATACCATCTATCGCAAACACGAAGCCCTTGCTATTACAAGGGGATTGTTGCAGCACTTAAATTCAAGTGCGTTAGGAACCGGTGCTATAGCGGGAATCGTGAGAGATCCTTCAAAAACCGTAACATATTATGCTTTCCCGGGGAATGACCAAAAAGTACCTCTGAATGATATTAAAGTCACTGTTCAGCCGGGGAATATTGTTTATAACGGGGATAATAAGAATAACGGCTATTATTTATTTGATGGATTAGTTCCGGGTCAATATAAAGTTTTAATTGAGAGAGAAGGATATTTTAAAGATTCTGCAACTGTAAGTGTAGTTGCAAATCAGACTGTCTTTGCAGACAAATTTTTGACTTATGACACGACACGTGCACCGATTGTAGAATCATATTATCCTGATGCTTCGATGGATAGCGTTAAAACATCGGATGTAGTAAAAATAAAATTCAGCCGTCCTATGAAGAAAGAATCAGTAGAAAGTTCATTTTCAATGAATCCACCGGTAACAGGTACTTTTACTTGGACAGCAGATAATATGTCTTTTACTTTCAAACCTGATCTTCCGTATCTTCCTAAGCAGCAATATACCGTGTCAATTTCACAACAAGCATTGAGTATATGGAACGTAGGGTTAAGCGAGAGTTTTTCATTTTCGTTCAATACTAAATTTAGGAATAGATTAAATTTAGAAAAATCTTACCCGATTGTCGATGCAACTGAAATGAGTACAACATTACAGATTAGGCTTCAGTTTGATGCGCCAATATTCCAAGGTTCTCTTGCCGGAAATGTAAGATTGGTTGATGAAAGCAATGCACTTCAAACTGTGGCAAATGTTAAAGTCACTTCGGCAAACGGAAAAGGATATATTTCCTTTGAGCCCAAAAATCCTTTGCTCAGTAATTCTCTATATACCGTAGTTCTCCATGGTAAAATTTCGGATTTAGATTCCATCCCAATGGTTGACACAATTTACATTCCGTTTAGAACTTCTTCCGAGCAATATGTCTCCGGAAACGTAATTGATAATTTTGAAGTTTTAGGCGGCTGGAGAAATCCGAATCAGAGTATGATTAGTTCAGGAATAGATACAAACATTACAAAATTTGCCATAACAAATGAAAAGAAAGTATTTGGTACAAACTCCGGTAGATTGATATATCAATTTAGCGGTACAAACGGAGTGGCGGCAATCCCGAACACTAATAAACCATCCACAGGAACCGACAATAATGCAACTGTTGGTTTATGGATATTCGGTGATTTAAGTAACAATCTTCTAGAACTATACTTTAATGATTCACAAAATTCAGGTGCAGTCTATTTTGTCGATACAATAAATTGGACCGGATGGAAACTAAAGTACTTTCCGTTAAATGAGATTCTGTTGAGCGGGGAGAAGTTTTTAACTGATATAGCTATCACTAAAACATCTAACGGCGCCGTAAGTGGTACCGTCTATTTCGATGATTTCCAAACAAATGTTTTAGTTCCGGTAGAAAATTCAGTTTCGGAAATCCCTACAGAGTTTAGACTCAATCAAAATTATCCGAATCCGTTTAACCCTTCGACCATAATTAGTTGGCAAATTCCGGCAAGCGGGCACGTGGAGCTAAAAGTCTATGATGTTCTAGGAAATGAAATTACAACCTTAGTTAACGAGTATCAAAATGCAGGGAGTTATGTCTTTAATTTTGATGCACTTAAATACAGAATGTCTAGTGGTATATATTTTTACACAATTACGTCACAGGGAAAATCGATTACAAAAAAATTAGTATTGATGAAATAATTTTCAGAATTTGTTGTAAGATTTAGCTATTTGTATATCATAGTTTAGGTTTGATGAAAAAAAATATTCCGCTTGTGTTGATTTTTATGGTTGTCTTTGTCGACCTACTTGGATTTGGACTGTTGATTCCGATTCTACCGACATTTGCAACCAAGGTACTCAAAGTTGATGAATTTGCTGTTGGTCTTACACTTGCGGTTTACAGTCTGGTTCAATTTATTTTCAATCCATTCTTTGGTAGTCTTTCAGATAAATATGGAAGACGAAAAATCATCCTTTATACATTATTATTAAATGCAATCGGTTATTTACTCTTCTCTGTGTCAACGACATTTCTGTTACTAATTCTCAGCCGAATTATTGCGGGAATAGGTGGAAGCAGTATAGGTGTTGCTCAAGCATATATTGCCGATGTTACTACAAAAGAAGAGCGATCAAGAGGAATGGGGCTAATTGGAGTAGCATTCGGATTGGGATTTGTCTTTGGTCCTATTTTAGGTGGGATTTTAGCGGAGTTCGGTTATGTGATTGTTGGAATAGTATCAGCATCTTTTTCGATAATTGCATTTTTGATGAGTCTTTTTTATTTGCCCGAAACTCGAGAAAAAAATCTTTCGACTTCAGAAAATAAGAGGAAAATATTCGATGTTAAGACTTCACTTGCATTACTGAAACGTCCTTCAATTGGTGTGATGATATCACTCTTTTTTATTATTACATTTTCTGTTGCAAATATCTATGGAACATTCGCACT
>JAHBUO010000095.1 GCA_019638025.1 Ignavibacteriaceae bacterium
TAGGTTATCCATTCTTGAATATCAAAATAGCCAAGGTCATCGCCACTATCGCCATCACCACCGGCTAATGTTCCAACTACAGTACCGAAATCAGCTTTTCGATAAATAGTTGTACCATCATTTGAAATGTCATATAACCAAAAGATTGCATCTTCAGCTAAAAAGTTAGACCATTGAAAACCTCTTACTCGCATTCTTAAACCCATACCGTTACGTGTTAAGTCACGCGAATCAGGTAGAAAGAGTGTATCTAACGGTTCACCACTGGAGTTCCAAGTAAAATTAAATTCTGTATCTGAATTATCATCAGCATCAAAAATGCTTTCCTGATCAGCATTAATTATTCCTCGACCAAAATATCCAAACCATTGAGTTTTTCCTTTATCATCTTTCCAGGTAGAAGCGGTAGGGTCATTCCAACCCTCAATTGGCCATGATTCGGGTAAATGACTCATCGCAACTGACTCGAAATTAGGATTTCTGAAACCAGGCAAAGGATTCCATCCCCAGAAATAACTTTTATATGGATGCCTTTCTTCAGCTTGCCTATTTCTTGGTCCTCTTGATATTATAACGGAGTGGAGTGTATCTCCTCTTCGGTTGATAAACTCAACCCCAATTAGTGGGATACAATCGCCGATATAATTTTCACCTGAACCATAAGGCCATTCACCACGAATATCTACACCGGATAAAATTCCGGCAACTTGTCCGTCATTATGAAATGAAATTCCGATTCTATTACCTGTGTGGAGACCAACAGTAACAAGATTAGGATCTCCACGCTGACCAAGCATTTCGAAACTGATCAGCAGTATTCCAATCAGGAATAATTGTATTCTGTTATTTTTCATATATTTTTTCCTGAATATTAAAAGTTATAAGATAATCCGAGTTCAACTCTTCGTGGTTCCGAGAAAAATCCCGGATTCATAAATCGTTGATCGAGTGTGTTATAATACATTGTCGGATTAATTTTTTCAGCTTCCAATCTACCGAATGTAAATATTGGATCACCGGAATCACTATACAATCCTCTTGGATTATCAGAATCTAATAGGTTAAATACCTTTAAGAAAACTGATAAGAAACCGATACCTATATCAAAATCTTTGGATACCCTTAAATCTACATTAAAAATGTTCGGCTTAATTTGACTGTTTCTAGGGAATGCATTTTGTGTAACATTGGTATTTTTGTTAACACCCGGGGTGTAAGGTTGTCCCGAGTAATAATTCCCGATTAAAGAAAGGCTGTAATCTCTCGGTTTTGAATATGCAATTGATAAATTTAATGTATGTGTCTGATCCCAATCAAGCGGAGCAATAAAGGTTTCGGGCAAAGCGCCGGAAGCTATTGCATTTCTTGCATCTGCTGGATTGGAGGCATTACCTTTTGTAACTGAGTATGTATAATCAAGACTGGTTGCCAATCCATCAGAGAATCTCTTTTGGAACTTAACTATAAAGCCTTTTGAATAACCAAAGTCTGTGTTAGAATATTTGCTGTAACTACTACCGCGACCAAAAACTAAAATTTCATCGGTTTGAGTTCCGGTTAAATCTCTAAAATCTTCGAAGAATACAGTAAAATCAACAGCAATATCTTCACCGATTTGTTGCTGCAATCCAATTTCACCTTTAACTGTTTTTTGTGGTTTTAAATCTGCATTTCCGAATACCCCTTGATTACCCGAGCCAACACCAATTTCAAAATCGGGGTTTGCATACATTAGTTCGTAAGGAGGAAGTTGTAAAAAGTGACCGTAAGAAAAGTGAATAACTCCCGCATCAGTTATTGGAAAAGCCAATCCGATACGAGGGCTCAATTGATATTTAATAGATGCATCTTTATACCAATATGTCAGTCTTTCTTCCAAAGTTTTTGTTGGTTCACCAATATCTTGAACACCATTTCCGTTATTGTCATGGAATCGATTTGATGGTTTTCTTGGATCGTAAATATATGGGTCGGTAGGATCAGTGAGAACAACCCCATTCGGATCAAAAATATCCATGCGTAACCCAATGTTAAAGATAAGATTGAATGCCTCAAACTTCGATTGGATGTACCCTGCATATTCAGTTGGTTTTCTTAAGTATTGATCATTGTTATTTGATGTACTTGGAGGGATTCCCATTGTTAATATTCCGTTTTCGTATAACGGAAAAAGATTTATGTTTTCGTAATAGATTTGATGGCGTTTATATTCTCCACCAAACTGAACATTTATTTCTTGGGTAAATTGAGTAGCCCAATCAAGTTTAGCCGAAATGGTTCCTGAACTTCTGTAAAATCGGCTATAATCAGTTCCACCAATATTAAAGCTGTAAGGTGGAGTTTGAAGTACATAATTATCTACATAATTGGTTGGTTTAGTAGGATTGCCGGTGTAAATATCTTCAAATAAAAAATGTCGATAATTTTTGAAGTAATAAGAGAAATTCAAATTATAATAGCTTGCATTTGAGACAGCATGATTAATTGAGAGTTGATTTGTATAACCTCTTCTGAATCTTTGAAGATTGTTATCCGGTGTAAGTCTATTATCAGAATTAAAATCTTGATATTCTTGTCGTTCGAGGATATAATTATAACTAACTTTCATTCCCGGAAAAACTCTATAAGTTAATTTTGCTTGCCCGTAAATTCTTTCGTTGGGATTCATGGCAACAAGTTCATTATCACCATTTTGAGTTATATTAAATCTTGTTCCTCCTGAACCGGGGACTTCTGTAGCTCTATCAGTAACCAAAAATGTTCTTCTACCAAAAAAATAACCGGTATTGTAAAAGTATCTTCCTGTGGTAAAGAAAAATAAATTATCTTTTATGATAGGACCGCTTAAACTTCCTTCAATACTTCTTATTGAGAATGGATTTAATTTTTCAATACCCCAAAATTTATCACTCTTATTTGATGCATATCCGCCCGAATAAGCAGAAATACTACCGTTTAAGTTATTGTTACCATCCTTTGTAACAAGATTTACAATACCCGACATTGCTTGTCCGTATTCAGCATTAAAAGCACCACTTATCACTTGAAGCTCTTGAACAGCTGTTGCGCTCACTTCGATAACTGAACCGCCATCATATGCATCCGTTACCGGAACACCATCAATCTGAAAAGCGATTTGCCCTTTTCTTCCTCCTCTAACGTGTAAGTCACCACCGGAGCTAACAATACCGGCTTGAAGTTGGAGAACATCGCTAATTTCTGTAACCGGAAGCTCGGAGATTAAATCAGCCCCTACAGTTGCGGTTGAAGCTGTTAAATCTTTTTGAACTAAAGGACGAGTTGCGATAACAACTACATCTTCTTTTAATTCGATTGCTGTAGTATTTAATTTAAAATCAAGATTGGTAGTAAACCCCGTTTGAACTTTTATGTTTTGAACGGTAACCGCATTGTAACCAATCGCTGAAGCTTTAATTGAATAAACACCGGGGGGAACATTCAATATGAAATATTCACCATCAATATTTGAAGCCGAACCCATAGTAGTTTCTTCTATCAGAATATTTACGAATGGTATAGCTTCATTAGTTGTCGCATCTTTTACGACACCTGCGATTTTTCCTGATTGTGAATGTAAAAGTGGGGTAAGAAGAAGAAAAAACAGAATGAATGTTCTTACTTGTATCAATTTGTGCATGAGTACCTCCTGCATCTGTAAAGAATTGTAATCATTATTTCAATCTATATTTATATGTTTTTGTTAAATCGTGAAAGTAAAGTTCTGAAGCTGTTAGGTAAATATTGTGCCAAATTTGCTTTTCGGAAATCAAAATCGGATGCGTAACTTCGCTTAAATCATTTTGAGATAAAATTGATAAATAATTCCCATTTTCTGCAGAAAAATTTATAGCTATATGATTTTCAGATGAAATTATATTAAAAATTCGGAATCCCTTTATTTCAATCTCTTTCTGTAAATCAAAATTATGCGATAATTTCTTAACTCTATTTCCCGAAATTAAGAAAAAACCGTCATCAACTTTTATCATTTTTTCAAAGTTTAGATTAAACTCCCTATTTTGATTGAGAGCAGAATCAAATTCGTAAGTCTTTCCATAAACTTTATCAGCATTCCAAATAAGACCGGAGACCATCAAGTATGTTTCAGAGAAATGGAGCCCTGTAACTATTGATAAAGGCAATTTTTGGTTCACCACTTTATTACTATTTTTATCGATTAGGAATAGATTCACATCGGCATCCTCTATCGATTGATTCATTGCTGTAACATTTGAAGCTACTATTATTTGATTTCCTAAACACTTAATCATCGGAGTACGTTCCATTTCAAAAGAAACCCCTTCAAGTAGCACAGATGAGGTATTCGTATTCTGCTCGATAATGTTGAGTTTAAATGTAAGTGGGTCAAATGTTGCAATGAATCCGGCATCACTAACAGAAACTATCGGATGCGGTAAGTCAAACGGAGCGATTTCTCTATATTTTGTTACTTGTTCAAATTGATTGTTGAAAAGATAATAATCGACAAAATAATCGTCTTTACCTTCTTTGAAGCCATAATTTGCAATTACAAAAAACTCCCCGTTTTCTGAGATGTAGAAAACTTTCTTGCCGTCAATTTGCTCTGAAAAAATTTGATATGAGTCTCTATTTATCGAAAATGAATTTTGCTGAAGCGTAACCGTAGAATTTCCGATAGGAATGATGTGGTTAGAGTTACTAACGGTCTCAACTGCCCCACTTTGTGCAAATACGACAGTTGAGCAGAGTAATAGAATCAGAGAAAAATTTAACTTAAATTTATTAATACTTCTCAAATCAATTAAAACCCCATATTGTTATCCGCAGTTTTTACGGAACTTTTGAATTATCGGGGCTAAAGCTAAAGAAATTCGTAACAACTTCAAATAACCCAAACGGATACCTCCAAGAGGGACTATTTTAAGACTATCATTCCTTTTGTCTCAGCTTTATCACCAACAATTAATCTGTAATAATATATTCCGCTAGAAATTCCGGATTTTGTTGCATCAAAAATCACCTCATGATTTCCTGAAGAACGGAATTCATCTACCAATGTTGTAACCTCTTGCCCAAGCGTATTAAATACCTGAAGTTTAACATTGTCTGAAGTATTCAGCAAAAATCGTATTGTTGTAGACGGGTTAAAAGGATTAGGATAATTCTGGTACAATACAAAATCTCTGAGTACTAAATCCTCTTTAATACTTTGAGGAGCACCACGATAAATTACTCTGAAGGCATCTGCCACAACCCTACCGGAAGCTGAATCACTTACCGTCACAGAGATTTGTCCTGAGTTAGGTAAATCCAATGTAGCCAAATAATTCCACTGTCCTCCACTGATTCGTAAATTCTTTTGACGGTCAATTTGACTACCGCCCCCTTCAATATGATATTTTACATCATAAGCAAAGTTTGGATTTGTGGGCCACCAAGCGTAAACATCATAATTACCTGATTCAAGTAATTCACTTTCGAATTTTACAGGTCCCCTTCCGTCACTATATTGTGTTGTTATATAATCATCGCTGTAAAATTCATTTCCAACTGATTCGCTATCCCAAAAATGTGCAACATTAGAATTATCAATAATTAAATGACGAGGGTGATTAATTTCTAGATATTCTGCAATTGCGTAAACTGTTCGTTCACCAAGATAATTGAGATTTTCGATTGTTACCAATTCGTTATTTGAGTAGAAATCATATGGTGTTTCGTAAGTTAAAGCCATCACTTTATCCCCATGGTTATTCCACAACCAACCTTCAGGAAAAGTTGAACTCAGATTTGAAAATCGATAATCACTCTGAACAAAATAAGGATTATCAGAAGTATTCAGATTTGAGAATTGCATTTCCCTTCTATAAAAGAAATCACTCGTTGAAGAAGCTGTATGAATCCAAAATGTACAATAAGGGGCAGCTTGTGAATGAAGATTGAGAAATACCGACATTACTTTTTCACTGTTAATTGCTGACATTCTTTGTTTTAGAATCTTAACCTCTTGTGAAGTTTGAGCATCTGATTTATTCCAGTTTGATTCAACATCTACACCATCAAAGTTGGTGCGGGAACGTCCGTAGAATACTCCTTCGGGATTTGTAAACGGTATACAATGAAATACTATTTTTTCTCTATACTTTTGAATTACCGGATTATCTTCCAATAACTTTTTGATTATCCCTTCAAAATGCCATGAGGTTGGAGTTTCACCGGGATGAGTTCGCGCATGAATCCAAACTCTTATTTTTGATGAATCTGGAACAGTTGTATCTGTAATTCGAATTTCTTGCATTAACAAGTTTCTTGAAGTAATTCCGATTGTATCAACCTTTACATATTGAGATTGCTTCCAATCATTTATCCTTTGTTGAAGAAATGAATAATTATATGGAATATAATAAGCGACATAAACTGTATCTTTTGCATAAGTCTTTTGGAAATAATTAACTGCCGGACTTTCTGCGGCAGTAAATCTTTCATAATTTATATTATCATAGGAATAGACTGCTCTCACAACATCACTCGAAGAAACACGGACTCTGACATATCTATCTTTTACATTTATCATCCGAAAGTAAAACCATCTGCCGCCGATATCTGTTTTCGTAGTAACGGTATAAAGTATTGAATCAGTAGTAGTAACGGTATTAATATTTCCGCTTTCGATATTCCCGTCAAAAATTACTTGTGCGTTTGAGGATGGATGGATGGTTAAAAATATAGTTACCGTGATTAATATTTTTGTAAAATTCTTAAACGTAAGCAATATATTTGCGAAGGATGTTTTAGAGTACATTGTATAACCGGTTTTTAAGTAAATCAAATTCAATTATAAATATAAGAGAACTCAATTTAATGAGAAAGAAAATTCAGGCCGATCCGGTAATTAAATTTTTCGTTTCCATAATAGGCATTTTTATAATTGGATTCACATTAAGCGAACTATCACACATATTTGTCCCTTTTGTATTTGCTTACTTTCTCTTCTTCTTGTTTTCACCTTTAAACTTTTATTTTGAAAAGATTAAATTTCCTACAGCATTAATTATTATAGTTGACCTGGTTCTACTTGCATTAATTATTTTTAGTGTAGGAAGGTTCATAGTCGATTCATTTCTTCAGTTTACAAACGACCTTCAAATTTATTTCGATAAGTTAAACTTGATTGTAAGAAATATTGCTCTCGAATTGAAAATTAGAGACCCCTATTTCCGCAATTTTTCAATTCAAAAGATTATTGCAAAAATTGATTATAAGGCACTTGCAGGAGGAGTATTCTCTTCAGCATTTTCAATCACCGGAAGCATATTGTTTGTACTCTTCTTCTTCGTATTTATTGTCGGTGGACATAGGGGTTTTATCGAAGCTATCAGAAAGAGATATGTGATTGGTAAAATTGAAACCGAATTTGGTAGCTCTTCCGAAAGAACGGAAGAGAATATTATCGATGTAAATCATGCAATAAACATCAAGACAGTCACTGAAAATAAACTTGACAACACCTTTATTGCAATAACAAAGCAAATCCAAAATTACATCATTTCCAAAATTGTAATTAATCTTGCAACCGGAATTATTACAGCCTTAGCTCTCTTTTTACTCGATGTTGATTTTCCTATAATTTGGGGATTATTGACTTTCTTTTTGAATTTTATACCTACAATTGGTTCTGCCATATCACTGCTCCTCCCCACTTTAATGGGAATTATTCAGCACGACTCAATCGGTTACGGATTAGTTATCGCCGGCATTATTGCTGCAATTCAAACTCTCGGATTTAATATTGCAGAACCAATTCTTTTAGGAAGAAGATTAGACCTAAACCCTATTATGATTTTATTATCCGTATTAGTTTGGGGATATATTTGGGGGATAGCCGGTATGCTCCTTGCTGTTCCATTAACGGCTATTATCAAGATAATTATTTCTAATTCCGAATCTCAGAACTTAAAATTCATTTCTGATTTAATGGACTCCGATTGAGTTAGTTACCATCCTTAATTTTATAAGTCCCTCAATCACTTTATCTAACCGAAACAATATATTTATGAGTATTAGTCTCCCAATTTTATTCTATTAGCCCTTGAAATTAATTTTATTTCGGAGGCAATATGAAAGCTCTAATACTTTTATCGATGTTAATAATATTTCCGGCTGCGACAAAAGCTGAGAACCCAAATTTGTTAGGAGACAGAGTCACATTCACCAACAAATATGCTATCGATAATTTACTCGCTTGTCTTGCTTCCGATATTGAAGGGACAAGAAGGCAGGCTGTTTATTATTCCGGTTTGTATAAAGTTAATGAATCGGTTGACATGTTAATCAAAGTCGTCGAAAAAGATAAGTGCGAAGAAATCCAAAAGTTAGCTGTTTACTCATTACTTCAAATAGAATCGCCTAAAGCCATAGCATTTTTAAAGAAGTATGCTATAAGAGGAAATTCAGAATCAGTTAAAAGAATTTGTAAGTTAGTCTATTCAGACTTTGCTCATTTTAAGTAACTAATTGTGCATAATACAGCAGTTGAGAAATCTTGATTTGACTTTTTATCAAATTCGAATAAATTTGTTTTCGGAAAAGAATCTATTAATAATTCACATCTTTTAGGAAAACAAATGAGAAGAGAAGTACATCGTTGGTGGAGTCCGAATTTACACAAAGATATGGAGATTGTTGTTTACGGACATTACGGTTTTGGGTTACTGATGTTCCCTACTGCCGCCGCCGATTTTTTAGAGTACGAACGATTTTACTTGATTCATACATTGGCTCACATGATTGAGTCAGGCAAGTTCAAAGCCTTCTCAATAAATAGCATTAACAATGAAAGCTGGTTGAACCATAACATGCATCCGGCTGATAAAGCTATCAGACATCAGCAGTATAATAAATATATTTTAGAAGAAGTTGTCCCTTTTATTTACAGCGATTGCCAAGGTGAAGTCCCAATCATTACAACCGGTGCATCTTTAGGGGCATTTCATGCAGCCAATACTTTCTTCAGACGACCCGATATATTCAGTGGAACCGTTGCTTTGAGCGGTTCTTATAATCTTAAAGATTATACTAAAGGATACTATGACGATAACGTCTATTTCAATTCTCCCGTTGATTATCTTCCCCCCTGGCATGATGAATTTATGATTAATGAAATGAAAAATAATAAAAAAATTATAATCGCTTCAGGACAAGGAAACTACGAAGACCCCGATGCTTCTCGCTTATTGTCTTCGATTTTACATGAGAAAGGAATTCCGCATGAGCTTGATATTTGGGGTTATGATATGCCCCACGACTGGCCCACTTGGCGGAAAATGTTACCCCATTTTTTGGGTTCAAGATTTTAGTTATTCAATAGTTCGTTGTTTATTATTTTCTGTGTGTGTTACTAAAGACCTATCTTAATTTATTTATTTGTGATTTAATTAAATCAGAGGAAGTGCTATGGCTAAATTCAAGCAAAGAAGATTTTTATTTAATCTGCTTCTTATAACATGTTCTGTTTCATTTTTAATTTATGCAAGTTCGACAGGAATAACCGGAACGACTAAAAAAAATGGGAACGGTTGTGATTGTCACGGTGGATTCAGTAATAATGTTACGGTTACAATCAATGGTCCCGAAGTTATGACTGTTAACGAAACAGCTACGTTCTCAGTTACTATTTCAGGCGGTACATTAAATGCGGGAGGAACAAATATTGCGGCTTCTTCCGGAGTATTAACTGCCGGAGCTGGTTCAAAAAAAGTTGGGGATGAACTGACACATTCTTCACCTAAATCCCCGGCTGCTAATAGTGTAACTTTTGACTTCACTTATACTGCCCCTTCAACAACCGGAAATGTTACTCTTTATGCTAACGGAAACAGTGTTAATCTCAACGGCGGTAGCAACGGCGATTTATGGAACTTTGCCCCAAACAAAGTAATTACTGTTAATCCGGTTACAAATATTGAAGATGAATCGACTATTTCGACTTTTCAGCTTGCACAAAATTACCCGAATCCTTTTAACCCAACCACAACAATAGCATATCAAATAAAAGAAGCCGGACATGCAACTCTAAAAGTTTATAATTTAATCGGAAAAGAAGTTGCTACTCTTGTTAACGAAGAAAAACAAGTCGGGAAATTTGAAGTCAAATTTGATGCTTCTAATTTATCATCCGGAATATATTATTATCGATTACAAAGCGGTAACTTCACCGAAACTAAAAAGATGATTTTGCTGCAGTAATATTTTCAATTTGAGTTTGTTATATTTACATTGGAGCAAGACTGATTAAGAATTATGATAAAAAGTAGCGCAACTCTATGAGTTGCGTTACTTTAAAAAAGGTCTAAATTAAAAAGAGCCTTTCCGAGACCCGAACCTATCTGCAATACTCTGAATTTTTAAAGATATTCTGAATGATTTGAGCTATCGGTTTTATGATTTGTTTTTCTCTATAAAAAAAGTTTTGCCAAAGGTTGTTGAATAGTTTTTACCTTTAACAACTTCCTTTGCGGTTAGGATACAAAATATTTTTATATCAGTGTTAATTTCATAAAAATATTGGTGTGATAGTTTTAAAGTAATCTCTAAATAATCACTTAATTCAATATCATTAATGGTCTGAGCAGTAATGCCGGGAATGAGTTTCTGTTTTCTGTCGATTTCTGATTTGTAAAAAATGAGGTGTAGGTCGTATTTATTTTTTAGAAGAGATAAGTCATCTTTAGAATAAGAAAAGTAGAGATTTAGTTTATCTTCATTTAAAATTATGTCAGTAACAGGATTATGAAAACCGTCCGAGGGGAGAATGATGTTTTTATCACATAAATTTCCCCCCTCAGTTAGAGCCAGGTTGGCTTTAAGGATTTTCATATAGTTATTGTTCCCTCTAAGGGTAGAAGTTTCCCATATTTTTGAAAGCTCAGGGAGGCTGTTCACAAATTTTGCCAGAGCAACAACTGCCGAAAATCGATTTTTATTTTTTATTGCGTTTGGTGAAGTTGATTTCTTATATTCGCTAGGTCTTATTGAAACAACTTCTTTACCATTAAAAACCCGAAAAACTAAGTTCCCGACTCGTCCACGTAATATTTTTGAGTTTTTTTGTACACGTGCCAATGCCATTCCCTCCGAAAATATTTAGATACTTCATTTCAAATATAATAATTGAATTTAACAAAACAGCGAAAGCAGAGCGAATTCAGAGCGAGAGCAGAGCGCAACCGGTGAGACTCTGTATCGAGACTATATCGAATGTTAAAGGAATCTATAACAATAAAAAGTGAAATGATTATTCCCAATTTTTCTCCACCGGAGAGAGAGTTAATTCCTTACCCAATGAAGAATCCCTTAATAGATTACTTTGGTTAATTATTCTTAGAACCTTTTCTTAGTAATAAAAGATAGTCATTTATTGTTATTTGCTTAGAAAATCAAAGAATACCTAAAACCAAAAAAATATTTTCT
>JAHBUO010000096.1 GCA_019638025.1 Ignavibacteriaceae bacterium
TAGAAGCAAATCTGAATAAAGGAAACCACATCATAACCTCTGAGATTGAACATTCTGCTGTTATAGCTACTTGTAAGAATTTAGAAAAATATGGAGTTAAAGTATCCTACCTTAGAACTGACAGCAGTGGCTTAATCGATTTGGATGAATTAAGAGACTCAATAACAAAGAATACTATACTAGTTTCAATTCAATCCTCGAACAATGAGATTGGAACAATTCAGCATGTTGAAGATATTTCAAATATCTGTCGTTCTAATAATATAATATTTCATTCTGATGTAACTCAATCCGTAGGTAAACATGTAGTAGATTATAGTTTGTTCGATTTGTTTTCTTTATCTGCACATAAATTCTATGGACCCAAAGGAATTGGAACTCTAGGAATATCACATAATCTCAAACACTCTGATATTGCACCACAGATATTGGGTGGAAATCAAGAATTTGGACTCAGGTCAGGAACTTTAAACGTCCCTTTGATTGTTGGCTTAGGTAAAGCTATTGAGTTAATCGAAAATAACAAATCCGAAATATCCGAAATGGTCGAGAAGAGAGATTTACTGTATAATGGGATTTTAACAAAAACAGATAATATATATCTTAACGGTGATAAGAAAAGAAGATTATATTCAAACTTAAATTTCTATATTGACGGAGTTTCTTCTACAAATCTAATTAAGCATTGTGCAGAGTTATGTTTTTCAACCGGAGCAACTTGTTCATCAGCATTAGGACAAAGGAGTCGAGTTCTAAAAGCAATCGGATTGACAAATGAACAAATCGATTCATCAATACGCTTAAGTGTTGGAAGATTTACGACTTTTGAAGAAATCGAGCAAACAATAAATATTTTTACAAACACAATTAATAAATTAAGAGAAAAGGGGCAAAAATGAATTACGAAGCAAAACTCAAATTTTTGAGTGAAGAAAAAAAACTCTTATTGAATTTTTTTAAAGCTAACTATTCTGCATTTCATAACTCAAATCTTTTTTTTAGAGATTTTCAATACTCTATAAAGAGATTTTTAGAATTCAAAAAATTCAAAACAAGTTATCCCGAAGCGGAGAAACTAGCTGCTGATTTAGCATCTTCATTTGAAGGTGAAGGAATTTTTATAAAAGTTAATTCTTTAGGATGGAAATTAAATTTCCCCGAATATGTTACCGGGGCAGCGCACACATATGAAGTAAAAGAAAATTAGGAGGATAAATGTCAACTACTCAAATTGAGTCAGAAATTACTATCACGGACAAAGCATCAAATGAAATAACAAAAATTAAATCAGAAAATAAAATCCCATCTGATTATGGGCTACGTGTGGGTGTCAAAGGTGGTGGGTGTTCAGGACTTTCATATACTTTAGGTTTTGATGCTGCTCCAAAAGAAGGAGATACAGTTATTGAACATAACAATGTAAAACTATTTATAGACGGTAAAAGTCTTTTTTATTTAAGCGGAACAGAATTAGATTTTTCAGACGGCTTAAATGGTCGAGGATTTATTTTTAATAATCCAAACGCCGCAAAGACGTGCGGATGCGGTAGTTCTTTTGGAGTTTAATCTTTATGAAGAGAAAAATTTTTTTAATGGGAATGATTTCCCTACCAATAATTTCTTTAACTAAACCTGTTGCAAATTTTTTAGATAAAAACAAAAAAACAAGGAGTAAAACTATGTCAACTTTTGAATTGCCCAAATTACCTTACGAGTATGATGCACTCGAACCATTCATTGATAAGGCAACAATGGAAATCCATCACACAAAGCATCATAACGCTTATGTTACAAACTTAAATAATGCTATCGCCGGAAAGACCGAGTTCAACGGGAAATCACTCGAAGATATTATGAGTGAAATATCGAAGTATCCGGTCGCGGTTAGAAATAATGGCGGAGGTCATTATAATCACTCCCTATTTTGGACAATAATGAAAAAAGGTGGAGGCGGTGAACCTTCTGGTGAATTAGCAACTGCAATTACCGATGCGTTTGGTTCATTTGACGAATTCAAAAAACTATTTGCTAACGCCGGTGCAACCAGATTTGGTTCAGGTTGGGCTTGGTTATCTTTAAGTGGAGGCAAATTGGTAGTCTCATCAACACCAAACCAAGATAATCCTCTTATGGATGTAGCAGAAGTAAAAGGAACCCCAATTTTGGGACTCGATGTTTGGGAACACGCTTATTACCTTAAATATCAAAATAGACGCCCTGATTATATCGAAGCTTTTTGGAATTTAGTCAATTGGGAAGAAGTCGAAAAAAGATTTAAGAGTGCATTATAATTTATTTTAGGGCTGCTCTTGCAGCCTCTTTTTTATGGAAAAAGTACCGATATTTATATTAAAATTAGTCGTCTTTCCAAATTCTTATTACCCTCTCCACATTTTCGAAGAGAGATATAAGAAAATGATTCGCAATTGCTTGGAACATGATAAGGAATTCGGCATAATTGAATCACCATTGGATGCTGAGAACCAAGTCGGCAGTCTTGTAAAAATCGAAAATGTTACAAAACTCTATGACAATGGTGAGATGGATGTAGTGGTTAAAGGAATTGAAAGATTTCATGTTAAAGATATTATTCTGTCTGAACACGGATATTATGAAGCAATAATCTCCACATTTACAGATAATTCTGAATATGCACAACCATTTTTAGTTAGTAGAGTAGTTCTCCAATTTAAAGAATTGCTTACTGCAATAAAGTATGAGATCGGAGAATCTTTTTGGAATAATTTTGAAGCAACTAATTTGAAGTCATTTAAATTAGCTGAAAAGACAGGTTTACATTTTGAAGAGCAAAAAATACTTTTAGCTATGCAAGAAGAAGAAAAACGGTTAACCTTCTTACTCCAACACTTGAATAAATTGAAGAAGTACTTAAATGACAAAGCAAAGATAGATTCGATAGTAAAAAATAACGGTTATCTGAATTAACAGATAACCGTTGTTCTATAATAAAACCAATTTAGTTTTCTACGACTTTAATTCGATTTAAGGCTCGTTGTAATGCTGCTTCAGCTCGACTAAAATCAACCTCACTTCGATTTTCACTTCTTAATCGTTCTTGTGCTCTCTCTAATGCTCTCTTAGCGCGCTCTAAATCAATAAGTGAAGATTCTTCGATTGTCTCTGCCAAAAATAAAACTTTATTATTTTTAACTTCAACTGTTCCTCCGGATGTGGCATATAATAATGTCTCCCCATCCTTTTCGATTCTCAATCTTCCGATTTCTATAACGCTCATTAAATCAGCATGATTAAATAAAACTTGAAACTCGCCGAGTGTACCTGGGAAAGTTGCTGAAACAACCGAATCGTTAAATACGGATTTTGATGGAGTAATTATTTCTAAATTAAACTTCTTCATAATTATTACATCATTGATTTAGCTTTTTCGTAAGCTTCTTCGAGAGTACCAACATACATAAAAGCTGATTCAGGCCAATCATCACACTCACCATCAATAATCGACTTAAAGCTTCGAATTGTATCTTCTAATTTAACGTATTTCCCTTTATATCCGGTAAACTGTTCGGCAACATGGAATGGTTGGCTGAAAAATCTCTGAATTCTTCTCGCCCGTTTAACAATAGTTTTATCGTCATCAGATAATTCATCCATACCAAGGATATTGATGATGTCTTGCAAATCTTTGTAGGTCTGCAAAATTTCTTTTGTATTACGAGCAACATCATAATGTAATTGCCCTACAATTCCGGGTTCTAAGATTCTTGATGTAGAATCGAGAGGGTCAACTGCAGGATAAATTCCGAGTTCTGAAATTTGTCTACTCAATACAGTTGTTGCATCCAAGTGTGAGAATGCAGTAGCCGGAGCTGGATCTGTTAAGTCATCTGCAGGTACATAGATAGCTTGTACCGATGTAATAGAACCTTTATCTGTTGAAGTGATTCTTTCTTGTAATGCACCCATTTCTGTTGCAAGATTTGGTTGGTAACCAACCGCAGAAGGCATTCTTCCTAAAAGAGCAGATACTTCAGAACCGGCTTGTGTGAATCGAAAGATATTATCGATAAACAAAAGAACATCTCTTTCTTCAACATCTCTAAAATATTCAGCAATTGTAAGAGCAGTTAAACCTACCCTTAAACGAGCACCGGGGGGTTCATTCATCTGACCAAATACAAGTGAAGTTTTACTTATAACACCGGATTCCGTCATCTCGAGAAATAAATCGTTACCTTCTCGAGTTCTTTCACCAACACCGGCAAAAACGGAGTAACCACCATGTTGTTGTGCAATGTTATTAATTAATTCTTGGATGATAACCGTTTTACCTACACCTGCACCACCGAATAAACCTGTCTTACCACCCTTTGAATAAGGTTCAATCAAATCGATAACCTTAATTCCGGTTTCAAATATTTCACTTTCAGTTGTAAGATTTTTGAATAAAGGAGCAGTTCTATGTATAGGATATTTCATCTTCGCTGTAAGTTCACCTTTACCATCAATGGGGTCACCGATAACGTTAACCATCCTGCCTAATGTTTCAGGGCCTACTGGAACTGAAATTGGTTCCCCGACATCAAAGGCTGCCATTCCTCTTACAAGACCGTCAGTAGAATCCATAGCTACACTACGAACTTTATCTTCACCTAAGTGTTGTTGAACTTCACATACAAGTTCTTCTTCTTTACCTTCTACATTTGTTCTCGGAATTCTAATTGCATTATAAATCTTTGGCAAATAATTATTCTCAAACTGTATATCAACAACAGGTCCGATAACCTGAATGATTTCACCCTTTATCTGGCTCATTGTTCTCCTTTACTTAAAAATTTTAGAATCGAAAATTAACCGTTTTATATGATTATTTCAAATAATTTGCATTAATTTTTTTGATAAGAAAATATTATTGTTGTTCTTCAAAGATTTTTACAAATCCAATTACCAGCGATATTACTACTTCATCAATAATAATTTCTTGGTGGCTTTGAAATTCCCTGAAGTTAACTGATAAATGTAAACTCCGCTTGAAAGTTTGGATGCATTAAACTCAAATGTATAACTACCGGCCGATTTTTCTTCGTTTAATAATGTTTCAACTTCCCTTCCAAGAACATCATAAACTTTTATTGTGACTAACCCATTGACAGGTATCATGAAACTAATATAGGTTATCGGATTGAACGGATTTGGGTAATTTTGTTCTAATGTATAGAATTCAGGAATAGCCGAGTTTTGATTGTCTGAAGACAATACTATTGAGTCTGCTCCACCCGCTTCATAGTATCTTGCTGTAAATTCTTGCAAATAGAAATTCGCAATTCGAGAGTCATGAATGATAAGCGTATTTTCATCATTACTGTTTTCAGCTGAGGAAGACCAGTTATGTGAACCGGTAATGACTTTTGAGTTAAGGTTTGAATATTCACCATCAATAATAGCATATTTGTGGTGAAGTAAACCGGAAGTAAATCCTTTCAATCTGATATCAACTCCACTCGATTGTAAATAGGAGAACTGGGTTCCCGAATCTGTATTATTACTCAATATAATTCGAGTTTTTCCATTTCGATTTTTTAAGTTGATTATTGAATCTGCTAAATCACGACGTGTAATAGTCATAACTGCACCATTAATAGATTTTTCACCGTTTCCGATTGCTCTACCAATAAAATTAGTTGTTCTATCACTCGGTGAAAAATAACTTTCAACCTTTCGACCGCCAATTACAAAATTATGAGGAGTGTTGTTAAGTTTTCTGGAACCAAATCTTGAAGCTTGTGGATTTGCAGTCTCAGTATTACTTCCCCACATTTCTTCAAATTCTACAGTATAAGCTCCGGCAAGTGCAACATCCTGAATCTCAACCAAATTCTGTCTATCCTCATTAGTTCCGGGATCTGTTGGATTCCATGAACCCGTCAACACCCAAATACTATCCGGTGCACCTCCACGATAATCAAAAATAAAAAACTTATTATGATGTAGTCCGGTACCATCATTATTTCCAAATTGATCATTGATGTATGGAATATTGTTATTTTGTAAAGTACTCCACGGAGCAGTAGTTCGCGTATCATATTCACCAATTACTCTAATCTTGATTCCTCGATTCTTTGCACTAACCAATGCAGATGCGATATCTGCACCAACTGTACCACTCAGACTGTAGAGTGCCAAGTCAATTGAACGCTTCGCATTATTTATTCTTAAAATCAATTTTTCTTTAAAGTCTACATTGCTAAACGCATTAACTCCGGACGATACACCATGATTAACTGTTTTGTTGAAATAGACATTAATAATACCGGTAGTCGGTGAAGCTGACGTTGTAGAAGATACAATATTACTTGAGAAACTTGTATCACTGCCACTCACAGAAAAAGCTTGAAGATTGTATATAGTAGCAGTAGTTAATCCATTAATTGTAACAACATGCTGTTTTCTAAGTAAATTATCCGGTTCAATAACTCCAAGTTCATAAGCTGATGTCTTACCGTATCGAATTCTTGATGTACCGGGGTTGATAGTATGCCATTCCAAAGTTATCGAACTATTTGTTAAACTAACCTCTTCAGGAAATTTTTCGATGATTGGACCCGAAGATATTATGTCCGGAGAAAACCTTGGCATAACTTGATATCCCCCAATAAAGGGAGATGTGGACTTAAATTGACTTAGAACTCCGACAATATCAAATCTACCTGCGGGTGCAACTGTACCAATAATTTCAGTATCGTTATCAATTCTAACATCTACGGTATCTGTGGATGATGAACCGGTAAGTTTATAGTTTTTATATGCCCAATTTGATACTGCACTTCCGTTTGTTTCAGTTACAATTACAGCATTTAATCTTATTAATCTTCCCTCATAATTTTCGATACCATTCACACCGTCACCACTCAATTGTGATGGTGTTGCAAGAATTGGCTCGATAATGTTTCCTGAACTTATGATTGAATGTATTTGTGGACTTTCAATTTGATTTAATCCGTTAAATTGAGTCACTCTTCCTGATACTAATACTTCATCACCGACTTGAACTGCATTTGTAAAAATGGCTCCAAATATTGACATCCCGCCTGAATTATCTTGAATATAACTTGGACCTCCAAACTGATTGGAAACAGTGACAATACCTCTGACAGTTACTAAATCCCCTATTTTTAGCGAGACTCCGTTTGAATTATTTACTTTAACATCAGCAATTGACAAAGGAGCACCATAAACATTAATTACCGGTGTTGGCGAAACATCTCCTAAAGAATTTTCAACACCGGTCAGAAATTTTATTCTATAACTTCCGGTATAATGTGGTGTTGTCACATTGTTAACAACTATTGTTGTAGTATCAGATGAAAAATTAATTGCTGAAAGTGAAATTGTATCAACATTTACACTGATTTGTGCTGTAAAATTTGAAATAGAAATAGAACTTCCATTTCGTAACCATTCAAATTCGGATGGAATAATAATTTTAATAGCATTAACATTATATTGATTATCCCTTATATATGTAAAACCAATATTAATCTGAGTATCACCATTAGTGGTTACAGGTGTGACAGCTGCTGTTCCGGATCCTTCAGGTCGTGCACGAAGAGAGTTTATCCATGCAATATTAGATGCAGTATTTCCAACACCTCTTGATTGCGTCCCATTCTGAGTCCAATTTGCTAAATCACCTATCTGAGTTAAATTATTTCCATTAAAAAATGTTGACGTATTACTTGATGAAGCACCTGAAAAATGAATTTTAGGTGAAGGAAGACTACTTGCATTTCCTGCACCCCATGAAATTCCGTGAACGTGAGTTTGTGAAGAATTTCTTATCTGAATTGCTTCAGAAGCACCTGCAAAGAGAAACACTGTGCCTGAAAAAAATAAAGCATTACTTGATTTTACAGTAATCGAATAATCTGATGGATCAAGGTCCTCTGCGAATGTGTTTTCGGGGCGACCAATTACTATGATTGTCCCCTTTTTAAGGTTACCCCAAGCTTCATGATTTGTAAAATTAAGTGGTAGCTGTGCAGCACCGGACGAACTATAATCTCGTAAACTCCAACCTCTCAAATCAAGATTATCTTGCAAAACCAATAATTCAATCCATTCATCATTTCCACCGGAATTATATAATTCATTAAAAATTACTGATTGAGCGTTTAATAAGAGAGAAAAATGTACTACTAAAATGATTAATAATTTTTTCATTTGAACCTAATATGTTTAAAATGGAAGCAGCGATTGGTAAAATCGCTGCGTATAATTATCGTAAATCTGTAGAAAGAATGTAGCGTAATATTCTATTATTACCGGTGTCTGCTACATATAGAACTTTATCAAAGAAGGCAACACCATGAGGAGCATTAAAAATTGTCGGACCTCCAAATGATTTCATTTCATCACCTGAAGAATTAAAAACATAAATTGAATCTTTTCCGCTGTCGGCAACGTAAATGTTTCCGGAATTATCTACAGTAACACCTTCAGGTTTAGAAAACTTATTCGGAATCATCATACCTGCATTAAATGGTGAAAGTTTATTCTTATATCCGGAAAATTCTGTAGTAACCAAATATTGTAACCATTGAACTTTAAAGCTATTATCACCAATCATGGTAATAATAAAGTCAATATTTCTCTTTTTAAATGGTGTTATAGCACTTACTTGATTTGCAGATTCAATTCCAGAACCAATAGGATCGATTAGTGGAATTCTTCCAATAAGAGTATCTATTTTAGTTCCGTTAGACCGTAATTTCTTTTCAAAAATTAGAATTGAATTATCCGGGTCAATGATGCTTGAATTATCCGGACCTCTACGAGTAACATAAAATGAGTTATCATAGAATCCTGCAACACCCGAATATTTTCTGTTTGGTTTAGTGAAGTCGGTTGCTTGCGGAAGAATTCTTGTAATTGGAGCATTCTCAATTATGTGTCCGGCACTAACCATATCAAGTTTATAAACGGCACTATAAGACCGATTTTGACCACCGACAACAGTATCAAACTCAGCACAGACCAAAAGATTTAACTGATAATCCTGACCTATTGCAATAGGTTTTTTAATTTCTCTTTGACCTAATAATTGACCTGCAAGATTATACATCTTTACTGAATTATTATCGGTATCTGCAATATAGATAAAAGGTTCATTTCCAATATAAATATCCTGAGGTTTGTTAAAACCTTCCCAAACCGGATTCAATTGAACATAAAGGGTATCACCGGCAATATTACCTTCTCCGGACGAATTTATCAATGTTCCTGTATCAAGTTTATCGGCACATCCGATAAAAAAATGAAGTGAAATTAATAATAAAAATAATTTTAATAGTCTCATATTCTAAATACCTAAGATTAAGGATAATCTGTGAGCTTGACCCAATTTCGTGAAATTTGCATAAGCATAATCGAAAGCTAAACTTGCAATTAGCATCGGAACTTTTACACCTGCACCAAAACTGTAATTTTGTTCTTCAACATTAAACTTGTAACCACCTCTTAAATAAAACGATGAATTTAATATTGGTTCTTTGAACTCATACTCTGCACCAATCGCAACGTTTTCACTATTGTCATTTGGATGGTTTAACTGAAACGAAGTAGTTATTCTGTGTAAATCAGATTGGTATGGTTCAAATGCAAAACCGATTCTGAACATTGTTGGAGGAGAAAATGATTGCCAATCAGACTTATTTCTCTTCCCCACAAGAACAACCTCCCCATCAGGAGCCAGTTGGTTTCCGAAATTCGTAACCGCTACTGCAAATCTTGATGTACCTAATCCGGTCCAATAATATGTACCAAGGTCAATCATGAAACCACGCATTTTCAGCTTATCTAATGTTTCTTCCATATATCTTATAGTTCCACCAAAACTGAATTGGTCAGTCATCTTCTTTGAGTAGGTTACACTTAACGCAACATCACCAAAAGAAAAATATTCACCGGTTCCGAAAGGTGCAAATTCGGTTGTTACAGCCATTTTTTGCATTGATAACGATGTAAGTGATAAACCGATAGCATCTTCACCGGTAATATGATAAACAGCTCCCAGAAAATCGTGGTTGATATCGACGAGCCAACTGTTGTGAGAAAAAATCACTTGATTCTCAGAAAATTGGACTAATCCTGCCGGATTCCAAAATAATGCAGATGCGTCGTCGGCTATCGCAATAAAGGATTCACCCATAGCTGCAGCTCTACTCCCTACTCCAATTTTGAGGAATTGTGCAGCGGAAATCCCTGCTCTTTGTCCTCCGAGCACAGGGAATAGTTGTGCATAATTTTGAGTCGTGATTAAGCTGATAAGTAGTAATATAAATAGTATTTTTTTCATAATTAAAATCTTAAACTAAATCCAAATTTTATATTTCTTCGTGTTAAATAGCGAGCCGGATTAAACGGATATGGACTCAATGGAGCTTGTAAATCAGGATAATTTGGGTCATTCCAACTGCTTGGAACTGCATCACCAAGTTCATAAGCTTCACCGGTTACCGGATTAATAATTGCACTATTCTTTAAATCTAAAAGATTATTTATTTCCATAAATAAGGAGAACTTCAATCCACCAAGCACTAAGTACTTTTCAAAATTTAAATCTACCCAAAACCAATCTTTTCCAAGTTTATTGTTACGTGTATTTCGTGGGAAAATATATTCGGGTTTCCCGTCAGTATCGTAATTACCTGAGAACAAAGCCGGAGTGTATCTTTTACCCGATTGATAATGAAATCTCAAATAAATATTATAGTCATCAAGAATTCCTTTACCAAAATCAAATAACGGATCACCTTTCTGAACATAAAAGTTTGTAGTTACTGAAGCAGAAATTGGTCTATCCCATGTAACATATTCTTCTTTTATTGATTCTTGCAAATCTCCTTGAAGAACCAAAACTCCTTCATCTGCAGACGAACTTTTACCTGTAACAATTGCATAAGTGAAAGATGCGCTACCTGTAAACCACCTACCGATTCGTTTTTTGTACTCAAACTCTATACCTCGTGAACGGGCATAATCTGAATTTACATATGTTATAAAACGCTGAGTTGCAAATCTAGCTGATTGTACTATTGCTGTCCGTGTACTTACATAATCAAAAATGTCTTTATAATATGCAGTTAATGTTAACACGTCATCAGATGAAAACTGAGTTTTTAAACCTAGTTCATAAGCAACGGTTGTTTCAGGATTTAGATTTGGATTACCAAATTTCTGGAACGATGATTTTGCATTTAGCGGATTAAGTTTAGCGTATACAAACTGTGGCTTTGGCCATTTACTAAAATGCCCGTATGAGAAAAACAACACTTGATTATCTGATACCGGATGAGAGATACCAAGTCTAGGACTTAGTCTAGCTTTAAATCTTCTGTCTCCAAAAAATCCGTATGTATTTTCTTTGTACTTCTCTCTCG
>JAHBUO010000097.1 GCA_019638025.1 Ignavibacteriaceae bacterium
GGAGTAGCAACCGGAAAAGAAATCGTAACATCTGTTTTACTCGCACTACTATAGAATTGAAATGGAGAAATTCATGAAGTAAACGGATATTTTATTTCTGTTTTAATCGCACTACTATAGAATTGAAATTACTACACTACACTACATTACTACAAATAATATAAAGTTTTAATCGCACTACTATAGAATTGAAATCTCTCTACCGTTGCAACATTCGTAAAATCATCACCCGTTTTAATCGCACTACTATAGAATTGAAATGATAATGGGATTTAATCATAGGTTATGTAACTATTCGTTTTAATCGCACTACTATAGAATTGAAATTTGTGAAGGTGTTTCTTAAAATCTCCGGAGCACTCAAGTTTTAATCGCACTACTATAGAATTGAAATTCAAGGGTTGAATTACTTGTGTATGCAACCGAGCTTGGTTTTAATCGCACTACTATAGAATTGAAATAGAATCGTTTGTGACAATGATTTCAAAGGAAGGTTGTTTTAATCGCACTACTATAGAATTGAAATCGCTATCACTCTCATTTGATTTTTTACCCCCTTACTTAGTTTTAATCGCACTACTATAGAATTGAAATACTCACATAAGTAATCAGCGAAATTGAATTGTCCACGATAAATTAGTCCCGTGGCATTCACAAAAAATCTGCACCAGATTATCACTTCTTACTAAATTTTCTTCCCAGAGACAATTAACTTCCATAATAACTAATCATTTCTCCTAAAATCCGGAAGAATAAATTCTCAATAAACAAAACTAGCTCTCATCTGTTAAGGAAATACTCACCATTCGACTGCTTCGGAATAGGTAAAGAATGGCAATTTCAATTATCCAAAGGGGGGGGGGGACTTGAAAATTTTTTAAAAAAATTTAGTAATATTTTACTAAAAGAAAAACCCTTACTCAGGATACCCGATTATACCCCCCAAAATGGACTTTAAAAGTGGGTAAAAAGAGGCAAAATAAGAAAAAGTGTGACTCGACTCTCCTCGTTTAAAAAGACGCCTTAAATCGCTCTAAATCCTTCTTAAAAGGCATGATATTTTTAATGATAAAATAGCGAATACGCTCAGTAATCGAAGAAAAAACGTATAAAAAATTTGGACTCAGATATAATAATGTATATATTTAGAGCGTTAGAATTTCAATTTCTAATTAGTTCTTTGTCTTTATTTCTATGCAAGTTTTTATTTGGTGCGGAATTTACTTCAAACTTTCTGTTATTGAGGGAGTTAAGGTTGTAATTTTTATATAATTGTTACCAAAATTGAAGATGTATTACAACGAGTTTGGGGATATCCCAAAAACCTCCAACCTAAAGTTGGACTTAATTAACAAACTGAAAATTATTTCGGAGGTTATATGAGGCAGAGTAAAAATTATAGATCTGTTTCAAATATCCAAAAGAGATTCTCAGAATTACGTGAAGGATTGATTAAGTTTGGAGATAATTCAGACTTGCATTCCGCTCTATCACAAAAAGAGTTAGAAGACTTTGAAAAAGCTTTTAATGATTTAGTGAAAGAGCATAAGGAGGCCCTAGTAAGGGCTCGTGTTCTTTACAAACAATTGGAAACTGAGGTAAAAAACTCCTTAGTCACAATTGCCAAGTATGAAAGAATAATTCGAGCAAAATTAGGGATTAAAGATAGAAGTCTTATGTACTTTGGTCTTTCTCCTTATCGTGATTACCGTAAAAGTAGTTCGTCAACAGACGAGACTACTTCTACGATGCAGAATCCTACTCAGCCTGAATAGGTGAAGGGATATAGAGAGGGAGATTGCCCATCAATCTCCCTTCTCTTTTTTAAAGACTTTGAATGAACTGAGTATCGGTTTTGAGAAAATGTATATAATACATATCAATAATATCGAAAATAGATAACTTAGACAAGGGAAAAAGTGAGGTTCAACAAAGGTTTTTGAGTTTTTTTACATTAAGTAAATAATATAATTAGTTTTTAATAAACGGTTAAAAACGTTAATGTGTTTGAGTGTTGTTTTGTTCCACCGATTAAAACCGGTGGTTAGCTGATCTGGTGAATTATTCATTTTCATTTATGGAAAGAACTTTACTAATTTATTGAGTTGTGGTGGATAACTCCACTTTAATATAATATCTCAAACATAAGCATTACAAAGAGTCGGTCACTGAGATTCTGAATATCCCCAAGGGATGAAATGATTATAGAAAAAATTCCCATAATTAATAATCAACCCCGAAGGGGTGGCATAGTTGCTCAATTACATTTTCATATGTTCTACATTCTGTTCTTTTCTTAGCGTAAGAAAAGAACCAAAAGAAACAGCCACTGTAAATAAGTAGATAGTAGTTAGTTGTTAGAATTTAGAAGATAGAAGATAGAAGTTAGAAGGTAGAATATAGAAGATAGTAGTTAGAATTTGGGTTTAGGTTGATAGCACTATATGAGCAATTTTTTAAGGTGCAAAGCAATTAAAGATAAAAAACAATCTCATGGTTGTTGATTCCCAATCCTCGACACTTCCGGTTAAGGGGAATTTGTTTTCTGTGTTACTCCCCAAACTAAATTTATTAACCCCTCCTAAATCCTCCCTTTGAAAAAATGGGAGGACTTTTTTACTCCCTCCTTTTGCGAAAAGGAGGGCTGGGGTGGATTCGAAGAATGAATTTGATGGGGAGTAACTCTCGACTTTTATTGTGAAGTGTAGAGTTGCATTTTTTGAATTGTAACTTCATATATTTGTCGACAATATTAAAGGATTCTAAATTGAATTACAGAAATGATAATGTAAGACGGCAAGATCGACTCATAACTGAAAACGATGCAAAACTACTATTGAAGAATGGGGAGTATGGGGTGCTTTCCATAGTAGATGATAGTGGAAATCCTTACGGAGTGCCAATCAGCTTTGCCTATGATGAAAAAGACTCAATATATCTTCATTCTGCGTTAGAGGGGAAAAAGATTAGTAATCTTAAGAAAAATCCGAATGTATCTTTCACAATTGTCGGAATGACCAATGTTCTTCCAAAGAAGTTTTCAACTGAATATGAGAGTATAATTCTAGAATGTAAGGCATCTTTAAACTTATCGATTGAAGAGAAAATGAAAGGTTTAATATTGTTAGTGGAAAAGTATTCGCCTAAAGATATCGAAAGTGGTAAAAAGTATGCTGAAAACGTAATCGATGAAACGGAAGTTATTAAACTTCTTGTTTTAAATTGGAGCGGAAAAGGGCGGAAGTTTAAAGATGGTACTTAAAAATATTTTTACTAATTGATTTAGGAAAGCGGCATCTCAAGAAGTAGTGTTATCAAGTGAAATAAAAACGAAAATCTCAAGTAGGATGATTTTATAAGTTGAGTGTGTGTGATATGTTTATTAAATCACTATACTTTAATTAAAGATAAATGAGACAATTGGTGCAATTATGAAATATAGCCTCTTTTTATTCATTTTTTTCTTCTCACTTAAAAGTGTTGAAGCACAAAAAGTATTTTCTGTTCAATACGAAAATCAGTCAGATGTTAAAGTTTTTGTTGTTAAATATGAAAATCAAGCTGACTTAAAAGTTTATAAAGTCAAGTATGATAACCAAGCCCAGCACAATGAAGGTAAATGGTATTTTACTAAATATTCTAACCAAGCAGATAAGAAAATCTATTTTGTAAAGTATGAGAACCAAGCTGATTTGAAAATATATTTTGTAAAATATGAAAGTCAGGCGGGCTGGAGAAATTTATCATTAAAACATCTGATGTACTAAACTGAAATCAAATATCATTTCTCGTAAGATATCGGAATTCTAATTAGCTAAGGGTATCTATAACTCTAATTGAATTTTCCAGCTCAGTTTTAATGCTGTTATTAATTAAGTTTCATATTCATGTTTCTTGACTAATGAATGTATTTGTTTAGTTCAGATTGAATCAGGGGGAGACGATTAAAAAGATTACTCTCTTTTAGATATGAAAATCAGAAAAGAATCTGTAATTTTGGAATAATAATATTTTTAATTCGGGGGAATTATGTCTGATCAAGAAACAAAAAAGCCGGAATCAAAAGTTGATGATTCTGCTTACTCAATGGAAACCCATCTGATATACGGTAAAAATGTATCAAAGAAATGGGATTACTCTCACCATGTTGTACCGCCTGTAAGTAATTCAGTAATATTCAGATTAGATTCGGTTGAGAGAGGTGCAGAAGGTTTTGCCGATTTTGCTAATATGGAATCTTTGCAAGAAGACTCTCAACCTATCTACATATATGACAGATTAGGCGAACCAAACAAAGACTTACTTGAAGAAAACCTTGCTTATGTTGAAAAAGGTGAAATGGCGGTTACATTTGCAACAGGAATGGGAGCTATTTCCGGAATTTTATGTGTTCTTACAAAAACCGGTAATGAAATTATTTCTCACAAAACTTTATACGGATGTACTCTCTCACTTCTTAATAATTGGTATCCTCGCTACAATATTAAAAATGTCCAAACCGATTTGAAGAATGCCGATAATATCGATTTACTTGTAAATGATAATACTCGTGTTATCTATTTTGAAACACCTTCAAACCCGAATTTGGATATTATTGATATAACCGCCATCAGAAAAAAAGTTGACGAGTTTAATAAAGTTCGTCCTGAAGAAAAAAGAGTTTACATTGTAGTAGATAATACATTTGCAACTCCCTATTGTCAAAGACCTTTGGAGTTAGGTGCTGATTTTGTTGTTCATTCATTAACAAAAGGAATAGGCGGATTTGGGACAGACATGGGGGGCGTTGTTATTGGTCCCAAAAGATTTCAAGATATGCTGTTGATTGTAAGAAAAGATTTTGGTGCTGTATTAAATACTAAATCAGCATGGACTATCCTAACTTACGGTTTGCCTACACTTCACTTACGCATATCTCGTCAAATGGAAAACGCAAAGAAAATTGCCGAATATCTCTCCGGTCATTCTAAAGTAGAATTCGTAAATTATCCGGGACTTCCTTCTACCGAAAATTATGAAATTGCTAAGAGACAAATGAGTGATTTTAACGGAAACTTCGCTCCCGGTAGTTTAATCTATTTTGCACTAAAAGGTGAAAACATTGTAGAAACTCGCGAGCACGGAAGACTCTTGATGAATTATGCCGCTAAAAATGCTTACACTATGACCCTAGCAGTAAGTCTTGGTCATACAAGAACATTAATAGAACACCCTGCATCAATGACACACTCTCTCATTCCTGCCGAAAAACTTTTAGACTATGGAATAGATCCGGGAGGAATTAGGATTGCAGTCGGATTAGAAAACATAGATGACCTTTTATTCGATTTAGAAAAGTGTCTTCAAATTATTTAGAATTTTGAAATAATAAGTAAATAGGAAAATAGATGAAAAAACTCCCCGCACTAAAAGAAGTCGATTACATTTCCTCGATTCAGGATATGATTATCCAATCAGAAAAAAAATATGCAAACAAACTTGCGCTTGAAGATTTAACTAACACTCCGATTCAAAGTTTAACTTATACAGAATTACTGAATAATATTCTGAGATTCGGTAATGCTTTGGTAAATCTCGGTATTCCGGAAAGAACACACATAGCATTAATCGGAGAAAACAGAGTGCAGTGGGGACTAGCATACTTAACCCTTCTCTCCTTCAACTATGTAGTAGTTCCGATAGATAAAAACTTAAGCTCAAATGAAATTCTGAATATTATACATGAATCTGATGCAGAAGCAATTATTTTAACCGAACAATTTGAATCGTTAATTCGTGATGAAATTTCTGTCCTTAAAAAATTGAAATATTGTATCAGTATGGATACAAGAGAAAAGAATAACACTTTTTACTCAATGACCGAATTAATACGAAAAAGTGATAAGCATCAAATAGATAAACTCCCACATATTAGTCCAACCGATACAGCTGAAATTATTTTTACATCCGGTTCATTGGGGCGTGCAAAGGGAGTTATGTTATCGCAACAAAACCTAAGTGCCAACCTAATGGGAATGCGGCAGATTATTTTAATAAAACCTGAAGACAGATTTTTATCAGTTCTTCCGATACATCATACTTATGAATGTACATGCGGATTTTTATGTCCAATGTACAGCGGTTCTTCCGTCCATTATGCTCGCTCGTTAAAAACGGTGGTTGAAGATTTACAAAAAGTTAAAGCAACTATCTTACTTGCGGTTCCGTTGTTATATGATAAAATGTTCAAAAGAATTTACAAAGCAATAAACGATGACAAAGTTAAATCGAAAATAATAAAACCACTCATTAAAGTTACAGATGCTTTTGAAAAGATTGGTTGGAAAGATTCTAAAAAGAAAATATTCGGTGAAATTCATAATCGCTTTGGAGGTTCGATAAGATTATTTATCGCAGGTGGTGCAGCTCCCGATCCAAAAGTTGCTAAAGGACTCGGTGAATTTGGATTCACATTTATCCAAGGTTATGGATTGACTGAAACTTCACCAATACTCACACTCAACCCGATTGAATTCTACAAAGACGATTCAGCCGGAATTCCGTTACCCGGTGTTGAATTGAAAATACACGATAAAGATTCCGATGGAATCGGTGAAGTTTATGCACGCGGTAAAAGTGTTATGGCGGGGTATTACAAAAACTCGCAACTTACTGAGCAATCTTTTGACGGTGATTGGTTTAAAACCGGTGATTTAGGTTATATCGATTCAGACGGATTTTTACATATCAGCGGAAGAAAGAAGAATGTAATTATCGCAAACAACGGTAAAAATGTTTTTCCGGAAGAGATAGAAGATATTCTCAATAGAAGCCCGTTTGTAATGGAGTCGCTGGTTTACGGTGAAAAGCATGATAAGCACGATGAAATAATTGCAGCACAAATTGTTATTGATTCAGAAGCGTTTATCGAGTATGGGAATAAATTAAATCAACAAATAACAGAGGAGTTGATTCAACAAACAATATCAAGAGTTATCAAAGAAACAAATCAACAACTAACATCATTTAAGCAAATCAAAAAATTTGTGGTTCGTCAAAAAGAGTTCGAAAAAACTACGACACAGAAGATTAAAAGATATCTTGTAAACAATGATCAGTTAGTTGAAAATTAACAAAAATTACTGCTTATTACGGATAAGAAGATTATTTAACAATTAAACAATTGGATTATTATGAGAATAGGAATTCCAAAAGAATCAAAATTTGAAGAACGACGTGTGGCTGTAGCTCCGGCAGGAGTTGACTCACTTATTAGAGCAGGGCACACTGTTTATTTCCAAAGTGGTGCGGGTGAAGGAAGCCATTTTTCTGATGACGATTATAAGAATCTTGGAGCGATTATTGTTTACAGTGCTGAAGAAGTTTTTCAGCGTTCTGAATGTGTGATTAAAGTTGCAAGAATTACTGAAGAAGATTGTAAGTACATTCAAGAAAATCAGATTATCTTTTCTTTTTTACTTCTTAACATCGGTGAAAAGAAAATTCTCGATACCCTGATTGCAAAAAAAGTTACAGCTATCGGTTATGAACTCATCGAAAATGAACACGGGCTACCTGTATTGCAGGCGATGAGTGAAATAGCGGGACAATTATCAATTCAAGTCGCCGAAGGACTTTTACAAAGCACACTCCCTGTAAGCAGAGGAGTTTTATTAGGTGGTATTCCGGGAGTTGCACCAGGTGCAGTTGTTATTATCGGTGCCGGTGTTGTAGGAACTGTAGCCGCTAAAACCGCATTGGGAAGAGGTGCTCAGGTTATTGTACTTGATAAAGATTTAAATCGATTACGAAGAATCGATGAAACTTTTGATAGAAAAATTACAACTGTTGTTGCAAACCCTTATACAATTAATCGCGGTGTGAAGTTTGCGGATATTTTAATTGGTGCAGTTTTAATTAAAGGTGAAAAAACTCCGCATATCGTAACCGAAGAAATGGTTAAGAGTATGAAGAAAGGGGCTGTTATTGTTGATGTCTCAATTGACCAAGGCGGTTGCATTGAAACCAGCAGACCAACAACACTCTCTGACCCAACATACGTTATGCATAATGTAATCCATTATTGTGTTCCAAATATGCCTTCTTTAGTTTCGAGGACTGCAAGCTATGGCTTGACCAACGCAGCACTTCAATATATTCATGGAGTTGCTGATAAAGGATTGGCTAACTCGATTGCCGAAATGCCGGGTCTTCAAAAAGGTATTTGTACTTATAACGGATATTGTTCAAACGAAATCCTTGCCGATACTTTCGATGTGGAGTACCGAAGGATTCATTTTTTTTCAACTAATTGATTGAGTTAAATATGGTTACTGAATTAGCAAATAATAAAATAAATTATTCGGCTTCTATACTAAAAAATTATAGATCAAAAGTTGTTACACCCGAAGAAGCCGTTAGTGTAATTAAATCAAATGATAAAATAGTTGTTCATTCTAATTGTGCTATTCCGTTCAGATTAATCGATGCACTTGTAAAGAGAACCGATTTAGAAAATATAGAGTTAATCCATGCACTTTCTGTTGGGACTCTCCCTTACATGCACCCCGGTTACGAAGGCAAATACAAACACGTTGCAACCTTCATGGGAGGTGAAGCGCGAAAAGCTTTTAGCGATGGAAGAGCTGATTTTATCCCCGTGTATCTATATGAAGTACCTCTGCTATTTTCCAGAGGAATTATTAAACCGAATGTTGCTTTAGTTCATTTATCACCTCCGGATGAACATGGATTTTGTAGTTATGGTGTTGAGGTAGGTATAACTAAAACCGCTGCTGAACGGGCTGATATAATTATTGCACAAATTAATCCAAACATGCCTCGAGTTTTGGGCGATAGTTTTATTCATATCAATAAAATTAATTATATAATAGAAGCTGATGACCTCGTAAGTGAACTCCCGCAAAGTGAGAAAGTTCTTTCTGCTGAAATGGAAGAAGTATATACACAAATCGGTATGCACATTGCAAACTTGATTGAAGACGGTTCAACGCTTCAAATGGGGATTGGTGTAATTCCGGATAATGTATTAAAATTCCTCGGTACTAAAAAAGATTTAGGTATTCACTCGGAAATGTTTTCTGATGGAATTATTGAACTTGTCGAGAACGGAATAATTACCAACAGTAAAAAGAAACTTCATCAAGGAAAGATTATTGCGGGATTTGTACTCGGTTCACAAAAGTTATATAAATTTATTAATAACAACCCGTTGATTGAGTTTCATCCGCAAGAATATGTTAATGATCCATTTATAGTTGCACAAAATTATAAAATGACGGCAATAAATTCAGCTATTGAGGTTGATATAACCGGACAAGTCTGTTCAGATTCAATCGGTCCAAGAATTTATTCGGGATTTGGGGGACAGGTTGATTTCATCAGAGGTGCGTCACGCGCTGAAGGTGGTAAACCTATTATTGCTTTACCATCAACTACAAAAGACTTCAATACTTCTCGTATCGTTCCATTCTTGAAACAAGCTGCGGGGGTTGTTACTAACCGTGCGGATGTTCATTATGTGGTTACCGAGTACGGTGCAGTACAACTTCATGGACAAACAATTCGAGAAAGAATTAAATTATTAATCAGCATTGCTCATCCTAAATTCAGAGACGAACTTGAGTTTTATGCGAAGAAGCAAAACTACTTATAGTGTATGTACGCTGTAGTCGGTGATGTGCATGGGTGTTTTCATACACTTGTAAATTTAATTGCCGATATAAAAGATGAATATGGTGATATCCAGATTTATTCGGTAGGTGATTTAGGAGACCGAGGGAAGTTTACTCCTGAGGTCTTCAATTTATTTGACGGTGAAGGAATTTTATTCGTAAAAGGTAATCACGAATTAATGTTTTATTATGGTGTTACCGAGCCTTCCAATCCGATAGCTCATCCGTGGGTTTATAATGGAAATGAATATACGTTAAATGCATATCGTTATCAGAGTCACCTGTTGGAGCGTCACTTAAAAATGATTGAAGATGCCCCATATTTTTTTCTGTTAGAAGATTCCTTAATCTCGCATGCCGGCATTTCAGAAAAGTTTGGAACCAAAGTCCTTTCAAACAAAAAAATTGACATTAATAAACTGCAAACTTTTGCCGAAAAACATTTTGATGATGAAAATGGAATTCTTTGGAATAGAGGTATGTTGATGAATTTGGGTATATTACAAATTGTAGGTCATTGCAGGTATCAAAATGTTGTTTTGAAAGAGAAGAACAAATCTCTATATATTGATACTTCTGTGTATACCGGGAATAAATTAAGTGCAGTAATAATAGAAGACGGGAAATTGGTCAAAATTATTTCTGCTCCCACCGTCTTTGATGATTTATGAGTCAATCTCATTCAGGTCAAAAAAAATACCTAACATTATATTGAGACTTTCCTTATTTATTGAGTGAACAAATAATAATTTTTGATGCTTTTACAAAAAATATGGCTTTCAAATTAAAATTTGATTTACGTATATTTCAAAGTTAAAAAAAGGAGAGACTATAGAAATTTTCTACTATTTTATTGATTAATTAACAAGTTCGACAGGGTTTTCCATTAAACGCTCAAATTATTCTTTTGCAGGAAATATTTTAAAACTGACCGCAATTCCTGCGGTTATTTTTATTGCATTTTCCTCATTCGGATTTTACTCTTACTCAACGAGTCAAATAAATAAACTCATTTGGTTCGATGCTTGGTTTAACTATTTGAATGAGTTAAATCAGGCAACTTCATCTCCATCTTTTAACAACAATTTTGAATTAAATGATAAAGCTTCTGATGAATTGCAGAGTACGGAATCGGAAAGTAAGCCTGATATAAATCTATCATTTTTATCTACTCCACCGGATTCAATAGAAAATTCAGAAAAACTCAATTCCATTGAAATTAACCCTGACTCAATTCAAATTGAAACTGACACCCTAGCAGAATTACCGGATTCACTAAAACCCGATCCAAGAACTTTAGATTCTACAGCCAGAATAGAGCTTTTTAAGCACAAACCTACAGATGTTCCATATTTAAATTTTCATTCAAGAAAACAATCCAAATTGCTATTGCAACCTTCACCTAATTTGAAGAAAAGAATTATTCAGATTGACTCGACAGGTGAATTTGTTGAAATAAAAGAATTAATCGGTGACCAAAAAGTAAGGCTTCTATTAAAACTTCCTATATCCGAATATTTGGAACTTAAAATGAAATCGAGGGAACAATCGGCGTGGGAAGAATTAGCCTACAAATATGAACTTAAGGATAGTAAAAAAGAGTTAAGTCAGTTTATAAAGGATATAACCGATTTTGAAATACCTCTTCCAAGTGTGGGAATACTTAGCATTTTCGGTGCGCCTAAAATCAATTTGAAAATTGCAGGGGCTGTCGATATTCATGGGGCATGGAGAA
>JAHBUO010000098.1 GCA_019638025.1 Ignavibacteriaceae bacterium
TTAATCGAGCTGCGTTCAATTTCAAAGCCATGATTGTTTTGTTCAGTTGCCGTTTGCCAGGCTAATATTATTTTGTTTTCATTTACATTTACAGCAAAGGAAGTTAGCTCTACGGGAAGAGGTGTAGTTGTACTGCCTAAAGTCCACATAGTTCCCGTAAGATTTGTTATTCCACTTAAAGTAACTGTGTTATCGGTTGTATTTAATACTCCACCTTCTAAACTCCATGTTGTTCCATCATCAGTCGATTTGAACAAAGCGAGATTGTTCTCATTCAATCCGTTTAGTTCATCCTCTGAATAATTGAATTTAAGTGTTATGTTCATCTCCTCCGCACCATCGGTTCCGTTTCCGGAAGATGAATTTTCCTTTGCTTTAGCTTCCGAAATTATTTTATAATATCTTAAAATACTCTTATTACTGTTTCCGGTTTGTTCAGTATGACCACGAATAATTGTATTGAATCCAAAATCGCCGGTTGATGTTAGGGTTAAACCGAGCCCACCTGCATTAAGATTTGAAAGAGTTCCCCAATTTTTTTCAATTCTAATAAAACCGGAGGAACCAAAAATCCGATTTACACCTTCAACTAAATAACCATTTGTACCAAGTGTTATTGTCTGTCCGCTTAAATTAATATTTTTACCCAGGATGAGATTTCCGTTCACAGTGAAATATGAACCCAAAGTTGGTGAAGCGATTGAAGAGAAGAAAAGATTATTAACTGCTGGTGTTGTTGGAGTGCTGAAAATTGTCGCCTCGCTACCTAAATCCCATTTATACAAACCGACATTATCTGTTGAAGAAGGAACTGACCCACTACTCCAATTTTCGGATGTTGACCACGCTGAGCTTTCAGAACCAATCCATGTGTTGAAAGCAGATGATGAAACCCAATCGGTAGTCTCCATATTGGTTAATGTTCCGTTATACCCGGTTCCAACTATATTGTAAAGTGTTGTGCCGCTGTACTGGTCGAATCTGTAATATGCCACCAGATTTGCTTCGCTACCCGTTAAAGTTGTCATCATGTTTTCGCGAATCTGAGATTCGGTGCGTGCGGCAGTCCATACACGCGCTTCATCAATTAAACCATCGAACGGCCAGTGATATGAATTATAAAACATTTTTCCTATATGCAAAGAAAATGTCCCATCTGTTATTTGTCCCGTAATTGAGCCTGAACCCTCTAAAACACCGTTTCGATAAATATTTATTGTGCTACCATTATATACCAATGCGAAATGCTGCCACTCATTAGGGACTAGAGAGCACTGTACTTGTCTACTACTTCCTGAGCTAACTACTATATTTCCTTCTACATTGTTATTTCCTGTCCTTAGAAGATAAAATGCAGGGTGATTTGAACTATTCCTAATACCCATTAAACCTTCAAAGTCTGTTGTCCAGTTACCTATTGTTGTAGTTCGTGGATATACCCAGCATTCAAATGTAATCCCGGATTGGTTTGCAATTAAAGCGGATCCATTTGCTATTTCTACATACTCGTCCGGATCGCTATTATCAGTAAAACTTAATGCCTGTCTTGACCCGGCAAAAGCACCCGAGGCCTTCCAGGTTGCACCGTTAATTGTACCGGTATTAGTACCGCTTGTTTGATTATCGGTTAGTGATGTTCCACTCCCGTTACTCATTTTATAATAAGCTACAAGATTTGCTTCATTACCCGCAAGTTCTTTATTCATTGTAGCTCTTATTTCTTCAACCGTTCTGGCAACATTCCAAATTCGGACTTCATCAATTTTCCCGTCCCAGTCGTTTGCAAAACTATTATGCCGTCCTATTTTTAGTGGTTCGGAATTACCATCATTAACACCTATAACAGAACCGGATAATGATTTTTCAACTCCATTTACAAAAACTTTTCGATATGCACTCGGAGCAGTTTTATAAACGCAAGCAATATGATACCACTTATTTGTTGTGATTACACCTGCCGCTGTATTTAGATTATCGAAGACTAAACTCCCGTCAGGCGATATTCTTATAAAATAACTATCATCAGAGGTATGCCATTTGCTTAAAACCGCTCTCCCGGTATTTGGTGCAGTTAAAACATCTGCATATATCCATGCTTCTAATGTGTAAGACTGACTTGAAGTAAAATCAATACTTGCATTATCAGCTATCGATACATAATCATCGGTGCCGTCAAACTGTAAAGCATAACCACCGATTTGAGCGAAGGTAATTTGAAGTGAAAATGTTAAAAATATTAATAGGAACATTCTTTTCATTGTAATCCCCTACAATAATTGAAAAATGATTAGTTTAGCTCCTATTGATTTCGCCCTACCTCAAAGTAGTGAGAAGACAATAGAATTACACTATATTATCGGAGATTTTAGAAATTATTTTAGTAGAATAGATAGTTTTTTTTGCATGGCTGATGAGGAGCATTCATTGACATTTTTTTATAATGCTTTAGCTATACTCAACTACAACTCCATTCTTTCTACATCCTGTTCTTTTCTTAGCGTAAGAAAAGAACCAAAAGAAGCAGGCACTGTAAATAAGTAGATAGTAGTTAGAATTTAGAATATAAGTTGATAGCACTATATGAGCAATTTTTTAAGGTGCGGTAAAGGTAAAGATAAAAAACAAGCTCATGGCTGTAAATTCCCAATCCTCGACACTTCCGGTTGAGGGGAGTTTGTTTTCTGTGTTACTCCCCAAACTACATTTTTTTAACCCCTCCTAAATCCTCCCCTTGAAAAAAGGGATCAACTCAGCACAAAGTAATTATTACTGTATTGAAAATTGGAAGAGAAAAAGTTATTGACCTCCGATTATTGCCGAACTATTTAGAGGTTCGATATTTTGTATTTAGGATTAACTTTGGTATAATATTTCGCACAATCAGCTAAAAAAAATAGTTAGATATTGATACTGAATAAGTTAGTTTTGTATTGATATTTCAAGCAATTTTCTAAGAGACTTGAGGTTGATATGAAAAGGGACACAAAAAGTTCTTTTGTTTTAGTTCTATTCACCGTATTTGCATTATCTCAGACTCCGCTCACTTATCTTTATTCACAGGATTACATCTGGACAATTTCATTGGAAGATTCTACTCAATATAATGAAGTAATTCCCGCATCAATAAAAGATAATAGCCTAATTATTCTCAGTAAAACTTCATCTACCGAAATTCCTATTGAAAGAATTTCATCACTCAAAAAAAATGCAGGTTCAAATACTTGGAAGTATGCAGGATATGGTGGTTTATTCGGTGCAATAGTAGCCGCTTTAATAACGGTTGCGAGTTTTGAAGAGTCGTCAGGTATTGATGGAAAAGAACCACTTGGTTTTTCTGCAAATATGGTTGCGGTTATTTTTTCAGGTGCTATCGGAGGGACAATTGGGGCTTTATTAGGAGGCTTTGTAGGTAGCGCATCAAATGCTGATGAATTTTATGATTTTACAAACATACCAATTAAAGGTAAGTTGACTCAACTTGATTGGATTGTAAAAAATAAAGTACAATTACCTGAGTAGTCTCTAAAATACTTTAATCTTTTGTTACCGGAACAGAATAAGCAAGAGAATTGTATTCTCATCGGTTTATAATGTCCTTTAACCGATAATCAATAAATAAAACCTTAATAAAAAATTTACAATCATTCGGGTGAACTTTATCGATATTTGCAAATTAATTTTTGAAGAAAGGATTTTCGGTGAGTAACGCTAAAATGAAAGCAGCTTTTTGTACAAATTATGGTGAGCCTGAAGTATTAAAAATTGTGTTAACCGACAAACCAATTCCGAGAGAGGACGAAGTCTTAATAAGAATTCATGCATCTGCGGTAAATTCGGCTGATGTAAGAGTAAGAGGGTTGGATGTTGAAGGTTTTATGAAGATTGTTATGCGATTTGTTTTAGGTTTTACAAAACCTCGTAAACCGATTTTAGGAACAACTTTCGCCGGTGTTATTAGTGAGATTGGTAAAAATGTTACGAAATTCAAAAAGGGGGATGAGGTATTTGGTATGACCGGATTTAAATTCGGAACACATGCCGAATACATTGCTCTAAAAGAGACTGATGTGATTGTAAATAAACCAAAAAATGCTTCGTTTGAAGAAGCATCTGCAATAATTTTTGGAGGGAGTACTGCATATCATTTCCTGATGAAAGCCGATATTGAGAAAAAAAGTAAAATGAAAATATTGATTTACGGTGCTACCGGAGCAGTCGGAACTTCTGCCGTTCAGATTGCAAAATATTTTAATTCAGATGTAACGGCAGTATGTAGTGATGAAGGAAAAGAATTAGTTACTTCACTTTCTGCCGATGATGTGATTATTTATTCTAAAGAAGATTTTACTAAGAATGGCAAAAGGTATGATTTGATATTTGATGCTATCGGTAAACTGAACCGAAAGATGGTTAAAAGTTCTTTAACTGAAAGAGGAATTTTTTCTACAGTGGGAGGATTTGAAGTTGCATCAGAAACAACTACTCAACTATTATTTCTTAAAGACTTGTTTGATAAGAATAAACTTAAAGCTGTAATCGATAAAATTTATTCACTTGATGATATCATCGAAGCACACCGATATGTTGACACCAAACGGAAGAAAGGTAATGTTGTTATAAAAGTAGTTTGATAATGTGGATTGGATAAATTTAAATCATGAATATCTTATAAAAATTTTATTTTGCTTTGCTGTCATAATCAAATTATATTTATTGCGTAGTTTGTGTAAGAGTTAACTCCTAACTTCATTACAACTCCGAGTGTGTGTCGGAATCAGATAAGTACAGAATAAATCTTATATTCATTTAACAGTTGAAAGAAAGCCTGAGTTAATGACGAGTAAATCATTTTTCATCAATACTGAAAAAGAATATTCAGCTGTTTACCGAATTCTTCATTGGGGACTTGCGATATCTTTTATTCTTCTGTTGTTAACAATCTTTTTAAGAATGACATGGTTAAACCGTGATAATGTTGCCGCCATCATCAAACCTTTTCTTGCTGAAAAAGAAATAGTTATTCCTCAGGAGGAATTAATTACACTTGCAAAGCAAATCAGAAAGCCGATGTGGATTTGGCACACTTATCTTGGTTATGTAATTACATTCTTGTTTGTTATAAGACTCTCACTTCCTTTTTTCGGGAAGATGAAATTTCAAAATCCGTTTAATAAAACAATTAGTGGAAAAGAGAGATTTCAGTATTTGGTATATATTATATTTTATCTTTGTGTAAGCATCTCGTTAATAACCGGATTGATAATTGACCTTGGACCAAAAGATTTAAGAAAAGAAGTAGAGAGTATACACAAACTCTCAATTTATTATTTAGGAGCTTATTTAATATTTCATTTAGGTGGTGTGTTAATAGCTGAATTCACAAATCAAAAGGGGTTAATTTCAAAAATAATAAGCGGGGGTAATTCAACAAACAAAAATAAAGAGGTGTTATGAAAGTGAAATCAATTTTTGTCAATCTTCCGATTAATGATGTAAATAAAACGAGAGAGTTTTGGAGTAAACTTGGATTTTCTTTTAATGAGCAATTTTCTGATGATAAAGCTCTTTGTTTGATACTGAATGACGGACTTATCTATTCAATGTTAATTAAAGAAGAATTTTTTGCAACATTCACAAATCGGCCAATATCTGATAGAAGCACAACTCAAGTATTAACTGCAATTGAAGTCGAAAGTCGCGAAAAAGTTGACGAGTTAATAAAATTGGCACTCGATAATGGTGGAACGAGATATCGTGAGAATACCGACCATGGTTGGATGTATTATGATACTTTTGCCGATATAGATGGAAATCAGTGGGAAATTATGTTTATTGATAAATCACAATTACCCGGATAATGTGAGAATGGTGTTTTACTATGGAATCATCATTAAAGAGAGTATTAATAAGCTGTTACAAAGAGGAGATGATTTCTTTTCTAAAGGAGAATACCGAATATTTTGATGAAGCAATTGAGTTAGCAATCTCCGATGATCAACCATTTGCTTGGCGATCAGCCTGGTTATTATGGAGTTGCATGGAGATTAATGACAACAGGCTCATAAAGTATTTACCACGCATAGTAAGTTCTTTAAAAAATAAAAATGATGGCCACCAGCGTGAACTGATTAAAATCCTCTCGCAAATGGAACTGACTCGGAAACATGAAGGAGTTTTATTTGACCTTTGTTTGAGTTTGTGGGAACAAATTAATAAAAGTCCTTCAGTTCGAATTACAGCAATGAAATATATAGTAAAGGTAACGCAAAAACATCGCGAACTTAAAAAGGAACTCCCTTTTCTTGTTCAGGAGCAATACTTGAGTACACTTTCCCCGGGGGTAAGGCACTCCATCAAGAAGATGTTCAAGGAACTCAAAATTGAAGTAGAGTGAATTAAGAACCTCACACTTCTATTCAATTAATGTTTGTTCGAACCCTTACCACTACCGCCAAATAAAATTCCTGCCCCTAGCACAAAACCGAAATCATACCATCGCCCATTGTTGTTAACTGCGTACATAGCAACGGAATCACTAAACAAACTAATGATGAAAGAAATTGGGGAAATTATTCCGTGCCATAATCCACCCCAAAATCCATGAATATTCTCAGGCATACAATTATCAATCGGAACAACTTCAGCACATCCACTTAGAAACAAAAAAAGTACTGATACATAGAACATTAATGCAAGTTTGGTCTTAAACAGTTGCATTTTCATAAAGTCCTCATAAATATACTTGAAATATTTAGCTAATTTGAAAAAAAAGAATCACCTTTATCAAAAATAGGTAGATAATGTGATTAAGCGTAACCATTCAAATAATAAATCAGGTTTCAATTAAACTATTTTATGATTATTTTTGCTAAAGTTTAATTTTATGTGGGGGAATTATGGCTTACGAGATTTCATATGAAGAGGATTTAGGATGTATGAGAAATAGACACTCGGGTCAGATTACCTTTATGGAAATAAAAGAGATGTATTCAAAGCTCCTTCCATTAGCCTCAGAAAAAAGATGTACATTATTCTACTCAGATTTCAGAGAAGTTGCTGAAGGCAAAATCTCGATAACCGAAATTTATTCACTTCCTAAAGTATTTAATCAGATAGCATTAAAAAATAATATTATTGTTCATGAGTGCATCAATGCAATTCTAATTCCTAAAGAAAATTATTTATTTCAATTTTTTGTAACAGTGAGTAACAATTTTGCTCAAACAAATATCAAACTTTTCTTAGATGAAGAAGAAGCTTTAAAGTGGCTTCTAAGTAGACGTAAACGATAATTTCTTATTTGAGGTTGTATGTATAAAAATATTCCAACCAATTCAAGAAAGTTATTTTATTTCCTCTTAAGTTTAATAATCATCGGTTGTGAAGACAAAATAACTACACATGAGATAGCAAGAGCAAACTTTCAGGAATTCTTTATTGAAAAGGGAAGCGATGAAGATACTTCCTACATTTCTTTAAAAGGAACGATAAAAAATTCGGCTTTAATTATTGAGACCAAAAGCTGGGGAATTTGGGAAACAGGGCTCTCACTGCAAAGAGAGAATCTGAATAAAGAAATAGTTTTTAGTGTTATAGGAAATTGCGGTACAATCTCTGCATGGACTTGGGCTAAAGTAGAATTTACAACTTCTTTGTCAGCTTCAGAAACAGATACCTTGGATCGGATTCACTTTACAAATTTCAGAGATACAATTACGGTAATAAAATAATTAACTCAGTAACAATATTTTAACAAACAAATAATTTATTTAAGGGATACAATGCATAAGTTCATTCTGTTATTTCTGATACCGATTCTACTTCCGGCGCAAGAGAAAACTTTTAATAAAACAATAGAGCCCGTTAAAAATCCGATTGAGACCATTGATTTAATCTCTCTAAAACTAATGACACTTGAGCAAGAGTACTTAATAAAGCTAAATCACAAAGATTATATTAGAGCAAGAAGATTAATTAGTGAAGTGGAAGATTTAATCAAGACTCTCCCGATTGTTGAAGAAATTGTACCCGGAGTTACTCCTATCAATGAACATGATTTTAAAATTCTTTTTGATGAAATAAAGGCTGAAACATTTGAATCAGACCAACTTTTAGTAATTCGTTCAGCAGGTTTGTATAATTTTTTTACAGTTTTACAAATTGCAGAGTTACTGGAACTCTTCAGTTTTCCATCAGGAAAAATAGAGGCAATAAAAACTATTTATCCAAATGTAATCGATAAACAAAATTCACACCTCCTCCTTGGTAAATTCGAGCATTCTTCCGATAAAGAAAAGGTTCGAAAGTTTCTCTCAGCGTTTTAGATGCGCCTAAATAATTCTCACTTAAAAAGTTGAGAATGGATTAATATATGATTCTTAAAACAGTAGTTTACACGCTGAGTGTCTCATAATGAATCAAAATATCAACAAATCTAAAAATAGAACAGAGTAACTACTCAATAAGTCTTAAAAAACAATGAAAAGGGGTAATTATTTGGCACGTTGCTTGTAATAATACAGTCAGAGAAGGTAAAACAAGTGAAAACTTTCTCACTTCTTAATTACGGTAAGCTGCTGTGTTCGGCCCCACTTACACAGCAGTTTTTTATTTTAAAGATTTCTAAGCATCAGAACATAAAAAAAGCTATCGAAATTCGATAGCTTTTCTTGCACAGAATTGATCATTCGATGGGGAGAAGATCAAAATTTATTCAACAGCATTCTCAAGCGTGTAAACAGAAAAAAATTGATCACACTTTTTTCGAACACATTCATTATCATCAAATCTTGCGGCTTGTTTAACTGCCCAAATCCCTCTTGAGTCTCCTATTTTATACAAAGCTAATGCAGCCATTATTCTCATGTGGGGGTCTTCATTATTTCTGAGCATTCTCATTAATGGGATAACAGATTTTTCTGACTTAAATTCTCCAAGCATATATGCGGAACTTGATTGAAGTCCGGCATTTTCAGTGCTTAAGCCGATTAAAAGATTCTCCTCAATCAATTCAAAATTTTGAATTTTTGAGACAGGATTGGGGGTATTTCCTTTTGCAAATGTAAAACCGGAGACAACAATCAAGGAAACTAACAACAAAGGCATCAATAACTTTTTCATGGTACACTCCTAATAATTTATAAGTAACGGTTCAAAAATAAGATACTTTGTAGGGGCAAAATAGGACTTCTACATTGCAGGTATAAAACGGGGATATTCGGGCAAATTTCATTTTGAAAATGCATCTACTCGAATATCTTTTAATTGTTTGTTGAATAAGGGAGAATGCCTCGTTATATTTGACAGATTTAAAAATAGAAATTTGAGCAGAAATGAATTCCAATGTAATTTTACAGACCGAGATGAATCAGTTAAACCTTTTGAAAAAAGGGAAGGTTAGAGATGTTTATGATTTGGGCGAATACTATCTTATTGTTTCAACAGACAGACTTTCGGCTTTTGATGTGATTATGAATCAAGGGATTCCGGATAAAGGAAAAATACTTAATACAATTTCTACATTTTGGTTTGAATACACTAAAGATATAATAAACAATCATATAGTTTCAACCAGTGTTGACGGATATCCCGAAGTTTGTTTTCAATACAAGCAACAACTTGACGGAAGATCGATGTTAGTGAAGAAAACAAAGGTTATTCCGATAGAATGTATTGTAAGAGGTTATTTATCAGGTACAGGATGGAATGATTACAAAGAGACAGGAAAACTTTGCGGTTATACTTTGCCTCAAGGATTAGTTGAGTCAGAAAGGCTTCCGAATCCAATATTCACTCCATCGACAAAAGCGGAAATTGGAGACCACGATGAAAATATTTCGGTAGAAAAAGCAAAGTCAATTGCCGGCGAAGAAGTGATTACAAAAATGGAAAGAGCAGCAATCAATATATTTAACAAATGTTCAGCGTACGCTCTTGAACGAGGAATTATTATTGCAGATACAAAAATGGAATTCGGAATAGACGAAACAGGCGAATTAATTATTATTGATGAATTACTAACTCCTGATTCATCAAGGTTCTGGCCTTTAAGTAATTACGGAAAGGGAAGAGGGCAACAAAGTTATGACAAGCAATTTGTAAGGGATTTTTTAATATCAATTAATTTTAATAAACAACCTCCACCACCCGAGTTACCAGATGAAATTATATCGAAAACTCGTGAGAAATATTCAGAAGTTTTAGAAATTCTAACCGGAAGAATTTTATATTGAAACCGATAACAATCAAAATTGTTAATAATGAAAAGCTCCTCGTGAAATGGGATGATGGGTTAGAGCAATTATCTACTTTACAAAAAATTCGACGTCTATGCCCCTGTGCAACTTGTATGGCTGATAAGGAGAAAGAAAGTCCGACTTACATACCGCTTTTTACATTTGATCAATCACAAATTAAAGAAATTAATGTTGTTGGCTCTTATGCAATTTCGATTTCCTGGAAAGATGGACATAATACAGGTATATATGAATTTCCATTTCTCAGAAAAATTTGTTCAGAATAAGGGAATAGAATAATAACATGGTATTACCAAATCAATTAACTGTTTTGAGAATTATTCTGACTCCCGTTTTTATTTATTTTTTTCTTCAAGATGATGAATTATCAAAACAAATATCGTTGGGAATTTACGTTGTTGCTGCATTAACTGATTGGTACGATGGATGGTTGGCTCGTAAGTTCAATTACATAACTTCTTGGGGAAAATTTTGGGATCCACTAGCCGATAAAATTCTTACTGCAGGTGCATTTCTTAGTTTGGTTTATCTAGGTGTTCTCGAATTATGGATGATTGTATTAATGATACTTAGAGATTTTATAGTGACAATTATTAGAGGATACGCCGATTATAAAGGGGCTTCATTTCCTACAAGCAGATATGCTAAATGGAAAACTTTTTTCCAGATGTTCTTCCTCTACTATATTCTTGTATTCCATGTCTTAACATATACACCTATCATTACTCAAAATTATGGAGATATTTTAGTACTTCTCTTGAATCACGATTTGATATATTATTCAACTCTTGTAATAACATTAATAACGGTTCATAGTGGTGTTGTTTACATCTATGCAAATTTTAGTTTGATCAAGAAGTTGTTTGACTAAGATGAATTTGATATCGAAGATGATTGGTTCCGGTTTTTTTACAGGGTATATACCTTTTGCGTCCGGAACATTTGGAAGCCTCGTAGCATTATTAATTTATCTAATTCCGGGTTTTCAAAGATTAGAAATATTAG
>JAHBUO010000099.1 GCA_019638025.1 Ignavibacteriaceae bacterium
AAATTCATTCGCTGTGATTTTATAAATATATATTCCGGTTGATAGCTCATTTGCTGAAAAGATTATATTATGATAACCTGCACTCATTTCTTGATTTATAAGTGTTGTAACCTTCTCACCGATTATGTTAAACACTTCAAGCACTACTTTTGAATCTTTCGGCAAACCGAATTTAATTGTTGTACTTGGATTAAAAGGATTCGGGTAATTCTGATAAAGAGTATATTCAGTAGGAATATTTTCAATTTCCACTTCAACTTCAGAGCTGTAAGAATACTTGCCATCGTTATCAATTTGTTTTAATCTGTACGAATATTTTCCGCCGGAAACAGATTCGTCAACAAATGAATACTCTTTCGTTGAATTTGAATTCCCATACCCTTCAACAAATCCAACCTTCTCCCAACCCCCCTCTGTTCCCCCTTTATCAAAGGGGGGAATATGGGGGGTTCTTTCTATCTCAAATCCATAGTTGTCCACTTCTGTTGCGGTTTGCCAGTTGAGGACTACCTTGTTTTTATTTACGCTTGCCGCAAATGAAGTTAGCTCAACCGGGAGAGGATTATTTGATTTCGTACCAAGAATGTATTCTGTTCCTGTTTGACCAGTTAAAGTGAGTGTTTTTTCAGTTGTATTTAGTAATGCGTTTGTTTCCGTCCAAGTTACAGATGAATTGTTGGCTCTAGATGCAAGATCCAGCTTTGTTTCATCAGTAATTCCGGGATGTCCATCGTAATTGTACGTAAATGTATAAGTTGGAGAAGTTCCGCCAACAATCATTACTCCAAAATAGTACATCGGAGAAATTTGTGTGAGATTCCCAGGAGGTGTAGTTACATTTGGCTCAGAATTAATACGATATATTTGCACACCTGTGGGCGAACCAGTAAGTGATCCAACCGTTACATTATCGCCAAATGGTGAAGCAAGGTTTACACTAACCGGTGAACTATAATTATTAACTGAAACATTGCCAATTGGCGCTCCGGAAGTTACCCAATTTGTATTATCCATATTTGCAAACGTACCGTGATTATCATTTGTTGAGTTGTCGGTAACCGTTGTTCCCGTTCCATCGCTCATTTTGTAATAACCAACTAAATTGCTCTCTGTTCCAGCCAACGTCTTGCACATATTATCTCGTATTTGCGTTACACTTCTGTTGGTGTTCCATATTCGTACCTCATCTATTTGACCACCGAAATTGGAGGCTCCAACTTCTCCTTCCTTGTTTAAGTTTCCTATTGTGGATATTGTAACGGTAACTGTTATATTGATAACTCCCGTCCCCACCTGAACACCGTTAACATACAAATATACACTCGTTCCATATTTAACCGCCGCTACATGAGACCAACTATTTAATGAAATTTGCGAACTACTTGTAACGGGTTGCCAAGATGAACCATTCCAAACTCCTAATTCAAGTTTACCATTAGCACTTCCACCTTCTCCGTTTATTCTAAATTCAACGATGTTGCTGCCATCTTTTGCCCAGCTGACAATTACTCTATTTCGACCGGAATTTGTGGTTGGATTTATCCATGCTTCAACAGAAAATGTAGTGTTATCGTAACTTGAAGCTCCAATTCCTACATATTCATCCGTACCGTTAAAATCAAGCGCGTAATTTGGGATATAATTTGGCGTATATTCTAAAGTATTAACAGATTTTGGGTTATCTGTCGCCGATTCTGTTAGATATTGTTCTCCGCCGGCATTTCCGTTGTATTCAAATACTTGGAAAAGGTAGGATGTATTTGGAGAAAGACCCGAAATTGATTCACTGCTTCCGGTTCCATTATATACGCAAAACCAACCTGTTGAACCAATTTGAGTACCTGAGCCCAAATTGGTACTTGCCGTGTAAGTTGTTCCGTTAATCGGTGCTGTAGTTCCTGAACTTCCTTGTTTTGCAAAAGCAACTCTTTTTGTGCCGGTTCCGTTTGTCCATCCTACTGTTGCCGAACTTGCGTCAACATTGGTAAAAGTAATATTGTTGGCTTGTGTGACTGGAGCACCCAACGGTGCCGCATCGGTTGTCCAGGTCGGACCTGCACCCGGATTTTCACCTTCATAAAAAGTGCAATCATATGTTCCTGCCGTTGCATTGTCATTTAATGTTGTTCCGCTTCCGTCATTCATGTTATAGTAAGCCACAAGTCCGGCTTCGTTTCCTACAAGTTCATTATACATATTTTGTGAAATTTCAGTAATATCTCTTACATCATTCCAAATACGCACTTCGTCTATCTTACCCGGGAAATAATAACTATAAAGAGTGCCTTCCGTCTTTAAATTTCCAATACTTGTTATAGAAATTGTAGGCGTTCCATTTAGTGTCCCCGATTTGACTTGCGATCCATTAATATATAAGAAAATATTGGTTCCGTTTTTTACTACCGCCACATGCGTCCATGTATTTAGTTGTATTGCATCATCGGTGGTAAGTGCATTCCAAACTGAGTTATCATAAATACCAAACTGTAGTTTTCCTGTAGTAGATTCAAGCCTAAACTCATAAACTTCATTATTCCCACCAAAACCGACAATTTCCATTTCTCTACTTTTTAGTTCATTCGGTTTTATCCAAGCCTCAATTGTCATAATAGAATTTGATGTATTATTTCCAACTAAAACATAATCATTCACGCCATCAAAACTTAAAGCATTGTTCGAATAGTTTAAAGTCGTTGTTGTTTTGGGATTATCTGTTGATATGGTTGTAAGATATTTTTCCGAGCCTGCAGAACCGTTATATTCAAAAACTTGTGCAATATACTCCGTGTTTTTGGTTAAACCCGTTATGCTTATGCCGTTTCCCGTTCCGTTATATACACAATACCAACCTGTTGAACCGATTTCCGTTCCTCCGCCAAAACCGGTGCTTGCGGTATATGTTGTGTTATTAACCGGCAATGCTTCCCCCGTGTTTGCTTGTTTTACAAAAACCGCCCTTTTGGAACCGTTTCCGTTTGTCCAACCCAAAGTAAAAGACGTTGATCCTAAGGTAGAAAACACCAATGTATGTGCTTGTGTTGTCGGCGTTTGCAGAAGTGGTGTGGCTTGCACATCCGGGTTATCTGTTCCGGGGGAAGTCAGATAATTTTGGTCATACCACCCTTCGCCGTTAAAATCAAAAGCTTGAAAGATATATGAAGTATTTTCGCTTAAACCCGTAACATTTACTTCGGTCCCCGTTCCGCTATAAACGCAATACCAGCCGGTTGAACCTATTTGTGTTCCCGAACCAAAAACATTGTTGGCAGTATATGACGTTCTGTCAACAGGTACAGCAGTTCCCGAACTTGCTGCTTTGGCAAATACCGTTACAAATTCTCCGTTTCCTCGTGTCCATGAAACCGTCATTTGGTCGGGGTTAACATTACCAAAACTTATGTTTGTTGCTTGTGTTGTCGGTTCTGTAAAAGAAGAACTTATTAAAGTAGGATAATTTCCGCTTGTGTAGTGCCAAATATTGGTAAAATCCCACCCCGCATCCGTAAAAGTTGATTGAGTTTTCATTTGTGCGGTGGTTTTTCCCGTTATTCCCGCCGGATTAGACCAAGATCCGCCGGTACCGTCCGATTTTGTTGATACTTCCGTATCCCAAAAGCAATTACTAAATGAATTAATTGAATTATCATAGTTTCCCAAGAATCCGGCTATAAAATAACCCGTAGCCGTAATAATACCCGTTGAATAAGAATTTATTATTTCCGTGCCTTCCTTTGCATCTGCTGCAAACCCGCCAATATAATTTGATTCGAAAGTTGATGTAATGTTTAGTGTGGAATAACAATCTTTAAATCTTGTAGTGTATGATCTTCCAACTATGCCGCCAATAATATTTTCGGTAGTTACCATTGATCGATTGTCGGTAATGCTTCCCGTTGATGAACAATTGTTTATCCTCACTAATTTATTCGAATAACCTGAAGAACCTCCTATCAGACCTCCACGAGTAGTTCCATAGGAGGTATAGTTATAATCGGCATTAACATTTAGGTTTGCCGAACAATCGCTTATAAAAATATTATACGTATCATCTCCCGTGGCGCTTGAAGTCAAATGAACCAATCCTGCCAAGCCTCCAACCCATCTATCCGAATATCCAATTACTATTCCCGAAACGTGCACATTAGTAATCTTTATTGATTCATTGGCAACAGCTAAATAAACGCGTCCAACCAAAGCACCGATGTTTGTAGCGACCGAAGTATTATTTATATTACAATTGGATATGGTCAGGTTTTTTATTTCGGCGCCGGCTTGAATTTCTCCAAACAATCCCGGACCGGTAGTAACCGTTAAATTTGATATTGTATAATTGTTTCCGTTAAATTTACCCTTAAACGGATATGTCGAATTAGTGCCGATTGGTGTCCAATTTGCATAAGAGGAAAGGTTAATATCGGCAGTCATTACAAAATAGTTACCGTAATAGTTTGTTCCCCCATTAACGGTTGTTGCCAGCTCGGCAAGATGAGCCGGCATACCAATTAAATATGGATCGGATATTGTTCCGGAACCTCCGCCATAACTCTGTGCATAAATATTTACCGTTATAAGTAATAAGATAAGTAGTAGTTTTGTTTTCATAGTCATACTCCAGTAATTAGTATTAAAATTAAGTTTAGAATTTTTACTTAAATCTTCGACTGAATATATTATGTAGTTGATACCATAGTCAATCGAGGTTTGGGCTGATTTATCAATTAAGCCAACAAAATAGGTAATACTTGGAAAAAAAATATTAACTTTAAATTGTAAAATATCGACGTTAGATTAACTTGTAATATTTAGATAAAAGGTTTTAGGTTGGAAAAATTAATTGATTTAAGATTTTTAGATCGTTTTAATCAAATAAAAAAGTAGAAATATGAAAGTTTACTCAATTTTTATAATCATATTTTTGAGTATTTTGACATTTTCAAGAGTTAATAATGCTCAAATTGTAAATATTCATCAACAAATTGAAAAGCTAAAATATATTCCGAATTCTGATGTTTATGATTCCACAATGATAGTATTTAACTCAATTAATGGATTAACCAGTAAATCAGATAGATTTAAAAACACCAAAATAATTGCAGAGATTGTAAAAGAAAAGGATAAAAGGACTTATTGTCATACTCTTGTACATTTAGGCGAATATGCAGATTCTAATAACATGGATTATTTTGAAAAATCGCTTGATATAGCTGAAAAAATGGATTTAACTTATGAATTAGGATGGATAAATTCGGCAATTAGTCAATATTATATAAAAATTCAAAAATATGATTCAGCAATGCATCACATTTTAGTTGCGCGTGATTATTTCTAAGAAATTGACTCACGAGAAAACATTGCCTCCGTTGTTCATATAATTGGCGATTTATATTTCTCAGCCGCCTTATTTGATGAAGCAAAAAAAGAGTATTTATTTATGTTAAATGAACATTTGCAGGGTGTTTTTAACTATTCTTGGCGATATATAGTAGTTTTAAATAATTTGGGACTTATTGAGGAAGCGCAAGAGAATTTTGAGGAAGCTTTCAATTATTTCAAAAAAACTTTGGATTATTGTTACTCAAATTACAAAAAAGGAGATAGTTTTAATACTACCATTTATACGCTTAACCGAATGGGTTTAATTCGATTAAAAGAGAATTTGTTCGATGAATCTATGGAATATTTGTCTGAAGCAGAAAAAATTTCGATTGAATCAAATAATTATAACTTTTTAAGTAATATTTATTTAAATGAAAGCAAAGTATTCCTTAAAAAAGGAGATTTAAAATCCGCAATATTTTATTCTGAAAAAGCAGAAAAATTTACCGATAAAATGGAATCCGTCGGCTCATTTTGGCGCGATTTTTATTTTCAACAGGCTGATATAAAAAATGCAACTGGTGATTTCAAAAATGCTCTTGAATACCATAAAAAAGGGGCTGAAATTTCCAACAAACAAATTGTTCAGGCTGAAAAATCTAAATCTCTTTTAATTTTGGCATCAAAAAACTATGAAATTGTAAATACCAAATTGGCAAATTCGAGAAGAGAAACTCTTTTTTTCATAATTGCATTTGCAATAATTTTGATAATTTCGATAATTACAATCATCTATTATATACGTCTGCGCCGCTCAAATCTAAAACTTGTTGAAAATGTAATTCAAAAATCAAATTCTGAAAATATAATTAACCTTGACAAAAATTTAAGCGAAAAAAATATCGTGCATGATTCAAATTTGATTGAAATAAGCAAAAATTTCAAAAGTTTAATGGAAACTGAGAAGAAATTTTTAGATTCAGAAATAGACCTTGAAAAAGCCGCTGAACTTTTAGGTACAAATAGGACTTATCTTTCGAAAGCGCTTAATGGAATTTTAAAAATCAATTTTAATAATTATATAAATTCTCTCAGAATCAAAGAATCGATTCAATTTATAAAAAATGGGGAAGCTGAAAGATTGACAATCGAAGGTTTGGCAAATCAAGTTGGATTTAAACATCGTTCTGTTTTTCGAAGAGCTTTTCAGAAAGAAACAGGCGTTACTCCTTCCTTTTTTATCGATAATTATAAAGAAACAGGTTCGTAAATTTTTGCAAATTCCACATCATTATTTTTTTTCTTCAATTCGCTAAAAATAATTGCAGGTTACACAAATAATTTTTTACCAAGAATTTGAACCTCAAAAAGAACAAGTCCAACTTTATTCCCTTTCATGCAATCATTCGCTCATTCATTCAGAAACAAGTTCAACCCCTTCGGGGTAGTGTTGTTTGTTTGTTTTCGGTTTTTCCACACATTTTATGTATGGTTATTCATATTAAACCCCTTCGGGGTTTTTTTACATAAATAAATGAAAAATTTTGTGAAAATCCCGAAGGTAGCGGAAAAGTGGGACATGTTTTTAGTATCTTCTTGCCAACAACTGAAGTTGTTGGTTAATATTAACCAACACTTTTAAGTGTTGGTATTTGAACGGATAACGAAACTTTATTTAACGGCTTCAGCCGTTTCATTATTTTTTTAAGAGTTTTTGATAAAAGAAGTTGAAAATTGAAAGTTATGATAACCTGCTGGCATTTCTTTATCAATCAAAGTAGCTACTTTTTCGCCGAGAATATTGAATATTTCCAAAGAAACTTGAGAATCCTTCGGCAAGCCAAACTTGATTGTAGTAGATGGATTAAATGGATTTGGATAGTTCTGGAATAATTCAAATTTTGTCGGTAATTGTAATTCGATTTCAACTTCTACAATTTCGGAATATTCAAATGTGCCGTCTGTATCAATTTGTTTTAACCTATACTGAATTTTCCCATCAAAACCTTCGAGATTTTGACAAAGCTCGAAGGTTTGAGAATCAACAAAGGTATAATCTTTTGGCGAATTTGAATTCCCATTTCCTTCCACAAAACCTATTTTTTCCCATTCGTGGCGCAGATTACTAATCTGTGCTACGGAACGTTCTATTTCAAAGCCATAGTTGTTTTGTTCTGTAGCTGTTTGCCACCTTAAAATAACTTCCTTTTCTGATACTTCGCCACCAAATGAAATTAATTCAACCGGAAAAGAACTGCAATTTAGATCGAATAAAGTGAAAGTATATCCGTCACAATAGTAACAACCGTCATCATAAGATATCCATCCTATCAAATCAAAATGTCCGCAAGGTTCATCTAAGTGAGCCGCGTATTGCAGACAACCTGCGTCAAAATGAGTAAGTGAGATTCCGTCGCAATAATATCAGCCATCATCCCAATAAATCCATCCATGCTCATCACCACATTCTTCTCCTAAATGTGTTTGGGAATTTAAGTTAAAGTAAAAGAAAAAATAAAATAATAGACATAAAAAAATTGTATTTATTCAAAGTTAAACGTCCCAAAATAGTTTTAAATTTTTCTGCTAATATGCTGATATAAAGTTATTAGAAACTATTTTATCATCAATAATTTACGACTTTGCACAAATTCGCCCGCTTTTAATCGATAAACATAAATTCCGCTTGATAATTGAAAGTTGAAAATTGAAAATTGAAAATTATGAAAGCCGGCTTGCATTTCTTGATTGATTAAAGTAGCTACTTTTTCGCCGAGAATATTGAATATTTCAAGTATTACATGAGAATCTTTCGGCAAACCGAATTTAATTGTTGTACTCGGGTTAAAAGGGTTCGGGTAATTCTGATAAAGAGTATATTCAGTAGGAATATTTTCAATTTCAACTTCAACTGATTCACTGTAAGTAAAACTTCCGTCGTTGTCTATTTGCTTTAATCGATATTTAACTAAACCTGAAAGAGGAGAGTTATCTGTAAAAGAATAATTATTTGGTGAATTAGAGTTACCGTTTCCTTCAATAAAGCCGATTGTTTTCCATTCCTCATTCTGACTACATACAGCTGACCGCTCCACTTCAAATCCATAGTTGTTTTGTTCTGTTGCCGTTTGCCAGGTTAAGGTAATATTATTCTTTTCAACTATTGCGTTAAATGAAGTTAGTTCTACCGGAAGAGGGTCATTGCTTTCTGCAAGAGTCCAATAAGAAAATCCATCAATACCTGTTAGTGTAGCCGTATTATTTGTGGTATTAATGGAGGTTAGTTCTTGTTTCGTCCACTCGGTGCCAAGTACATTTGATTTGTATAGTTTTAAGTTTGATTCATTTAATCCGTTCAATTCATCATCAAGATAATTGAAGACGAGAGTAGCATTTAGTCCGATGTTAGTGGTAGGTGATATCTCATAAGTACGAAGAATACTCTTACTAAGTCCTTGGCTGACTTGAGCGTGTCTTCTTCTAATTGTTGTGGACCCCAAATTAGCAATTGTAGTTATGGTTGCACCGAGTCCCGCAACATTTAAGTTAGAGATATTGTTCAAACTCTTAGTTGTATAAATGGAACCGGTTGTAGCAGATAGTTTATAAGAACCTTCAACAAGATTTGAAATGCTATTTATGTTATTAAGGAAAACAGTGTTTGTTCCAATATTGATATTTCTTTGTAGAATAAGATTACCATTTAAATTAAAGTTGGAACTTATTGTAGGATTTGAAGAAGAAGCAAAGAGGAGTGCAAACATACCCGGGGTACCACTTATTTCCGCCTCACTACCTAAATCCCATTTATACAAACCGACATTATCAGTTGCAGAAGGAACAGAGCCACGACTCCAATTTCCTACGGTTGACCACGCTGAGCTTTCAGAACCAATCCATGTGTTAAATGCTGTTGAAGAAACCCAATCGGTTGCGGCATCCATATTTGTTAATGTTCCGTTATAACCGTTGGCGGTCATATCGTATAAAGTAGTACCATCATAATGGTCAAATCTATAGTAGGCAACAAGATTAGTTTCATTACCGATTAGATTTCTCATCATGTTTTCCCGAATTTGTGATTCGGAACGAACTTCATGCCAGATGCGAACTTCATCTATTTGCCCCGTAAAGTAAGGATTATAATGCGGTAAATAACCTATGTAAAATTGAGAGGGAGCATTTGTTTTAGTCAATGTTCCGCTTCCATCAAGAACTCCATTTACATACAACTTGACATTATTACCTTCTTTAGTCATTGCAACATAAGTCCAATTGCCTGAAGTTATTGTTGTATTTCCTGCAACAGCCCCGAAAGAACCGTCATTCATTCCAAATTCAAGTCTGCCGCTCCCTCTCCTAAACTCGATAACATTATTATAGGCTGAGTACCATGTAACAATTGGCTTTTCTTCATTATTAAAAACTGGTTTTATCCATGCCTCTATAGTAATTGCGGTATTATTATAACTCGGATCGGTTGTAAAATCTACATAGTCATTAGATCCGTCAAAATCTAATGCTTGCCTTGACCCGGCAAAAGCACCGGAGGCTTTCCAGGTTGCACCGCTTATTGTACCGGTATTAGTCCCACTTGTTTTGTTATCGGCTAGTGTTGTTCCGGTGCCGTTACTCATTTTGTAATATGCAACAAGTCCAGTTTCATTCCCGGCAAGTTCTTTATACATGTTGGCTTTGATTTGGGCTTCGGTGCGGGCACTGCTCCAAATGCGGACTTCATCAATTGAGCCCTTAAAAAGCCTTGTTGTATACTGTGCCGATCTGCCGATGTTTCCATTAAAACCACTAGTGTTCATAGTAATACTTACACTAGTTGACGCAACTTCCTTTCCGTTGACAAATAGTTTCATAGTAGAACCATTATAAGTTCCGGCAACATGTGTCCACGTATTTAACGATAATGAAGATATAGGGCTTGTTGCACCTGCACTACCCCAGTCTGAACCACCAATTAAAAATTCAATCTGTCCATTCCCACCGCATCTTAGCTGATAGCCATATCCGCTAGACCCGGCTTTTTCAATAATTACATTAACGTGATATCCTGCTGGATCAAAGTATGTCGGATAAATCCATGCTTCTACTGTTACAGAATTGCTTAACTGTAGTGAAGCATGATCACCAATATTTACATAATCATCCACTCCGTCGAACTGTAAAGCATAACCGCCGTTTTGGGCGAAGGTAATTTGAAGTGAAAATGTTAAAAATAATATAAGGAACAATCTTTTCATTGTAATCCCCAACGATAATTGAAAAATGATTAGTTTAGCTCCTATTGATTTCACCCTACCACAAAGTAGTGAGAAGACAATAGAATCACACTATACTATCGGAGATTTTAGAAATTATTTTAGTAGAAGAGATAGTTTTTTTTGCATGGCTGATGAGGAGCATTCCTCGACATTTTATTATAATGCTTTAGCTATATTCATCTACAAATCTATTCTTTCTAAATCATGTTCTTTTCTTAGCGTAAGAAAAGAACGAAAAGAAACAGGCACTGTAAATAAGTAGATAGTAGTTAGAATTTAGAAGGTAGGTTGATAGCACTATATGAGCAATTTTTTAAGGTGCGGGAAAGTTAAAGACAAGAAAAAAGCATATGAATGTCGAGGATCATTCCTTGACAGCTTATTGATTAATGTAATGAATGTA